>CALUZV010000023.1 GCA_944325345.1 uncultured Parabacteroides sp.
TACCAGAGTGGCCAAATGGGGCTGACTGTAACTCAGCTGGCTTACGCCTTCGGTGGTTCGAATCCATCACTGCCCACACGACGAAGTCCCGTGTTCCGCAGAGGAGCACGGGACTTTCTTTTTACCCCCTTCCCTGCAACTTGGTTGCAAACAATCGAAAAAGAAGCCGCCTATACTTTATATTATATAAGAAAAACGTACCTTTGTCCCCGTTATGAAGAAAGAAAGAATCGCGACATACGTCAGTCTGATTGCCAGCGTGCTTTTGCTGCTCTCGGTAGTCGTCCCGCACCACCACCATGCGGACGGGATGCCGTGCTACCATTGGCTGGCTGAAATAGCGGACGATGAAAACGACGATTCTTCCGGGACTTCCCACTCTGCAGCGGAACACGATTGCGGATGCTTGGGGCACAACCAAGCCCTCTTCTCTTCGGTGGAGCAACATGCTGCTTCCGACTTGCATTTGATACCTTTATTTATACTCTTCCATTATATTAATCCACTCAGTGCCGTCGCCCTGCCTCTGCCTTTCGAGCGGGAACGGGCTTTCTACATCGAGTCCCTACACGATAGCTGGATAGCGAAGGCGTCGGGACGGCGGGCGCCGCCTTTCGGGATGAAGAACTAAGAATGATGAACGAAGTGTTTGATTCATCGTTCCCCTACATTTTTTCTCATTTTACTTTATTAGCATAAAACAACTTACTTATCAACGATATGAAGAAAATATATCTATCGTGGGTACTTTTGACGTACCTACTGGCCGGTTGTGCAGGCAATACGACCACGCACGACCATGACCACGAACATGAAGAACATGAATTGGCGGAACACGACCATGAACATGAGGCACACGATCACGACCACGCCGAGCATGGACATGAACACGAAGCCGCCCATCAGCACGGCGACGAAATCAGCTTCAAGAAAGCCAACGCGGAGGCCATCGGCCTGCAAACCCAAGTGATGAAACCGACTTCTTTCACCGAGGTCATCAAGACCAGCGGCCGTATCTTGGCTGCCCAGGGGAATGAATCTACCTTGGTGGCAACTGTCCCCGGTGTCGTAACCCTCGGCCAGCTCCCGTTCATCGACGGGACGGCGGTTCGGAAGGGACAAGCTGTCCTCTCGCTTGCCTCCAACGCGCTCGCCGAAGGAGATGTCGCTGCCCGGGCTAAGCATAATTATGAAAAGGCGAAGAAAGAATATGAACGCATGAGTCAGTTGGTGGACGACCGTATTGTTTCCCGCAAGGACTTCGAGCAGGCTCGCCTCAACTACGAGAATGCGAAGGTGGCTTACGATGCCGTAGCTGACAAGCAGACTTCCCAAGGTGTCGCCGTTACCGCTCCTATCAGTGGTTATCTGAAGAACATCTTGGTGAAGGAAGGAGATTACGTTGCGGTCGGCCAGCCGCTGGCGACCATCTCGCAGAACAACCGGCTCCAGCTTCGTGCCGATATCTCCGAGAAGTACTACTCTGCCCTGCCGCTCATCCGGTCGGCCCACTTCAAGACACCTTACGACGACCAACTTTATAAGCTCGACGACCTCCACGGGCGGATGTTGGGCTACGGCAAGTCTTCGGATGATACCTCTTATTATATCCCTGTTACCTTCGAGTTTGACAACAGGGGGAACATCATCCCCGGCTCGTTTGTCGATATCTATCTGCTGACTCGTCCGATGGAGCAGGTGCTCACCGTGCCCGTCTCCGCCTTGGTGGAAGAGCAGGGGTTATACTTCGTCTTCCTCCGTGTCCACGACGAGGCTTACAAGAAGCAGGAGGTAAAGCTCGGGGCAGAGAACGGGGAGGCTGTGCAGATTCTCTCCGGCCTGCATGAGGGCGATGAAGTCGTTACGGTCGGTGCCTACCAGATTAAGCTCGCATCGGCTTCGAACGCCATACCTGCCCATACGCATCATCATTGATTCATAACCTTCAATCCGAATTAGTATGCTGAACAAAATAATACATTACTCACTCCACAACCGGCTGCTCATCCTCGTCTGCTCCGTCCTGCTTATGGTTGGCGGAACTTATACGGCGTTTCATACCGATGTGGACGTGTTTCCTGACCTGAACGCGCCGACGGTCGTCATCATGACCGAGGCGAACGGCATGGCTCCGGAGGAAGTCGAACGCATCGTTACCTTCCCGGTTGAGACTGCCGTAAACGGGGCGACCGATGTCCGCAGGGTTCGCTCTTCATCCACTACGGGGTTCTCGGTAGTGTGGGTCGAATTCGATTGGGGTACGGATATCTACCTTGCCCGCCAGATTGTCTCCGAGAAGCTCGCCATCGTCAGCGAGAGCTTGCCAGATTATGTGGGCAAACCTACACTGGGTCCCCAGTCTTCGATTCTCGGCGAGATGCTTATTGTGGGCATGACTGCCGACTCCACAAGTCTTCTGGATCTTCGCACGATGGCGGACTGGACGATTCGTCCGCGCTTGCTCTCTACGGGCGGTGTAGCTCAGGTGGCGGTCATCGGTGGGGACATCAAGGAGTATCAAGTCCTCTTAGACCCAGACCGGATGAAACATTACGGCGTGGGTCTGGACGAGGTTCTCACCGTATGCCGTGCGATGAACCAGAACGCCAACGGTGGTGTCCTCTACGAATACAGCAACGAGTACATTATCCGGGGTGTCTTATCCACGGCGAAGGCAGAGGAGCTCGCGAAGGGCGTGGTCAAGACGTTGCCCGGCAATGTCCCTGTCCTACTCCGAGACATCGCCACGGTCCAAGTGGGCGGCAAGAGTCCGAAGCTGGGCTTAGCTTCCGAGAAGGCAAAGCCGGCTGTCCTCATCACCGTTACGAAGCAGCCGAACACCAGCACCCTCGAACTTACCGAGAAGCTTGACGCCAGCCTCGCCGACCTCCAGAAGAGCCTCCCGACCGATGTGCACATCTCGACAGACATCTTCCGACAGAGCCGCTTCATCGACAGCTCCATTAACAACGTAAAGAATAGCTTGGTAGAAGGTAGCCTCTTCGTCATCGTGGTGCTCTTCCTCTTCTTGATGAACGTGAGGACGACGGCCATCTCCTTGGTTGCCATGCCGCTTTCCCTGCTGGTCTCCATCGTTGTGCTTCACTTCATGGGATTAACCATCAACACGATGAGCCTCGGCGGTCTTGCCATCGCAATCGGTTCGTTGGTGGACGATGCCATTGTCGATGTCGAGAACGTGTATAAACGCATAAGGGAGAACCGGCTTCTGCCCATCGGAGAACAAAGGCCGACCTTAGACGTAGTCTTCGACGCCTCCCGCGAGGTGCGTATGCCCATCCTCAACTCCACGCTTATCATCGTCGTTAGTTTCGTCCCGCTCTTCTTCCTGACGGGAATGGAAGGGCGTATGCTCGTCCCGCTTGGCATCGCCTTTATCGTCGCGTTGTTCGCCTCCACGGTGGTGGCTCTGACGCTGACACCTGTCCTCTGCAGTTACCTCTTAGACCGAAGGGAACCGGGGAAGAAGCCCGAACAAGACTCTCCCGTCGCCCGTAAGCTCCGCGCGGTTTACCGTGTCGCTTTGGAGGCGGCCATCTCGCACCGTAAGTATGTCTTGGGTGTTACCTTCATCCTCTTCGCCCTTTCCCTGGGGTTGTTCTTCACGTTGGGACGTAGTTTCTTGCCTCCTTTCAACGAGGGGTCGTTTACGATTAACGTCAGCACCCTGCCGGGCATCTCGCTTGAGGAGTCGGATAAGATAGGGCGCAGGGCAGAAGAGCTTCTCCTCCAGGTTCCGGAGATCCAGACGGTTGCCCGCAAGACTGGCCGGGCGGAGTTGGACGAGCACGCCCTCGGCGTTAACGTCAGCGAGATAGAAGCTCCCTTCGAACTTGGCGAGCGCACCAGGGACGAGGTTACGGAAGATGTCCGTCGCCGTCTCTCCAGCATCAGCGGTGCCAACATTGAAATCGGACAGCCTATCTCCCACCGTATTGACGCCATGCTTTCCGGGACGGAGGCCAACATCGCCATTAAGCTCTTCGGGACGGACTTGAACAGACTCTTCTCGCTCGGAAACGAGGTGAAGGAGGCCGTCGAGGGTATCGAAGGACTCGTGGACCTCAAGGTAGAACAGCAAATCGAACGCCCCCAGCTCACCATCACCCCTCGCCGCGACTTGCTCGCCAAGTACGGCATACCTCTCCCCGAGTTTGGCGAGTACGTCAATGTCATGCTCGCCGGAGAAGCGGTCAGCCAAGTTTACGACGACGGCAAGTACTTCGACCTCACCGTCAAGGCATCGAACGACAGCCGTGAGTCGATGGAGGCTATCCGCAACATGATGATCGACGCGGGCGGACAGAAGATCCCCCTCTCCTACGTTGCCGACATCCGTTCCGCCGCGGGTCCGAACACCATCAACCGCGAGAACGTCCAACGCAAGGTAGTAGTTAGCGCGAACGTAGCCGGGCGCGACCTCCGTGGCGTGGTGAACGACATCCAGAAGGCCGTCTCCGAACATATCACCCTCCCAGAGGGATACCACGTCGAGTACGGCGGCCAGTTCGAAAGCGAGCAAGCCGCCAGCCGTACGCTCCTCTTTACTTCCGCGATGTCCATCCTTGTCATCTTCCTCTTGCTTTACAACGAGTTCAAGGATGCCCGCGAGAGTGGCGTGGTGTTGCTCAACCTCCCCCTTGCCCTCATCGGCGGCGTGCTCATCCTACGTCTGACATCGGGAGAAATAAGCATCCCTGCCATCATCGGCTTCATCTCGCTCTTTGGCATCGCCACGCGAAACGGGATGCTACTTATCAGCCACTACACGCAGTTGCGCTCCGAGGGGATGCCGCTCTACCGGGCGGTTGTCCAAGGCTCACTCGACCGCCTCAACCCGATTCTGATGACCGCCCTCAGCTCGGCGCTCGCCCTGATTCCCCTTGCCATTAACGGGGACCTGCCTGGGAACGAGATTCAAAGCCCGATGGCAACGGTCATCCTCGGTGGCTTGCTCTCATCTACGTTCCTCAACGGCTTCATCATCCCCATCATGTATCTTTGGATGAATAAAGGTGAAAAGGAATGAGGTGGGAAGGATAGACTTTGTTACCTATACCTGTAACAACTTGTTATCGGTATAGGTAACGGAGTGTTACAGGTATAGATAACAAAGTGTTATCGGTATAGGTAACACATCGTTATCTATATAGGTAACGAACCATTAGGTAGTAACCTAACAGACCATTAGGTACTAAGCTAATACCCCATTAGGTGGATACCTAACGACCCATTAGGTACTAAGCTAATGACGACTGACCTTATAAGGTGGGACATTGCTCCCTATATAGCGAGCAGATTGCTCTGGGTATAGCGAGCAAACTGCTCTGGGTATAGCGAGCAGACTGCTCTCTACATAGCGAGCAATATCCGACCTTATAAGCATCAAACAACAAAGATTATAACATGAAAAAGATAGAAACAATGCGAACACTCATCATCATCCTCTCAGCCCTCGCCCTCCCGCTCGCGGCCGGGGCACAAGGAGAGGCGACCACGGTCGATGGCGGCATCCCGGCGGTGCTCCGTCTCGTGGGCGAAAACAACAAAACGATACAGGCGGGAGCGGCAGATGCCGAGGCCTTGAAACTTCAGGCGCGCTCGGAGAATAACCTCGCCAACCCCGAGGCGACCTACTCGCACCTCTGGGGCAACAAGGAAGGCATGGGCTATACCGGGGAGTTCATCCTCAGCCAGGCGTTCGACTTCCCGACGCTCTACTACCAACGTGGGCGGCAGAATCGCGTCCGCGCGGCCTCAATCGACGCCGGGCAACAGGGCGTCCGACAGCAGGTGCTCCTTCAGGCCGAGCTTGCCTGCATGGACTTGGTTTACTTGAACCAAATGCGCAGTCTCCTTTCCCGCCGTCTTGCTGACGCAGAGGAACTACGCCGCTTCTATGCCCAGAGGCTCGAAGAGGGCGATGCGAACATCATCGAGACTAACAAGATAGAACTGGAGTTGCTGAATGCACGGAACCGCTATCGGCAGAACGAGATAGCGCGGGAGGCGAAGTTGCGGGAACTGGCGGCGCTCAATGGCGGGGAGGCGATTGCCTTCGAGGATACCACCTATACGATGTCGTACACCTTGCCTCACGACTTTGATGCTTTCCGCCTCGAAGCCTTCGACGCGCTGCCCGAGCTGGAGACCTTGCGCCAAGCTCAGGCGGCAGCAGAGCGGCAGGTGAAAATCAGTCGGCAGCAGTGGTTGCCCGGACTCACGCTGGGCTATCGCATGAACCCATCTTCGGGGGGCGACCGCTACAACGGCATCATCGCAGGCATCTCCATCCCCCTCTTTGCCAATCGGCATAAGGTAAAGCAAGCCAAGGCCGAACGCTTCGCGGCAGAGACCCGCTTGCAGAGCGTAGAGGCGAGCACAGAGGCGAACCTCCAGCAGCTCTACGCCCGGGCATCGGAGGCCAAACGCACGGCGGACGAGTTTGCCGACGCGCTCCGCTCGCAAGACAACTTGCGCCTGCTTCAGAAAGCCATACGCGCCGGGCAGCTCTCGATGGTAGAGTACTTCGTGAACCTCACGACCCTCTACGATTCGATGGAGAGCCTGCTCCAGCTGAGGAATGAGGAGCAGAAGGCGTTGGCGGAACTGTACCGCTTTACTTTGCGGTAATTGACAATGGACAATGGACAATTGACAATTAGAAGATGGGGAGGACTTTCCCCCTAATTGTCAATTGTCCATTGTTAATTGTCAATTGGGATTCATCTTCTAATTGTCAATTGTCCATTGTTAATTGTCAATTGAGATTCATCTTCTAATTGTCAATTGTCCATTGTTAATTGTCAATTGGGATTCATCCCCCCATTGTCAATTGTCCATTGTTAATTGTCAATTGCCACCGTTCTTCCCATCGTCCCCATCTTATCCCCCGTCTCTCTCCACTCCTCATCCAGCGAGGAAGAGGCGAGCAAGCCGCCGCCGGCGTAGAAAGTAAACTTGGAAGGTTGGATATGTACACAGCGGAGGTTCACATAGAGGCTCGTTTCCCCCTCAGGGTCCAAGAGGCCCACGAAACCGGAGTAGTAAGCCCTGTCGTATCCCTCGTGCCGCAGGATAAAGTCGTATGCCTTTTCCTTCGGGAGTCCGCAGACCGCAGGCGTAGGGTGGAGCAAATCGAGCACCTCGCCAATCCGCCGCTCATCCGGGAGGGAGAAATGGAATTCGGTCTTCAGGTGGGACAATTCACCCGCCCGGGCTGGATACGGCCCTACTGTCCGCGCGCCGATGCCGAGGGTACGGAGCTGGGCGTGGATGTAGTCGGCGACTAATTGCTGCTCACGCCTGTTCTTCGCATCCCATTCGGTGGGCACACGACCGTGGTCGAGGCGCTGCGTTCCGGCGAGGGCAACCGTCTGCCAAGCTCCGTGCCTCCCGGCCAGGAGGATCTCCGGAGTGCTGCCCATCCAAGTGCCTGTGGCGGGCGTGTGGCAGAGATAGACGTAGGAATAGATGTAACGCTCCACTGCCCGCCTGAAAGCCTCTCCGATGGAAACCCCGGCAGGACGCACCGTCTCCTTTTGGCGCGACAGAACCAGCTTCTCCTGCTCGCCGGAGGTGAGCGCGTCGAGGAACTTGTGGAAGCAAGCTGCATATCGCCGATAGTCCCACTCGTCGGAGACTGGGAAGGGACGCTCGCCCTCGACGGGGCGGAAGGATGGGCTGGCGCCATCTGCGAGGATGGGAATCACCTCGGCCTGCGTCTTGTCGAGCACGACAATCGGATGTCGGCCGGAGACACAGAAAGGGGCGATTATGAAACCGCCCCGAAGGTTTAACTCTTTTACGTCATAAAGCAAACGCGGCTCGCCTTCCGTCTGCACCCGGAGGTGGATTCTCGCCTCGCCCGGTATGCGCCAGAGAGCAAAAGACGAGCCACGTTCAATCATCGAATCAATCGTGCTGTACAGTTCAGTGCTTGTCATCTCTTCTTTAAAATACTATTAACTACCCGCACCGAGGAGACTAACTTGTCCGTCGAGGTATAGATGTTCACATCCCATACGTGCGACGAACGTCCCTTGTGGATGATAGTCCCTACGGCACGCACCGTGTCTCCCTCGTGGGCAGACGACATGTGATTGCCGCTCACCTGCATCCCGACGACCATCTCGTCTGGTTTGGCGAGAAGCATGGAGCCGAGGCCGGCGACGGTCTCCGCGAGGGCCAGTGTCGCCCCTCCGTGCAGGATACCGAACGGCTGGCGTGTGCGCTCATCGACGGGCATGGTAGCCTCCACCCGATCGTAGGAGATGTAGGTGTATTGGATACCCAGGTTGCCCATCAAGGCGTGCTTGCCTTGGGCGTTGAGCTGGTCTAAGGGGATTTCGGTCGTCTTCATCGTCGTGAGAAGAGCCTTCTCGATAGCTGCGGCAACACCATCTTCCTCGTTCGAGAGGGTGATGAAGTCCGCACAAGCCTTCACAGAGTCGCGGGCATTGCCCATCGCAATACTGGTGCCGGCGAGTTGCAACATGGGGACGTCAGCCACACCGTCGCCGATAGCTACGACTTCCTCTGTCGTCAAGCCCAGCTTCTGCATGAGGAAGGCGAGGGTGTTTCCCTTGTCCACAGTCGGGGGCGTGATTTCCAGGAAGAAGTCCTCGGACCTGAAGACCTCTGCCATACCGGCGAGGCGCTTCTTCCAGTTGGCCTCGAGTGCGACAATCTCGTCTTCGTCATCGCTCACCAAGACACATTTGCAGGGGGCGAATGTGATGTCTTCAATAAAGTTGTTCGTCTTGACTATCTTTAGCTGGTTAATCTCTGCCTCCTTGATAATGTGGGGGTTGTCAGGGTTATCCGTCCAAAGTTCGTCATTCTGGTAGGTCAGGGCATTGAAGCCTTTCATCTGGGCCAGCTTATAGACAAAGGGAATCACGTCGCTTTCCAAGTGTTTCTCGAAGAGCACCTCGCCCGTCTTCATGTCTCTCACATAGCCTCCATTGTACGCGAGGACATAGCCTCCGTAATTCTCCAACTCCAGCTGGTGGGCCAGGGGCAAGATTCCGCCTACTGCCCTGCCGGATGATAACACTACTTGGACGCCCATCTGTTGTGCTTTCCGCACGGCCGCCAAGTTACGGGGACTTAGCTCTTTCGCTTCGTTGAGCAGTGTCCCGTCCACGTCGAGAACTAATAATTTATACTTCATGGCACTTTGTTTTTAAAGGAATGGACAAATGTACGGAATAATCATGTAATATCCGACAGGCGGGGAAAGATTTCTGTGTTATGGGTTATGAATTATGAGTTACGAGTTCTGCGTCGCTTTCTTATGCTCATCCTGAAGCCGCATCCCTTTATATTCTCTATTTCTACCTTTTCGTCTTTTTTCAGCAATCCTCGGATTCTCGAGACGAGATTATAGATCGTCCCCTCGCTGGGCTTCTTCCCGTCCATGTTTGTATAAAGTTCTTCGTAGCGCACGACTTTCCCCTCGGCTTCCGCCAGCATCCGGAGCAGTTGGCATTCTTTGGCGGACAGTGTTTCTTTCGTCCCGCCGTATTCCAGCTCGTAGGTTTCCGGATAGAGCTGATACTTCCCGACGGCAAGCGTCGCGGGCAACAGCTTTTGCAGTTTGAAGGATAGTTCCTGGATGTCGTACGGCTTTTTGATATGTTCGCTGATGCCTTGGCGCAAACATTCCGCGATGACCTCGCCCTGTTGTTCCGACGAGGCTACGATTACTTTCAGCCCGGGATATTTCGCCCGTATTCCGGCTATCCTGCCTATTGTGCTCTCTTCCCCAAGGTATAAGTCCAGCAGCAAGACGTTCCACGCCCCTTTCGCCAGTTGCGCGTCGAGGTCTGCTGTCGTATTGACCCACGAAACTTCGTAGCCGAGCCTTTGCAGCCCCCGCATGATACTCCCTGCAAACGCTTCGTTGTCTTCCACAAACAATATCCGCCTCTTCATCCGCCGTAGTTCTTTAGTTTGACCGTGAATATGCTTCCTTCTCCTTCCCGGCTGCTTATCTGTAGTTTCCCGCCCAGGTCTTTGCAGAGTTTCTTGACGCAAGCCAGCCCGATGCCGAATCCTTCCTGTGCCTTCCGCCCCTCGCGGCGCACCCGGTAGAATTGTTTGCCCAGCTTCTTCAAGTCTTTTGCCGGGATTCCCCAGCCATTGTCTTTCACGCTGATTTCAAAATCCCCGCGCCGGTTTGTGGCGGTAATTTCCAGCTTCACGCCCTCGTCGGAATACTTCAGCGCGTTTTCTATCAGGTTCCGCAGGACGCGTTTCAGCAGGATAGCGTCAGTCCGCACCGGCTCGCACAGCCCCTCGGTATTCACCCGCAGCGTCGGTTTCTTCGCGGCATAGAGTTGCAACAGCCCTTCGCTGCATTCGGTTATCAAAGCCTTCACATCGACTTCCTCGATATTCAGTTGGTTCCTCCCATTGTTCCGCATCAGGCTCAAGACCGATTCGAGGGTCTCGGTCAGTTCCCTCACCGCGCTCTGCGCGACGACCAGTTCTTGTTTCTTTTCCTTATCCGTCTCGAAGAAAATCATGTTGCCCAGCGCGGCAAACACCACGCTCAGCGGCCCCTTCAAATCGTGCAGCGGATGATAGATGGATGCCCGCTGTTCCCGGATGACCCGCAGGTCGAGGCTGAAACACGTGAAGACGACGACCAAAGCCACCGTAAACAGTAGCAGCGCATACAGCAACTGCCGCACCAGTTCGCTCATCGGCACGGCGACTTCCGCCTGCACATACATCCGCCCTTGCGTCCCGATGGGCTTCATTTCCGTCTTTGCATGGGCGGAAAAGAACGGTAAATCCCGCTCAATGCTTTCCGCAACTTCCTTCTTATTATTATATAGGTATAGACAATAAGGGATTTCCAGCTCTGCCTTCTGGAGATACCAGCCGTAGAGGCTGTCTAAGTTGTGCAGGTTGAGGGGGTTGGTGTCCATCAAGTCGTCTTGATTCTGTTGCTGGAGGATCTCAAATAAATTCGCACCCAAATTCTTTACCATAGCCTCATCTATGGTAATAGTATCCCCTTTCAGGCTTGCACGTTCCTCCGGTGTCATATCTTTGGCGTCCTTAATAACATAACTCGGATTATCCAGATTAATCGGAGTGCCTGAATGGCGATACTCATATTCTCCATCTATTGCTCGCTGAAAATTTTCATCACAGATGGCCGCAACGTCTTTTATCTCATGCTGATAAAGACTATGGAGACTGTACGCACAGACGGCCAATACCGCAACAATCCCCACAATACTAATAGTCAATGTTTTATGCATAAAGTACCGTTTTTTTAATCGCGACAAAGATACGCATTAATCTTATTTAAAGCAAGCTGTGAAGATTTTGTGAAACAACCCCAGACCCAATGTATATATCTTTGCAACGTCAAAAAGAAATAAACAACATAATAAATAAAAACAATGAATACGATGAATTTTATAGAGACATTATCTCAAGAAGAAATGCAAACTGTAAAAGGTGGCATCTGGGTTTACGATAAAACTACAGATAGTTGGAAATGGATCGAAAGGCTAAATTTAGATCCAGACGAAGACGAGTAGTTGAGTCATCAAGATAAGACTTCATCGGTCGGAAGAATAAGAAGAATCGAGAAAGAGACTTTGAGGTTGCTGAAAGATGATGGATTATCGTTAAGAAGAAATTTTCACGCGTGTAAAATAACTTGTCAAGAGTTAATGTGTAAGTTGTAATGACAAGTTTAATAAAATAAAACTTATACGACATTTTGATGTGGATATATGTCCTCTCCACAATAAACAAGTAGGCTGTAATCTTTTAAAGACAAACATTATGGATTCAAAAAAAGAAGTTTTAAGATTCATGAGTTTACCGATCAATGTAATCGAGAAATTGAATCGGGAAGAAGTTGTTAAGGTTAAAGGTGGTGGAAATCCTCCTGTTAAACCTCCTATTAACAACGGCACTGGCTGCAAATGCTAATATTAGCACAGTAGTTTAGATTCAACAAAAAACGGTAGGGCTTACGTTTTTTTTATAAGCTCTACTGTTTTATTCGTAAATAATAGATTAATATACATCCAATGAAAAAGAATTTTTATCAACATATAGTAACAGTAACAGAAGATGCATATTTATATTATAATGCGTTTTCCGATAATTATCTATTACTAAATCACCGATTACATTCTATCTATCAGAATAACACACCTGAAAAAATAAAGGAGATCAATCCATCCTTATACGAAACATTAATACAAAATAGATTTATAATCGAAGATAATGTTGATGAATTCTCGATAACAGAATACAAGAAATTACAAAAAAAATATGATAGCACGTTATATCATATTGTTATAAACACAACCTTAGATTGTAATCTCAAATGTTGGTATTGTTATGAATCGAAAATAAAGGACAGCATACTAAAAGAAGATATTATTGATTCGATAAAGAAAAATATAAGACTAAAATTCGAATTAGCACCATACAAGGAATTAAAAATTTCTTTCTTTGGGGGAGAGCCATTTTTGAATTTTAAATGTATTCAAGAAGTATTAGATTTCGCTCAAGAATTCACACAAAAACACAAGATAGATTTAGTTGCTGATTTTACAACTAATGCAACTCTAATAACTAAAGAGCAATTACTTTATCTATCAAACTTTAAATGCTGCTTTCAAATAACATTAGACGGATATAGAGAAAAACATAACACCATTAGATTTTTTAAAGAAAATAAAATAGGTACATATAATGACATTATTCACAACATTCATAGAATACATAATTCAATACCAGAATCGTATATATGGATCAGAATAAATTTTGACAACCAAACACTAAACCATTTTTCAGATATATTGAAAGATTTAGAGGATTTAAATCGAAAGAAAACATTTCTAATTCTACGTAGAGTATGGCAATTACCTAAGGATTCTGTAGGAAAAGATATATTATTAGAATCCTTACAAAATTCATTGGATGCAGGTTTCTTCATTGACTATTACACACTATCACGAAATGAACTTTGCTTTGCAGAAAGAGAAAATCAAGTTCTCATCAATTATGATGGACGAGTTTTCAAATGCTCAACTATAGAATGTTTTGATGAAAAACACTCATATGGGACATTACAACCAAATGGAGAAATTTCTTGGAACATAAACGCTTTAGCCCAAAAGGTTAAATATATTTCAGGTGAAGAATGTAAAAACTGCAAACTATATCCGGCTTGCTTAGGACGTTGTAGCCAAAAAAAATCAAAGAAACAAGCTATAGAATGCTATTTAGAAACGACAAACTTATCAATAGATGAATTTATCATGTATAACTATAAACTTAAGAATTTATGGTTATCAAAATTTTAAAACAAATATATTCATGAAACACATTTTATTATTATCAAGTATATTAATATCGATTTCTCTATCCGCGCAAACTTTTCGGGGGAAATTAATCGATATGCAAAACCAGCCGGTTTCCTTTGCGAATGTCATTACGCTTACAGCCGACTCCGCTTTCATCGCCGGAACCGTTTCCAACGACGATGGAACATTTCAGGTAACAGCCAATAAACAAGCGGCTTTATTAAAAATATCTTACATAGGCTTCCAAGAACAAATTTTATCGATTTCTGCCGACAAAACGGATTTGGGAAACATTTTATTAAAAGAAGATAATCTAACCCTAAACGAAGTTGTTGTCGAAGCCAACCTCAACAAGGTTTTCGGAGAACGGCGGGAATTCCTTTTTTCTCCGGATGATAAATTAAAAGCTAATTCCGGACTGGATTTGATGCGCAATGTGCCTCAACTTTCGCTCAACGATATGACGAACAAATTGCAAACAGCAAATGGAGGAACGGTAAAAGTTTTATTGAATGGTTTGATGGTTGAAGAAACAGATTTAATTGGTTTGCGACCCGAAGATATTATTAAAGTAGAATATTATTCGCAACCTCCGGCCCGTTATGCTAATTTGGGAGTAGATGCGGTATTGAATGTCGTTGTTCGTCGCTCGGATAACGGTGGATACATCACAGCCAACCTGCGCCAAGGTTTGACAACGGGTTTTGGAACGGATATTATACAGGGAAAATTATCAAAGGGAGATAACGACTATTCCTTGCGTTATTTTTTAGATTATCGTGATTTGAACAAAAACCGTTATCACCAATCGTATGCTTATTCACTAAATGACGGGAACTATGATATTCGTAAAGAAGGACTAAATGGCGATTACAGCGGAACTTACCATGTCATTGAAGGTAATTTTGCCCGCATCAAAAACGAAAATTACTTCTTAAATATAAAAGGTTCGCTTCGATTAAATCCTGGAAATGAGAATTATCCTTCTTCTATTTCCGGTATTCGTGCCGGACAACCTATTGAGACTGGAATTTCGACAAGTAAAGCCCATAGCAATTATTTGTCGCCTGCTTTGGATATCTATTTTTCCAAAACAATGAAGAATGATCAAGAATTGATATTCAATATTGTCAATACATATTATGATTCCAAATCTGACCGCTCGCTAAATGAAAATTTTGGTTCGCATACATACGATGTAGCGACTTCTTTTCGGAATAAGTCCTATTCCATTATTTCCGAAGCGGTCTATGAAAAGAATTTTGGAAAACATGCGTTCAGTGTCGGAGCAAAACATTCTTTCAAAACATTAAGCGAAGATTATACAGCCGGAGATGGTTGGACAAACAGCCGTTATGATATTCATAATTTATATGGTTATCTTTCTTTATCCTCGCATTTCGACAAATGGCATTATAATATAGGTTTCGGTGTAGAAGAAACATGGCTGGATGCCGAGCAAAAACAAACTTATTTTGTTGTAAAACCTAATTTGCTGGTATCTTATAATTATTCGGACCAATCGACATGGGAATTAAAATCGACTATTAATTCCTACGTCCCTGACATATCGTTATTAAGCGGAAGCCCAATCTTTATAGATTCATCTTTCGTTAGTCAAGGCAATCCCTATTTAAAACCGTATTATGAATTTACGACTGACTTAAACTATACCTATACCAAAGGCACTTTTTATCTTCAAACAGGCGTAGGATATAGTTATGCGCATAATCCATACCATGTCTATTTTGACAATGACGGTTTACAGGCTTTGAAATCTTATCGGAATGAAGACTATTTACAATCATTCAATTATAATCTAACGTTGAATTGGAATCCCTTTCCTTGGCTGACTCTTGCTCCAATGTATATGCTTTCATATCAAAAGGCAAAAGGTCTGGGATATAAATCTACGAATTGGATGCATTTCTTTGCAGCTTATGCCTCGGCAAGCTATAAGGATTTTGCCCTTACGCTACAAATATTTCCAAAGTACAAGAATTTGCAAGGACAAACCATTAGTCAATGGGAGAATTTATTTTATGGAGATATTCGTTGGAAAAAGAAAAACTTGAGTATTGCTCTTGGTGTTGTTTATTCTCCGAAAACAAATACACTTTTCACCAGTGAAGGATTACCTGTTCACTATTATGAAACACAGGATTGGCGTAATTTCAACGGCTTAGTCTTTGCAAATATAGTTTATACTTTCTCATTTGGTAAAAGCAAAAATCGGAATGTACAACAGAAGCTGAATAATGCGGATAATGATTCCGGATTGTATCAAGATAGCAAAGCAAGATTGTAAAATGGATACGAAAAGTATAAGGATAAGTTCTGATTTTCCTTTTGCAACCCTGCAAAACCTTGACCGAGCGTTAGAAAATGCCTTTTGTAGGATTACAAAAGGCATTTCAAACGATAGATTTCGGTTTTGCAGGTCTGCAAAAGCCTTTTCCAATGCTGGAACTGCCTTTTGTAGGGTCGCAAAAGCCTTTCCGAACGCTGGAAGGGCATTTTGCAGGGTGCAAAATGCAAACCTAACGCTCGAAAGTGCTTTTGAAGGTCTGCAAAAGGCACATCGAACGCTCGAAAAGGCTTTTGAGGGTTTATGAAGGCATTTTCGAACGCTAGAAGAGGGTTTTGCAGGGTTGCAAAAGCAGTTTCGAACGTTGGGACAGAGTTTTGCGAGGTTGCAAAAGGAAAAATAGCGTTCGGAGGACCTTTTGCAGGTCTGCAAAACATAGTCCTAAGGCTGGAACAAGGTTTTGCAGACCCGCAAAAGGAGAAACTAACGTTCGGTTAGCTTTTTGCAGAGCTACAATTTTTCTTGAAAATAAACGACGAACCATTTGGCAAACTCAAAATAGAGTTTTACCTTTGAGACGTTAATCTAATATCAACAAATTTAAAAAGTAAATAATATGAAACCTTTCGTTTTAACAGAAGATGTATCTTTTCATAGACTGAAAAAGGCCGAAAAATCCGATTTTGCCTTGCGTTATCTGTGGATAGCTAACAAATATAAGAAGACGAGTTCCGGCGGGGAAGATATGCCCTCGGTGCAGTCCGGGGAGCTGGCCATTCCGGACTTGAATGTTCCACAGGATGTGTATGACGAATTGGTTGATGCCGTGGATGCTATGTCGGATGCAACACAGGAAAGTACGGCTAAAAAGGAAACGCTGAACCTCCAGGCTATCATCGCCGACCGCGACCGCATCATGCAGTGGCTCATCCGGCAAACTATCGATTTTGAATCGCTGCCGCTTGAAAGCGAGCGGGAGGCCGCTAAACAGTTGCACACCATCGCAAAGCCCTACGAAGGGTTCTACCGCGAACCGGTCGGGCAGCGCGCCGCCCTCGCCAAAGGTTTTGTTACGGATTACCGCAAGCCGGAAAATGCGGAATATATCACGACCCTCGGTTACGAGCCTTACCTCGCTGAACTGGAGGAATTAAACGACAAATATTCCCAACTCACCGACGAGAAAAGTGAGAAACGGACGGAGAAGACGAACTCCGAGACGACGGAAGAACTCACCGAACGCGTCGAAAATATCGTCAAAATCGTCAATGCCTACGCCAACGCGACGGTCGTCCTCGACCCGAACGAAAACGCGCAAAAGTTTATCAACGAAGTCAATAACCTGATCGAGGAAATCCGCATCGCCCGCAACCGCCGGGGCTCGAAGGACGACGAAGATAAGGAAGAAGAAACCCCGAAACCCGACGAAGGCGGGGAAGAGACGCCGGAGCCGGGGACGGAACCGGAACCGGGGACAGAGCCTGGGACAGGAGAAGGTGAAGGAGAAGAAGAAGAGCCGGATGATAGGCCGGTGGTGCAGTGAGGGATTGACAATTGTTAATTGTTAATTGTTTTACCCCATCCCCACCCCTTTCCCACCCCTTTCCCACCCCTTCCCCCTTCGGGGACTTCCCCTTCGCAGGGGAAGAGTTCGGATAGTATTAGAGGCGCTTATGTTTAGCCCGGCAATTCATTGCCGGGTAACAGATTACCATCAGTCCAAGGGTTTTTAACCCCATGCATAGCCCGCCGGGAACAATGCGAACTAATACTATCCGCACTGCTCCCCTGCGAAGGGGAGCTGGCAGCGAAGCTGACTGAGGGGTCTGACTGAGGGGTTTTAACCTATTAAACAACAGAATATGGCAAAAAGCGAAGACATAACATTGCCCAGCGGCAAAAAAGCGACCGAGGTTTACAAGGAAGTAAAGCAAGAAGTCGAAAACATCTACCTGGAAGGCTGGTCGAAAGGCGTCTCCATCCCCTTCTGGGACAAGGAAGGCAACTTTTACCTGGCGAATCCGGACGGGAGCGAGGATTTGGTGTCGTTCGACATGGACAAGCGGAAATATACCGTGCTTTCGAGGATTGCCGAGGCTGGGAAAGGGCGATATGCCTATCTTTTGAACCGATAAAAAACGATCATACCCCTTCCCCCTTCGGGGACTTCCCCTAACTTAGGGGGAGAGTTCAGATAGTATTAGATAGTATTAGAGGCTCTTATGTTTAGCCCGGCATTTCAATGCCGGGAACAATGCGAACTAACACTATCCGCACTGCTCCCCTGCGAAGGGGAGCTGGCAGCGAAGCTGACTGAGGGGTCTGACTGAGGGGTTATCCCATCCCCCACCCCATCCCCCCTGCGGGGGACTTCACCTTCGCAGGGGAAGAGTTCAGATAGCTATCAATCAACAATATAATTTATAATTCATAATTCATCATTCTAAAAGTGTCATTCCCCTTCATCCAACAACCCGACTCCATGGAGTGCGGCGCGACCTGCCTCCGCATGATAGCCAAGTATTACGGCAAAGAATATTCGGCGGAGACGATGCAACGGCTGTGCCTCGTTACGCGCGAAGGCGTCTCGATGCTCAGCATCAGCGACGCGGCGGAATATCTGGGCTTCCGAACCGTCTGCGGACGCATCACGCTGGAGAAAGTCGTCGAGCAACGGCCTTTCCCCTGCATCCTGCATTGGAACCAGGAGCATTTCGTGGTCCTCTACGACGTCAAGACGCGGCGCGACGGCGAACACATCTTCTGCATCGCCGACCCGGGCAAGAACCTCCTCCAACTGGACGAAGACACGGTGCGCAACGCTTGGATAAGCACGCGGACACGGGGCGAAGAGAAAGGCATCCTGATGGCACTCCAGCCGACGCCGGCTTTTTATGAGAAGAGCGACGAGAAGCGGCGGATGGAGCGGCCGTTCTACTTCCTCTGGGGTTATATGAAGCCCTACAAGCGGTATTTCGTGCAGCTGCTGCTGGGATTGGCGCTCGGGAGCGTCCTGCAACTGATTTTCCCCTTCCTGACGCAGGCCATCGTGGACAAAGGTATCGAGGGGAAGAACCTGAACTTGATTTACCTGATACTTTTGGGGCAGCTGATGCTGGTGGCGAGCCGCGCGTCGGTGGACTTCATCCGGAGGTGGATATTGCTGCATATTTCGACGCGGGTAAACATCTCGCTGCTCTCGGATTTCCTGATTAAGCTGATGAAACTGCCGATGGCGTTCTTCGATACGAAGCTCGTCGGCGACTTGATACAACGCATACAAGACCACGACCGGGTGGAGCGGTTTCTGACGGCGCAGACGCTGTCGGTGATGTTCTCGGCGTTCAGTTTCGTCGTCTTCGGAGCGGTGCTGCTCTACTACGACCTCGTTATCTTCCTGATCTTCCTCTTCGGGAGCGCGCTCTATGCCGCGTGGGTCTTCCTCTTCCTGAAGAAACGCCGCCTCTTAGACTATACTTATTTCGAGCAACGGGCAAGGAACCAGAGCAAGACGATGCAGATGCTCAACGGAATGCAGGAGATAAAGTTGCAAAATTGCGAGCGTCGCCGTCGCTGGGAATGGGAAGACGTGCAGGCGGATTTGTTCCGCACGAACATCGAGGCGATGAAGCTGCAGCAGAGCCAGGAGGCCGGGAGTATCCTCATCAACGAAGTAAAGAACATCGTGATTACCGTCGTGGCGGCGACTGCCGTCATCAACGGAAATCTCTCGCTCGGTATGATGCTCGCCATCCAATACATCATCGGACAGCTGAACGCGCCGGTAGAACAGTTCGTCCAGTTCATCTATGGCTGGCAGGACGTCCAAATCTCCTTGGAACGCATGAGTGAAATCCGCCAGCGCGAGGAAGAAGAGACACCGGAGCGCGAAGTTACCGCCTTCACCGGCGAGAACCACGACATCCGGATAGAGAACCTCACCTTCCAATACGAAGGGCCGCATTCCCCGAAAGTATTGGACAACGTGAGCCTCGATATCCCGCAGGGAAAGATAACCGCCATCGTCGGCACCAGCGGAAGCGGGAAGACGACGCTGATAAAGCTCCTGCTGGGTTATTACAAGCCCGTCGAGGGACGAATCACGGTCGGCGGCTGCGACCTTGAGAAGTTCAGCCTCCGGTGGTGGCGCGGACAGTGCGGGGCGGTGATGCAGGACGGCTATCTCTTCTCCGAATCCATCGCGCGGAACATTGCCGTCGATGATAACGACATCGATACGGAGAAACTCGCCCATGCAGCGGCGATTGCGAATATCGATGAGTTCGTAGAGCGTCTCCCCTTGCGCTACAATACGGTCATCGGGCAGGACGGACAAGGCGTGAGCCAGGGACAAAGGCAACGCATCCTGATTGCTCGCGCGGTCTATCGCAATCCTTCGTTCCTTTACTTCGACGAGGCGACAAACTCCTTGGACGCGAACAATGAGCGCGCCATCGTCGAAAACCTGACGGATTTCTACCGGGGGAAGACGGTGATTGTTGTCGCCCACCGGCTGAGTACCGTCCGCCATGCCGACCAAATCGTTGTCTTGGAGAAAGGAAGGATTATGGAACGCGGGACGCATGAGGAACTGATTGCGAAGCGCGGGGCGTACTTCAATTTGGTGAAGAACCAGCTGGAGCTGGGGAATTGACAATTAACAATGGACAATTGACAATGGAAGAGAAAGATAAAGAGATTGAGCTGAGGAGCGAGAAGGTGCGGAATTTGATTGGCGAGATGCCGCCGTTCCTGATTCGGTGGGGGAATATTATCCTTGTCGTCATTACGATACTTTTGGGTGTCGGGTTTTGGGTGGCGATGAAGTATGTGGCGTAAAACCTTACTTAGGAAAAAGGGACGCGGATGACACGGATAACGCGGATTTGTTCTGATTTTTAGAATTTCCACAAACCAATCTGTGCGAATCCGTGTTATCCGTGTCATCCGCGTCCTTATTCTGATAAAACCACTACTTTCCCTTCCTTCTGAATATATTCGAACAACTCGCGATAGAATCGATGGCGGCACAAGGTCGCCGAATCCCCGATGATGATGAGTTTCATCCGGGCCCGGGTGATGGCGACGTTCATTCGTCGCAGGTCGCTGAGGAATCCTATCTGCCCTTCCTCGTTGGCACGCACGAGGCTGATGAGGATAACGTCGCGTTCCTGTCCTTGGAACCCATCGACAGTATGTACGGTGATGAGTTTCCGGAAGGGTTTGAAGAAGGCGTTGCGTTTGATGAGGGAGCGGAGGTAATGAACTTGCGCCTTGTAGGGAGAGATGAGTCCGAAATCGATGTTTTCATCCAAAAGCCTCTCTTTCCCGATATCTTCCATATAGACTTGCAGCTGGAGGACGAGTAATTCCGCCTCCGCCCGATTGATGCGGCTCAAGGTTTCGCCTTGCTGATCTTCGGGGAAATCCATGCCTCGGGTATCGACCCAAACGATCGGCGTATCCCACATGAGGATGCCGCGATTGCGCACTTCGGGCGCCGCCTGCAGTTCGTCGTGGTAGAACCAGCGCGAAGAGAAGCGCATGATTTCCTCGTTCATCCGGTATTGAATCTTCAAGAGCGAGACAACCTCGGGATGTCGGAAAGCAACATATTGCATCAGCGTCCTATCCAACCCGCCACGCTGGGCATCGGGACATTTCACCGTCGGGGGCAACTGTTGGTGGTCGCCGGCAAGGATGACGCGGTCTGCCTTCCCGATGGCTATCCAGCAGGCAGCCTCCAACGCCTGCGCCGCCTCGTCGATGAAAAGCGTGGTAAAGCGATGGGCCGTCAAGAGGCGATTGGCGGAGCCGACAAGCGTCGAAGCGACGACCCGTGCCTCGTCGAAGAGGGAAGCATCAATGCCTATCTCCAGCTCCGTCGCCCGTTGGCGGAGGCGGGAAAGGCGATTGCGGAGGGTATCACGTTCGGCGCGGCTGCGGTTTCGCATCGACGACTGCGCCTCGCGGATGGCTTTCCGGATGCTCCACAGTTCCGGGTAGTCGGGATGCGATTCGAAGCGGCGTTCGTAGGTAAAGGAAAGCATCTTGTCGTTTACGCGCGTCGGATTGCCGATTCGGAGGACGTGGACGCCCCTATCGACCAGCTTTTCGGCTATCCAATCCACAGCGGTGTTGCTTTGGGCGCAGACGAGGACTTGATTTTCGCGATGGAGGGTCTCGAAGATGGCCTCGACGAGGGTTGTCGTCTTCCCCGTGCCCGGGGGACCGTGGACAATGCTTACTTCTTTGGCCCCTAAGACGCGATTTACGGCCTCTTCCTGACTCCGGTTGAGCCAGGGGAAGCGGATAGGAAACAACTGCCGCGAGGCGGGCGCTATGGAGCCTAAAAGCACGTCGCGAAGATGGGCCAGCGGTGTCCCCTTCGCTTTTATCACCTCTTCCAGGGCGGAGAACATGGCGCGGTAGGAGGTCTCGTCGAAGTAGAGCTGCACGCCGAGGTCCGTCATCCCCAACAAATCGGTCAAGGCGGCGGGTGAAGGCAGCGCAACCACCATCGTGTCGTCCTGGACATAGCTAATCGTCGCCGAGAAGTTCAGGTAGCGGAGCTTGCCGCCCGCCGTCGGCGTGAAGAAGCAGACGGGGCGCCCGTATTCGAAGAGATGCTCCACGTCGCGGTCTTCCCTGCGATTAATTTCGACGACTAATTGGTTGAGGGAGTTATAATAGCTCCGCCCCGTGAGGACGGGATACCAGCAGACGCCCTGGCGGACACGACGGGGAATGCCGGCACGCTCGGTCTGCTCCTTATATGCCTCTTTCTCGTAATGATATTCCATCTGCAAGAGATTCTGATGCAGCTGCAGATGGGCAAGCGGAGAGATAAGTTGATTTTGCATAGGCAATACGTCATTTCTTTGGGGGTGCAAAGATAAGGAACTTGCCCAAAAGGAAGAAATGTTTACTTTTGCAACCGAATTTAAAGCACACAAAGAAGATGGCAAAGAAAAACGTAAGAAGAGGCAAGCGCAAAACTTCCTCTTCGTGGCTCGGAAAACTCGGGAAGTGGACAGCAGGGACGCTCTTCGTCATCGCCTGCTTCGTCGCCTCCCACTACGCATACGATTACCTCCGGGATGTCGATTGGAAGCGGCTCATCAGCATCAAGGAACCGCCTACCACGGATTGGGTCGAGGACAAACTCGACGAGGCGAAGGATATGGCCCAGAAAAGTATCCAGCGAACCGAGGAATACCTCGCCGAGACCAAGGAGCGCGTCGAGAGCGTGAAGCAATCCCCTACCCTCCCCTTCCCGGAACAGGTCGAAATTCCGGTCCTCCAGAAAAAAAGGACCGAGCAAATCATCCGGCACGAGGGTTATACGGTTTCTTATAATTCCGACTACCGCATCGCCAACTGGGTCGCCTACGAACTGACTGCCCGCGAAGCCAAGAGCACCCGTGCCTCGCGCTCGAACAAATTCCGCCCCGACCCCGATGCCAAGGGCGCCTCGGCACTCAACGAAGATTATTCCAAAACGGGCTTCGACAAGGGGCACCTCGCTCCCGCCGGCGACATGAAGTGGTCCCACCGCGCGATGCAGGAATCTTTCTACTTCAGCAACATCTGCCCGCAGGAACCGGGACTCAACCGAGGCGTATGGCGCATCCTCGAGGAGCAATGCCGCCTCTGGGCGAGCGACAACGGCGTGCTCTACGTGGCGACAGGGCCCGTCATCCCCGACACCGGACTGCGCCGCCTGGGGAAAAACCGCGTCGGCGTGCCCCGCCAGTTCTACAAGGTACTCTGCACGGTTGTGGACGGGCAATACGAGGCCATCGGCTTCCTGTTTCAGAATATCGACTACAAGGACGACGAGCCGGTGCAGGCGCATATCGTCAGCGTCGATAGTGTCGAGGCCGTTACGGGGATAGATTTCTTTCCTGCGCTGCCCGACGAGGTGGAAAACCGGATAGAGGCGAGTGTAAACGAGGGCGCGTGGTCCTTTTAGGGGGCCGGGGGAACTGCCTCGCCAGTAGAAAATGCTTCCTTTTGAAAAAAAGGACTGGATACTCAGTATTTATTAGGTTCTATTAACAAAGAAGTCTAAACACTCAGTATCCTTTAACTTATATTAACAAGTAGCAATTATCTACTCAGTATCCTTTGACTTATATTAACAAGTAACTATTTTTTACTCGGTATTTATTAGGTTCTATTAACAAATAGCTATTTTTGATTCTGGCGCCGTTTCCTTCCTACCCGTAAAACTGATACGCTTTTCAGTAAAAAGGGTTATATGGGGGCGAAAAGCATCCGTTACCTTTGCAGCGAAAATAATCAGAGTAGAGAGAGAAATGGGAAACAAGCTATTAGACCTGAAGACCGTCTGCGAATGCAACCGCTGCCTGGGCACGAAGACCCTCCATCCGCAAGCCACCCTGATCAACCTGGGCAAAAACGGCTTGGCGGAGGATTCCGTGAAGTTCGAGTTCTACGCCATCCTGCTTATCGAGGATTGTGCGGACGGATGCAGCAGCTGCGGGCGCCGCTTCTACGATTTTGCCAACGCCACGATGGTCTTCCTCAGCCCCGGCGAGGTTTTCCGGATGAGCAACGACAACACGCTGCCCGACAAGGGCTGGCTGCTGGCTTTCCACCCCGACCTCCTCTTCCGCACGACACTGAAAAGCCATATCCGCGACTACACCTTCTTCTCCTACCGCAAGGAGGAAGCGCTGCACCTCTCGCAACGGGAAACGGCGACGATAAGCTGCTGCCTCGAGCATATCGAAGCCGAGCTGCACCATCCGATCGATACGCACACGAGTACCATCCTCTCGCGCCACATCGAACTGATGCTCGACTACTGCGCACGTTACTATGAACGGCAATTTATCACCCGCGAGAACAAAAACAAAGCCATCCTCGAGCAATTAGCGACGCTCGCCACCCGATACATCTCCTCCGGAAAGCTGAGAGACGAAGGGATGCCCGTGGCGGAACACTTCGCGCACCAGCTCAACCTCTCCGCCGCCTACTTCAACGACCTGCTGAAGTTCGAGACCGGCCTGAACCTGCGTGAATACCTCCAACTGAAGCAACTGGAGATGGCGAAACAGCTCCTCCTGAAGGGCGAGGCGACGCCGGCCGAGGTAGCCACCCGCTTAGGCTTCCCCAGCGTGCAATACTTCAGTTTTTTGTTCAAGAAAATGACAGGGGTGGGGCCGGGAGAATATAGGTGGGCGAGGAATTAAGGGGGAAACGTGATACAAAAGCATAAAAAAGGACGCAGACAACGCAAATGACGCGGACTGACGCTGATTTTACAGCTGCATCAATCCGCGTCATCCGTGTCATCCGCGTCTCAGATAAGCAGGGATTACCATTTCTCCCCGTTCTTCACCCACTTATCCAGCCATTCGAAGAAGGTGCGCTGCCAGAGGATACTGTTCTGCGGTTTCAAAACCCAGTGGTTCTCGTCGGGGTAGATGAGTAGCTCGGCGGGAATGCCTCTCAGGACGGCAGCGTTGAAAGCGGCCATGCCTTGATTCGCCAAGATGCGATAATCCTTCTCGCCATGGATGCAGAGGATAGGCGTATCCCATTTATCGACGAATTTGTGCGGGGAATTAGCGAATGTGCGCTGGGCAGTGGCATTCGCACGGTCCCAATAAGCACCTCCCATGTCCCAGTTGGCAAACCACATCTCCTCAGTCTCCAGATACTGCATTTCCATGTTGAAAATACCGTCGTGAGCAATAAACGCCTTGAAGCGATGGTCGTGATGACCGGCGAGCCAATAAACCGAGAAGCCGCCGAAACTTGCCCCGACGCAGCCGAGCCTATCCTTATCCACAAAAGGTTCTTTCGCCATCTCGTCGATAGCCGTAAAGTAGTCTTTCATACATTGGCCACCGTAGTCGCCACTCACCGCCTCGTTCCATTCCATACCGAAGCCCGGGAGACCGCGCCGGTTCGGAGCGACGATGATATAATCGTGTGCAGCCATGATTTGGAAATTCCAGCGGTAAGACCAGAACTGGCTGACGGGACTTTGCGGTCCGCCTTCACAGTAAAGGAGCGTGGGATATTTCTTCGACACATCGAAATGAGGCGGATAGATGACCCAAACCAGCATCTGCTTGCCGTCGGTAGTCTTCATCCAGCGCTCTTCCACCTTGCCCATCTCCAGTTGGTCGTAGATGTGCTTGTTTTCTTGGCTTAACTGCGTCGCTGTCCCATCCATGCTCACGGAGAAGATTTCATCCGCAGCAGACATCGAATGGCGGAGGGCGACGAGCTTGTCTCCCATCGTGCCGACCCCTGCGTAATCGTGTTGCCCGTCGGTCAGCTTCTTGATTTGGCAATTTTTCACGTCAGCCGCATAGATCTGCGAGGTAGCATGCCATACGCCGGTGAAATAAATCGTCTTCGAGTCCGCGCTCCAGCAGAAACCATCGACATTCGAGTCAAAATCCTTCGAGACAAAGGTTCGGACACCCGTAGAAAGATCCATCACCATCAAACGGTTCTGGTCCGATTCGTAGCCGTCGCGTTCCATACTTTGCCAGGCAATCATCGTGCCGTCGGGAGAATATTTCGGATTCGTATCGTAGCCCATGATGCCTTCGGAAAGGTTCCGCGTTTCCTTCGTCTTCAGATCGTATTCGTAGATGTCGGAATTCGTCGAGAGGGCATAGTCTTTGCCCGTTTTCTTCCGACAAGTATAGGCTATTTTGTCTGATGTCGTGTTCCAAGCCAGCTGCTCGATGCCGCCGAAGGGTTTCATCGGACTTTCGTAGGGTTCCCCTTCGAGGATATCGGTGATATTCTTCAGCGAAGTGCCATCGAAGTCGGCGACGAAAGGATGCGGAGCTGTCTTCACCCATTCATCCCAATGTTTATACATTAAATCCGTTACGATAACCCCTGTCGTCTTGTCCAAGTCGGGATATTTGTCTTGCGTACTGGGCACAGTCTTTACCTGAGCGATAAACAAAACCTTTTTCCCGTCCGGAGAGATGGAAAAGCCCTCTATATTCCCTGCATAGTCGGATAATTGCTTCCGGTTTGTCCCGTCCGGGTCCATTTCCCAGATTTGGCTCGTTCCGTTCTCGGCCGAGAGGAAAGCAATCTTCGTTCCGCCCTTTATCCAGACGGCATTGCTTTCTGAAAAGGCAGTTTTCGTGATTTGCTTGTTCTCCGTCCCGTCTGTATTCATGACAAAGACTTCGCGATTGCCTTTGTCTTGCGGCACACTGTAATATCCGACCGTATAAACCAGCTGCTTGCCGTCGGGAGAGACGTTTACTTCGCCTATTCTTCCGAATGCCCAAAGTGTTTCGGGAGTCATGCGCCCGTCTGTTACTTTCACTTCCGTACGACCGATGATTCCACCCTCGCCTGCCGTTCCCGAAACCGAGGATTGGGAATTTGCACCGTCGTTTACACCACATCCACTGATGAGTAATGAGGTTGCCATACCTATTATTCCTATTGCTTTATTCATCATGATTAAAAAATGTTGATTTCTATTTTGGCCGCGAAGTTATAGTATTTTCCGCGAACCCGCTCATCTTGCCTGAACTTTTTCCGGCATTTCCGGTTTATACTAATGAGTTTAATCTATAATTTTTGCAGTTTATGAAGAAATATGTTTGTAAAGTATGCGGCTGGGAGTACGACCCCGCCGTTGGAGACCCCGAAAGCGGCATCGAGCCGGGCACCCCGTTTGAAAATATCCCCGACGACTGGGTTTGCCCCCTCTGCGGCGTAGGCAAAGACGACTTCGAGGTTGTCGAATAGTCTTTTGACGCGGATGACACGGATAACGCGGATTTCCCGGATATTTCCTCCAGCTAATCTGCGTTTTCCGCGTCATTCGCGTCTATTTTTCTTCGCCCATCTTCTGCACCACCACTACATCCTGATACTTTCCTCCTTCCACTAACCATTCCTTCAATCTTCCGCTCTCTTTATATCCCGCGCCAAGGAACAACCGCCGGCTGGCTTCGTTCTCCGCCGGAATATGGGCGTAAAGTTGATGCAGGCGGAGGAACTCGAAGGCGTAGGAATGCAGCAGGCAGAGCGCGCGACGCCCTATCCCCTCTCCCCTCCTCTCCTCGACAATCAAAATCCCGACTGCCGCCCGCCGGTGATGGGGTTCGAAATCGAAAAGGTCTATCATCCCGAGCGGCAAATGGCTTTCTTTCGCCTCAATCACCAGCCGCAACTGCCGGAGGGTATAAATATCTTCGTGCGACTGGGCAATGTATTCTTTCAAGTTGTATCGCGAATAGGGCGCGAGCGTATTCCCCACGTCCCAAAGGCTTGTCTCGTTCTCCCAGCGATATAAGAACTCCAAATCCTCGGGTTCCAAGGCTCGGAGCCGGATTGCGTCGTCTTCAAGCATCTTCATACGGCCCTCCTATTCTCCCGGCGACACCAGCCGGGCACTTTTCACGTTATAAATATGGTAAGTGATGGTCTTGTTCGGCATCTTGTCCATGTAGAGGAGCATTTGCTCGTAGCGGACATCGGGCCAGACGAACGCGATGTCCGTAAACTGCCGCATCTGGATGTTCCGGCCGATTGCTTCCATCGTTCGGTTCTCGTCGAGATTCCAAACCTTCACCAGCGAGAGACCTCGGAGGCTCCGGAGACTCTCCGCCTTCGCCGCGTCATAGTTTTCAGGCCGGCAAATAATCAACAGACGGCGGTGTTTCCGTTTTTTCTTCCGGGGAAATCCTAATGCTTTCGCCACGGCGGAGAGACCGCCCAGCACATAGACTCCGCAACGGATGAAACGTCCCAGCGCCCGCTGCTCAGGGTAATATTTTTCGTAAAAGAGGAGCATCGCCCCGTAGAAACGACGGACGAAAGCCAGGTCGCGCCGTGTGCTCTCGCCTTTGTAGTGCAAGAGGCGTTCGGGGAGGTAGATATTCTTGTAGCCGGCCAGTTCTATCTGGTGGGAAAGGTCGATGTCCTCGCCGTACATGAAGTAGCGTTCGTCCAGATACCCTGCCCGCTCCAGCGCCTCGCGCCGCATGAACATGAAAGCCCCTGCCAGCACTTCGACCTCGTGTTCCTCGTCCTCCGAGAGGTAGGGCAACGCGTACTGGGCGTATTTCGGCGATTCGGGGAAGAGCTTCGACAGACCGGAAAGCTTGCAAAAAGATATCCAGGGCGTCGGGAACGCGCGCTTGCTCTCGCGGAGGAACACGCCGTTGCCGTTCAGCATCTTCAAACCCACCGCGCCGACCTCGGGACGCTCGTCCATGTAGTAAATCAGCGTCCTCAGACAGTCCTCGCCGACTACGGTGTCCGGATTAAGCATCAGCACATATTTGCCCCGTGCTCGACGGAATGCCTGGTTGTTTGCACGCGCAAAGCCGGGGTTGTCCGGATTCGCGATGAACTCCACGTTCGGGAACTTGGGTTGGAGATACGCCAAAGAGCCGTCCGTCGAGGCGTTATCGACCACGAAGACCTCCAAACCGTCCATCCCGCGCGTGGCGGCCTCGATGGAGAGCAGGCATTGCTCCAGGAAATATTTGACGTTGTAATTGACGATGACAATGGAGAGGACAACTTCCTCAGTCTCCATAACATCCTTTTCATCCACCGTCGTCTCTATGATAATATCATCTGCGTTCATTGGAAATTTATGTTTGTGCGACGACATACCTCTCAAAACGTCGCAAAATAGGCGACGAAGATAGGCATTTCATGTCGCATACGCAAAAAATCCTTGTATTCTCTCCTGCCCGCCTGTCTTTTCCTTAAAAATGATACTCTCATTATTGAGAATCCACTTTTCACTTGTAAAAGTACTCTTTTCATTATTGAGAGTATCTTTTTCACTTGTAAAAGTACTCCTCTCATTATTGAAAGTATCATTTTCACTTGTAAAACTACTCCTCCCATTATTGGAAATCCACTTTTCACTTGTAAAAGTACTCCTCCCATTATTGGAAGTATCATTTTTACATGTGGAAAGTCTTCCCCCAATCCGGGAGACCCATTTTCCAAAGCACAAAAAAGGGCTCCCGATGCGGGGAACCCTTAACCTATATATCTAATCTAAACCAAACAGCCGTGGCTGCGAGATTTCTTTTTTCTGAAACCGGCACCGGGAGGCCGGCGTGGACTTACGAAAAGTTGCGCATCCCCTCGCCGAATTCGACGCGGTTGATGATGGAGCGGCCCAGCGTTACCTCGTCGGCATATTCGATTTCGTCGCCGATGGAAACGCCCCGGGCGATGACAGTAACCTTCACGGGGTAGGCGGAAAGCTTGCGGTAGATGAAGAAGTTGGTCGTGTCGCCTTCCATCGTGGTGCTGAGGGCGAGCAGAACCTCTTGGATGCCGCCCTCGGCGACGCGGGCGACGAGGCTGTCGATTTCCAGGTCGGCGGGACCGATTCCCTCCATCGGCGAGATGATTCCGCCGAGGACGTGATAGACGCCCCGGAACTGCCCGGTGTTTTCGATGGCCATGATTTCCTTCACGTTCTCGACGACGCACACTACCGAATGGTCGCGCGAGGGATTGGCGCAGATGGGACAGAGTTCGTCGTCGGAGATATTGTGGCAGAGGCGGCAATAACGGATGTCGCGACGCAGCGAAAGGAGGGCCGAGGTGAAGCGTTCGGTGTATTCCGGGTCGCGACGGAGCATGTGGAGCGCGAGACGGAGGGCGGTCTTGCGGCCGATGCCCGGAAGGGAGGCGAACTCGTTTACGGCGCTTTCTAAAAGGTGGGAAGGATACTTCATACTGAGTTTGGAATTATGAGTTCAAGTGCATTCATAATTGTTAGAAGGGAACTTCATTGCTGTTCCCCGCCGCCAAAAAGTCAGGCCCACTTGGCGGCGGTGGGGGGAGCGGCGCCTGTCCCCCGGGCTTCATTCCAGAGGAAAATTCGCGGACCGGGATGTCGTCTTCGATGTTCATGAACTTCGCAAATTCGGCCTTGAAACGCAGGCGGACATCGCCGACGGCACCATTACGATGCTTGGCAATAATTATCTCTGCGAGGCCGACGAGGGAGTTTCCGCGCTCGTCCTCGGTGATTTTGTAATATTCGGGACGGTGGATGAAGCAGACCATATCGGCATCCTGCTCGATGGCACCGGATTCGCGGAGGTCGGCGAGCTGCGGACGCTTGCCCTCGGCGCCTTGACGGGCTTCGACGCCACGGTTCAGCTGCGAGAGGGCGATAATCGGGATGTCAAGCTCCTTTGCCAAGCCCTTCAAAGAGCGGGAGATGGTGCTGACCTCCTGTTCGCGGCTGCCGAAATTCATGCCGCTGGCGTTCATGAGCTGGAGGTAGTCGATGATGATGCATTTGATGCCGTGCTCGCGGACTAAGCGGCGGGCTTTCGTACGCAACTCGAAGACGGAGAGACTTGGCGTGTCGTCGATGTATATCGGGGCGTCGTAAAGCTCGCGAATCTTGAAGTCGAGCTGTTCCCACTCGTATTTTTCCAACTTTCCACTCTTGATTTTCTCGCCCGGGATTTCGCAGACGTTTACGATGAGACGGTTTACGAGCTGGACGTTGCTCATTTCGAGCGAGAAGATGGCGACGGGGATATTGAAGTTCACCGCCATATTTTTAGCCATCGAAAGGACGAAAGCCGTCTTACCCATGGCAGGACGGGCGGCGATGATGACCAAATCGGAGTTTTGCCAGCCGGAAGTAATTTTGTCCAAGCCGATGAAGCCGGTGCGGAGGCCGCTCAGACCCTCTTTTTGGTTGGCTGCTTTCTCCAGCATGTCCATCGCGCTCTTGATAATGGGGTTGATTTGCAAGACATCCTTTTTGACGTTGCGCTGGGAGATTTCGAAGAGTTTGCCCTCGGCTTCCTGCATCAAGTCCTCGATATCAATCGTCTCGTCGAAAGCTTTTCCCTGTATTTGGGCGGTAAAGGAAATTAATTCGCGGGCCAGATACTTCTGAGCGATGATTCGGGCGTGGTATTCGATGTGCGCGCTGCTGGCAACCTTGCTCGTGAGTTGGGAGATGTAGAACGGGCCGCCGACATCCTCCAGCTCGCCGCGTTTCTTGAGTTGCTCGGTAACGGTCAGCATATCGATAGGGCGCTGGCTGATTGCCAAGTCCACGATAGCGGAATAAATTTTTTCGTGCGCCTTTTCGTAGAAGCACTCGGGCTTCAGGATTTCGCTGACGATAGAATAAGCGTCTTTCTCGAGCATCAGGGCACCGAGGACCGCCTCTTCCAACTCTCGGGCTTGCGGCTGCAGACGTCCCATGTCGGGAATCAGCTCTGGTTGCGCCTTCCGTCTTCCGCGCCCGGTATTCTTACTTTCACCTGCCATCTTTTTTTCGTTTTTGGGACGGCAAAGGTAATACAAAAAACCGAATTTGGAACAGGGGGAGGAAAAGGTAGATGGCGAGGACGGACATCAGCAATCCGCCGATAGTTCCGGCAGCGAGGGGGAACCAAAAGGCTTCTTTGCCCTCAGTTAAGAGGAAAGGGATGAAGCCCAGGACGGTCGAGAGGACAGTTAGGAAGATGGGAATCACCTTCACATTCCATGCCTTGACAAATGCCTGGAGCGGCAAGAGCTTCGGACGATGCTCGCGGATACGATTATATTCATTTAAGACATAAATGCTCGCATTGACCGTGATTCCACACAGCAGAACGAAGGAAGCAAAGCCGCCTTGGTCAAAATTAAGTCCGAAACCATAGAACGTGAGGAACACGCCGATGTACGACACCGGAATCACGAAGATAACGGCCAGCGGCTGCCTCAGCGAATTGAATAAAATGGACGTTGTGAAGAAAATAATCACGATGATGAGGAGCAAGAGCCAGTATTGGCTGCTGTCGTGCTCTTGCCAGTAGCCGAAAGTGTTCCCCCGCTCGGCGGTGTAGCCCATCGGGAGGATGCGGTTGAAATCCTTGAGCACATCTTTCTGTACGCGGTCTCCCTGACGGCTCGAGCCGATGTAGGAATACTGGAGGCAGAGGAGGTATTGCTGGTCGCGCTTGTTGATTTGCTGGGGCATCTGTCCCTTCTCGATATCGGAGAGGCTGGAGAGCTTGAAGAGCTTGTGCTGGCCGGTCCCGTGCGGTACATTTTGCAGATTCCAGATGTCGTACTCCGACGACTGGAGGGAGGAGAGTTTGACACGCTCCAGTTCTCCGTCCGTCAAGACCGAACCGGCGTAAATATCCCTGCCCATGACCGGCGAAAGGGAGGAGAAGAGTTCGGACGGCGTGATGCCCTCCCGCGCCATCTGCCGCTTGTCGAGGTCGAAGTAATACTCCTGGTAATCGTCTTTCCAGAAGGAGAACTCGGAGTTGATAAGGACTTCCTTGATACGGCGGTAGGTCATCAGCGTGTCGCGAAGCTGTTCGGCACGAGTGTAGAGCTCGTCGTAGTTGTAGCCCAAGAGCTCGATGCCGTAAGTTCCGGCTGTCTCGCGCACGTCGTTGCTGAAACCTTGGTCCATTAGTCCATAGACGCTCCAACTGCCGCCCCCCAGCTCTAAGGCACGACTTATGATGCGGCTCTTGAGGACGTAAGGGAAGCCGCTGCGCTCTGCCTCGCGAGTGAAATAGATAAGCAAGGCTGCTTGGCGGGCATTGTAGATGCTGGTCTGGAACTGGCGAATCTGGGGGAAGGTGCTCAGGTAGCTTTCCATCCGTGTGATGAGGTGGTTCATTTGCTCCAAGGTCGAACCGTTCGGGAGAGAAGCATTGACGTATAATATCGTCTCCTCATTCCTCGTGAAATAACTTCCTTCGTAAACACCCTCGACGAAAAGACGGAGTGTGCCGCCCAGGGCCTTTTCCACGACGGGGCGGATGGTTTCCTTCCAGAGGGGAATCTCGGCGAACTTGTTGTACCGCTCTACCCAGAGGCTATCCGTGGCAGTGTATTCTTTCTTCGCGTCCAGTTCGATTTTGTCGGGCAACTGGAAGACGGGCAAACCGAAAGCTAAGACTAAGGCGACGTAAACCCACGCTTTGTGCTTCCCAAACAGTACGATTTGGTGCATGTAAAAGCGGGAGAAATAGACCTGCGCCCTCCGGAGCTTGCCCACGAAAGGCACCGGCTTCGATTGCACCTTCCTTTCCAGCCCTAACTTCTCGATAAGAGCGGGCACCAAGAACAAAGCCACGAGGAGCGACACGGCCAAATTGACCATCACGACCGCCGCGAAGTCTTGCAGATTGAGCCTAATCTCTTCGTCGAGGAAGAAGACAATGACGAGCGCGCCGATGGTAGTCAGCGTCGCAGCAAGGATGGGGAGAAAGGCTTTCCTGTCCCCGTTCCGCCGGATATGGTCGGTCATCACAATGGTATTATCTATCACCAAGCTAAGCGAGATGGTGATTCCGGCCAACGAATACAGTTGGATTTCCAAACCCAGCAGGAAATAGAAGATGAAAGCTACGCAGAGATTGACTGCCAAGCTTATCACGATGAGCAACATGTACCGCGCATTCCAAGTTACCAGCAGCACGAAGGCGAGCAGTATCACGACGGTCAGCGCCGTGAGCACGTATATCTTATCTAACTCCTCCTGAATGTACTCGGTGGCATCGTAGCTGGTGTGTATCTCGTAGCCGGCGGGGAGAAGAGCTTCGATGCGCTCCATCTCCGCCCTCACTTCCTTGGCGACGCTCAGCTGGTTGGCATCGTCCTCGGCGCGGATGGAGAGGTAAACGGAGTTCAGGCCATTGATGCGGTAGTAACTTTGGGGAGCCTCTTCCTGGCGGATGACGGTAACCAATTGCCCGAGACGGATGAGCTTTCCTTCCCGGTTCTTCACGTATATCTTGTCCGCGTCGAATCCGTCGTCCATCGTAGGTTGCAGGGCCAGACGTATCCACTCGCCACTCTCGCTATCGACCGTCCCGAGGAATTCGCGGGCATAATATCCGCTGATGGCTTCCTGGAGGTCAGAGACAGTGATGCCGAGTTGCTCCAACCGGCGGCTGTCGTAACGTAGCTGCCACTCCATCGGGGTGGCGCCGCTCACTTCGATTCTCGAGATGCCGTCGATACGCGCCAGACGTGGCTTCACCCGGTCTTCGGCGTAGCGTTGGACGAAGGCGGGGGAAGCGGGGGCGTTGAGGGTATAACTCATGAACGGCCGTTGTGCCTTGTCGTCGGGGGTCGAGGCGGTAATCTCGGGATAACTCAGCCCCTCGGGTAGGTCGTTCCATGTCTGGCGGATGATGGTCGAAGCCTCGAAGCGTGCCATCTCGACAGACGTGTGCTTGTCCAGCTCCAACGAGATGTGCCCTTCCCCATTGCCCGATACAGAGGAGATCTTATGAACTCCCTCGATGCGCGAGAGCATCGCCTCCAGCCGAGACGTTACTTCCTTCTCGATGGCACGCGACGAATAGCCCGGCAGGGTGTAGCTCACCGTCAGATGTGGCAACGTCCGAGACGGAGAGAGCTTCACCGGCAAGAGCGGCACCACGGCCAGTCCCACCAGCGCGAGGCAGACGAACGACACTATCAAGGTAAACGAGGACAAACGCATCGGCTGACTTCTCCTTTCCTTTATTTCAAATAGACTCCGTAGTCGAAAGCATCGCTCAGCGATACCCGGTTCTCGAAGTCGTGCAACGTGAGCTTCCTAATCTTGAAATAGCTCAGCCAGTAGTTCTGCAGAGCTGTTATGTAGTTCCGCTGTGCTTCCTGCTGGCGGTTCAGGGCGAGCGTAAGGCTACTGATGTCCGCTTGCCCGATGAGGAACCGCTGTTTGGTTTCCGCGTAGGCCATGACCGCCAGGTCGAGTGCCTCCTCCGCACTGCCGATGAGCGACTGCTGTATGCCGAAGTCGCTGACCGTCATCACCACCTCCTCTTCGATGCTCAGTTCTTCCTGCTTCGCCGAGGTCTGGGTTACGCTCAGGTTGTTCTTCGCCACATTGTATTTGCCTTTCCGAACTCCCCAGTCCACCAAGGGGATGGTTAGCGTTACGGAGACAATGTCCTGCCGGAGTGGGTCGCGGTAAGCTCCCGCGAAGGTATTCGACACCTGGTTGAATCCGACACTGGCACTCAAGGAGGCGTCGAACCACGACTCCTTGCGCGTCCGGTCCACCTCCTGCTCGGCTTCGAGTATCTGTTGTTTCAAGCCCATAAGCTCCGGACTGTTCTCGCGGGCCAGGGCGAGGGCTTCGCCAACGGGCACCTCAAGCGCCAAGGGCTTTCCGGGCAAGACGAGGCGGATGGGCGTGTTCTTGTCGAAATTAAGGAAGGAGGCAAGGCTGAACATCGCCCGCTTCAACGTGATGTCCGCGTTCTGGAATGTGTTCCGCGCATTGACGGCATCAAGTTTCAACGTCAAAAGGTCTGCCTTGGTAATCGAAGCAATCTTGTGCCGCTCCTCTCCTATCCGATAAAGGCTGTCGGTCGAGGCAAGGTTGGCCTTCGCCAAATCGTATTCCGCCTGTGCCATTGCCAGGGTGAAGAAGTAGGACGTCGCCTGCTCGCTGATCTGCTCTATGTTGAACAGGAGCTCCTTCTTTGCCTTCTCATACTTCAAGGGCTCTATCTTCTTCTCCCACCTAAAGGGATTGTAACCGATCAACGACTGTGTATATCCGATACGTACGGGGACGGAGGTGTATTGGCTGTACGTCTCGCTCCCGATGTTGCGGATATATCCCAAGTCGGAATCCAAGGTGAACGTACCGCCCAACAGGTCGAAGTTTTGCTCCACGACTACCGCGCCTCCGGCATAGAAAGATTGCTGCCTGCGGTAGATATCGATGTCCGCCTCCGAATCGTAACGCCGGGTGAAGTCGCTGTAATACTCCGCCGGGGTCAGCTGGAGCGAGATGCTCGGCAGGCGCTCGGCGCGGTAGGTGCGATACTCCCAGTAGCTCGAAAGGAAGAGGTTCTTGGTGCGGAAAGCTTCGAGCGAACTATCCGCCGCCAGATGGATGGTCTCGTCGAGGGTCAAGACGCGCACGCCTTCTCCCGTCTGCCCCTTTGCCCCGAAAAGCGAGGACGAAAAGAGGAGGACGAAAGCGGCGAGGCCACCTACCCAGCTATGTGTCTTTTTCTTTTTCATGTCGTATATATTATATAATGTATATCGGACGGGCCGATATTACCAGTTCAAAATGTTTCACCTTATCACTTCAAAGTCTTTCACCTTACCACCTCCAACTCTTTGAGGTGGTAAGCTCCAACCTTTGGAGGTGGTAAGCTCCAACTCTTGGAGATGCCATGTCAGCGTCTCTGACCTTACCATGTCAGACCTCCTGAACTTACCACTTCAGACCATCTGAAATGATTACCTCAGTGCTCCTGTCCTTATAACCTCGGCTCGTCTGTCCTTTCCTCCTTGCGGTAAATGGCCCAATAAGCCAAGGGGATTACAAAGAGGCTGACGGCAGTACCGATGAGCATCGCCGAAATCATGGCAATCGACAGAGGTTTCTGCAACTCACTCCCGATGTCGAACGAGAACAAGAGGGGAACCATGCCGAAGATAGTCGTCAGGGATGTCATGATGATAGGCCGGAGGCGACGGCGTCCCGCCTCGTGTATTGCCTCGAGCAGAGGTGTACCTTCGCGGCGGAGTTCGTTTATCACGTCAAGCTTCAAGATAGAGTCGTTAATGATGATACCACACGTTACGACGATACCGATTGCGCTCATCAGGTTCAGCGTGTGCCCGCATAGCCAGAGGACGAGCAAAGAGGCAGCGATGTCGATCGGCAACTCGAGGAGGACGATGAGGGGCTGCACGAAACTCTCGAACTGGGCAGCCAGTATGAAGTACATGAGCAAGACGGACACCATGAGGATGACCACCAGCTCGCCCAGCATCTGCCGGTTCGAGAAGAAAGAGCCGGAGAAGTCGAGGTCCCAGGCCGAGCCGAGCTCCCCGCCTTGGCGCAGGTCTTGCAGGGAGGTGAGGGTGGCCTCGGGCTGCGCCACGTTGTAGAAGGAGAAGGGGACAAACTCGCCGTTCTTGCCCGCGACGATTGTCTTGAGGTCTTCACCTTGGGAGATGCTGACTAAGTAGCTGAGGGGGATATGCCTCTCCTGCTCGCCCTCGGCCTTCGGGGGGATGGGGACGAGGGTGGTGGAAAGGATATCTTCGACGGTGCGCTCGTTTCCGGCCAGGTTGATAGGCAAGTATTGCTGGTACGAGCGCAGCGTGGCAATCTCGTTTTCCTTGAAAGCTGTCTTGAGGAGACGATAGACCGTGGCATAGTCCACGCCGTAGAGCAAGAGGCGCTCGCGGTCTATGCGTAAGTTCAGTTGTTTGTCGAAGGCGACACCGGTCGGGGCGACGCCAGCGGCCTGCTGAAGCGAGGAGGCGAGGCGGTGCAACTCGTCGGGGGAGAAGGCGATAGCCTGGTCGCGACGGTAGAGTTCAGCTACCAAGTCGGCCTCGCCCGTAACGAAGAGCTTCTCGAAGACCGTAACCGGGGGTGAGAAGGAGACGACTGCTTGGGGGAAATGGTGGCTGACGGCCGATTCGATGCGGCTTTGCAAGGCGGGTATGTCCTTGCTATCCGGAGTCTTGAAGTAGAGTTCGGCCTCCGAGACAGAGAGCTCCTTGTCCTTGTTTAGGAGGAACTGTTGTTGGCCGATGAAGGCGGTGTGCACCAGCCCTTCGTCCTCGACAGCTTGGAAGAGCTGGCGGACGCGGGCTTCGTTCTCGTCCAGGTGGATGTTCTCGTTCCATTCGAGGCGAACCAGTAACTCGCTTTGGTCGATGGCGGGCATACGGGTCTTCGGTATCTCGTAAAAGAAGAAGACGCAGAGGGGGAAGGTCAGGAGCGTCGCGATGGTAACGATGGTCTTATGACGGAATACCCAATCGACACCGCCGTCGTAGAACCTGTTCAATGCCGAGGTCTTCACCACATTCTGGAAATGCTTCCCGAGCCAATGAATCCGACTGTCCGGGATGCCATAAACCAACTTGTAGAGCACAGGCAGCAGCATGATACCGGTAAAGTAAGACACAAGCAAGCCGACGGTAACGGCAAACGCCTGGTCGTAGAATATCGCCCCCGCTATACCACTCATGAAGACAAGCGGGACGAAGACGGCTATCGTGGTGAGCGTAGAGCTGAGCATGGGGGTTATCACCTCAGTCGTACCGAGGTCGCAAGCTCGTTCCAGGCTCTCTCCTCGCAAGCGGTACTGTGTGATGTTCTCCGTAACGATGATAGAGCTATCGATCATCATACCCAGAGCTAAGATGAGTCCTGAGAGCGAGATGATGTTCAGCGACATATTGAAGAGGTAGAAGAAGAGGAAGCTACTAACCAAGCTCGCCACCATACTTAGCCCGATGACAAGCGGGCTCTTCACATCGCCTAAGAAGAGTAAAGCTACGATGCAGATGAAGAGCAAGCCGAGGCTCAGGTTCTGCTTGAGGTTCGAGATGGTATAGTCTAACAGCTCCGTCTGGTTCTGGGTGATGTGGAATCCTATGTCGGGATAGCGTTCCGAGAAGTAGTCGGTTACCTCGGCAAGGGCTTCCTTCATATCCTCCATATTCTCATCGGCCTGCTTGATGATGGCGAGGGTAACTGCTCGCTTCCCCTGAGAGAGGGACAAGCCCGACTCGTGTGCAGGGACTACCGAGACGGTGGCGAAGTCCCGCAGCTGCAGCAACCGTTCTCCTTCCTTAATATAGATATTCTGGATATCCTCTACGGTGCGGAGGACTGTCGAGATGCGTATATTGTATTCGTAGTACCCGTCGCGGACCATCATGCTTCCGGCCTCGACGTTATTGTCCGCCAGAGCTTGCTCGATGTCTTCCAGGGAGATGCCGGCCAGCTCCATCTTCGCCACGTCGGGGACAATCTGCACCTGTTGCTCGACCAGACCGGTTACATCGACCATCGCCACCTCGGGTAGCTGCTCGATGCGTCGTTTGATGACGGTCTCGGCAAACTCGCACAGCTCGAGGAAACGCGGGGTGGAAGATGCTGCATCCCCGTCTTTAAGCACCAGATTAAGGTAGAAGACCGGGATGTCCGTCGCGGATGCTTTGACTACGCGAGGCCGTTCTGCCTCCTTCGGAAGGTAGTTCATGGCGGCATCTATCTTCTCGTTAACCTCAATAAAGGCTAAGTCTGTGTTGGTGCCAAAGTCGAAGCTGAGGCGTACTACAGCCGCTCCATCGCGTGTCTCGCTATGGATGTCGCGCAGGTTTGCTACCTGCATAAGCTGTTGCCGGATAGGTTTCACGATGGTGTTCTCCAGCTCGCGGGCAGAGGTATTCTCCCCACTTACCTGCACGGTAATCTCGGGGATAGCGATGTCCGGGAGTAGAGATACCGGGAGCGTGAAGTACGTCGTAAGCCCTACCAGGAAGCAGGCCACGAACGACATCAGTACGGCGATGGGACGTTGTAGAAGGAATCTGACCATTGGCTACATCTATTCTATAATTCCCCTACTACCGTTACCGGCGCCTCGTGCGCCAGATTGATGTTCCCGCTTACAATCACGGTATCACCCTCCTTCAGTCCCTCCAAGATAGTGCAATGGGTCGCATTCTCCAACCCCGTCTGTACGTAGTTCCAGACTGCCTTCCCGCTACTCAAGGTGAATACTACTTTCTTACCTGAGCGCAAGACAACCGCCGTCTTCGGCACCACTAACTGCTTTCCAAGCGAACGATAGATACTGACGCGCACGTTCATCCCTTCATACAAGTCCTTCCCGCCGGATACGGATGCACGGAGTTGCACCATCCCGTCGTCATCGACCAATGGGTTTATTTCACTAACTACCCCCCTGCTCTTCTGCTCGGGGAATGCAAAGGGAGAAACATTCACCTCGTCCCCTTTCCGCACCAGCGGCAGTTCGTTTTCAAGGAGGGTAAACGTCGCCTCCAACGAGCTGGGGTCTATGAGTGTACAGAATGCCTCGGTCGTCGTTACCGTGTTGTAAGGCTTAGCGAAGAGGTTCGCCACTACCCCATCGAACGGCGCCGTCAGTACGGCATGACGGTATTCATACTCCGCCAGTTGGTAGGCTGCCTGCGCCGCGTCGAACCCGCTTTTCGTGCGTACAAGACGCATGATGTCGGCCGGTACGCGGGCGGTATCCTGCAGCATATAACCTTGTCCGATGATTAAATCCTGTAGCTCCAGCCGGGCTTGTTCCATCGCAGCCCGTGCCTGGCGTGCGGCATTAGCGAGCCGGAAGGTATCCAACATCGCCAGTTTCTGCCCCTTACGTACGGCGTCGCCATTGCGTACATAGACTGCGGCGACTGTCCCGGCCGTAGGAAAGAGGAGGTCGGCTTCGTGTCGGGACGAGAGCTTCCCGTTACTAATCAGTTCGTGTCGGAACTCCGTAGCCTCCAGGCGCATCACCTCGACGGTGTTCTTTTCCTCGGGCAGGCGGGTTTCCACGTTCCCCTCGTCGTCCGCTTTCTCCCCTTTTCCCGTGCAGGCGAAAAGGGCGAAGAGGCCTATTATTATAGGTATAAAATGCCGGTAGATTCTTTTCATGATATTACTCGATTCGTTCTACGTTGTGTTTTCTGCGGACAAAAGTAAGGACTTCATCTGAATAATCCAAGAAAAAAATATTGATTTACGATATTTCCGTAACAAATTGATTCTGCGCGCACTCTCCCTCTTTTACCCTGCTACGATATAGATGGAATATGCCTACATCTACTGTACGCCGCCGCTGCCTCTACCCGAATCCTGCCCTACATTATACCCTAAACTTATTCTACATTATACTTTAAATTTATATTCCCCCCTATCTAAACTTAGATTACATTATACTCTAAACTTGAAACGCAACTTGCGGATATGTATCCGCAGCCTGCGAACACGTATCCGCAGCTTGCGAACATGTATCCGCAAGTTGGGTATGGGGTTTACATCCGTATGTACAATAAGTTTACATCCTAATGCAAAACAAGTTTACATTAGGATGCAGGATAAGTTTAAAGTATAATGTATCAAGTACTTAGACCGGGTACAGCGACATCCTCTACTCGGTCTCGGAGGCCGGTGGAAGCTTTGGAAGACGCATGACGAAGCGGATTAGCGAGACGAAAACCCGGCCGTAGCGACGGAATTTCAAGTCGCTGACGCCCCGAATCTCGGCGAAATCCTCCAGCGTTGTCGGCTTCTGCTCGATTATATCATTCAGTGTATCGTCTGTAAAGATATGATATACGGGGACTTTCTCCCGCGCGGCGAGTTGTTTCCGAAGCTGTGTAAGTGCATCGAGGAGCGAAGCTTCGAGGTTGGAAGAGCAGAGGCGGCGGATGGGTGTAGCCTTATATGGGTCGGTCGCAACCTCTTCGCGGAAGCGTGATAGGAAGGCTTTTTGCTTGCCGTAGAGTACGTCGCGGCCGGTGGGTGTAACCTTGAGGACGTGGTGCTCCTCGGCGTTTACCTCCACGAAACCCAGTTGGATCATCTGATACAGATACCCACGCCACTCGCCGAAAGATAAGTCTCGGCCGACACCGTAGGTCTTAAGCAAGTGATAGCCTCGGTCCTTTATTTCGGCTTGCGAGGAACCACGTAGGATGTCGATCAAGAGGTTCATGCCGACGTGTTCATCGGTCCGGACGATGGCGCTGAGTGCCTTTTGGACGAGGATAGTGCCGTCGAAACGCTCGGGCGGGTTCTTGCAAATATCGCAGTTGTGGCAGTCTTCGGTGGTACTTTCGCCGAAGTAGCTGAGCAAAACACGGCGTCGGCAGACCGAAGACTCGCAGTAGCGGCGCATCCATTCGAGCTTCTCGGCGTTGATTTCCTTCTGTCCACTCTCCTCGACGAAGCGGCGGAGGATAATCATATCGCCGATGGAGAAGAACAATAGGGTATCGGCGGGGGCACCGTCGCGTCCGGCGCGGCCAATCTCTTGGTAGTAGTTTTCGATGCTCTGGGGCATAGTGTAATGTATCACCCAACGCACATTACTCTTGTCGATGCCCATACCGAAGGCGACGGTTGCACAGATGATACGTGTGCGGTCGGCTATGAAGGCTTCCTGCACTGCTTCCCGGTCTTGCGGCTCCATGCCCGCATGGTAGGCGGCGGCTCCAAAGCCGAAACGCTGGAGCTCGGCGGCGAGCATCTCGGTGTCGGCCCGTCTCTGGCAATAGATGATACCGCTCTGACGCGGGCGATGCTTTATGAAGCGGACGATGGCCCGAATCTTTTCTTTCTTGTCCAAGCCCTTCTCTACGGCGAGGGAAAGGTTAGGGCGGTCGAAGGATGAAATAAACGTACGAGGGTTGCGCAGATGGAGCTGGCGGATGATGTCATTACGGGTTACCTTGTCGGCAGTCGCCGTGAGCGCGATGATTGGAACCTGGGGGAAACGTTCCTTCAGTATGGCCAACTGGGTATATTCGGGGCGGAAATCGTGGCCCCACTGCGAGATGCAGTGAGCTTCGTCGATAGCAATCAGCGAGACGTTCAGGTGGGGCAAGAACCATCGCATCTCCGCCTTGACCCGCTCGGGAGAGATATACAAGAGCTTGAGTTTGTCCTGCCGGGCAAGCTGCTTGATTTGCTGTTGCTCGGCCTCGGGCATAAGGCTGTTGAGAGCTGCAGCCGGGATACCGCTGGCCCGCAAGCCCTCGACCTGGTCCTTCATCAGGGAGATGAGAGGCGATATAACCAAGGCAACACCCGGGGAGTAGATAGCCGGGAGCTGGTAACATACCGACTTACCCCCTCCCGTCGGCATAAGCACCATGGCATCTTCCTTCTTGAGAAGATGTTGGATAATATCTAACTGAAGAGGGCGAAAGGTAGAATATCCGAAGAAACGCTTTAGTAAGGAATGTAACTCGTCCATATTTTCTATTTCGGGCGGTAAAAGTACTAATTATTTCCTTACCTTTGCCCTGTCTTATACATTATATTATTATAAACTATTCGTACTATGTTTTCAGGTATCGTTGAAGAAGCCGCTAAGGTAGTGGCTGTCGCACAAGACAAAGGGAATATCCATATCACGATGGAGTGTTCGTTCGTCGATGAGTTGAAGATAGATCAGAGTGTAGCGCATAATGGCGTCTGCCTTACCGTGGTCAGCAAAACGGACAAGACCTATACTGTAACGGCAATCAAGGAGACGCTCGAACGCTCGAACTTGGGACTTCTCCGCCCCGGAAGCCTTGTCAATCTCGAACGCAGCATGTTGATGAATGGGCGTCTGGATGGGCATATCGTCCAGGGGCATGTGGATCAGACTGCCGTATGTACCGAGGTCTCGGAAGCCGACGGGAGCTGGTATTATACCTTTGAATATACGCTCGACAAGGAACGTGCCCGCGAGGGATATACGACGGTAGAGAAAGGGTCGGTCTGCGTGAACGGTGTCAGTCTGACCGTATGCAACTCCCGCCTCAATAGCTTCCAGGTGGCCATTATCCCCTATACACACGAACACACGAACTTCTGTCAGATAGAGAAAGGGACGGTGGTGAACCTCGAATTCGACATCGTAGGGAAGTACATCAGTAAACTCATGCAATACCGCTAATCATGGATTTCCATCAGTTGGCCGCACAAAGGCAGAGCGACCGTGCGTATGACACGAGCCGACCCGTAGAGCGCGAGAAGATTCTCCGTATCTTGGAAACGGCACGTCTCGCCCCCTCTGCCTGCAACTCACAGCCGTGGCATTTCATCGTTGTGGACGACCCGGCACTCAAGGACAAGCTGGCTGATGCCGAGGCAAGCCGCCTGATCGGTATCAATCACTTCACGAAGCAGGCGCCGGTACATATCGTCATCGTCGAGGAGAAACCCAACCTGACGGCAGGCTTTGGCTCGTGGATTAAGGACAAAAACTTCGCCCATATTGACATTGGAATCGTAGCTGCCCACATCGTGCTGGCGGCAGAGGAAGAAGGTTTGGGCAGTTGCATACTCGGGTGGTTTAATGAGGAGAAGGTGCGCGCACTGCTCGGCATCCCGTCGAACAAACGCGTTTTGCTGGATATACTTATCGGCTATCCGACCTGTGCACAGCATCCGAAGAAGCGGAAGACGCTGGAGGAAGAAGTATCTTGGAACGCCTATTGATATGCGAAAGGAGGGAAAAGCAATGAAGCCTTCCCCTCCTTTCATTTCCAATGATCATAATTCTTTGAGCCATTTCTTGCCGGATTTCGTATAGGTCCATGCCAAGAAACCACCGGCAACGATTAACGATATGGTAAATACTAATGCTAACATAGTCATATAATACGAAGCGAATGCGAAACACTCCGAGGCGCCTTCAGCAAATGCGTCCCCGAACTCGATTGCGTAGTAACCCTCAGCTCATATTCCCCCTCCGGCATATCCTCCGGAATTATAAACCTCAACTTCGAAGGCCAATTGCCAACCATACATCCCTCCGCAATCCTTATACATTCACCTGCTTCATTCGTCAAAGTTATCCCCACCGAAGGATGCGTCCCCATCACTTTAAGATTCTTACCGGTAAGCGTAAAGCACCTCCCCGCCGTAGCCACAAAGTCCGTCCGACCCGTAGCCTGATCCCAACAGCCGGAGATATAGAACGGCTTCTGTCGCTTCCCAGCCACCACAACCTCGACATCCTTCAACGCCTCCCGCAGCTCCTTCCCCTGTTGGAAATTGACATAAAGCGAATTGACCTGAGGATCCCATTCCCCATTGTAAGTCAATCCCCGAGCCTGCACCATCGCATCAAACAACTCATCATTTATCCGCCAACCAGATGCCAACAACCGCTTCATCGTATTCCGCTCTCTTTTAAGGACAATCTCCACCACCTCGCGCGAAACACTCGCCGATTCCTTCATCATTTCATCGATGATACGCTGGAGGTTAGCGGTGTTGGAAGGGAGGACACGGAAGAGGTGGGCGTCGGGGGGAGTGATGGGGGAAGAGGATTGTTCGACGGTGATGTAAAAAAGAGATTTCTTAGGCTGTTTCATTTTGCTGGTCTGTAATCTTATGATAGATTTCTATTACTTTGCGAACATCAAATTGCCGTTCTGCCTTTTCTCTGCCATGCCTTCCCATAGCAAGACGCTCTTCTTCGGTTAAAGACAAGAAACGTTTAATGGCTAATACTAAAGCCTCTACATCTTTCGGATGTACGAGGTATCCATTATACCCTTCTTCCACAGTTTCTCTACAGCCAGGAATATCAGTTGTAATTATAGGTTTTCGCAAGGCCATAGCCTCCATCAATACCCGAGATAATCCCTCATTATAAAAGGTTGGATGAATTATACAATCTGCCTTACGAATTATAGAACGCACATCAGAAACATAGCCAAGATAATCTATCACTCCGGAATCATGGTCTTGACGAACAACCTCTTCCGGCACATGATTGGGGTATTCATTATCAATCTTACCCAATAACCAAAACTCTACATCGGCAAACTCTTTCCGGATAATTCGAGCTGCATTTACATATTCTTGATAACCCTTATCATAAAGGATACGGGCTATCATAAGGAATACAGTTTTCATATATAATTACTCTTGAAAATAAGCAAGATTTATACCTTCTCCTCCTTCCAACAAAAGAACTTGCGTCTGCTTTGCTATTCGCTTTTCTATAACGACATCTCGATTATATCGATTCAGAACTAAAATATACTGCGGAAAATTCATGGCAAAACGATATAGCCAACGAGCTATCGCATTTCCTATTCCGCTATTATTAAACACATATCCCAAACCTGCAATCATAGCGGTTGAGGGAATACCACATAAGCGAGCGGCCAATGAACCATAAATATTAGGCTTTATGGTATAATGGAATATATAATCAGGCTTCTCTTTCCTATAAATCCGGAATAAATTCCACATATAGACCAATTCTTTAAAAGGATTCATTCCTGAACGATTCATTTCCACTGGAATATAGCGGATATTCTTAGCACCTCCATATTCACATGTTTTAGGTGCAACCAAAATGACATCACAGCCTTCATCAGCATAGCTATTAATCACATCACCTCGGAAATTGAGGAGGTCGCGAAGGCTGTTGTCGCAAAAGAGGATTTTCATTCTGAACATACTAGTTCTTTTTCAATATTTTATTAAAGAATTTTTCCCAATCAGTACTCACATTATCAATACTATATTTAGAACTAACTTTTTTCGCATCTTCACCCATTTTTCTTCGCAATTCTATATCACTAATCAGCAAGCAAACTTTCTCACTAAACAACGAAATATCACCCTTGGATACTAAATATCCATTTTTCCCATCCTCAATAAGCATTTTTGGTCCTAATGCATCAAAACTCACACAAGGTAAGCCGCTATTCATCGCTTCTACTAGAACTAAGCCAAATCCTTCTCGAATAGAAGTCAATAAAAATATTGATGCCGTACATAATTTCGAATATACATCGTTCGTAACTCCACAAAACTTCACATATGACGAAACACCTATACGCTCTGCATAATCTACTAACGCATCATGTAAAGGCCCTTCTCCATATATCTCTAAAATCCAATCAGGATATACAGCATGAACCAATTTCATTATATCCAACATTTCTTTTTGATTTTTTTGAGGAGACAAACTACCTATTGATATCATTTTTTTATTATTCAAATCATTAGCAGACATTCGACTCGGAAACTCTACAGGATTTAACATCACATATGTCTCTGAATTTATTTTCATAAATTTCTTTTCATCTTCAAAATTCAAAACAGTAACAGCATTCATTCGCTTATACAAGAAAGAGCGCAAATATCTCAAAAAGAAATTTGGAGCGTAGTACTCTGTATGCTCCGTAGCAACTTTCACACTAGATACAGAAATAGTTGATAGCAATAAATTCACATTAGTTGCAATACCTAAAACTATATCAAAATCATGTTCTCTTAGATAAGACTTGATTCTTTTACGATCTGAAAAAAAATTCACAACCATAGATAGTCTCCTTGCAAATGGCCTTCTATAAAAAAAAGATTTTCTTAATCGCAAACTATCCACTTTAACTTTTGGAGACAAATAATAGAAAGGTCTATTATAATCTTCAAATGAAGCTATATACACATCATAACCCAATTTATCAGCAAACATATTCGCCCACAAGCAATAAACTCGTTCACCACCACCGACGTAAGACAAATATTCCACTAAAATACCAATTTTCAAACAATTCCTATTTACCATATCTATTTCGCATTTCTTTTAAAAAATTTACAATACACCACATAAAATCAATCAAGAAGAAAAGTTTAAAATAAGAAAAAAGACACACAAAGTTTACATAAAAAGGAAATAATCTGCGACGAAAACATATAGTAGACAATTCTGGATATAAACCATTTAAGTGTTTACGATAATTTCCTTTAGAGTTTATCAACAAGAACGATTTAGCTCTCAATTTGAACGAGGAAAGCGAATCGCAAATATCATCTAAAGAATGAGTTGTAAAAAATTTCGATACTATATCAACTACAGTAACAATATTTTCCATTGACTTCTTTGACAATTCTTTAGTTGAATAAGAATTTACATTCAATTGATTATAATGAATAAAAGCTTTAGGAATATGAGATACTTTTGATGCAAAATAACTAATACGAGAAATTACAGACACATCTTCCCACATATTCACACCTTCTTCAAAACAAATTGAGTCCATAAAATACAATTCTCGTTTCACCAACTTATTCCAACAGAAACCTTGTATATAGCCATTTAATATTGCTGAACATAAAGACTTTCCATCTCCGTTAATTTTTTGACTCACGTATCTATCTTTATACCCAAGTGTAACATAATAATCACATACAACTATATCACTTTGTGTTCGAATAGCCTCAGCAACCATATTTTCAATAAATGTTTCTTCGAAATAATCATCGCTATCTAAAAAGATAATATAATCTCCTGAAGCATGCGCCAATCCTGTTTTTCTAGCAGAAGCAACTCCTTTATTATATTGATGAGTATACACTTTAACATTTTTACATATATAAGATTGCAAAAGTTCCTTAACAATAGAGACACTATTATCTGATGAAAAGTCATCAACCAATATATACTCGATATTCGCGTATGTTTGCCGCAGAGCACTTTCAAAAGAATGCCTAATATATAAATCAACATTCCATATAGGCATAATTAGAGAAACCAAAGGTTGCATCATATTTTCACAAAATGATATTCAAGATTTATAAGATTACCTACAAAATATGCAATATTCGCAACTAAACATATAGAGAAAGCTAATTTATAATGCATCTTTAAATTGCGCCAATGATTATATACATAATATATAGAGAATGCGGCTACAATAATACGCATAGATATCAAACAAAATGGTATCCGACTTAATAACATATTCATACCTGCAATATTAGAAATAATTGCCCCACATAAAAAGATATTATAATAAAGTTCATATCTTTCTTCAACAAACACCTTCGCAATCAAAGGACTCATATAAATTAACATAATATCAGATATATGTAGTGCCAAAACGCCAAGTCCTGTTCCTCCAGACATTTCCAAAGTATTAATAACATCTATATATTTCAAATAATAACCCTCAATAAAAGGCTCTACTAGAGATAATAATATATAAGTAAGATCTTTAGAAAAAATCCATGTAATAATATAAATCAGCATAAAAACGCTCCTTTCAAACAGGGGCTTATGTATATAATAAAATAAGAAAAGAGGTAAAAACAATAAAGATGATATATGAAAACCTGATGCTATTAACACCCAAAACAAATACTTAAAAAAAGATCCATCAGACAATTTCCCAACAGCATAGAGAAGTATAAAAAAAGATATCCCTTGTCTCATTATATTCATATACCAAAAAAAGACACCAGACATATATAACAACAACATAGCTGGAATAAAAAGATATTCCCTAGTATTGAAATATCTATAAAAAAAATACATAGGAATAAGGGTCATAATAATGAACATCCCATAATAAGGAATATTCATTTTATGCAACAGTACACATAATAAAGTAAATACAGGCTCCACTCCACTACTTTTCAAACTTTCGATTAAATCATCTGAAATATAATATTCAAATATATCTTTATATGTTAGATAATCCACCCCTACATCATATCTCAAACCAACCAATAAAGATATTATTAAAATCGGAATAAAAATAGCAAGAGTCTTATTAGAGATAAGAGCAAAAGACGTTCCACTTAAATAAATAACAGAACTCGTTCTCTGCAAATAGTAACAAAGAATACTCACGAATATAATGCAAAAGAAAACTACAGATGTCATCATATACAACATTTCTTATTATCTAACAAACTTATCTCGAATCTTACGTCCATAAAGTATCCAAATTGCATAGAGCTGTTTTGACAAATTAGCAAGTCTCAATATAGATAATTTTACACATATTTCGGTTATAGAAAAAGTCCAAATATTCCAAATATACTTCCAATTTATATCTCTATATAAATTAAAAAAATATTCATCGGAGTAAAGATTCGAACACCAAACAGAATTTTTCACTATGCATTTTAGCTTTATCAGCTCTCGCTCATATAATAATGAATCAGTAATATCTTCTATATAAGATACAAAATCAATCATAGAGGAAATTGCTTTCATATCTATCTTCTTTGTTAGACTTTCCCCATTATTATAACAATCATAATGATAAAACGCCTTACCCAAATAATAAACCTTCACCTCATGCATCAAAAAGCAACAATTTACATATAAATCCTCCCAAATAGTCATATCTAAAGGGAACAATATGCCAAAATCTTCTATTAACTTTCGCCTTACTAATTTATTCCAACACGCACCATGCAACTGTTGTAGTAACAACTGACGCATTACGGCATCATGATTTAGAGATTTAGGTTTCTGTTGTTTGTATATTTGTTTCCTTCGATAATTGATATAGTAATCACAAATCACCATATCCGCATCCTCTTCCTTCGCCTTCTTATAAAGCTCCTCCAACATCTCAGGTTCCACCCAATCATCAGGATCCGCATGTATCGTATATTCTCCTCGTGCATTATCCATTCCACATTGACGGGCTGAACTAACTCCACCATTCGCCTTATGAAATACCCGCACTCGTGAGTCTTTCTTCGCATACTCATCGCAAATCTCTCCAGACCTATCTGGACTACCGTCATCAACTAACAGTATTTCATAATCCTGAAAGGTCTGCGCCAACAAACTATCCACACAACGGTGTAGATAGTTTTCTGCTTTATAAACAGGGACTATAACTGAAACTTTAGGCTCCATGCTATTATAATATTACCGTAAATATAAGCTCCTTAAAATATTCCCCACGAAATGTCGGACACGAATATAGGGTGTATTAAAGAAGTGATTATAAGTGGTCGTATAATCTTTATTGAACAAATAATGAAAAGCATCATCCCTATCTTTGGGACAAATCGATCGAGTATGCAATTGGGTATTTGTTCTTAATGCCTCTCTCCATTCACGCTGTTCCACATAAACAAATGGACGGATCATCTCAAACATATCCTTTCCTTTTTCTGTATTCAATAGAACCAATGAACAACCTTGGGATACATCATGACCGAATGCTTTTTCTTGTCCGATTCCCCAAAAATCAGCTATCGTTATATCTGATATCCGTTGAGGAGTTGCATAAAGACAATTATAACATGAACGCCTATGCAATCTCGAAGTTAAAAATAAGCGCATATATAAATTCTCTTCCGGAGTTAATCGCCGCCTTATTTCCGCGAATTGGAAGGATGGGGTTACGCCCCATCCTTCCAATTCGCGGAAACAAAACTTCTTTACCTCTTCCTTTTTTATAGCTAACTTGTCAGACAGCCGACGCAAATATATCTTAAATGCTTTCACAGAGGGAACACCATGACATACCAGGTCCACCGTATAAAGCAAAGATACATCTATGCCTCCCAGATAGCCATATAATCCCGCAATCTGACATGGAGTCCCTGTATAAAGCACGGCCGTTCCTGACTTCAAATACTCTTTAACTTCCCGATAAGTTTCATTTGTATCACTTTGTGCATACTTCGAACCACGCAGCTTATCCAATTCAGATTGGTGTTTTATGCAACAATGATAAACCGTATATTCATCATCAAAGGCAGCCCCAAACACAACCCCGCCTTTCGACAATACCCAATCTGCCAACAAAGAAAACATTCCTCCAGAAGAACTCTTAACACGTATGCTCTCTTCTTTAGCAACTACAGCCAATGGATATTCAGCTTCTTTATGCTTGGATATTCTATTCAGTTCAGGACAAACCCGCAAACAACGACCACATTCTACACATATTTTCGAGTTTATCTGAGGAAATAAAAAACCTTCTTCATCAGATAACATGGAAATAGCTGACTTCGGACAAATATTATAACAAGCACCGCATCCCGTGCAATTCTCTCGTGAACACAATTCTATCATATCTTTCCTTCTATTGCTTTTGACAAATACGACATACTTTCTATTCTTCCTTTCTGAATAAGTTCCTCTGCATCACAAAATTCACAAGGGATATTTCCTCTCACCTTTTTTCCCAAATTAGCCTTGTCGATACTGCGATGAAGAAGGTGAGTATTTTCCAAAAAGGTTCTCATTCTATTATCTTTAGCTCCGTTAATTGCCCAAAAAGGTTTATTAAATATGACAGAAAACACTACTGCATGAAAAGAGCCGCTCACAACCAAATCTGCCTTTGACAATATATCAAGGAATTCCCAAGGCCCTACCGCCAATTCATACTTCAAAGACGAATATTGTAACATACGTGGATGATAAATAGAGGTTACAACTTTTTTCTTCAATAACTGGCCTAACTTATCTGCGATATCATATACTACCGGATTGAAAGACGGAGAATAGACAAAAATATAATCTCCTTTCACGGTAGCTCTTGAATTAATGAAACTTTCCCATTCTGATTTATCTAACAACAATGTAGGATCTAACGATTCCACCACAGGTACATCCGTCAATGAGGAAACTAAATCTTTCGTTCCCTTTTCTCGGACAGAAATTGCATCAAAACTTGACAAATATTTCCGAATGCGTTCAAGACTTGTTACCTGCTCTTCGGCATGAGGCCCCATACTCACTGCGTATGAAATTTTTCGACCGGTTTTTACAAATGGCAAATAAAAACTCCAATCAAAATCCAATGGCGATGTATTCCAAATTTGGTCTCCTCCAGCTATAAAACAATCATAAGGCAAATCAGCATTATTCAATTCTTGCAAATTTGAATATACTCTTGAAAGTTTCAAATCCTTTTGGAGAAAACTTTCAAACAATTCATGCTTAATCTGCAAATCCTTCACAAATGGGAAATAGAGCATTCGCCTTATGAATTTCTTTACCTTCACGTCTTTTCGACTTAACAACTCATCAGGTTTTGGATACAACCACTTTTGACGGTCTGTTCTCAAATTCAAAATTTCATTATCATGCCCCAATCGATTTATCATCTTTTGTAAAGCAAATGCTTGGAGCATTGACCCATAATTATGAGAGGCATGAAATGTTATCGTTGCCGTACGCATACACTCTTATATTTATTCAATTGCTTACACAGTATTATTCTCTCTTTTTTATTAAGCCCTATAATTGTTATCACAGCAATATTCAAAATGAAAGATGATAAAACGATCAAAACTATTTGAGTGAAACCTTTTTCTCCATGTTGATAAAAAGCATTAGTCAATGGGTAAACGACAAGTGTTACTAACAAAACACGGGCTATAACTTCTCTCAAATACTGAATTCCAGGAAAAGAATATAAAACATTCAAATATATTATACGTACGATATAAATAGCTAAATTGACCACAACTTTAACTATTAAAACTACCTCCGGAGCATATTCCATTTTCAAAAAGAGATAACTAAACGGTAGATTCATAAGAATCATCAAGCTCATCAGTAATTGATAATTTCTAATCTTCCCCGTAGCTTGTACAGACATCCATAAAGGACCCTGAATTGCATCCAATAATAAAAATAATATCATTAATTTGCAAAAAGAGACAGCATGTTCTGGTACATTGACCAACCATATTTCCAAACATTCCCTACAACAAACATAAACAGGAAGAGCTATTATAAATAATAAGAAATATGAATATTTAGACCCTTTAAACACGAGTTCTACAAAATAATCCTTTTCTCCTGCTGCATAAGACTTCACAATCTGCGGATTAAATGCGGTCTGAAAATTAGAGACAAAACTATAAACGGCACTACTTACCTGGTTTGCTATCCCCATCGCTGCATTCACCGTTACCCCGCAAAATATATTCAACAATATATTCAATCCTTGCTGTGCCCCAACATTCGCCGCGCTCCCAAACAAGCTCCATCCGGAAAAACTCATCAATTTCTTATATAAGGTTTTATCCCAAAAGAAGGAATACCGGCTAATATTAAAATTCCGGTTACATACTATCTTGTAGGCATAACAGACAGCAACCGTAACCAAAAACATCCATATGGAATAAAGTATCAGCTTATCAAATCCGCCTATTGATAATAGAAAGACAATCAATAATTTCAATATTACTTCCAATATGCTTATATAGGCATAAAAGGACATTCGTTCGTATGCAATAATACAGGCATTATAAGGTACTCGGATTATCTGAACGCAAGTCGTTAAAATAGAAAATTGATAACACCAGACAGCAGCATTCATTCGTCCGTCCGGTATATTCATTTGCGTTAATAAGAACCACAATCCGATAGTTTCAGCTAAAAGCAAAACCAATAACGCAATGCTGATATGAGCTGTCATGCTCATACTAAATACCCGTCCAACTTCTTTTATATCATTCCGTCCTAACTCAAAATTCAAAAAGCGTTGGGTCGCCGTCGCCATCGCATTATTAATAAACGAAAACAAGACTACGACCCCACCAACAATATTATAAATCCCAAAATCCTCTACCCCCAACACTTCCAACACCACGCGGGACGTATATAACGTAACCGCCATGATCAGAAGCATACGGATGTAGAGCATTGCCGTATTCTTCGCTATACGTTTATTATTTTCTGCGGTAGAAGTCATCAATTTTGTCCTTTTGTCTTGCTTCTGGTAGCATCCAGCCTCTGCCATCCGTACCAGAGCACCCTTGCTACCGGTAGCAGAACCCTTCTGCTACTGGTAACAGAGATGCTCTGCCACCGGTAACAGAAGCCTTATAAAATTCCTCAACATCTACGTTTCCGCGCATCAACACCCGCGTAATTTTCCATCAACATGTACGAAACCGCGGATGAACATCTATGATTACTGGTATCCAAGCCTCCTTATTACCGGTAATCAACCTTCCTTATCACCAGTAATGTCCCATCGAGATTACCGGTAATAAGGACGAGACATTACCAGTATCTTTGACCCCTATTTTTATGAAATATGTTTAATTGAATTTTGTGTTTAGTCGATAGTCTTGGCTGTTTTTGTTTGGATAGCTCTATCCAATATCCTTGGATACTTCTATCCAATGTCTTTGGATACCACTATCCAGCCATTCTGGATACTCCTATCCAGACCCCTTGGATACTTCTATCCAAAGGCGTTGGAGATTTTATAAATGTAGAAATATTATTCTTCTAATGATAAAAACTGCTGTATTTCCTCTTCAGAAAATTCGGTTGCTTTCGCAATGTCGGCAATCGACATCCCCATCTGCTTTAACTTCTGGACCATAGGTGTTATGCTTTTTTTCAAACTCTCGGCATAACCTTTTTCAAAACCTCGCTCCCGCCCTCGCAACTCGGCAGTCTCTATCAAACTACACCAATCCCAATACGCTTTCAGATAATATTCACGTTCTTTCTCATCCCACTTAACCGTCTCATCGAACAATTTCTTGCCCAGATCAGCATAGTAATTGGCGTATTCTTCGTAAATATCCTCTGAATTCATAAGCTTATAACATTACAATTGTCGTATTTCCTCTTCCGACAAACCACTTACACTCACTATATCAGCCAATGCCAGACCAAGTTGTTTCAACTTTCGAGCTGTAGAAATTTTATTTCTTTCCACCTCTCTCAATCCTTGAGCAAGTCCTTCTTCCAATCCCTTAGCATGTCCTTCTTTCAACCCTTCTTCCAATCCTTCAGCATGTCCCTTCAACTTGGCAGTTTCCACCATACTAAACAAATCCCGGAAGGCTTTCAAGCTCTCCTCGTATTCATAGCGTTCCTTTTTGTCGAACTTGGCTATCTCGGCTGCATCAAACAAATGCTGGAAAACTTTTTCTTGTAAGGCGCGAGGACGCTCCATCAGGGAGGCTAAGTTGCGGATGACGTACAGCCATTTGTCGAACAGGGTTTCCAATTCGGCTTCTGTCTTCGTGAACTTCGGCATCTCCAGATAGATGAAAGTCAGCTTGTCATAGAAGATTTCTTTTGTTTTTGTATCCAACAGTTTTACTTCGTGGTAATAAGATGGGTCGTTGGTTTCAAAGCAAAAATTCAGGATTCCAATGGTATAGATGCCTTTCAGACCGTAATTCCACTCGCCACGCGGGGCTTGCTCGCGAATGGCAAAGGTAGAGTAATAGATGCTGCGGTCTTTGAAGAACTGCTGCTCGCCTTTCTGCATCTCCACCAAAAAGTATTCACCTTTCTCGTTCTTGCAATATACATCAAACACGGCACGCCGGTCGTATTCTTGTGTGCCCAGATGCTCGGTATTGAGATAGGTTATCTCACGGATTTCTTCACGACCATGCAACAGTGCGTTCAAGAAACTGATGAGCAAATCTTTATTGACTTCTGTCCCAAACAACTTCTTAAATGCAAAGTCCGTATAGAAATTGACGTATCTTTCGTAAATGCCTTCTGAACACATAATACCTGAAATTTAGATTGACTTCACAAAGGTAAGCAAAACTCTTAAATTTAGCCCCTATATGAACTTTTCTCTTCCCTAAATTTTATTCAACAGCTTTGGATACCCTTACCCAATGTCGTTGGGTAGCTCTACCCAATGCCTTTGGATACCCCTACCCAACACCTTTGGGTAGCTCTACCCAACGTCATTGGGTAGGAGTACCCAACGACGTTGGAGATTTCCTATTGGACTTGTGGACCATCTTCCACGTCGTCCTCACCTCCTGTTTCCGGAGTATCATCTACAGTTTCTCCTACAGTCAGCGTCTTGATAATAACACGCGGGGCCTTCAAAAAACCGCCTCCACCTGAATACTGCGTTGCAAGTTTCAGTTCATATTCTCCATCCGCCGTACTTTCCGGCACAATAAACACCACCTTCTTCGGGTCGTTCTGGATAATAAGGTCGCCTTCGATTTTTGTCTCCGTTCCATCACTGTCTGTCAGCGTAATGCCAACCGACGGGTCGTCGCCCACGACTTTGATGTTCTTGCCGTGAAGGGTGAAGGCGCGGCCGGCTTTCACGCGGTAGCCTGCGCCTTGGGCTGATTCGCCGCCCGTTACGGACATTGCGCTCGGAGCTTCGCCGGTGATGTTGATGGTTGTGCTATCCAAGATTTCACGCAACTCTTTGGTTGGTGTAATGTTGATTTGCAGGGAATTGACATCGGGATGCCAAGCTCCGTCGTAGGTTACGCCCTTGCAAACCAATTCGATGATGAAGAGGCCGGTGTTCAGGCGCATTCCTTGGAGCAAGAGCTTCATGATGATGCGGTTGAAGAGGTCCAAGACCATACGGACGGTTTCGCGTTCGAGACCGGGATTCACTTCCATGATTTCCTCTACGAGACGGTCCACATCCGCTGTTCCCTGCGATTGTACTACGAAGATTCTATCTTCTGAATCACTGATTGTAACGGTATTGTCCTGCAGACTCACGTTAATCTGATAGGTTACTTTTTTTGCCATGTCTTTTAGATTTTATGTTAGCTCAAAATATCTTCAAATTGCTTCACCTCCCGCCGATGCCACGCCCTATACTGTCGCAGGTTCAGCTTCGGAGCCTTCAACGTCAGCTGTCCGTTCAACGATGTTTCTTTCAAACCCTTAGCTCGAATGCTTGCCATCAGGACGGGAAACGGGTAAGTGTCGAAAAAGAACGGGGTCAGGTCGGCGTCCGGGTATTGGCGGCAAAGCTGGTAGGCGGAACGTTCGAAGGCGACCCAGTGGGTGCCGGTGCTATATAGATGGATAGCAGCGTCGTTGTCAAACTCTTGGTGCAGGATGGTTGTTATCTCATGCTGCAAGAGAGATTGGAGGCGGAGGCCGGAGGATAAAATCATAATTATATATGGAAAACTATTCCAACCTCGCGATTCGCGAGGTTATAAATAGCCGTAGGTTTTAACCTACGGATTACGTGAAATACGATATTAATACGTTCATTTTGTGCGCCGTAGGTTGAAACCTACGGCTATTTATAACCCTCATTTCATTCGGGTTGGGATAGCAATTCTTTCTTACGTATAAAATAATTAATTCCCAGCTGCATTGCCGTCCAAAGCACCACATCCAATATCAGGATTCCCGTAAAATCCATCCGGCTGGCTAACAGCCAATTCAGGCCGATGAAGAAGAGGGAGACGCAGAGGATGGTTACCATTACCATGCGAACGCGCATTCCGGTTCTTAAGAGCTTGTGATGGAAGTGGTTCTTGTCCGGCAAAAAGGGATTCTTTTTATTGCGGAGGCGATGCAGGACGACGCGGACGACGTCGAACATCGGGACGATCAGGGTCGAGAAAGCGACTACCATCTGTGGATTCCGGAGGTCGGTGTCCGCCGGGTCTTTGATGCTCAGATGGATAGCTAACATACTGAGGATGTAGCCTAAAGTCAGGCTGCCCGCATCACCCATGAAAAGTTTATGGCCGCGCTGGGCATTGCCGAAGACATTGTAGAACCAGAACGGGACTAAAACGCCAAGGGTTGAGAAGGCCAAGAGCGCGTAAAGGTACTCGCCTTTGATGGCGTATAGGATGCCTAAAACAACTAAGGCTATGCAACTTAGACCGGAGGCCAAACCATCGATGCCGTCTATCAGGTTGATGGCGTTTGTGATGTAAACCACTGCCAGGACTGTGAGAGGCATACCGACGAGGGCTGGCAAAGCATGGATGCCCAATAAACCACCCAAGGAGTTGAGCCAGCCACCAGGCCAGATTAAGAGGATGGCGGCAAATATCTGGACGATAAATTTATAACGATAACCAACCCCGATTAGGTCGTCCCGCACTCCCACGAGGTAAAGCAACATGCTTCCAACTGTCAGAGAAAGGAAATCACACAAGACCTTTTCCGCCGAGAAACCATTCAGCGGCGTACCTATATAATAATAGTAAAAGGCTGTAACCAAACAAAA
>CALUZV010000024.1 GCA_944325345.1 uncultured Parabacteroides sp.
TATGAAGAGCCGGAAACGGGACGAATTTCCCGTTTCCTAAAAAGCTCTTCTTTCATAGTTAAGGTGCATTGTCTCTTTTTGAGGTTGAGTGGAGGCAAGCACGCTTGCTCGCCCCCGTTTCTCAACCATTTTTCATAATTAAAGCTTTGTTAATCGTCGCAAGTATTCTGAGCGGGATCCTCCTGTCATTTCCTTTCGACGCCGCAAAATTGCGAATAATATTTGGATGGGAATGAGACTTTTAATATGCCCTATAACATACGCTGAAATTTGCAAAAACCATTTGTTCTTTTAGATTGGAAAAACGTGGACATTTGTGCACAGCAAAAAAACGCAGTTTTGGGGGATTTTAAGGCTCCCTTTATATTATGAATATATAAGTAAATGTCAATATAATAGTCTATTATGCTATCCCTGATTTTGTGGATTTTATAGGAAAAAGGTATTTTTCGTGCGAAAAAGAGCAGTGCACATTTGTCTTCAAAAATCGCGATTTCGCGCACATTTTGTTTTTATGTTAAAAATCGTTTTTGCCGAATATTCTATCTGAACTCTTCCCCCGTTGCAGAAGAGGGATGGAGTATGATAATCAAAAACAATGTTTTAAGGCTTTGCGGACCTCGCGTTGTACCTTTGAGGGGCGTCAATGACCCGTTGCGACCTCGCGTCGCATCAGAATCACCCGACAATGAGGCAAAGCGAGCTCGCAACGTGTTAGAATCAGTGATTCCAAGGCAACGCGACCTCGCGTCGCATCAGAACACCCAACAATGAGACAAAGCGAGCTCGCAACGTATTAGAATCAGTGATTCTTGGGCAACGCGACCTCGCGCCGCATCAGAATCACCCGACAATGAGGCAAAGCGACCTCGCAACGCGTTAGAATCAGTGATTCTAGGGCAACGCGACCTCGCGCCGCATTAGAATCACCCAACAATCGTTTTTATCAAATATTCTATATGTACTCTTTCCCTGTTCTAGGGGAAGTCCCTGAAGGGGAATGGGGTCAATATGGGGTTAAAATCCGGAATATGAGAGAATCCGCCTAACTACGGCGATAAATCGCCGTGCTAAACATAATTGTCAATTGTCCATTCTCAATTGTCAATTGACACAAAAATCCCTGCCTCACACCGACGAGAAGCAGGGATTTTCCTTTAAAACTTTTCCGCCTTTTCCTTTTCACAAAGTACTTTTACTGTGGCGGATAGAACTTTTTCAATTACACTACTATTATTATTAATACTAATTAAAAGCGTTCACCCTCACGGGCTACTATTTCTTTTCAATTGACAATTATTGGAGATACCCCTAAATTGTCAATTGTCCATTGTTAATTGTCAATTTATTTCACGCTAACCTTAACGGCTTCTTCACCATCAACGCTTACGATAGCGATACCTGCCGGTACGCTGATTGTAGCGTTGTCAGATGTAAGAACTTCGTTAGCAACGATCTGGCCGAGGATTGTAGAAACTACTACGTTCTTGCCGGCGGCGTTCTTGATGTTGATGGCACCGTCAACGGCGATTACTTTAACGTCTGTTGCAGAAACACCTTCGTTAGCTGTCGGAGCAGAAGTTTCAGCCAAAGCAAACTTCATAGCTTGAGCACGCTTAGACCAAGTCAGCTGTTCATTGTTGCTTGCCAAGTAGTTGCCTGCGAGATCGCCATGACCACCTGTTGTAGCACCAATCTGACGGATGTAGTACAAACCGTCGCCATCTTCTGTTTCAACAATCTGGAACTTGAAGCGATTCAGACCGCCTTCTGTACCCTTGTTGTCAGCCTTCATAGCAACTTTAGTAGCTTTACCCTGAATAGCTGTAGTCAATGTATCGGCAGTAGCATTCAACTGACCAGCTTTGAAGATAACCTTCGTAGTTTCTTCTCTCCACTGATATTCCTTGTCATACTTACCGGCACCAACATAGTAATCAACTGAGTCTGTCGGGTTGAACATATACAAGCGGCTGCTTTCTGCTGTGCTACCATCGGCAGTTCCACGAGTGATGTAGTACGACGGGATAATAGCATCTTTATCAGTCTTATTCAGATAGTAAACTTCTTCAGCTTCAGTAACTACGATAGCATCGTTGTTTTCATCCAAAGAGATGTAGTTGCCGCGTTCGCTCTGGAGAGTTACGTGGCCTTCTGTCTGCCAAGAGATTTCCGGAGCTTCAGGAATCAGATATGTCTTGATTTCAGCTGCAACTGCAGTTTCTGCTAAATCTTTATTCTTCATCTGCTTGTTTTCGTCGATGTACCAATCCAAGTCGTGTGAAGCATCCGTATAACTATCAATCTTAATACCTTCAGTCTTATCACCTTCTTCTACAATATCTACAGAACCATCAACATTTTCATAAATGATAAAGTCTGTACCATCTGCTGTAGAAAGAGTTGCCAATTGGAAATTATCGCTGCTTTCTTGTAACCAACGATTAACTACATCACCATCTGCAACCAACTGGAATTTATACGTGTAATAAGCCGTCGTATCAGTTGCATTCTTGAATGAAACTGTAGCTTCATCTCCCTCGCCTACACGATAAGCATACATACGAGTCAGATAGTTCGGTTCATCATCTTTAACCAACTGCCAATGCGCGCCTTCATAAACTTCATCTGTCGGTTTAGTGAAAGTATAGCTTGTACCAGCAGCATCTACTTGCCATTGCGGATACAACTTGTTAGAAGTCGGATCTGCATCGCGAGCAAACGAGATAGTTACTTCGCTACCATCTTCTACATTCCAAGTACCATTAAACTTGTCAGTTGAAGCAGGAGTCGTCAGTCTAACAACTGTTTCATTCAAATCCTTATTGGTTGTAACTTCTTCAATTGCGCCTTCTTCTGTTACATTCAAGATATTGAAAGCCTTGTTGTCGCCAGCATTGCGAGCTATAACATAAGAACCATCTCCTTCTGCAAAGAACTTAACTGTAAACTTCACGTTGTTATTTGCACGGTTTGTGAAAGTAACATCGTTCCCATTTACGTTCGTAATGATGAACTGGAATTCCGGCATATCTGTATCAGTCAGAACTTCGCCTTTTGCATACAATTGATCTTTGTAAGCTGTAGCAGACAAATACTTACCGATTTCGTCCTTATCATCATCTTCGCCGCTTACGAACTGGATGTTGTAGATAGCAGCCTGTCCGTCTGCATTCAAGAATTCGGTGATAGGATTAACGGCGTTAGCTTCTACGAAGGTGAAGATATAGCTCGGAGTTGCCGTCGGATATGTACAGAGATATTCTGTAGCACCATATTTGTCATCAGACAAAACAAGCTGAACGTTTGTCTTGATTGTCTGAGTCTCGCTGCCAGAAGCTGCCTGATAACGGAACTGCGGCAAGGTCAAAGCATATTTGCTACTTGTCGGCTGCAAAGCAACATCAAAGCAAGCATTGTGAACAGAAATTTGATCGTGGTTCGGCAGCTTACTTGCTTGTGCAGAGCTTGATGTTACATTGTAAGTAACCAAATCAGCACCTGACACAGTTGTCAAAGTAAAGCCTTCACCAGCCTTCTGTTTGTCTGCATCCTGGCTTACGTTTTCAGAAGAGCTAACGGCGATGAAAGTACATTGCAACAGATAGTCTAATTTATCTTGAAGATCTGTTGGAACTTCTCCGGCAGGCGTTTCTGTTACGAAATATGTTCCATTCGGGAATTCATAATCACCATTATTATCTCTTTCTCCGTTTTCATTAAACTTAATACCAGAATAGCCAGAAACATTCACTTCAATAGCTCTTACGCGAACACCTTCCTGATCGAAAATATTTGCGATTTCATCATCAGACAATTCAAAGTTGAATCCAATTGAATTATAGAGTTTATTCAAATCGTCGGCTTCGATATCTTGATCTTTAACGGTGTAGAAAGAGATACCATCAGAAGAACTACCCAGAGAAACAGCACCTGTAGTATTATTAATAATTAAAGCACTTGTTGCAGTATTTAATGCATATAATACCGTAGACGGTGCATAATCTGCATAAGAAGCAAAATTGAAATATGAAGGATCCGCAGCTTTACTTGTATCTGAATAATCTGTCAAAAGACCAGATTTATCACTCTTGATAAGTAATTGCTTACCCGTTCCTACATTCGTTAATGTATAAACTTTACCGCCATTAGGATCATCCACAACTCTGAGAGATTCTGTAACTTTCCACATAAAGTTATCAGCTTCATCGATATCATCAGAGATGTTGTTCTTATAGACACCTTGATATGAAGTTGTTTGATTAACAAGATCTAAATCAGACATACCAAGGGCTACCTCACCACTACTCATTATAAAATAAGTAGGATTTTTGTCAAGATTGTTTTCAAAATCTGTAGCTGAAACTTGCGTACCAACCAAGTTGCCTTGCGCAAAAGCCGAGCTACATAACAGCGAGCCTCCTAACATCAGCCCGCATGTCAAAAGTGTAGATACTTTCTTGTTCATAATTGTTTAAAATTTAATTGTTAATATTGAGGTATTAATAAATTTCTCTATCAACAATTACGGGCAACATAGCCCAACGCTTATGAACACAAAAAAAGCGCGAGCTATGTTTATTATTTTATATCAAGGCATCGGCAAACGCCCAACGTGTAAATAATAAAACAATAGCTCGCGCTCTAATTTCTGTATAATTCTTTTCCCTATGAAAATCCAAAAAGAAGAATACGCCCCAGAGCGCAAGCATTCATTGTCTATTATCCCTACACGTAAAAATTTTGCCGATTTTTGATATAAGGAATAATATCCGTAAATGCTTTACAATATATCTGACCCCGAATGTCGAGAACCGCTGTCCTCTCAGGAATCGATGCAAAGGTAAGGACGATTTATGAATCTGCAAGAAAAATCTCAGAATTTTTTCCAGAACTATGCTTTCTTTGGACGAAAGTGTAGGTTTCGGGGGACGAAACATACGTAAAAATACATCAACACCTACGTTCTCGTGGCTGAACATCTACAAAAATTTTCCCCAACATCCGCGAAGACGTAGATGTTGAGGAAATTTTTACCACCACCTATTGTGCCAACGAGAAGCGCAGGCTGACGCCGTAGTTGCTGTTCGACGTTGGGTAGGAGGCGCTGGATACCAGTGGCGTGTTGATTTGTAAATCGTAGAACGCGCGGATTGTCAGCGCCCGGCTCAGACCGTAATCGGCCGAGAACTGGATGGTTTTAGCGATGTTTCCACTTGTAGCCTGGGCGAAGTTATCTTCTATTTTGCGTATCACCGACTGCATCTTGCGGAAGGAGAAGTCGAGGTTCACGGTCAGGTCATTGCTGAAGTTCTCAGTCTTTTTCATGCCGAGGACCTTGTTAAACTCAGTGAACTTGTAGCCCAAACCAATGACAAACTCGTTAGTCCTTGACTCGACAAGCTGGTACGACGAGACGTTGAGGTTAAGATTACGTGTCGTGCGGTACTCGGCTTTTCCTGTTACATTATTTAAAAGGGTCGCGTCGGCACCAAGCAGAGGACTGAATCCTTCCGTAATGCTGACTGCCGAGATGTCGTAGGGCGAAGACGGAGTCGGGTTGCCCGTCAGGACATCGCGGACGTATCCAAGCCCGTCTTGACCTGCATCCACCCAGTTCAAGAAAGAAGAGAAGGAGCCAACACTATAAGAACAGCGATATTGGTGGCTCAGCGTGAAATTCTTGAAATACTTCTTGAACCAAGGGAGCTGCATCAGACCTGTATAAGTTACGCGCCAGTTCGGAAGCATATACTTCACAGACGGGAATGCGGTAAGGGCGACCTTCTCGGGACTCTTCCCCGTATAGGCAGCGAGGAAGGCTGGAATCAGGACATCAGCAGAATTCATGCTAACGCTACCATTGTTCGGATCGTATGCTTGGCCGGCAAATACATGTCCCTCCATGAAGCCGGTAGAAGGATAGCGAGTCCCGGCATAGCTATTTTCAAGGCGCTGGGCGATGATGGCACGGTTGGCAAGGAACTTATCGAACGTCTTAGAGGCGTAATTATCAGCAGCACTACCCATTCCTCCGAAGGCACTACCGATAGCAATGGTGGTCATGGTAAAGTTTCCGCTGTAAGTCTCGGGAGCACCTTCGTACATGAATTGTATTTCCGTATTACGACTGTCCACCCAGTTGGCAGTCAAATCTATCTTCAGTCCGGGAATAGGCTCAAGGTTTGCACGGACATTCAGGTTCTTCGAACTGTTGATGATAGCAGGCTCAATGTTCGTATCAGTGTTCTTGATAAGCCACCCCTTCTCATCTGCCTCATCTATATAACGCCGACTGACACCGCCAAAGGCGAAACCGAGACCCGGAGCCATCCCGACGGAAGAGCGAGACTGGCCAAAGATATCTCCTACCTCGGGAATAAATCCAGGCAGCATCATACCGTCTGTCGAGGTGTACTGGACATTCAAACGACGGAGCATCATCAGGAACCGAGTTCCATACTCCAAGGCTTTATTGAGCCGATCCTCTTGCTCGGACGGACCGGGATAGATAGTCAGCTTCAGGTGAGCCGTGTCCCGCGTGGTGATTTCGACCTGGGCGAGGTTTATCGGCTTGTACTTTATCTTGTAAGTCTTGCCGTCAGCCCCTTTAGCGGTAATGTGAACCTTGCGGGAAAGCATACCATGCTGGACGACAACATTGCTGTCGGGACTGAGGACGATGTCCTTCTCGACTTTACGTTGCCGGCGACGGCGCTCTTGTTCCTTCTGACGCGTATTTCGGGTTGAGTTGCGGGCGGAAGCGTTGAACTTCTGGTTAATCCTTTTCAGATAAGGATTCTTATTGTACAACGCCTGGAAGTTCAGGGCAGCCTGTCCGTCGAGTTGACGTTGATTCTTCACGGTATTGCCGATCTGGACGTCGCCGTCGATTTCCGCACCTCGATCCCAGTTGTACGTAGCGTTGTAAGTAGCGGAACTGTTCACCCAATCCAAGACCGGGATATGCTGAAGGGGAAGATTCCAAGTGATATTGAACTTCTGGTCATATTTCAACGGAGTACCGAGGTCTCTAATGCTCTGCTTGACGGAATCCTTCCAAACTTGGTACTGGTCTGGATTCAGTTCCTTATTAACTTGGACGTGCGGCTCCTCGATACGTGCGTTCGTCCCAGAGGTGAACTGCATACTGAGGTTGTTCGTGAAGTCCCAGCGCAGGCTGAAAGCCCTATCCCAATAGAACTCTTGGCTGAACGAAACGGGAATCTTATTCTGACTTCCGTCCGTACTTAAGTCTCGCAGTTGAATCTCGTAATAGTTTCGCATCATTGCCGTCTGGAAACTAATATTCGAAGGCACGTAATTGAGCGAGAATTGCTTCAAGTAGCGCGTGTATCCATCGTTCCGTTTCATCTTCTCAAACGGGCGGAACGGACGGACGTAGGGCGTGTAAGTATAGGCAAAGTTGCCCTGCCAGTCTTTCGTAGTCTCGTAAGCGGTTTCCGGATCCTTGGAACTGTTCTCGCTGTAGGAGTAACCTAACGTAAAGTTTGCCGGGTCCCAAGGCATAGGCGTTTTACTCCGAATGTCCACACGGACATTATTAAAGGAAATACTTTTAATAGTAGTCCGGTCGATGGAACGTTCCTTTATCGAATCCCGTTCAGCATCAGTAGCTGCATTGTCAAGCGCATCCTTGAGCAAAACGTCCTGGTCAAGCGGGTTATATTTCGGAGTCGTGGTTTCCTGTGAGAAAGCATAGTAGAAAGGAATGCTTACCTTAGCCTTTTCAGGGAAAAACTTGCCCAACTCCAATGCGGTGGAGACACTGTATTGGGTATAATCGTCCAGGCGACGCTCGTTGACAGACTGGTCTAAGGCACCGAAGCCGGCGGTCTCGATGCGGCCAGCCATATTAAGCGTACCCAAGTCCGACAGAACAAGATTTAAATTGGCGTTAGCGGCCCATCCGCCCTCTTCGTTAAAGTCAGTCAGGCGAAGTTCGTTAACCCATACCTCGGCACTTTTGACTTCCGTCCCTTTATTCCGTACCCCAATCATGATGACTTTGACTTCCGCGAGCGAGGGATTACCTTTGACACTAACCATGTTCCGGTTCTTCTCAGGAGTTTCCTCATCATAACCAGAGAATACCGTTTGGTAAGACACACCCGATTGCCCTTGTTGTTTGGCACGGTTTCGCTGGAGCTTGATATTCGTCAGCGTCTCCAAGGAGATGTCCATCATGTTCTGTTGAGGCCACACTATCTCCTGGTCGTTGGAATTATCCGACGAGTAACGACCCTCCGGCGTGATTTGCAAAGGAACCGCATATTCGTAATAGTTGTTCGTGTAATCGGAACCCAAACGAATGAAGGCCCAAAGGTCTCCATTCGTCAGTCCGGTAACGTCGTTAATAAAAGCTTCGGCATGTGTAAAGAGCTGAAGACGTCCGTACTGGCGAAGATCGTAATTGGTTGTCTTGTAAACAGCCACAGCGTCTTGCGCACCCAGACCTGTAATCTTCATGGAAAGCGCTTGCTCGTTTTGCTGGCGAAGTTGGGGCTGACTGGGATCTCGCATACGGGTAACACCCGGAGGTAAGACGTAATTGACAGGCGTTTTATCCCCATTTTCCTCAATGTTCACCGTCGAGACCTCCATTGTAGCAGCAGGAACCGGAGCCGCGTCGTCTTCGAGAAGCGTTCTCTCGTACGTTCTCCAGTCTCCACGAACCAGCTCAAACGTTCCGAAACGCAGGACTGTAGAGTCGGCAAAGTCGGTCAAGTACATACGCATAAAACGAATGGACTTGTAGTCGTTGATGGAGCCGACCTTGCGGTCGTATTGCTTGATAGGAATTTTAAATTGATACCAATTGACCGTTTCAGTTTGCCCGTTGGCCAGACGAACTGACGAAGTCTGAATATTCACAATGTTATTCGAGCCGACCTTCATATCCGCAGGACGAATCGACACTTTGTATTCGTAGTATTTCTCGTTCTTGTTTAGGGTATTATCTTGGTTCAAGTCCTCAACGTCAGGCACCGTGCGGGAAGACGTACTGTAGCTCTCGACAGACTCTTCAGAGTTTCCTTCAGTCCCATTATACCGCTTATAACGTTCAAGAATACTCAAGCGTTTTTCGTCATAATCCGAACCACGGAAATAGTGAAACTTGTCTCCGGATGGATTGTTGAAGACAGAAAGCGGATCCGCCTCCATCTCTGCTATTGTAGCGGCCGAAAGACGCGGACGCAACTCCTCCAAAAATTGTTGGTAAGTCGGGAACGTTAATTCTTCTGCCGAGGAAAGTCCGTTCAGGCCGACATCCTGCAATGCGCGAGCCCCAGCCGTATTATCGAAGGCATAGACCGTGCTTTGCTGGCGGGGAACCTTACCCCAGACCGTCGTATCAACTTGCGACATATCACCATCGATAGGCAAACCGTTTTCGAAAAACTTTTTCTCGTCTTTCAAGATATCTTCGGAGATTTCACCCAGGTTAAAATACAAGTCGCCCCCTTGTGCATTCTTGTCGTAAATGAAAGGATCAAGCAGCCAGAACTCGATGTATTCGATATTTGCTGTTTCAAAATCCACTTGGTCCAGTTTGCGCATCATACCACCCCAACGCCGTTCGGGATTCATTAGGGTACCGTCCGAATTCACATTTTGCGCGTCAAGATTGTACGGTCCGCGCTCTTTAGGATAGTATGCGACATTCAAGACAGAGAGTAAATTATCCTCATTATACAATTGCTCACGATTAGGAAACAACTCTTCCATCTGCACGGCACGGACATAATGGTTAGAAAGATCCTCATCCGTAATGTGAGAAGGAAGAGAACGGGAGTTACGCCTCGTAAAGATACCATCAATCGTGTACCATGCCAAGAGAGAACGGTTCTTCCCATATTCGACATCATTCACCCTAGCTGCTTCAGGGAACAAAGCACCTGCTGAATCATCATAGGGTGTGCTGGCCAAATTCCACGCGTAAGGATTAAGCAAATCAAAGCTGCTCTGTGTAGATTCAAAGTCATCGAGGTAGGAATACTCGCCCGAGTACTCGTTCTCGTAATGCCCTGCGATAAGATGCGCGAACTCGGCATTGAAAGCAATCTGGCTAGGTTTGGTCAGCGTAAGCAAAGGAAGCTTGTCGAGCATATTCGTCAACCATTGGCTCTCCCCTTTATAAGATGCATTCAAACCCCAAAGCGTATTCTTGACAGATTCTTCGCCGAAAGCCGTCTTAGTAGTCAATGGCATCTCTGACATGTGCATCACCGTCGCCCCCATGTTGAAGTCCGGAGTAAACTGATAGTTCAAGTCCAGACCCATCATCGTCTTGCGCTGCATGCTATACGTAGATTGATTCTCCAAAGAGACACTGACAGGCGTGCCACTAGAGATAATGCTTTCATTCAATATGGTAACACGACCGGAAGCATAATCCACCGTGTAATCCACATTCTCTGTCAAAGTAGCACCTCCAGCCGTAACCTTCACCGAACCACGTGCCACATTCGTCGCTCCTAAATCAATCTCCGCCCCAGAGGATGCCTTATATTCTCCTCGAAGGATAAACTTGTTCTTCTCGGCAATCTGCCGGGCGTATGTCAACGTTGTATCGTATAGCTCTTGGTAAACATACTTGTCAGCAATAGCATCATTACCTATCTTTTCCCGTAAATAGGAGCCGAAGGGTTCGACAACAGGGAAGATGATACGCCCGTTCTCTGGCAAGATTGTATAGCCTTCTACGAAATCAAAGAATCCATCAGGATGTGCTTCATTGTTCTGGTCTAATCGGTCGAGGTTCATCACGCGAAGGAGGATTTCATCTTTCACATTCCCTTCCGACAGATAATTCACATACGTTCCCGTCGTATCGCTCTGGTACAAGATGTTCAAACGGAACTTTTCCTTCTGCACGGAATAAGCACCCAAGGAATAAACATTCTTCATCATCAAGTCCCAGAAAGGCATACTCGGCGACATATTTGTTCCCTTTAACAACTTCACGTAAAGACATTGGGTCGTATTCTCCGAGTTGTCCGTCGAGAACTCCCCGACCTGATAAACCTGCCCTCCACTGGTATATTCAAAGGCTACGGCCAATACCTCATCTGCCTGAAGTTGCGTATTCAGAGAGATATAACCCAGCTTTTCGTTGAGGGTATATTCCGACTCATTCAGACGGCGTGCGCTCTCCACTTCTTCGTAGTCGCGTCCGCCTTCCAATGTTCCACCCAAAGCTTGGGTAATACGGCTGATGTCGCGAGCATCGGGATAGTCATTCACAATCGTCCGATAAAGCGTATTGGCATCGTTGCTCGGAAGATCCCTTGAGCCGGAAGGAGTAAACATCGGATTACTGATGCGGTTGTGCTCCCCTAAGTCCGCAAAGGCGACAATATTGCGTGCTTCATCGTAGTTACTCTGCTTGTTGGTTATCCAGACTTCCACGCGGTTAATGCTGACACTCGAATTGACTAACGGCAAGGTGCGCATCGCCCGGTCGTAATTGTCGCGGAAGTATTGGGAAAGGAAAAAGTGGCGGTTTTCATCGTATTGGTCAATCGTCAATTCGTACTCCTGTGTCTGCACCCCACCTTTCGAATTCACTGTCTTGGACTCCGATTCCTGCTGTGCAAAAAGCGCATTCACTCGCAATTTTCCAAACTGAAGGTCTGCCTTCATACCGAAAAGCGCCGCGCCTCCATTGATAAGCGAGTTGCTCGTGGTCATACTTACATTTCCGGCCTCGATGGATTTGATGATTTCATCTTCCTCGCCGGTATAAGCTAATTTCAATTGTTTGGAGTCGAAGTCGAAAGAAGTCTCGGTATTATAATTCATATTGAAGTTCACCTTGCTACCGACCGAGGCTTGCACGTTCAGCTGCACGTTCTCATCGAAGTTAAAGAAGGTGCGGCTGCGGGCACGTTCCGGGAGCGAAGGATTGTCCGTCGTATTGTTCTTCAAGCCAAGAGTTAGCTCGGCTGAACCTTGCGTCTTTACCCGCACCCCACCCGGTCCGAAGATACGCTCGGCGGCACCAATATTGAATTGCATATCGGTGAGGTTAAACTTCTTATTCACCTCCTTCTGGTATTCCTCTTCATTCTTTTGCCTGAAGTACGAGCGGAGGGATTCTTGCATACTGTAGTCTTGGTATTCTTCAGGAGTAAGAATCATCGGCGTTCCCAACTCCATCTCACCGACGCGAGTACGCACCACATACGTTCCCCGCTTTAAGTCATACTCAATCTTGGTAGTTACGTTCTCCGGATTGTCCAAGTCGGCAGGCGAATGCCGCAACAGGTCGTTGTATTCCTCCGGGACAGTCTTGGCCACCGGATAACGCGTAACGATGGTATCCTCCTGCTGCATAGCCGGAAGTTCCTCTACTTCGGGAATGGTACGCGTGAATGCCGAGTAGTCGGCATTCAGTGAAAACACACCGCCGACCACCGCCATCAAAAGTATTATGAATATATATTTAAAACGCATTTACCTTTGTTTCTTCATCACGGTTCAGAGTCTCTTAAGCCCTTCTTTCACCACCTTCTCGACCGCCATCGCCGGGTCTTCTTTCAAGATCGCCGTAACCACCTTTTGCGAAGCGGCCTTCTGGAAACCCAACATGACGAGAGCGGCAACAGCTTCCTCGGCTACCTCGGAGGAGGCAGTTGTCATGCGCTGCACAACAGACGTATCGGCAGCAACCAAGCCTTCGACCTGCTTGACCTTGTTTTTCAAATCGACCACGATACGCTCGGCCGTTTTCGTCCCGATACCCTTGACAGCAGTCAGGGACCGATCATCACGTGTGGCAATCACACGGATAAGTTCGGCAGGCTGGAGCGAAGAGAGAATCATCCGCGCCGTGTTCGGACCAACACCGGAGACCGATGTCAGCAGAAGGAAAAGCTCACGCTCGACGGGTTCAGCGAAACCGAAGAGGAGGTGGGCATCTTCACGGATGACCTCATAGATAAAGACCTTGCATTCGTCTTTGCCTTGAAAGGCGGAGAAGGTCGTCAGGGAGATATTGATTTCGTAGCCGATGCCATAGCACTCCAACACCATGCGGGCAGGGGTGAGTTCAGCTATTGTTCCTTTTATATATTCTATCATGTATGTTTTATCTTATCACTTCTAATAGTAACGGGGAAAAGCGTGGAAACGTATATTCCTTTGTGTTAAAATCATGTTTTATTGCTTCCAGAAACCAGGAAGAAGGATGGTGAGCACTGTAAATATCTCCAGACGCCCGATCATCATGGCGAATGAAAGCACCCACTTGGAGAGGTCGGGCACCGCCGCATAATTATATATCGGCCCCACACTACCCAAGCCCGGTCCGGCATTAGCAACGGCAGAAACAGAGGAGCCCAAAGCTTCCTCGAAGCCCATACCGTCAATGGTTAGGAGGAAACAACAAAGCAATAACAGGCAGATATAGATAAAGACAAAGGCGAGAATGCGATGCACAATCTCCGAGGAAACGACACGCCCGTTCATCCGCACCGGGAGGACGGCCTTCGGATGGGTTTGCTTCTTGAACTCATTGAGCAGGTTCTTCGAGAGGATAAGTACACGACCGACCTTCAGACCACCACTGGTTGAACCGGTGCAACCGCAAATGACCATCAACAGCATGGAGAAAAGCCAGAAGAAAGGTCCCCATTGGAGATAATCCACATAGGTATATCCACTCGTCGATAGCAAGTTTACTACCTGGAAGAAAGATGCTCGGAAAGCTGGCTCTAATTCTGCCACCATTCCTTTTCCATAAATCCAGACAAAGGTGATAAGCGTGGAGAGGGCTACGATAGAATAAAACCAGCGCGTCTCTTCATCTCGCCAGAGTTTCCCTATTTTCCCATTGAAGAGGAAGTAAAGCAAGGTCATGTTCGTCGAGCCGATACACATGAAGATGGCAATGATGTATTCTATATAGGGAGAATCCCAAAAGGCAACACCCGCATTCTTTGTCGAGTAACCTCCTGTAGAGATACAGGTAAAGCTATGATTGATGGCATCGAAAAGATCCATCGGCCCTAACCAAAGCAAGCCAGCCAAGACTGCCGTAAGAACGAGATAGAGTCCCCACAACCGCTTTGCCACTTGCGTGATGCGAGGACGGAAACGTTCGTGAGTAATACCGCTTGTCTCGGCATCGAACATCTGCGATGCTCCTCCTCCCAAGATGGGTAGCAGGGCTACGGCAAAGACGATAACTCCGATACCGCCTTGCCATTGGGTCAGGCTGCGCCAGAAAAGGATGCCGTGCGGAAGGGACTCGATATCAGAGAGAATAGTTGCGCCTGTTGTTGTGAAGCCCGACATGGTCTCAAAATAGGCATCGGTGATATTGTCGATATATCCTCCTAAATAGAAAGGTAGCATTCCGAAGAATGAGAACAACGCCCATGTAAGCGCGACAATCAGCATTCCTTCGCGCCGCCCCGCCGTACTTTCGTTTGCCCGGTATCCGACAAGATAAAGCAGATTACCGAAAACGAACAATATCCCACTGGACAAAGCCAAAGGATAGACATCATCGCCTTGATAGAAGAATGCCACAGCCGTAGCCAGCAACATGAACGGGGTTTCAATGATAAACATCGCCCCGAGCATCTTGAAGATAAAGCGTATATTCAACATAAGGTATCAGTTGAAATAGTTTTCCAGTTTGCTCATCGCTGATTCCAGACAGAAGACTACGACATGGTCATAAGCCTGTATCTGCGTGTTACCGTTAATCATCATCGGCTCGCCATTGCGAATCAGTCCGCCGAGTGTCATGTCTTTCGGAAGGTGCAAGTCTTTGACGGCTTTGCGGGTGATGCGGGAATTGGGTCGCGCCACCAACTCCGCCACGTCGGCATTGGCAAATGTCAGGCATTTGACATTCGAGACATCGGCATCCAGCAAGAATTGGTAGATATGACTGGCTGCTATCAGCTTCTTATTGATAACCGTGCCAATATCCATGCTTTCCGCCAAGGGGATATAATCGATGTTCTCTATCTTGGCAATGGTCTTGAAGACTCCCATGCGCTTGGCGGCAAGACAGGCGAGGATGTTCGTACTTGAATTTTCCGTCAAGGCGACAAAGGCTTGCGCGTCTTGTATATTTTCCTGCTTCAAAAGCTCCGTATCGCGTCCGTCGCCATTGATGATTAAGACATTTCCCGGGACTTTCTCGGCAATGCGATAACTTTTCTCCTTATCCAACTCAATAATCTTGACGCGGATATTGTTCGGGATGTATTGGCTTGCCCGTAATGCGATGCGACTTCCTCCCATGATGATGACTTTCCGAACCTCCGGGTCTGCTTTCCCTGCTTGCTTCCGAACTTCCTCCACATGTGATTTGGTGGTCGTGAAGAAAAGCAAATCTCCCGCTTCAATATGGTCGCCACCACCAGGGATAATCGTTTCGTTCTGTCGTTTGATGGCCACAATGTGATACAGTTTCTGTTCGCTCAGGAGCTCAGACAACTGCTTGTTCACCAGTTTGGCATTTGCCCGTACTTTGACACCGAGAAGAATCAACGCTCCGCCGAACAACTCCCAATATTGCCGTGTCCAGGGATGGCGGATTGCGGTTACAATCTCTTGTGCCGCCAACATCTCAGGGTATATCATGAAGTTGACTCCCATATTCTCGAACATTTCTTTGTATTTGGGAGACAAATATTCGTAGTTATTGATGCGGGCGAATGTCTTATGTGCCCCCAACTTATGTGCCAAGATACAAGACGTAACATTGGTTGTTTCCTCGGGGGTAACGGCTATGAACAAGTCTGTTTTCTTCACACCCGCCTCAACCAAGTCTTGCAAGCAGGTCGGACTACCTACCATCGGCAATACCTCCATGCTTGAATTAGTAATACTTAAGCGCTCTTCATTCGGATCCATCAGGACAATGTCTTGGTTTTCCTGCGACATGAGCTTGGCCAAATGTGTCCCGACTTCGCCGGCTCCGGCTATCACTATCTTCATATCATGAGTTATGAGTTACGAGTTACGAGTTACGAGTCAAGAATGAGCTATGAATAATAACGAACTCATAACTCATGACTCGTAATTCATACCTCTTTCATTATACATCTATAAATGCTTTCCGCGTCCATCCCGCACAACTTATAAAGCTCCGGTATGGAGCCTTGTTCAATGAAGCGGTCTGGCACACCGATTCGTTCTACTCGCGGCGTATAGCCATTGTCTGCCATGAACTCCAGCACGGCACTTCCAAAACCTCCGCGAACTACGCCGTTCTCCACCGTGATGATGCGGCTGTACGCCTGTCCTATCTCGTGGAGCAACGCTTCGTCGAGGGGTTTCAGGTATATCATATCGTAGTGGGCTACCGACCGGCCTTCTGCTTCCGCCCTATCGATAGCTTTTGCCACTTCATTTCCTATCGGGCCGATACTCAAGACCGCCAAGTCCTTCCCCTCGCGCAACTTCCGTCCCTTCCCTATCGGCAAAACTTCCAGCGGTGTCCGCCAATCGGTCTTCTCGCCTTTGCCTCGCGGGTAGCGGATGACGAAAGGTCCGTCTTGTGCCACGTATGCCGTGTACATCAAGTTGCGGAGGTCGCATTCGTTCAGCGGAGAGGCTATCGTGAGGTTCGGGATGGGACGCATATAAGCGAAATCAAACACGCCGTGGTGCGTCGCCCCGTCTTCTCCGACCAAGCCTGCCCGGTCGAGACACATGATTACATGCAGATTCTGCAAGGCCACATCATGTATCACCATATCGTATCCCCGCTGCATGAACGAGGAATAGATGTTGCAGAACGGAATCATCCCCTCCTTGGCCAGTCCTGCCGAGAACGTTACGGCATGTCCTTCGGCTATCCCCACATCGAACGCCCTCTCGGGGAAGGCTTTCATCAGGAAGGTCATCGAGCAGCCAGTCGGCATCGCCGGCGTTACGCCCACAATCCGTGGGTCTTTCTCAGCCAACTCTACCAACGTATGCCCGAAAACATCTTGATAAAGTTGCGGGGCATTCAAGTTATGCTCTACCAGCCGTTCGCCCGTCTCTTTGTTGAAACGCCCCGGTGCGTGCCACTCGGTAGCCGACTCCTCGGCGGGCTTGAAGCCTTTGCCCTTCTTTGTCTTGATATGAAGGAGTTTCGGACCTTTCAAATCCTTGATGTCGTTCAGGACTTTGATGAGATAACCCACATCGTGCCCATCGATCGGACCGAAGTAGCGAATGCTGAAGCCCTCGAACAGGTTGTGCTGCTGGGTCAGCAAGGCTTTCAGGCTATTATTGAAGCGGAGGATATTTTCGCGCCGGTTTTCGTCGATCAGCTTCATCTTCCGGAGGCCGCGATAGACGTCATAGCGCATCTTGTTATAAGCCTGGCTGGTTGTAATATCCACGAGATACTGGCTAAGCCCACCTACATTGTGGTCGATAGCCATATTGTTGTCGTTGAGTATAATCAAAAGGTTGTTCGGATTGGCCGACGCGTTGTTCAACCCTTCGTAGGCCAGTCCGCCGGTCATCGCCCCGTCGCCAATGACGGCAATCACGTGCCGGTCATCTTCTTTCTTCAAGGCCGAAGCCACCGAGATACCCATCGCAGCAGAAATAGAGTTCGACGCGTGCCCCGCGATGAAAGCGTCATATTCGCTCTCCTTCGGATTGGGGAAACCGCTTATCCCGCCCATCTTGCGAAGCGTATGGAAAGCCTCGCGGCGCCCGGTCAGTATCTTGTGTCCGTAGGCTTGATGGCCGACGTCCCAGACGATGCGGTCGTAGGGCGTGCGGAAAACATAATGCAACGCCACGGTCAGTTCTACCGTCCCCAGGCTCGCACCGAGGTGTCCGGGATTCTCGGATAATACATCTATTATATATTGTCGCAATTCTGCACATACTTCCGGCAATGCCTCTTGCGGCAGACGACGAAGATCGTCCGGCGAGTCAATGCTTTCTAATAAATGTTCGTCTGTATGCTCAGTCATTTTTGCTTTTGTTTTTTGTTTTGTTGGCAAAAATACGGAAACTTATTGATTTTTCACTCGCCGGAGGAAGATTTCGCGGATTTTTTGATACCCGACGTCGCCGAAGCGCGTATCAACTATCCGCATTGCCTTCCTTTTGCTTCTTTTTCCATTGCCGTTTTTTCCGCCGTTTGTAGTCAGTTCTCGTCCGCTTGATCAGGTAGTTTACCGTGCTGATAAAGTCATCGGCCTCCGGCTTCTCGTAAAGGGCATTGTACGCCACGGCCATCACCGCGACTTTCTCATAAAGTTCCTCCAGGCGCTTGCGGATGGACGTTGCCGACCCGATAGCCCGGATTTGTTTCCAATATTCCTCGCGCTCCCGCACCAGGCGGCCATATTTCCGCTCAATCTTCTCCAGTTCCTCCTGATAGGCAACCATCCCCAGCGTGGCGACATGCGGGGCATATTTCTCATCGCGCAAGTGGAGGCTCAACGTGTTGATGGCTCCCGATTCCTCCATGACGGGGATATAAGCAGCCCCCCGGTAGCCTTTTAGCAAGAGCGCAAGCGCCTGAGCCGCCTTTCGTTCGGCCTCAATCGGAGACTGCAGGGTCAGCATGACCCTTGCGATGAAGCCCGTCAGTATCTTGTCGCGCTCCTGGTCCACAACTTTCAGCAACGCGGTCTGCGGCGCACTCCACGAGAGCCTTACTGCCTCCGAATACCGGTGCACCACCGCCCGGAACTCATCGACGAACTCTTTCGATAGCCCTATTGCAGGCGCGCTCCCATCTTCTGCCAGCGGCAATCGTTTGAACACATCCCTGATAAATGTTTGAAACTCTGTCTTATTCAACCTCGAGAAGCTGATCTTCTCAATTTTCGCAGTACTTCCCATATTCTCAAATTTTGAAACCTATTAAAAATCGGACGCAAGATACACATTTTTTCTCTAAATCTATATTTTACGTCCGTAAAAACTTATTCAAACAAACTTAAACCTACTTTTTACGGTCGTAAAATATAGGTTAAACCCACTTTAACCTACATTCTACATTCGTAAAAACTTGCTCAAAATTATTTTGACCTACATTTTGCATACGTAAAATGTAGATTCAAACTAGTCAAACCACCATTTTACAATCGTAAGATATTGATTAAAGAAGAAAATGGAGGGAGAGAGGGGGAATTTGGGGAGAAGTTGTAACTTTGCGGTGGTAAAAGATAATGATATGAAGAAGGTTTCAGTCGTAATATGTACCTACAACGGAGAAAGATACTTGCGCGAGCAGCTGGACTCGATACTTGCGCAGACATATCCGGTGTTTGAGGTGGTGGTACAGGATGATTGTTCGACGGATGGGACAGTGGGAATTATTGAAAGCTACAGCAATAAGTTTTCAAATCTTCGTATCATTCGCAATGAGCATAATTTGGGTTTCAACGAGAACTTCCATCGCGCATTATTACAAGCGGAAGGCGACCTCATCGCTATTTCCGACCAAGATGACGTTTGGGACAAAGAAAAAATCGCCCGGCAGGTAGAATGTATCGGAGACTGCAACCTCTGTTGTTCGGTCTATTCAGAAGGCACGACGCAATCAACACCGACCAAAATTCTAACTCCAGAAACGAATATCGAGCGGCTGATGTTCTCCAACACGATTCCCGGACATACCATGCTGTTAAAACGAGAGTTCATTCGTAGGATTGAATGGAATAACTTTATCAATTACGATTGGTGGATAGCCGTTTGCGCAGCCTTGGAGAACAACATCGTTTGTGTAAACCAACCATTGAATTGGCATCGGAAGCACGAAATGTCGGCTATCGAATTGCTGAGAAAGAAATATCTGCCGACAGGCGGAAAAAAGCGGAAGGCATACCAACCCTATCTCTATGGAGCTGCCGCTTTAAAACAGCTGAAACAGAAAGAAAGCTGGAAGTATTTGTATTCCTACATCGAAAGCCATAGCCCAGAAGAAAGAAATTCGGTGGCACATAAACTTGCGAACCTTCTGCAACGAACCGATGCGAGCGCATTACTCCAGTTATGTTTTTGCTGCCTATGGAACCGGAAGAAAATTTATCCTGGCGCCTCGTTGCAAAAAAGCCCCGTCCTGCTTCTCCGAAGTTTTTTCTATCCTTTTATTTTTGCCTATCGGAATACCAATTTTGAATCCTAATATTGATTAATATGAAACGCCTTACCCTAATCCCCATCGGAGGTCTTGGCAACCGGATTTTTGCCATCGCCTCAACCATCGCTTATTGCAAGAAACAGAAATGCCCACTCCGAATCGTGTGGTTTCGCGATTGGGGGATGGGGGCACGGTTCCGGGAGTTGTTCGAGCTAAGTGATAAGGTAAAGAATGTAGAAGTGATTGACGCCCGATGGCAAGATTATATCTATGACCGCCCACGGCGCCGCAATTTATGGCTTCCTTATTTATATCAACGATTTGCTTTCGACGAACGACTTTACGAACGAAAGATATACCGCGAAGGGACAGATACGATCCTTCCCTATTTGCAAGCTGCCCGAAATCCGTACCTTGTCTTTTGGGCAGAATTGCCCCAGGTTGATTACAATACAGACTGTTTGCGATTGATTAGGCCGATAGCCTTACAAGTCGCCGAGCGTACAAAATCTTTTTCAGGAAATACCATAGGCGTACATATTCGACGGACGGACAATATCCGTTCGATCCAAAACAGTCCCTTGACGCTATTTATCGAAAAGATGAGACAGGAGCTGGCTACTCATCCGGATACGAAATTCTATGTCGCCTCCGATTCTATGCAAGAAAAACAGGAATTGGCCAATCTTTTTCCGGACAAAATCATCACGGTTTGGAAAGAGACAAACCGCTCATCGCGGCAAGGCATTGAAGAGGCATTAGTCGAGCTTTATACCTTAGCCGCAACCCGGAAGATATTGGGGTCGGCAGGGAGCTCTTATTCGATGTTGGCCGGGAAAATAGGAAAAATTCCGGTAGAAATTGTTTCAAAATAAAATACATTAGATATGACTCGCTTTACACTCTACCCCTGTTCCAAACTAAAAGACGACAAAGCGACGAACCCATATATTCGGGATTTTGTCGCTGCCATCAATGCTTATCCCGATGCGAAAGTTATCAACGCACCACATAAGAATCCCTTGTTAAGCATCTTGCCGATGAACAAATGGGGCGATGTCATTATTTTCAATTGGTATGAAAGTATTCCAGACTTAAAGTACGGCTTGCTACAAGCATCTGCCGCAATTGTCTATTTGTGTTTACTTAAAGTAGCACGGAAAAAGATTGTATGGATATTGCATAACCGTGTTCCCCATGCATCAAAATATTTAGGATTGAAGAAATTCCTGATGTCCTATATCGCCCGTTTCTCCGACTTAATTATTACCCATGCCACCGAAGGGCTCGAACTGGTTAGGAATGATTATCCATCAGCAGAAAGTAAAGCATATTACTTAGACCATCCCACGAAGAACAGATTAGATTTATGTAAACGCATCGAGAAGCAATACGATTTATTGATATGGGGACATATTTCTCGTTATAAGGGTGTGTTGGAATTTGTGGAATGCGTCCGTAATAATCATTGGGACGACTTGAGGATTTGCATCGTCGGGAAATGTGCTTCATCTGATTTATATGAAGAAATCCAAGAGAAAGCAACTAATAACGTTACACTAATCAATGACAGTCCCTCGTTTGAGGCATTAGCCAACTATATGGATGCTTCCCACTTTGTACTTGCCCCCTACATACCAGAATCCGTGTTAAGCTCCGGTATGCTGATGGATTCGCTTTCGTACGGAGTAAAAGTCATTGGGCCGAATGTCGGTTCCTTCAAAGACTACGCTTCAAACCGGCAATTGAATGTCTATACATTTAATAACCTTACGGATATTTACCCATTGGTTTTGAAATACAGAAAAGACATCGTCCAGACTAAAGAATATGCCGACTTCTTAGACACGCATCAATGGAAAGATTTCATAAAAGAATTGATGAAATTATTGCCTCGGAAATAAACCCAAAGTCTGCTTATTTTTTACTTTTGCAAAAACAAAGACATTGTCGTAAATGTCGTAGATAATGTCGTAAATGAATAAAACAGGAGATAACAACATGGCAAACAACTCATCATCCCCCACCCCCATCCTCTTCCTCATCTTCAACCGTCCCGATACGACCCGTATCGTCTTCAACCGTATCCGCGAGATACGGCCGGAGCGGTTGTATGTAGCTGCCGATGCTCCGCGAGAAGGCCGGGCGAAGGAAATCGCGCTTTGCGAGGAGACGCGGAGGATTATCGATGATGTGGATTGGCCTTGCGAAGTGAAGACTTTGTTCCGAGATAGGAATCTGGGGTGCAAACAGGCTATTTCCTCCGCCCTAACATGGTTTTTCGAACAGGAAGAACGGGGTGTTATCCTCGAGGATGATTGTTTGCCCGATTTGTCGTTCTTCCCTTTTTGCGAAGAACTGCTGGAACGCTACAAGGACGACGAGCGTATCGGACATATCGGGGGGAATTGTTTCCTGCCCGGAGCAATCGGAGAAGGGTTGAGTTATGACTTCTGCTCGGTTACCCACATCTGGGGTTGGGCGACGTGGCGGCGCGTCTGGCAACGGGTGAATGTTGATTTTCCGTTTTGGGAACAACACGCAGCACAACGTGCCTCCTTGTTTTGCAACAAATGGGAAGAGATTTATTTCAGCAGTTTCATCCCTGATGCCCTGCAACATCGCGGCGGCTTGAACCCGTGGGGTGTATTCTATTACTTCTCGCTTCGGCTACAAAACCAGCTATCCATTTATCCTTCCGTCAATCTGGTAACAAATATCGGTTTGGGAGACCCCAACGCGACGCATACGACGAAGCGGAGCAACAAACTGCTCGTCCCATCCGAAGCCATCCAGTTTCCGTTGAAGCATCCGGAATATGTGATGCGGAACAAGAAGCTCGACGAGCTGGCGGTGAGGAATAATTTTTTTTCTTGGAAGAGGTTAATACAATATATCTTACAGAAAATGAATTACTTCATGCGATGAAAGTTCTTATTTTAAATACATCATCTAATATAGGAGGTGCTGCGGTTGCCGCACATCGCCTAAAAAATGCCTTGTTAAAAATCGGGGTAGAAGCGAAAATGCTTGTACGCGATGGGAAGGAGAGAGATTCAGTTTCACTAATTACCCATTCTTGGTGGGGACGAAAAATAAACCTATTTCGCTTTTACTGGGAACGCTTGGTAATATTCCTCTGCAATCATTTCAATAGAAAAGAACTATTCCGTGTTTCTATTGCAAATACTGGATCTGATATTAGCCTAAGAAAAGACATTTCAGAAGCTGACATCATTCATTTACATTGGATAAATCAAGGATTCTTATCATTATCCGATATCGAGAAATTGGTGAAGATGGGAAAAAGAATCGTATGGACAATGCATGATATGTGGGCCTGCACCGGAATTTGCCATCATGCGAGAAATTGTTCCGCCTATACTTCTGAATGCCGGAATTGTTTCTATTTAAACGGTGGAAATAGTAGAGGAAAAGATTTATCGACTACTATCTTCTATCAAAAGAAACGAATCTATTCCAACGCTAATATGACCTTCGTCTGCTGTAGCCAATGGCTAAAAGGAAAGGCTCAAAAGAGTTTATTATTGCAAGGAAAGCCCATCATCGCTATTCCCAATCCGATAGATATGTCTAAATTTTATCCGCAAGATAAGAAATCAAGTCGCGAATATTTCAGACTTCCTCCCAATAAGGAGTTATTACTCTTTGGAGCCTTAAACGTAACAGACGAGCGAAAAGGAGTATCCTATCTATTAAAAGCACTAAACGCTTTAAAGAGTAGTAGAAACATTGGTTTGGTTATCTTCGGAAATATCAAATCTCAAATAGAAGAACTTGTCCCTGTCCCTATTTTCGCGGTGGGTTATTTATCCGATGAAAAAGAAATCGCTTGTCTATACAATGCCGTTGATGCCTTCGTCTCTTCTTCTTTAGATGAAAATCTCCCCAACACCCTCATGGAGTCCCTCGCCTGCGGCACCCCATGCGTCGGTTTCCGAACGGGCGGCATTCCTGAGATGATTGAGCACAAACGGAACGGGTATGTGGCGGAATACGCCTCGGCAGAGGACTTGGCAAGGGGGATTCAGTGGGTTCTGGACTATCCGGACAAGGGGGCTCTCTCGCGGGCTTGTGTGGAAAAAGTCGAGAAAGAGTATGCCGAGGAGGTCGTAGCACGGAAATATCTGGAATGTTATCAGTACCTTTGTCGTCAAGAAACTAAAGATTAGGCTTATGAAATTCCGATTCTTCTTTTTATTCCTCGGCTGCATCGTCGGCATGGCGGCGATGGCTCAGGAGCATCTGCCCGAACTCCAGTTTATTATGGGCAAGGATGGGAAACTGACGGCTGTCCCGACGTGGCAGACCTCGACATTTGAGATTTCTCTTCCAAAGATAGCTTACAAGACGTTTACGCCCTCCAACCCGTTACTCATCTCTCCGCTTTCTTGGGGCAAGACCGTTCAAGTCGGGCGCTACAAAGCATCCGACCGGGTAACGCTCTTTGGCTGGGGCATCTATCCTTCGGCGGAGAATGCCGGCGGCGTTTCTCCCTATCAGATGAACCCGTTGCTGAACACGACGACGGTGGGCGGCGGCGTGAAATTCAAGATAGGCGATAACGCGAGCTTTGGTGTCAGCGTGCACTATAATTATAATAGGTATAACCCCTATCAGCCCGCTTTCCGGCCGGGCAACGGAGGCGGGATGGAGATGAAAGTCGGCTGGTAGAGGGCGGCAGGAGGTGTTTACTGCAGTCGCAACCCTTTCCGAAGCTTCGGAAATGATGTTTACTGCAGTTGCAACCTCGTCCGAACCTTCGGAAACGATGTTTACCGCAGTTGCAACCTCATCCGAACCTTCGGAAACGATGTTTACCGCAGTTGCAACCCCATCCGAAGCTTCGGAAATGATGTTTACTGCAGTTGCAATATCGTCCGAACCTTCGGAAGCGATGTTTACTGCAGTTGCAACCTCGGACGGGGAGCCGGGAATGGAGCCGAGGTGCTTAATGACGATAGCAACTGTCGCAATTTTTGCGACAGTTCAAAGCTAACCTTTCACCCAATTACAGGAATAAATCCGAAGTCTCTCTATAAATATATATTCCACTTTTTATATTACCTTTGCCCTCATCTTAACTATAAAAAATAAGCTATTACAAATGGACAATAAAGGAGAAATCATATTATATCAGCCAGATAGCGAGGTAAAGCTGGAGGTTCGATTAGAGGAAGAAACCGTGTGGCTAACGCAGACACAGATGGCTGATTTATTCAATTCGAGTAAACAAAACATCAGCCTTCATATCAACAATATTTACCAAGAAGGTGAACTTGAGCAAGAAGCAACTGTCAAGAATTACTTGACGGTTCAAAAAGAGGGGAACAGAAATGTAAAACGTAATATCACTTACTATAACCTTGATGTTATCATATCGGTAGGTTACCGAGTAAAGTCGATCAGAGGCACGCAGTTCCGTCAATGGGCTACCCAAGTCCTCAAAGACTACCTACTCAAAGGCTACGCCATTAACCAGCGGCTGAACCAATTAGAACAACGCGTTTCTCGGACGGAAGAAAAGATTGATTTCTTCGTCCGTACTTCCTTGCCGCCTGTCGAAGGTATCTTTTATGATGGGCAGCTATTCGATGCCTATAAGTTCGCTACCGATTTAATCCGTTCCGCCAAGGAATCTATTCTATTAATAGACAATTATGTGGACGAATCCGTACTTCTGATGCTCAGCAAGCGGAGCGATGGCGTGAGTGCCCTCGTCTATACGTATAAGATAAGCGATAACCTGCGTCTCGACCTCGAAAAGCACAATAGCCAATACCCTGCCATTGAGATACGTACCTATACGAAAAGCCACGACCGCTTCCTCATCATCGACAATGCTGACGTATATCATATCGGAGCCTCATTGAAAGATCTCGGCCGTAAGATGTTCGCCTTTTCCAAACTGGAGATACCACCGACGGTTATCACCGGACAACTGGAATAGCTCCAATGCCTTGACTTTTTTGTACCCTATATCTCACTTTTTTATATTACCTTTGCCCCGTTCTATCAAGGAGTTTCAAATTATGGCATTAGATATTCAAACTATCCGCCAGGATTTCCCCATCCTGGGCAAAACGGTTTACAATAAGCCTTTGATTTACTTAGACAATGGAGCGACGACCCAGAAACCGCGCTGCGTGGTGGAAAAGATGGTCTTCAATTATTACAATGAGAATGCCAACATCCATCGTGGCGTACACTTCCTGAGCCAAGCGGCGACAGAGGCCCACGAGGAAGCGCGGCAGGCTGTGCAACACTTCCTGAACGCCCGCTCGTCGAACGAAATTATCTTCACCCGGGGAACAACCGAATCCATCAACCTGATTGCCTCCTCATTTACCGACGAATGTATGTCGGCCGGCGACGAGGTCATCGTTTCTGTCATGGAGCACCACTCTAACATTGTCCCCTGGCAAATCCAAGCTGCCCGCCGCGGCATCTCGCTCCGGGTCATTCCGATGAACGAACGCGGGGAACTGGACATGGAGGCTTACGAGAAACTATTCAACGAAAAGACGCGCTTGGTCTCGGTGGCCCACGTCTCGAATGTCCTGGGCACGGTCAATCCGGTCAAGGAGATTGTCCGCATCGCCCACGAGCATGACATCCCGGTGCTAATCGATGGCGCGCAATCCGTCCCGCATATTCCTGTGGACGTACAAGATATCGACGCTGAATTCTATGTCTTCTCCGGCCATAAGATCTACGGACCGACGGGCATCGGTGTCCTCTACGGAAAAGAAGAATGGCTCGACCGGCTCCCGCCCTATCAGGGTGGCGGCGAAATGATTGCCTCCGTATCGTTCGAGAAAACGACATTCAACGAACTACCCTTCAAGTTCGAGGCCGGTACGCCGGACTATATCGGCAGCACGGCCTTGGCCGAAGCCTTGCGCTACGTAACCACGCTGGGCATGGACAACATCGCTGCTTACGAGCACGACCTGCTCCGTTACGCCGAAGAACAACTAGAGCGTATCCCCGGGATGCGCATCTTCGGACGAGCCAAGGAGAAAAGCGGCGTCCTCTCCTTCTTAGTCGGGGACATCCACCACTACGATATGGGGATGTTACTCGACCATCTGGGCATTGCCGTCCGTACGGGACATCATTGTGCCCAACCGCTGATGCAGGCTCTGGGCATCGAAGGGACCGTCCGCGCCTCGTTCTCGTTTTACAACACGAGGGAGGAAGTGGATGCTTTGGCTGCCGGAATCGAGCGGGTACGGAAAATGTTCTAAAAACCCCCGATTTGTCGTGTGTCCCCGACGAGGGCCTCGTTTGTCCCCAACGACACCCTCGTTTGTCCCCAACGAGGATGTCGTGTGTCCCCGACGAGAAATCGGGCACTCAGACAAAGGAGGAGAGTTATCAACATTTCGTTTGATTTATCAACAGAAAAGGCAATGTTTCGGAGGTTTCCAGCCGAGTTAAGTTTTTAATGCTTAGCTTTGCCGCGCAAATAATATTGAGATGAATATGGGAAAAATTATCGCTTTGGCAAATCAGAAAGGTGGCGTAGGGAAAACGACTACGACAATCAACCTGGCTGCTTCCTTGGCGGCTCTTGAGAAAAAAGTCTTAGTGGTCGATGCCGACCCGCAGGCGAATGCCTCTTCTGGCTTGGGCATCGATATCCGCAACGTAGAACTTTCGATTTACGAATGCCTGGTGAATGGCGATGACGCCATAAATGCAATCACACCGACTGAAGTGGACGGGTTATCCATCATCCCTTCGCATATTGATTTGGTGGGTGCCGAAATTGAGATGTTGAATATGCCGAACCGAGAGCAGATACTGAAGCGTCTGCTGACTCCCCTGAAGGCGGACTACGATTTCATACTGATTGATTGTTCTCCGTCGCTGGGACTGATAACTGTCAATGCGCTGACGGCGGCCGATTCGGTGATTATCCCCGTGCAATGCGAGTATTTCGCACTCGAGGGAATCAGCAAGTTGCTGAATACAATTAAGATTATCAAGTCGAAACTGAACCCGAGCCTCGAGATAGAAGGCTTCCTGCTGACGATGTACGATTCGCGCCTTCGTCTGGCAAACCAGATATACGAGGAGGTGAAACGGCCGTTCCGCGATTTGGTCTTCACGACGGTTATCCAGCGGAACGTGAAGCTGAGCGAAGCCTCGAGCTATGGCAAGCCGGTATTGCTCTACGAGCCCGAATCTAAAGGGTCGCTCAATTATATGCAGCTGGCACAAGAGGTTATCGACAAAAACAAATAACACTTAAATAGAGATAGAGTATGGCTTTAATGAAGAAATCGGCGTTGGGACGCGGCTTGGATGCCTTGATTACGATGGACGACCTGCGCACTGGCGGCTCGTCGTCTATCTGCGAAATCGAGCTGAGCAAGATTCAGCCGAATCCCGAGCAGCCGCGCTCCGTATTCGACGAGGAAAGTTTGGACGAACTGACGGCCTCTATCCGCTCCTTAGGGATTATCCAGCCTATCACGGTGAAAGAAACCGGCGACGGGCAATACCTGATTATCTCCGGCGAACGCCGCTACCGCGCCTCACTGAAGGCTGGACTGACCCAAATCCCGGCCTATGTGAAGACGGCTGAAGATGATAACGTAGTCGAAATGGCGCTTATCGAGAATATCCAGCGCGAAGACTTGAATGCGATAGAAATAGCCCTTGCCTACCAGAAACTCATCGATAACTATGGTCTGACACAGGAGCAACTGAGCGAACGGGTCGGCAAGAAGCGCACGACTATCGCTAACTACCTGCGCCTCCTGAAGCTACCTGCCGAGATCCAGATGGGACTAAAGGACAAACGTATCGACATGGGACATGCCCGCGCATTGATTTCGGTGGAAGACCCAGAGGTGCAGATTGCCCTATACGAGCAGATACTGGCCGACGGCTTGTCGGTGCGCAGTGTCGAAGAATTGGTGAAGTTCATTGCCTCCGGCGGTGAGTTGGAGAAAAAGAAAGGTGAGGCGAAACCAGCTCAGCCCGCGATGCCGGACGAGTTCAAGCTGTTGCGGGAGCATCTATCCAGCTTCTTCCAGACGAAAGTGCAACTGACGTGCAATAATAAAGGGAAAGGGAAGATTACTATCCCGTTCTCCTCGGAAGAGGAATTAGAGAAACTAATTAGTCTGTTGGATAATATCAAATGAAGACGCCCATCCTGCTACTTCTGATGCTGCTCATGGCTTTTTCTGTTCCGGGTTATGCCCAGACGGAGAGACGCATTGCGCAGCAAGCCGATACGGTTGCCGTGGAGCCTGCAGACTCTACGGTGGCGGCAGCTTTGCATTCAGCAGATTCGGCGGCAGTCGCAGACTTGAAGAAAATCAAGCCAGCCTTCAAGCCGAATCCGACTAAAGCAGTCCTGTTGGCACTTATCCCGGGTATGGGACAGATTTATAATCAGAAGTACTGGAAGTTACCGATTGTTTATGGAGGTCTGATGGGTTGTATGTATGCGGTAACGTGGAATAACCGCAACCTGAAAGAATACACCACTGCCTATCGGGACATCATGAACGATAGCCAGATGATCACCAACAACAATCGCCTACCCGAAGGGGAACGGAAAGAAATCACGGCGGCAGACCTCAGCACCAGTTGGCAGGATTTGCTCTCGGCGGGAAGCGACCCGATGGAATATGTACAGGATTCTCAATTTCAAGAACGCATTAAGACTCGGAAAGATAGTTTCCGCCGGTTCCGCGATATGAGTATCCTTATCACCGTAGGGGTTTATGCGTTATCGATTATCGATGCGTATGTGGATGCCCAGCTGTTCGACTTTGATATCACACCCGACCTTTCGATGCGGGTCGAACCGGTCGTTTCGCCTCAGACCTCGACATCATCTGCCTTGTATGGCGTGAATTGTAGTCTGCGGTTTTAGCATAGGAAGTTTAACTTGGTATATTATATAATGTATAGATAAAATAAGATGGCAAAGTATTTTCTTTCGTTATTCATTTGTTGCTTCAGCGCATTTGCTTTCGCGCAGACAGAAGAAGGATTAGAGGAAGAGCAACGATATTCCTCGCTATCGACCGACTCGATAGCCGAACGCATCGGCTTAATCCCCGAAAGCCTCGATGCCAATGTGGACAGTCTGCTCCATTCTTGGCATGTGCAATATTTTACACAGAAAGAAGACTATTGCCACGATGATGAAGAGAATGTTTACTTCCCGGATTCTATCTATGCCCAACGATTGAAAAGTTTGCCCTGCATCATCGAACTTCCCTACAACCAAGTCGTACGCAACTGCATCGATCTCTATGCCGACCGCCGTCGCGGATTAGTGCGCTATATGCTGGGCATGGCAGATTTCTATTTCCCGATAATCGAAGGCGTTCTGGATAAGCACGGACTACCGTTGGAATTAAAATACTTGGCCGTAGTGGAAAGCGCATTGAATCCCGTCGCCTTGTCTCGCGTCGGTGCTAGTGGCCTATGGCAATTCATGCTTCCTACGGGGAAAAGCTATGGTTTGGAAATCAACAGTCTGGTAGATGACAGACGCGACCCGGCGAAAGCTACGGAAGCCGCTTGCCTCTATTTCAAAGATATGTATGCCATCTACAAGGACTGGAACCTCGTCTTGGCGGCCTATAATTGTGGACCGGGGAATGTGAACAAAGCCATCCGCCGTTCCGGGGGAAAAACAGATTTCTGGGATATCTTTCCGTATTTGCCCAAGGAAACACGCTCGTATGTCCCTCTTTTCATCGCTGCCAACTATATCATGAACTATTATTGCGACCATAATATCTGTCCTTTGCAAACCAATCTGCCATTGGCTACCGATACGGTCATGGTACGGAAGATGCTTCATTTGCAACAAGTCGCCGACGTTTTGCACCTGGATTTGGAGCAATTGCGGGCACTGAATCCGCAATACAAACGCGATATTATCCCGGGCAATGTCCGTCCCTCTGTCTTGAAACTCCCAGCCGCCGAAACATACGCATTCGTCAGCCGGGAAGATACGGTCTATCAATATCGGGCAGAAGACTTGTTGGCGAATTGTATCGCCCTCAATGCGTCCTTCTCGGGCGAAGATAAGTCTCTCATCACTCGCGAACGCATCACACATACCGTCAAAGCCGGTGAAAACCTCTATACCATAGCCAATATCTATGGCATAACAGCCAAAGACATCCGCAAATGGAACGGCCTGCGTAGCAACCGTGTCCCCAAAGGACGACGACTAAAACTATACGTCGACAACGGGGGTGTCGCTTTCGCACAGAAGAAAGCAGAACCCAAGACCAACTCAAAAGGAAACCAACGCCTAAAAGCCGACGGCTTTATCTCATACAAAGTAAAGTCCGGCGACTCGCTCTACACCATCTCCAAAAAGTATCCAGGACTGACGGCTAAAGAGCTACAGAAGGTCAATAACCTCTCCAGCGCAATGATTCGTCCAGGACAGGTCTTAAAAATCCCCGTCAGCTAAACTATCCGCATCTTTTCGCCTTTAACTATGGATTATTCCCTTTTGCACTAAATACAGTGCGAAACGTAACTTTTTTGCCCAATTTTGCAATAAGAAAAAGAAAACGCCATACCAACCGATAATTCCGCGGGTGTCGGAAAGTGGGCAAAAAGATTTTTAGGTGTATCACATTTTAAATTTTTGACGTATGAAAAAGTCTGTATTATTCGCAACAGCATGGCTCGTATGCTCGGTATTGAGCATAGGTTTCGCACAAGACGCCAAGGTTCCGTTCTCAACCAATATCCGTAATTTATACGCTTATCTGGAACTTAAACCCTGGCAGGTGGAAGAAGTCTCGCGTATCAACGACTTCTTCATTGAACAGCAGCAGGATAGCTTCAGCACGAATCCTGAGCGCTATTCCGAACAAATGGAAGAGACGCTCTACGGCAACCTCAAATTGATGAAGGGTGTATTGTCGCAAGAGCAGTATCGTAAGTATGTAACGCTTATTAATATCACACACAACAATAATAATTATTTAAACAACTCTCTACAACTGACAGATATATATCTGGCAGAGAAAAAACCATAAGAAGCATGTTCCCGCGTCGGGAGATGCCGGAATCATGCTTTAACTTTGGAGAATAAGTGTTCTAATTAATCTCTTTAAGGCTATGTACCAAAACTTAGGATAGAGAGAATACGAACGCCGACGATTCCGGCATTCGTATTCTCTTCTTTATTTCCGGCGGAAAATGGCATTTCGCGAACAGGAAAAACCATTTTTGCCAAGAGGAAAATGCCTTTTTTTAGCTAAAATGAAAAGTTTTTCCCTAATGCGATTTATCCTTCCAAATATTTACCTACATTTGTGGTTATTCTGAAAAAATAGGGAGGTCAAGACCATGAATGATACAAAAGACACGACAACTATTGTTGCCGGAGGCGAACAATCTCCGGAACTCTCGGCGGAAGAGAAGATGATACAGGATGGCTTCAACGAACTACTCGCAGCCTACCTGAAATCGAACCACCGCCGGAAAGTAGAACGCATTACGAAGGCTTTCAACTTTGCAAACCAAGCTCATGCCGGCGTGAAACGGCGTTCGGGCGAACCGTACATCATGCACCCGATTGCCGTTGCCAAAATCGTCTGCATCGAGATGGGATTGGGTTCTACGTCTATCTGCTCGGCTCTCCTGCATGATGTCGTCGAGGATACGGAATATACGGTGGAAGACATCCGCGATATGTTCGGCGACAAGATTGCCCAGATTGTCGATGGATTGACAAAGATATCCGGAGGTATATTCGGGGAACAGGCGTCGGCGCAGGCCGAGAATTTCCGCAAATTGCTGCTTACCATGAGCGACGATATCCGCGTCATCTTGATTAAGATTGCGGACCGCCTGCATAATATGCGTACGCTCGGCTCCATGCTTCCGGCCAAGCAGTTTAAGATTGCCGGGGAGACCTTGTATCTTTACGCCCCACTCGCCCACCGCTTGGGTTTATTCTCCATCAAAACCGAGCTGGAAGACTTGAGTTTCAAATACGAACATCCGAAAGAATACGAAGAAATCAGCAAGAAGCTGGAGGCTACGGCAGAAAGCCGCAACCGCCTCTTCGAGCACTTCGCCGCTCCGGTCCACGAGAAACTGAAGGCGATGGGTTTACATTACGAGATGCAGTCCCGCGTCAAATCAGTCTATTCAATCTGGAACAAGATGGAGACGAAGAAAGTCCCCTTCGAGGATATCTACGACATTTACGCCGTACGTATTATCTTCGACCCGCTTCCGGGTGTGGACGAGAAGAACCAGTGCTGGGATATCTACTCCGCCATCACCGATATTTACCGTATCCGCCCCGACCGCATCCGCGATTGGGTCAGCCGACCGAAGGCAAACGGCTATCAAGCCCTGCACCTGACCGTGATGGGTCCGGACGGGCAATGGGTGGAAATCCAAATCCGCAGCCGCCGCATGGACGACATCGCCGAGAAGGGTTTCGCCGCTCACTGGAAGTATAAGGAGAAGAACGTCGAAGAGGATACGGAGCTGGACAAATGGCTGCAAACCATCACCGAAATCCTGGAAAGTCCGGACCCCAACGCCCTCGACTTCCTCGATACCATCAAACTGAACCTCTTTTCATCCGAGATATTTGTCTTTACGCCGAAGGGCGACATCAAGACCCTGCCGCAAGGGGCTACGGCACTGGATTTTGCCTATGCTCTCCACTCCGACATCGGCAACAAGTGTATCGGTGCGAAAGTAAACCACCGCCTCGTTCCTCTGAGTCATAAACTGGCGAGCGGCGACCAGGTAGAGGTACTTACCTCGCGTTCGCAATCGCCTCAGCCCGAATGGTTGGGCTTCGTTACAACGGCTCGTGCCAAAGCCAAAATCACGGCTGTTTTGCGTCGTGTCCGCAAGGATGTGGCGAAAGACGGGGAGACGAAGGTCATGGCGGCCCTGGCCAATGCCAACGTCGAACAATCGCTGTCGAATGTCGATACGCTCGCGATGTATTTCGGCTTCTCCAAGCGCGAAGATTTCCTCTGTGCCGTGGCCAAGGGTGAGGTGGTTCTTTCGGACAATGTGCGGAAGATTCTGAAGGGAAAAACGGACAACCTCCTCTTCAAATACGTCAAACAGGCGCTCCGCATGGCTACGAAATCGTCTGAGCATGAGGAGACGGAAGAACAGCCTAAAGAGAAGCCCCAATATGACAAGAAAAAACCCTATATCCTCAAGGAAGAGGGTCTGCAGCGCAACTATATCATCGCCGACTGCTGCAAGCCTATCCCCGGCGACGATTCCCTCGGTTTCATCAACGACGACGGCAATGTGGTGGTGCATAAACGTTCCTGCCCCATCGCCATGCGTCTGAAGAGCAGTTTTGGCGAACGCATCCTGAACACGGTCTGGAGCAACTACACCAACGCTTCTTTCGAGGCTACGCTCGAGGTGAAGGGTATTGATGCCACAGGGGTGCTCAATAAGATGACGGAAATCATTGCCGAGGAGTTCAACGTCGCCATAACTCGTTTATTAATCGAGGCCAAGGATGGTGTCTTTGAAGGGAAGATTAAACTGAAGGTGCATGACGTAGAAGACATCCAAAAGCTCTGCGTCAGCCTTTCGAAGATTGACAATGTGAAATCTGTAACCCGCATCGCGGACTAATTGACAATTGAGAATTGACAATTGACAATTAGGAGGGGAAAACTCTCTTTAACTGTCAATTGTCAATTATGAATTGTCAATTTAAAACGGTAGGTCGTCCACCGGATTCCCCGCCTCAAACTCCGGAGCGGCGGGCGTCGCGGCCGGTGCCCCTACGGGACTTCCGGACATCATATCCTGCGGTGTCGGCATATCGGCTGCCGGCTGGCCTTGTACGGCGCGTTCCACCTTCCATGCGTCGATATTTGTAAACCAGCGGCCTTGGTATTCCCGACTATTAATATCGAAAGATACCGTCAGCTCCTCACCCGGCTGAATATGCGCTTGCGCGATTTTATCTTCTCCAAAAATCTGAAAGCAAATTTTTTTCGGATATTGGTCATGCGTTTCGAGCACATATTCTTGTTTTTTCCACGTATTTCCGGCTTTACTAACTCCGCCCTGCTCGGGCAATACTGCGATTATTCGTCCTGTTACTTCCATAGTAATTATTAATTTTCGGCGGCGAAGTTACGGCTTTCCGGCCAAGAAACATGGGTTTTCGCCGACTTTTTCGCCCCGCCGCCTGCCTTTTCAGGGCAATTCCTTAATCTTGATGTTGCGGAACCAGACTTCGTCGCCGTGGTCTTGCAAGAGGATGTGCCCCTCGCGTGCATTGCCGAAATTGGGCCAGTTCCGGTATTTGCTATAGTTCACCAAGGCTTTCCACATATCCGTATTGCGCTCATACTCGAGGATTTTCACCCCATTCAGCCAGTGCTCGACGTGATTATCTCGCACCACAATCATCGCCGTATTGAACTCGCCCTTCCGATACGGCTTCGTCTCGGGCGCCGGAATCAAGTCGTAGAGCGAGGCGAGCTTGCGGTTTCCCATCACGCCGAGCTTCGCGTCCGGGTGCCGCTCGTCGTCGAGGATTTGGAACTCGCAGCCGATGGCCGAGCCTTCGCCCCGGTTCAAATCCGTGTTCACGAAATATTTGACGCCACTGTTTGCGCCTTCCGTAATCTTAAAATCTACTTTGAGGATGAAATTCCAGTATTTGCGGACGGTAACGATATCGCCGCCGTTGGTCGATTCGCCGCCGTTCCCCTTCTCCACCTTCAGCAGGCCGTCCTCGATACGCCAGCCTTTTGCCGGGAAAGCATCCAGCTTCGCTCCGCGCCAACCGTTCGTCGTATGTCCGTCCCACAGGAGATTCCAGCCCTCGGCGGCTTCCTGAGCCGTCAGGGTATTCTGCGCCTCCGCATTCCCGGCCGAAAAGAAGCCGGCGAGCACGGCGGCCGCCATTACAATGATTTTCTTCATGTCAATATATAACTTTTGTTAAAATTTTACCGATTTTTTCGTCAACAGTAACACTTGAGAAAAAGCGAGGCTGGCGACGACGTTTTTTGCCTTACTTTTTCTCAAGAAGTGCTGGCGACGCCGTTTTTTGCCTCGCTTTTTCTCAAGAAGTGCCGGCGACGATGTTTTTTGCCTCACTTTTTCTCAAGAAGTGCTGACGACGCCTTCGACAGCCTCGCTTTTTCTCAAGAAGTCCTGGCGACGATAATTTCAGAGCTTATAAAACTCCTCCCAACCCTTGCGCGGCGGCATTCCGCTCAAAAGGGCATTTGCAAAGTCGTTGTTCGTAAATCGCTTCAGGCGGGTGTCGAAGAAGAGTTGCGTGTTGAGCCGTTGGGCAATCACGCCGAGGCAGAACATCTGGCTCATCGGGCCGAAGATTTCAAACGGCGAGCGCGTCTTCTCCTCGCCACAGCAGGCACGGATGAAGTTTTCGAAGTGGTTCGACGGGCTTTTCGGTACCTCGGGCAGGAATTTTTCCATTTCTTTCGCCTTTTCCTCGGGGATAATCGAAAGGGTACTGCCGTGTGATGCCCCCTTGAAGGTCAATTCCTTGGAATAAATAATCTTTCCGGGGTTGAGCTTCGTATCCTCAATGTCGCCCTGGTTCGTCGCCGGGATATTGGGGTCCAGTCCGGCCACGCCGTATCCTGCAGGCAGCGGCGGGAGGTTATCCAGCCCATCATACCACGTTACATCGACCGGCGGCATATTTCGGCGCGAAGCGAAGCGGAAGAGGATGGTGGAGGAATAGGGGAAGAAGTAGTCGTTGTGGCCATCGGCTCGCAACATGCTGATTTCGTAGGGCAAGCCCAGCTCCAGAAATTCGTGTACCGTGTCGAGCAAATGCGCACCCCAGTCGCCGAGGGCACCCATGCCGAAGTCGTACCAGCAGCGCCAGTCGCCGAGGTGGTACTTCACGTTGTAATCGTGGTAGGCACACTGCATCAGCCAGGTCATCCAGTCCATTGTCTCGGGCGTCGGCTCGGCGTCGGGATATTTATAGATGTTGGCATCCCACTTGTGCCAGCGGCGGGAGTTATTCATGTGGGCGGTTACCGCCGTTACGTCTTTGATGATGCCGGCTTCCATCCAGGCCTTGAACTGGAAATAGTTGGCTTCGGAATGGCCCTGGTTGCCCACCTGCGTAACGACTTCGGGGTGGCGGCGCGCCATGTCCATCATCAGCTCGGCCTCCATGAAGGTTCGGCACATCGGCTTTTCGACATAGACATGGATGCCCTTCGACATGGCCAACATCGCGATGGCAAAGTGAGAATGGTCGGGCGTGGCGATAGTTACGGCTTCAATCTGGTTTCCCATCTCGTCGAACATCTTACGGAAGTCCTTGTAACGCTTGGCGTTGGGGAACATGCCCATGACCTTTTGGGTATGAGGCGCACCCATGTCCACGTCGCAAAGGGCGACGACATTCAGGCGGCCGGTCTTGGCGAAATCACCGATAATCTGTTCTCCGCGATTACCGATGCCGATGTGGGCGACGTTCACCTTGCGGTTGGCGCCGACGACTTGACTGTAACTTTTTGCATTCAACAAAGTTGATGTACTGCCCATGGCGACTCCTGCGGAAGTCAAAGCCATGGTTCTAAGGAAATTTCTTCGTGTTGTCATAGAATTAGACAGTATTTTTATGGATGAATAATTAACGTATTTGCACACAAATCGGCGATAAAGGTAAAGAAAAATTAGAAAAGTCGTTGCGCTTTTGAAATAAATCCCTACCTTTACGGCCGAATTAATTACTAATTAACAAAACGGACACTATGAAAATAGCAATTAGACTACTCGGCGCCGGTGCCGCGCTGCTTCTTTCCGTCGAAGCGAAGGCACAAGTAGATAATCCTTTAAATTGGGACAAGTTTATTCAGAGCGCGGATACGATTTTGGTTTCCGATACGTTCCGCTATCAGTCGTTCGACCCGCTTGAGGCGAAGGGCTGGAAATATTCGGTCGGTCAAGGCGAACCAAAGATAATGGACATCAGCAAGCTGAAAATCAAGAACGCTACGGGGCGATATGCCTTGCAACTCTATCCGGGGGAAAGCGTGGAGTTCGAGCCGTATGATTTAGGCATTTATCAGGATGTCATTATCTATTGCCCCTTTGCCATGCGGAATATCAATCAGGATGAACGGTTTATGGTCTCGGCGACCGTGCCGGGAGGCAAAGACAAGGTGAATCAGGTGTATAGTATCGTGCCGGAGGATGGATGTGATTCCTATTTCAATGAAAATTTGGGAATACCAGAAGGCCAGACTTATTCCGAATTCAGCAGCATCCGCGCCGGCTACGGTTGTTCCGATATCACCATCAAGATAGGCGGGACGAAGCGCGGGGACGATTCGTACTATCTGCTGGATCACATTTGCGCCTACGGGATGATACCAGCTTATTCCCTCTTCACGGGCAGCGGCTCTTGGACGGACGATGGGCGGTGGTCGCACCAGGCGGCGCTGCGGCATCGGAATGCCTTGATAAATGGGGAGGTTTTCGTCGAAGACAGCATCCATTGTGATAGCATCCAAGTGTATGAGGGCGAAATCCGTCTCTCGGAGGAAGGGAAGCTGACGACTCGCTCGCTGACTATCCATAAGACCTTTCCGGAGAAAGGCGTGTGGTATTTCGTCTCTTTCCCCTTCGATGTCTATGTGCAAAACATTTCCCCCGAATTTCAACAGGGAGACGAGGATACGATGACTGGAGGAAACTATTTCTACGTCCAGAAATACGATGGAATAGGTCGCGCCAACGGAGGGACGGATAACTGGGAAACTGTGCCCATCGCCTCAGCCGGAGAAGTCCTGTTCTACCGGGGAGTCGGCTACCTGCTCGCTTTGGATGCCCAGGCAACAGAGCAAACCCTCTCCTTTACCTCCCCCAGCAAAACAACCCTGGAATACAAACCGACTGTAACCCTAAACATCCCGGGCGAGCTGTTGCAAGGAGCCAAAGAGGAAGATAGCGGCTGGAGCTTCTGTGGCAATCCCCTGCCGGGCAGCGTGAGCCTTGCCGACATCGAGGCAGAAGGGACGGACGGCTATATCTACGTCTATGAGGATGGGACGTACAAACCTTACGCCATCGGGAGCCGGAATGAGCTTCCGGAGGGCTGCGCCTTCTTCGTCAAGGCTTCCGGCAAAGCAAAGCTGGTGTTTAATGCTTCCGGAGCATCGACGGCGAAGCGCATCAGAACGTCAGCGATGTTGCGCTCTTCCTGCGCCGAGCCACAGGGCGAAATGCCGACGGCGGTAGAAGGAATCGCAAGTGAAGGCTTCTCGCTCGTCGGCGACCGGTTGCTGATGCCGGTAGCCGAGGGGAAACGGACGGTTTCGGTCTATGACTTCTTCGGACGGCTCTGCTTCCAACGCGAGCTTCCTGCCGAGGCACAATCTGTGGATATTCCTCTGCAAACTGGTTTCTATATTATAAATGTAACGGAAAATGGGACGCAACAGGTGTGGCGAAGCAAATGGCATAAGCGATAATCCCATTTTGCCGCGGAAATTGCCCATTTCAGCTTGGGCTTTGGACGACCGACCCCGCGAGAAGCTACTTTCTCGCGGCGCGTCGGCGCTTAGCAATGCCGAACTGCTGGCTATCCTGTTAGGCTCGGGAAATGCCGAGGAGTCGGCGGTGGAGCTGGCGCAACACATCCTGAATGCCACAGGGAATCTGCTGAACGAGTTAGGGAAGTTAGGTGTTCGAGAACTCACGTCGCGCTTCAAGGGAATCGGCCCCGCGAAGGCTGTTACCATCATGGCAGCCATTGAATTGGGAAAGAGACGCGCGGCAGAGGAGCCGATGCAACGCACGCAAATCCGTTCCAGTCAAGACATCTACCGGCTGATGTATCCGCTGCTGGCAGACTTGCCGCACGAGGAGTTTTGGGTGATTTACCTCAGCCGCTCCCAACGCATCCTCGACAAACTGCGCATCGGACAAGGTGGGACCGGCGAGGTGATTACGGATATCCGTTTGATTCTAAAGCCCGGCATCCAGCTGCTTGCTTCCGGAATTATTGCCGTACACAACCATCCGTCGGGGAATCTTCAACCAAGCCGACAGGATAATAGCCTGACGGAGCGTTTGAAGCAAGCCTCCGCCCTGTTAGATATCCACTTAATGGACCACGTGATTATTACGGACGGGAAATATTACAGCTATGCGGATGAAGGGCAACTATAGCTATTTCTTTTTGAGAAGCAGGATTCGCTCGCCTTCCTCGTTGAACAAAGCGATGGCGTTGTTTTCTGCCGCACCGAAACGCTCAACGTGCTCAAGGGTTTGCAACAATTCGCGTTCCCCGCTCATATCGGGACAAGCCATGCGGGTTGTGGCAATCTGTGGGAAACGAATACGGTCGCTTCCTTCCTTGGCATATTCAACTGCACCCATGATGCGGTTGCAACCGGCATTTCCGGAGAGCCGCTTGCTTTGGGTATCAAAAACCAGATAGGGAGCGGATTCTGAGGCGGCAACGGATGTCCCGTTCATTTCGACAACATTCCATTCGCCGTTCAACTCCTGAAAAGGAAGTTGGGTTGCCGCGTGGTGAGTGCGGCAACCAGAAAATACACCTAAAGAGGCTATTATTAAACACACAAACTTATTCATATCTATGATGAGTGAAAAATTAAGGATGAAGCATCAAACGGCTTACTTTGAGAGAACAAAGACCGTTTTGCCTGCCTCATCGACTAAAAGCATCTGATTGGCATCCGTTCCGGCCTTCACCGCGCGGACGGTCGTCATTGCCTGGAGAATCTTACTCTCCGTTTCCATATCGGGGCACGCCATCATCGTACTCATTCCTTGCGCTATCTTCAGGGCCGAGATATCGTTGGCATCTGTTTCGAGGCTGGTGTTGAAGATGTTGCAACCGGCGTTGCCGTGGATTTTCTTCTCTGCCATATTAAATTCCATGAAAGGAGCATTCTCCTGGGTAGAGATGGCCTCGCCATTTACCTCCGTAATATTCCACTTTCCTTCAAGCTGTTGAACATTGGTCTTTGAATTGGAACAACTCCAAAAAGATACGGCCATTGCAGGAATCAGCAAGGCATACATCATGAACTTTTTCATATTTCTATTCATTTAAAATGTTTCTCCTATAAGACGGGAAAACGGGGCAGATTGTTCCGCCGCACCCTATCTTTTAACTCGGATTAACTGTTTTTCCGAAGTAAATCCTTCCGTTTCCACCGCTGTGTCCGCCAACGGAGTCCCAACACGATGCCGCGCGAGCCTTCGTCCATCGCCAGGGCTAACCAAATGCCTGCCAGCCCGAATCCCATCGCGATACCGAAAATATAACCGCACGTTACGGCAAAAACCCACATGCAAACAATCTCTATCAGCACGGGCACGATTACATCTCCGACAGAACGCAAACAGAAGAGGAACATCAAAACCGTCGCCCTTCCATGTTCCAATAGGATATCAATGAGCAAAGCGGACATCGCTATCTGGATAATCACTTCGTTCTCCGTAAAACATCCCAACAGGAACCGTCCGCAAAGGTAAACACCGGTAGATGCGACGAATGTTACCAGCAGCGAGCGTTTCCAGGCATACCAGCTCAGGACGTAGGCGGCTTGCTTCTTCCCTGCCCCGACTAAATTCCCGGTGCAGACGGACGTCGCGCTGGCCATCGCCAACGAAAAGATGTAGCCGATAATCACGATATTCATCACATAGACGCGGGCTGCCAGTACTTCATTCCCCAACATATTGATGAAATAAACCACGCAGACCTGCGACGCATCGTAGGAGATTTGTTCGAAGGCCGAGGGCATCCCAATCTTAATCACATCCCGCAATTTCTGGAAAGGAAAGGGCCGGAAGTATTCCAGCGGCATCCTCCGTATCAAGCGTTTGAAGAGGACGATGAAGAGCAAGAGCATCGCCACGCCTCGGCTTAGCGACGTGGATATGGCGGCTCCCTCCACGCCGAGGGCCGGGAATCCGAAGTGCCCGAATATCAATGCGTAGTTTCCGAAGATATTCAGGATGTTGATGGCAAATGTTACTTGCATCGCGTAGTTCGGCTTATTGGCGGCTCGCAAAACGGCGGAAACCGTGAAGCTGATGGCTTGAAAAAAGCCGAATCCCCCGACTATCTTCATATACGTCAAGGCCATCGGCATCAAATCCGGACGGATATCCATCCAGACCAGCATCTGCTCTCCGCCGAACGTCAAAGCCAGACTTATCGTCAAGCCGACAAGGGCGTTGAATAATAAGGATACGCCGACGACTTGCGTAAAGCTCTTCGTGTCTTTGGCTCCGAAATAGAGGGCGCACATGACGGCCGTCCCGACGGTCGTGATATTGAAGAGCAGGAATACCATGTTCAGCAGCTGGTTCACTACCCCAACGGCGGCTACGGCATTGTCGGAATAGTGGCTGAGCATCAGCGTATCGACTACTCCCAGCGTAAGCATCAACAAGGTCTCTAAAAAGATGGGGCCGGTCAGCTTGAATAACTTGCTACGCAAAGCAGAAGGACGACGGGTAAACAACATAATGATGAATTGACAATTAACAATGGACAATGGATAGTTTGATAATTGATAGATTGATAATTGTCAATTGTCAATTTTCCATTGTCAATTGCTAAAGTGGCGCAAAGGTACGCCATTTCCGATTGGTAGTTTCTATTATTTTCCGTATGTTTGCAAACCCAGAATAATTGTTGATATTTATCAAAGATGAACAGACATTTCCCTTTGCTCCTCCTGCTTTTGGCTTGTTGCTCGGTCTTTTCGTGCAAGCAGAAGCAGGCGGAAGCTCCTGAACTTGAGCCGCAAGACACGGTTCAGCATGTATATGAGTATGGCATCTGCGTCGATTCGCTGGATGTCCGCCACTATGAAATCAAGCCGGGCGACAACCCTGCGGTTATCTTTTCGCGCCTCGGTTTCTCGGCGTTGCAGGCGGATAGCATTATGCAGGCGGCAAGCGGCGTGCTCGACCCGACCAAACTCCGTGCCGGGATGTATTATTGTACGTTCACGACGCAGGATACCTTGGAGACGATTTGCTACATCGGCTTTGCCAAAACGCTGACGGATTATGCGGTCATCGACTTGACGAAGCGGCCTATCAAGGCTTATACTTACAACAAACCCGTTACCCTGAAGCGTCGCTACGTCGAGGGCTCGATTTCTTCTTCGCTCTGGAACGTCATCGCCGACCAAGGGGCCGACCCGCTCCTTGCCATCCGTATCTCGGATGTTTACGCGTGGCAAATCGACTTTTTCGATGTCAAAGAAGGGGATTCTTTCCAGGTTATCTATAACGAGGCGTATATCGATGATACAACGGCCTTGGGCATTGCCTCCATCGAGGGGGCTATCTTCACGCACCAAGGCAAGGCCTATCAAGCCTTCCCTTTCACGCAAGACAGTGTGCATCAGTTCTTCGATGCCGAGGGGAACAGCCTTCGCAAGGCTTTCCTCAAGGCTCCGCTGGATTACTACCGCATCACGTCCCGCTTCTCCAATGCGCGCTTCCATCCGATCTTGAAACGCTATCGCGCCCATCACGGCGTGGATTACGCGGCTCCGACGGGTACGCCGGTCAAGACAATCGGCGACGGCACGGTCATCTTCAAGGGCTGGACTAACGGCGGCGGTAATACGGTAAAAATCAAACACAACTCGGTCTATACGACTTCCTATATGCATCTCAGCCGCTACGCGAAGGGTTTGCAGGTGGGCAAGCACGTCAGCCAGGGCGACGAGATTGCTTACGTCGGCTCGACGGGCTTATCGACCGGCCCGCACCTCGATTTCCGTGTCTATAAGAATGGCGAGGCGATCAATCCGCTGGATATGGAGGCACCGCCTTCGGAACCTATCCGTCCCGAGCTGCGCGACAGCTTCGAGGTGGTCAAACAGCAGATTTTAATGGAATTGGACAGTTTAAAATTGAAATAACATGAATTTTCTCGGCAACATCATCTGGCTCCTCTTCGGTGGCCTCATCACGGCGGTGGAATATCTGATTTCCAGCCTTGTCCTTATGATTACCATCATCGGCATACCTTTCGGCATCCAAACGCTGAAACTTTCCATCCTCGCCCTCTGGCCTTTCGGTCGCGAGGTTCGGACGACGGATAGCGCGGGCGGTTGCCTCAGCATCCTGATGAATATCATCTGGATTCTTATCGGCGGCATCTGGATTGCCCTCACCCACTTGTTTTTTGGGATTCTCCTTTGCATCACCATCATTGGCATACCGTTTGGACGGCAGCATTTCAAGATGGCGGGGCTGGCGCTGACGCCGTTTGGGAAGGAGATTTTGTGAATTGATGAATTGTGAATTGTGGTTCCAAACTATTCCGACCCGAAATGCAATGAAGGGTCATAAATAGCCGTAGGTTTTAACCTACGGGGTGTGTATGGTGTATATTCACCCAAGGCACCGTAGGTTAAAACCTACGGCTATTTATGACCTCGCGCCCGCGAGGTCGGAATAGTTTTATATAACAATATCAATAATCTTCATACAACAAATACCTCTCCCTCATCTCCTTATACCCTTCCAGCTCCTCTTCCCAGCTCTCCTTTATCTCTTCCTCCGTCATCCCTTCGCTTATCTGCCGCCGCAGCTCGTCGGTCCCGGCGAGCAGGTCGAACCACTGCGCGCGTTTGAAGAAGAATTGGGGATTGGAGCCGCATTTTGCGTAGAAATCGAGGAGGAAGCGGAGTGTCAGCCCGCCTTCGTAGGGATATTCTTGCAGGTTCACGCCGTAGCATGTCCGCCCTTCGTGCAGCGGTGCGGTATCGAAGCCGGGCAGCGATTCGGGCGTGAAGCTATACTCGCCATACTTTTCATCCGGATAGCCAATGACTTGGAAGGGGAAGTAGGTCCCGCGACCGACGCTGAACGGTGTCGCCTCGAAGAAGCAGAGCGACGGATAGAGCCTGACGGCCTGGTCGTTCGGCAGGTTCGGCGAGGGCTTCACCGGCAACCAGTAGGGGTCGCCATGTTTCCAGTTCTCGACCTCGACGACTTGCAGCCGGCACGTGTCGGGCGTGCCGAGCAACCAGCCTTCACCGTTTATCATCCGTGCCAACTCGCCGATAGTCAGTCCATGCAGCACGGGCAGGGCGTCCATCCCGACGAACGACTTGAACTTCGGTTTCCGCACCGGCCCATCGACGAAATCGTTCGGGTTCGGACGGTCGAGGACGACAAACTCCTTCCCGCTCTCCGCGCAGGCTTCCATCACGAGGTGCATCGTGCTGATATAGGTAAAGAAGCGTGTGCCAACATCCTGAATGTCAAAGACGACGACATCCAAGTCCGCCAGCTGCTCGGCCGTCGGCTTTTTGTTCTTTCCATAGAGGGAGATGATAGGGATGCCCGTGCGCAGGTCTTTCGAGTCCGCTATCTCGGCTCCCGCGTCTTCCGTGCCCCGAAATCCATGCTCGGGGGCAAAAATCTTTTTCACGTGGATGCCTCGTTCGACCAAGACATCCAGGATGTGCTGTTTCCCTGCGTTCTCAAGGATAGAGGTCTGATTGACTACCAGTCCCACTGCCTTGTCCTCCAAGAGGCCCGTTACGACATCGATGCGTTCCGCCCCGACGCGCACCGGCTCATCTTTTCCCCCGGCTTCCGCAGAAAAGAAGGGGAAGAGGCAGAAAATTAAGAAGATAAATAGTTGTTTCATGGGTATCACAATTTTAGACGCGGATGACACGGATGACGCGGATTTTTTCTTTTCCGTGTCATCCGCGTCATCCGCGTCTCTTTTTAATTCACTGCGTCTCATTGGACTTGCGGGCGGTCTTCCTCGCCATCGTCCTCGTCATCGTCCACCGTCGGCTGGTCGTCCGGCTTCTCCTCCGAGCCTTCGCCCGGCGTTTCCTCGTCGCCCGTTACCGGTCTGTCGTCCTCTTCCTTGTCTTCGTCCTTGTCCTTGGAAGGCTGGTTGAGAACTTCGCGTTTGTAGCGGTCGATTTCGGTATTTAGCAGTTTGACGAAATCCTGGTAGTCCGTTTCGCCCTCGATGACGATGAGCGCGTTAATCTTCTCGACCAGCGCGCGGTAGGCATCGTCCGTCTCGGCGCGGGCCTTCTTCAGCGCCCCCTTGACGCGCGTGCTGTATTCCTCGGCACGGTCTTCGGAGTGGGCTTTGACGGCCTCGTTAGCCGCCTTCATCCCAGCCACATACACCTCAAGTTCGAGGGCAGCGACTTCCGTCGCATACTTCGTTTCGAGGTCTTCGATGAAGTTCGTCATCCGGCCGGTCTGTTTGTCGCGCTGGGCGCGCTTATCAATATTCGCCTCCTTCCGATGCTGCTTCAAACGCTTGGCGTATTGAAGTTTCGTCGCATCCGTCAGCGTGGCGACCGCATAGTCCAAGGCGGTTTCATACCCCCGGAGGTTCACGTCGCGCAAGTGGTCGCTATCCTCGATTTCTTCGGTATTCTCGCTTTTCTGGGGGACTTGGAAATTCGTGTTTTCCGCTTCCAAAGCCGTGAACAAACCAGAATACTCAGTCTGAACCTTTGTCTTGACGGTTTCATACTTGTCCAGATAGGAAAGGACGGTTTCCATGTAATTACTGTGAGCACCCTTGTTCATGCGGGCAACTCCAATGCTTTTAATTTTTACTGTCATTTTCTTAACTCCTTATTTTAAAGTTATAAATTCTAATACTAACTAATAGTAACTGCACCCCGGCAACCACTGATTACGCTCAACAGCGTCCATGCAGTCTGCACGAAGCCTGTTGATGCCCGTCAACGCCTCCATGTAATCTGCATGAAGCTGTTGATGCTCGTCAACGCCCTTCATGCAGTCTGCACGAAGCTGTTGACGCCCGTCAACGCCTCCATGTAGTCTGCATGAAGCTGTTGATGCCCGTCAACGCCCTCCATGCAGACTGCATGAACGCTGTTGACGCAATCAACAGCACCTTCTTTTCGTTATCCGCTTGTAAAAGTGCATCTTTTTCCCCAATCCACCAAACTTTTTCCGATAAAAAACTCCCGCACCTTGATGTGGAGCAAGGGCGGGAGCTAAAAAAGGATTATAGCATCAAATCAATCAGTATGATCTTAGTTGCTAAATGGAGGATATCCCGGGTTCTGCGTCAAGTTCGGATTTACCTGCCATGCATCCTGAGAGATAGGCAAGAGCTTCAAATATTCACCAGTCTCACGAGGACAATTAACAGAACTCCACATACCTGTTTCATAGCATCCGAAACGGATATCATCCTGACGGGAAGTTACCTCCCAAGCCAATTCCAAACGGCGTTCGAGCTGAACTTCATCCAAACCAACCGTTGTATAATTATGGTCGCCATTGCCGTAAGCACGTTCGCGAATGGCATTGACTAAAGTTGTTGCTTCAGCAGCACTACCTCCACCACGAAGCAAAGCCTCAGCCTTCATCAAGTAAACATCAGCCAAACGGAATACATGGAAATCGTTTTCCATCGCAGAAGTCAAATCAGAAGCATACGGCCATTTCCAGCAACGACCACCATCTTCCTGTTCAACCTGTCCCCAGTTTGTGCCCGGATATTCCGTTGTCGGGATAACCGTAACATCAACCGTATGATTCAACAAACGGCCGTGGTCTGTAACCAATTCCTCTCCTGTATTGATATTATACTGCTGTCCCAAGAGGAAGGAACCTTCGCGACGCGGGTCATCTTCCGGGAAAAGTTTCACGTAATCCGGCTGTGCGCAGACACCATTGTTCGCCGTAAACGTAGCACCGATAGCTAAATTATCTTTGTAGTGCAACGTATTAAAGTGCAAACCGTTGGAGTTTTCCGTATCAGAAGCGGAGAAGGCGCAAGCAAAGATGGCCTCGCGAGAATTGTTGTTAGTCTGCGAGAAGTTATCCTTCCAAACTGGTTCGAGGATATAACCCATCGTCATCACCTTGTCGCAATATTCAACGACCTTCTGATAGTTGTTTTCACCCGTCGTTACGCCCCAAGCGTCGGCATTCAGATATAACTTAGCCAGCAAGGTATAGGCAGCACCCTGGGTAAAGCAAGCATAATTTTCAGCAGTCGGAGCCGGACATTGGTCTTTGATTTCGTTTAATTCCTGAACCAACCAGTTAAAGACTTCCTGACGCGGCGTGCAGCTCGGCAACACCTTATCCACTGGGTCATACTCTGTCAGCAAAGGAATATTTCCCCAATAGTCCATCATAACGTAAATCCAAAAAGCACGGATACCACGAACGTCAGCTATCTTGCTGACCTTCTGCTCTTCCGTCAGTACCGTCGAATTCTCAAGAGTATAAATTGTGGCACTACAAGTACCGATTGATTCGGTTGCAGCATTCCAAGAACCCTTGATAACAGAAATCTGAGAATTAAAATTATGTGTATATAAAAGTTGATACTGACCACCGTCATACCAGTCTCCACCTCGACGACTGGGAGTTACAGCCATCGAACCGATGTTTTCAGAGAGGTAGAAGAAATTGTTCGGCCAATATCTTCTCAATGTATTATGGGCGTTACCGACCAAGGCGTTGATTTCGACTTCCGTCTGCGCGAATTGATCGCTTGGCAACTTGTCGTAAACGGTTTCGTCCAAGTCCATGCAGGAAGGCATTGTGAAACAAAGTGCCGCGCCTGCCAACAATGATATGATAGTTTTCTTTTTCATAAAGCAAAATCGGAATTAGAATGTTAAATTAACACCAAATGTAAACGAACGAGATTTCGGGAAGTAGTTACGCGGTTCGATACCCGGAGACAGACCGGCATCGTCGTCGGATGCTTCGCCACGGAAGTTTTCAACTTCTGGGTCAAGTCCCTTGTAACCCGTAATCACGAACAAGTTCTGGGCAGCCACGTAAACACGAGCCTTTTCCAGCCAATCGATTTTCTTCGTATTGAAGGTATAACCGATAGACATATTATCCAAACGCATGAAAGAAGCATTTTCGATATAATATGAGCTGACTTTCGAAATATCGTTCAATCTTGTCAAATCGTCATTCTTCATAGCGTTTGCGCCATTGATATACGTATTGTTTCCGTATGCAGCCAACGGGTTGTTCAATACCTTGTTACCAATCGTACCACGGAAGAAGATGCTGGCATCCCAGTTGCCCCACGTGAAGGTGTTGTTCCAGCCGTAGGTCAAGTCGGGCTGAGCGTCGCCGCAATAGGTACGGTCGCCTTCTGCACCGGCAACACCGTCGCCATCCAAATCTTCGTAGATAAATTTACCTTCAGCATCGATACCCAAACATCTCGGCACGTAGAACTGACCGATAGGACGACCTACTTCCAAGACGTGAGAAGTCTGGTTAGACTGGCCACGAATCCACGGGTCGCCGACGTAAATCTTACCTGTCGAATACAACTCGTTGGAAAGTTTCGTGATTTCGTTCTTGTTGTGTGCTAAGTTGATAGAAGTATTCCATGTAAATTTCTTGTTACGGATAACGTCCAAGTTCAACAAGATTTCGATACCAGTATTCTTCATATCACCCACGTTTGCCATGATGGTGTTGTAAACGTAAGTCGGGGTAGAAACGCGGTAGCGATACAACATATCGGAAGTACGCTTGTCGTACCATTCGATAGTACCATTCAAGCGGCTGTTGAACAAGGTGAAGTCCAAACCGATATTCAACATCGAAGTCTGCTCCCACTTCAAATCCGGGTTGGCATTCTGTGTCAGCCTGAAGGCTGTCGGCAGAGCACCGTTGCTATAATAGGTACCAGCAGAAGAATACAACTCCATAGACTTGTAGGGCTGCAAACCATCCTGGTTACCGGTAACACCATAACCGGCGCGGAGCTTCAAGTCGTTCACCCATTCTGCACTTTCCATAAAGTCTTCCTGGCTGATACCCCAAGCTGCAGATACGGACGGGAAGATACCCCACTTGTGGTTGGCACCGAACTTAGAGGAACCATCTCGACGAACCGTCGCTGTAATCATGTATTTCTCTTTGTAGCTATAGTGAGCACGGGCAAAGAGAGAAATCAACTTATATTCGTTGCGGCTTGATGTAACTTCACCAATCTTCAATGTATTACCGGTCTGAATATTATCGGCACCCATCGTACCAACAGCAAAGTTCGTAGCTTGAGCTGACTGATCTGCATATTCGTTGTTTTCCCAAGAATAACCGATGATAGCATCAATCTTATGCTGTTCTTCCGAACCAAAGACCTTGTTATAGTTGGCAGTCCATTCCAACAAGTTGCGATCCCAAGTACGGTTACGACGGATAGCCAAACCGTTGTTGTTATCACCACGGGAGTTGTCCGGGTCTTGCCATTCACTATAGTCAGAAGCAAAGCGACTCTTATACAACTGTACTTTCGTCGTCAAACCGTCGATAATCTGGAACTGGACATCACCGGCACCATAGAAGTAGTTATTACGGGAACGACGGTAGTTCTGGTCTTGGTTCTGAACCGGGTTACCTTGGTCATAAGCTGTATTAGCACCTTTGAAATAAGAACCATCTTCATTATAAACCGGATAAACCGGAGGCATATTGTAAGCCAAGATAAAGTCGTCGTTGAATGGACGGTCAGAATCCGTCAAAGTTGCCGAACCGGTCAAACTGATACGCAAGCGGTCGTTGATGGCACGCTGCTGGAACTGGAAGCGGAAGCTGTGGCGGGTCAAGTAGTTATTGCGAACCACACCGTTACGATCCATGTACGTATAAGAAGCACGGTAGTTACTCTTTGACGTACCGCCAGACAGAGATAATGCGTGTTGCTGGGAAATACCCGTCTGCAACATTTCGCCGAACCAGTCGGTATCTGCATTATACCCATCAAAAGCAGAAATATCTTTACCTAAAAGAGCATTCACTTCGCGCCATTCCTGCGCATTCAACATATCCGGCTTGTTGGCAGCCGTAGAAGCCGTTACATAGCCATCATAATTTATCGTAGTCTTCGAACCCGAACCACGCTTTGTCGTAATCAAGATGACACCGCCGGCAGCACGCGAACCGTAGATAGCAGCGGAAGAAGCATCTTTCAAGACAGAGATAGATTCGATATCCGAAGGAGAAACGGTGGACATATCACCACCGGGGATACCATCGATCACAATCATCGGGCCTTGGTCGTTCTGCAACGTCGAAGTACCACGAAGTTGGATTTGAGAGCCACGGGTTACGTCGCCCGAACCGGTCGTAATCGTCAAACCGGCCACCTTACCTTGCAGCAAGTCGGAAGCATCGCGGGTAACACCTTTGTTGAAGTTTTCTTCAGCCACGTTAGCCACAGAACCGGTAATCTCGCGGCGCGTCTGGGTACCGTAACCGATAGCCACGACCTCGCCCAAGTTCACAACGGAAGGCTCGAGCTTGAACGAGATGTCGTTGCGCCCTTTGACCGCTTCCTCGACGGAGTTATAACCAATGTAAGAGATTTGGAGAACCGTGCTTTTCGCGTTCTCCACTTCGAGAGAATAATTACCGTTAATGTCGGTAATCGTACCGTTGGTGGTACCTTTCACCAGGATGTTGGCACCGATAACCGGTTCGCCGTTCTCATCCACTACACTACCCTTGATAGTCGCTCTCTGCGCAAAGACAGCACCTGTCATGCAGAAAGACATCAACACGGAGGTCGCCAGCAACCTCGAATGTTTGAAAGAGGTAAACATCTTTTTTTGTCGCATAATTGTCCCTTCTTTACAGAATTAACGTAAAAAAAATAAGTGTTCTCAATGTGCCCAGGTTTTTTCTACCGTTTTTCATGATGATCATAGTCTATAGAACCATGTTTTTCCGATATGAAGACCTAAAGCGTTAGCAAGGGCAAAGGTAAACAGAATTTACATTCGAACAAGTTTTTTTCGCGATTTTTTTTGATAAAAGACAACTTTTCTTCTTTTGCCCCCGAATTCCGGTAAGAATTATTCACTTTCGGGAGAAAAGGAGCGGGGAAATGGATGAACATCAACGGAATCGCGGCCCAACATCCGCACGATTGTTTCCCAACATCCGTGATAACACAGATGAACATATATTATATAATGTATAGGAGGGAAGAAAAACGCACAAAAAAATCCCGCACTCAAATATAAAACTGAATGCGGGATGTAACTAAAACATTTTTGATGTAAAGCATTTGAATATGTGTGACCCGGGTGGGATTCAAACCCACGACCTTCAGAACCGGAATCTGACGCTCTATTCAGCTAAGCTACCAGGCCATTTCTGTTTCGTGCTGCAAATGTAAGTACATTTTTTCAGGAATGCAACATAGAGGGGGAAAAAGTTTCGCAGTTTGTTATTTCGGCGCGAAAAGGCGGCTTTTCCTTGCATATTGAAAATAAAAAGGCAAGGTAGATTGTTATTTTGGCAGCTATATGTATCTTTGCCGAGCAATTATTAAAAATAGCAAGGAAAACATTCTATGAGTTATCTGATTAAACCGGCGGGCTACAAGGCTATCCTGAACCTGCAACAAACGGAGCTGGGTATCAAAAAGATTAAAGACTTCTTCCAGCAGAATTTATCCTCGGAATTGCGGTTGCGCCGCGTTACGGCCCCGCTGTTCGTCTTGAAAGGCATGGGTATCAACGACGACCTGAACGGGACGGAGCGTGCCGTCTCGTTCCCGATCAAAGACTTGGGCGACGCGAAGGCCGAGATTGTCCACTCGCTGGCTAAGTGGAAACGCCTCACGCTGGCCGACTACCATATCGAAGAGGGCTACGGGATTTATACCGACATGAATGCTATCCGCGCCGATGAGGAGCTGGGCAACCTGCACTCGCTCTACGTGGACCAGTGGGACTGGGAACGCGTCATGTGCCCCAGCGAACGGAATATCGACTTCCTGAAGCAAATCGTGCGACGCATCTATGCCGCTTTAGTCCGCACGGAGTATCTGGTTTATGAAGCCTTCCCGCAGATTCGTCCCGAACTGCCGCAAGACATCTACTTTATCCACGCCGAAGACTTATTACAGAAATATCCGACACTCTCGCCGAAAGAACGCGAAGATGCCATCACGAAGGAATATGGCGCCGTCTTTATCATCGGCATCGGCGGTCTCCTGAGCAACGGGGAGAAGCACGACGGACGCTCGCCGGACTACGACGACTGGTCTACTCCGACGGAAGACGGGCACAAGGGATTGAACGGCGACCTCTTGGTATGGGACAGCGTCCTGGGCCGCGCCTTGGAACTTTCCTCGATGGGTATCCGCGTGGATAAGGAAGCGTTGCTCCGCCAGCTGGCTCTCTGCGGGGCGGAAGACCGCAAGCAACTCTATTTCCATCAGCGGCTTTTGAATGACGAGCTGCCGCAGACTATCGGCGGTGGTATCGGGCAGAGCCGCCTCTGTATGTTCTACCTCCGCAAAGCGCATATCGGCGAAATCCAAGCCAGCATTTGGCCGGAAGAGATGCGGAAAGAAGCGTTGGAAAACGGGATGAAACTGATTTGAGTTCTGAGTTATGGGTTCCGGGTTGCGAGTCTTATCGGCTCTCCGCCCAGAACCCAGGATTCAACTCATAACTCGTAACTTATAACTCACAACTCACACAATGGATGTAAAAATAGAGCCTTCCTGGAAGTCCAGACTTGCCGATGAGTTCGAAAAGGACTATTTCGTGCGACTGACGGATTTCGTCCGGCAGGAATACAAGACGCAGACGGTCTATCCGCCGGGAGCTTATATCTTCAATGCCTTTGCCCATTGTCCTTTCGACAAGGTGAAGGTCGTCATCCTCGGGCAAGACCCGTATCACGAACCGGGGCAGGCGCATGGACTCTGCTTCTCGGTGCAAGATGGTGTGCCTTACCCGCCTTCGCTCCTGAATATCTTCAAGGAAATCGAGAGCGACCTCGGCAAGCCGATGCCCCCAAGCGGCAACCTATTGCGCTGGGCAGACCAAGGCGTATTGTTGCTCAACGCGACGCTGACGGTCCGCGCCCATCAAGCCGGCTCGCACCAGAACCGGGGCTGGGAGACGTTCACTGATGCGGTCATCCACAAACTCGCTTCCGAGCGCAACCATATTGTCTATATCCTCTGGGGTTCATACGCGCAGAAGAAAGGGGCATTCATCGACACGACGAAGAATCTGGTGCTGAAGTCGGCCCATCCCTCGCCCCTCTCCGCCTATCGCGGCTTCTTTGGCAATAAGCACTTTAGCAAAGCAAACGATTACTTGATAGCGACGGGGCAGGAACCGATTGACTGGTAAGAGACCAAGCATTCCCATTCCGTCCTTCCGCAAACCTGCACATACTCCCAGTACTTATGGGAAAGTACTGGAGTCCTGTTGCGAAAGTACCGGAGTACTTTGCCGACAGTACTGCAGTACTTCCCTATCGGGATTTATCTTTACCCAGCAACTCCTATTTATTAGGGCCAGTTCACCGCCTCGCGATAGTTGCTGCTCTTGTTATACTTCAAGTCTTTCAGCAACGAAGAGCTTACGGCAACCGAGAAGGTATATGACTTGTAACGGCCGACGGGCGAGAAGCTGGCGGTCATCTGGAAACAGTGGAGGTTGCGCGTTACGTTGCACGTCATATAGGAAATCTTGTGCGTATCGAAGTCGTAGGTCGCGTTGAACGAGAGGTTCCAGTTCTTGGTCGGCTGGATATTGCCGTTGAAGGTCAAGGCGTGCGTCAAGCGGTATTTATACTCCAGCTTGTTCTTGTCAAACTCGCCGTAGCCGAGGTTCATGCTATAGTTGAACGAGAAGCTCCAGGGAATCGTATTCTTCACGTAGCCATCGGCATCCGTCTCGTCCGATTCTTTCTTTTTGCCCAAAAGACGCTCGCGCGGTTTCTCCTCGTCGGGACCTAAGTCGCCTTCCTCCATGCCTCCCTCTGTATTATCGGCAAGGCTTTCGTCGGAAGACGACTTGTCGCTGTCGTCGCCACCACCAAACCATTTCTTGAAGGTATCATTATTAAATGTATAGGAGAAGCTCGTACCCGTCGAACGGAGACGGCCGATGCCTTTGCCCGCCTTCCAACGGGGAATATCGAGACGCACCGGCGAATTAGTCCTCTCATTATACCCATAAGTATAGGTATCAAATATCATGTTCAAGTTCAGCGTATAACTCTTGCTCAACTTGAGGCGGAGACCGACGGAGAGGTCGCTCCACTTGAAAGAATCCGCCGCCATGTTATAGCTCATACCCAAGGATAGCTTATCGATAAGACTTATCTTCTTGAAGCCGGTCGAGTCCTTATCCGAGCGCACCTTCATCTCCAAGTTGTTGTTCACCGAGAAGTTCAAGCTCCCCGACTTTCCCTGCCCCGGCACACCGAACATCTGATTCTGGAAAGGCGAATAGGTTACCATCTGCTGCTCTCCCTGCGCATCGGTATAAACATAATGCTCGTAATACCCATAACGCGAAGAACCGAAGTCCGGACTTGCACTAATACTGATAGATGGCTCCATACGATGCCGGATCATCTCTATCTTCTTGCCAAGGAAAGGCAGCGGCTTGAAGAAACCGTAGAGCGTCGTCGATGCCGAGATTGAGGCATCGTAGTTATAAACACGGTAGAAACCATAGAGGGTATCGGAAGGCATCATCTTTTGCTGGTTGAAATCGTATTCCTGCATCACCTTGTTGGTGTACCACCGCTCGGTATAGTTAAATGAAGGAGAGATATTCAGGTACTTGAAGAGCGTAAAGGATGCGCTGATAGGGATGTTGTGCTGCATCGCATTGCGCCAGTCTTTGACAAGGCTCGACTTGAACAGGAGGTTTTCCTTCGTCGTAATGCTGTTTCGCAGATAACCCGTGTAAGAGAAAGATATCTTTTCGTACCACCGCTCATTACCGACTGCCTTCTTGCGCTTAAAGGGATAGACGCGGCTCAAGGTAAACGAGAGGTCGGGCAAGGTAATCGAAATCGTCGAGTCTTGCGTTCGCTGGCTAATCGAAGTCGAAGCCGAAATATTCAGCGGAAAGTTGGGGAAACGCTGCGTGAAACTGATACTCGAACTCTTCACGTTGTCGGTTCCCCCCGGACTCAAAGCCGGACCGTAGTACTGGTTGCGGGCATAGCTACTCGTCGCGAAGTTCACGCTCGCCGAGAAGGTGCGGTAGGGATTCGCCTTGGCATCCTGTGTATGTGTCCACTGAACTTTGAAGTCTTTCGAGAGCGAATAGTCGGGCAGGCCCTTGTCGCCATATTTCGTTACCAGATAAGAGGCATTGAAGTTTCCCGAATACTTATATCGCTTCCGATAGCTCGAGCGAGCCGCCAAGCCCCACGAGCCTTTCGTATAGATTTCCCCCGTCAATGCCAAGTCTATATAATCACTCAATGCAAAATAATAACCTCCATCACGAAGGAAGAAGCCTCGGGCGGATTCATCCCCGAACGTCGGCATGATGATACCCGAAGAATAGGACTCCGAGAACGGGAAGAAGCAGAATGGCAAGCCCAAAGGCAAGGGCACATCTTCGAGCACCAGATAAACAGGCCCGGTTACGATGTTCTTCTTCGGGCGGACTTTCGCCTTCGTCATTTGGATGTAAAAGTGGGGATGTTCGTGGTTATCGCAGGTCGTATAGCGGCCGCCGACCATGTTCAGGGCGTCGTCTTCGCGCTTCTTCGTGCGCCCGGCGGTAACGTAGCCTTCGCCTTGCTGGGTGATTACGTCGGTGATGTATCCTTTCTTTGTCTTGAAGTTATAGCGCATGGTCTTGGATTCGTATTCCTGCCCGCCGTCTTTGAAGAGCGGATAGCCAAACTCCTCGCCGATAGAGTCTAAGCCAAATTTGGCAAAGACAATGCTGCTGTCCAGGTTCATCTGGATATGCTCGGCTTGCAACTGGATTTGCTGGTATTTCACATCGCCATCGCCAAAGAGATAGGCCCAGTTCCCCGACGTCATCACGATAGAGTCGGTTGCCTGATACTCCACCGGAGCATCCAGCGCGTTCTGGCGACGGGGTACGGAATCAGTGGCCAGTGTATCGGGCACTTGCGCGATAGAGGCCGAGTCTCCCGGCATCTCCACGTCTTGCGCCAACATCGGCACGCTACTCCAAAGCACTGCGAATAAAAGGGCTATGAGAAATCTATAATTCATCCTATCATTAATTGGCGACCGGCAAGCCTCGCTTTCGTGAATCGCCCATTATCAATCAATAGGCTGCAAAGGTATAAGAAATAAATAAGTCCCAGCTACTTTATTCTCCTAAAAAGAGTTTACACCATGCATCAAACTGAGCAACGCCGGCCTCGCCATACTTCTCCAGCCCCTTGCGTATCTTTTCTATCGGCTTCTCCCGCTCTAATTTGGTCTTGCTGTAGAACTTGTCGGCAAAACAGATCAGTTGTCCTTCCATCGAAACCGGCCGCATATCGCGATGCGGGATGGGCAGATTCCGCGCCAAAATCATCTCGAGAGAAAGCCCAGTCCCCGTATGCCGTTCGCAGACAAGGGCATGACGCGGATAGCCTTCACTACGCATCAACTCGGCGCCCAAGAAGCCATGACAGATATATTCCGCAGCTCCATGACAATCAATCTCCGGCGCATTACAACGGTATATGCCAATATCATGCAGCATGGCTGCCTCCTCGACAAACTGCAAATCCAACGACATCTCCGGATGCATCTTACCGATAGCCAGAGCCTTGTCTGCCACACTCCGGCTATGCGTAACCAATATCCGATAAGCCTCCGACCCCACCGGATAATATTTCTCTATAATTTCTAAAGGATTCATTTCGCTCACTTTTAAACGCTGCAAAGTTACAGAAAAAACCAATAAAATCTTGCATCACGTGTAGATGCCGATCGTCATCACCCCCGAGTGAGCCTCGCCATTCGATGCGAGTGAGCCCCGTCATCTGCACCTGATGAGCCTCGTCATTCGGCGTGAGTGCCGGGGCTCACTCGATGTGGATGCAAACAAAAAGAGCCGTCCCCTCTTCAGGAACAGCTCTCTTCTTTCTAAAACGGCGGCTACCTACTCTCCCAC
>CALUZV010000025.1 GCA_944325345.1 uncultured Parabacteroides sp.
CATAAAAGACTGCTTTCTGACTTCCGATACGCTGGAAACGGGTATCCAGTCCACATCCCACATTGACCACGACCGGACGGGGATGCGTTTCGATAAACCGCCGAACGGCTCGGTCGAAATACCATCCGCGCACCACGCATCCCACTTCGCTCAGCTTTGCCCCGTCGAATTGGGAGTAATCGTATTCCAGACTGTCCGCCAACCGCTCCGCAGCCTTGTCATACAAGATGGAATTGTTCCGGCGGCTTTCTTTTGCTCTCATGTATAGCGGAATAAGCAGTGTTTCCGCCACGATGCTCTTAAACTCGTGTTTCATCTTTATTCTATTTTAATAGTGAACGATATTCAGATTTGTTCATAAAAAAAGGAGGAAACCTCCGTGAAGATTTCCTCCCTGCCAGCCGTCCTGACGCGGCTGATTGTTCGTATGTGCATTGCTTGTATTTCATATCTTGATAATTGCTCTCCAACCTTGAATTTCAAACAGAATATAATCGTGCAGGATAGCCTCCATTTCCTGCCGGGGTACGGAATGCATCAACAGTTCCTCGAACATTGTGAACATCCAGACCGTATGCAGATGGATGATAAAATCGGACACTGCCGTATTGATTTCGGGATGCTTCTGCTGCATGGACGCGAACCACGCCTTGACCAATTCCGTAGAGCGGTCGGTATAATTCTCGCGGAAGCGTTCCAACGAAGAACCTTGCGCATGAAACAATAGGATTCCCATCAGTGCGCGGTGCTTGTCAATCAGCGAAACATATTCGTCAATGCAGGATTTCAGATATGTTTCCGACCGCATCATCATAATGTCCTCGCCTCGTATGCCGTGGTGTTCCTGCAGCATGGCTTCCAAAGCACACAAGACAGGACGGACTACTTCACGGAACAGTTCATCTTTGTTAGTGAAGTAGTTGTAGATATTCCCGACGCCAACACCTGACAACTCCGCTATTTCGCGCATGGAAGTCTTGGAATAGCCTTTCCTCTCGAATTGCTGTCTGGCAACCGTCAATATCCGACCCCGTATGTCCTCTTTCAGCACTTGCATTTATAACGAACAATGTCTATTTTTAATTTTTTGCAAAGGTACAAGGCTTGAAATTGTCGGGCAATACCTATTTTTAGGGATTTTACTTACCGTTGTACATCGTGATGTTATGATCCCTCCGGTACAAGACATGCAGAAATTTTTTCCTCCGGTAGATGGTGGCGGACGTAATACATCAACACCCGCGTCTCCGCCGCTCAACATCCGCGTTTTCACGGATGAACATGCGCGGAGGCGCGGGTGAACATCTATTATATTATAGTATAGGCTGCTTTTTTTATTTCTTCATCTTCAGCTCATAAAGGTCATGCCGCCGGTCGCGCAGGTTGCGCACGCTTCCGTAGGTATGCAACTCGTTGAGCAGGTCGAGGTCCACGTCGGAGACGAGAATCATCTCGGTGTTCGGCGTCGCCTCGGCGCGTTTCCCGTCCGTCGGGAAGGCGAAGTCGCAGGGCGTGAAGACTCCGGATTGGGCATACTGGATGTCCATGTTGTGCACGCGGGGCAGGTTGCCGACGCTGCCGGCGATCACCACGAAGCATTCGTTCTCGATGGCACGGGCCTGGGCGCAGACGCGGACGCGGGAGTAACCGTTCTGCGTATCCGTCAGGAAGGGAACGAAAAGGATTTGCATCCCTTGGTCGGCCATGAGGCGGGAAAGCTCGGGGAACTCGACGTCGTAGCAAATCAGGACGCCGATTTTGGCGCAGTCTGTCTCGAACGTCTGCACCATCTTGCCCCCGCTGAGGCCCCAGCTCTTGACCTCGTCCGGCGTAACGTGGACTTTCTCGTACATCTCGTACGTCCCGTCGCGGCGGCAGAGGAAGCCGACGTTGTAGAGCGCGCCGTCTTCCTTCAGGTACGGCATACTGCCGGTGATGATGTTGATGTTATAGCTGATGGCGAGGTTGAGGAAGCGGTCGCGCACTTCCTCGGTGTACTGAGCCAGGCCGCGGATAGACTGCGCCTCGCCGAGGTGGTTGTACTTCGCCATCAGCGGCGCGTTGAAGTATTCGGGGAAGAGGACGAAGTCGCTCTTGTAGTCCGAGACGGCATCGACGAAGAACTCGACCTGTTCGAAGACGTCGTCCAGTGTTTTGTAGGGGCGCATCTGCCATTGCACCAAGCCGACGCGGACGGTAGTCTTCTTGTCGATATATTCCTGCGTGGGCGGCTGATAGTAGATGTTGTCCCACTGGAGGAGCGTCGCGCAGTGGCGGGATTCCTCGTCGTTCGGGAGGTAATTCTTCATCACGCGGCGGACGTGGAAGTCGTTGGAGAGCTGGAAGGTGAGGACCGGGTCGTAGATTTCGCGGCTGCGGACCTTGTCGATGTATTCCTTCGGCTTCATCTTGTCGGCATACTTGTGGTAGTTCGGGATGCGACCGCCGAACATGATAGCCTTGAGGTTGAGCTTTTCGCACAGCTCCTTGCGGTATTCGTACATACGGCGGGCGAGGCGCAGGCCGCGGTAGTCGGGATGGATGAAGACCTCGATGCCGTAGAGGATGTTGCCCTTGGGGTTGTGGGTGTTGAAGGTCTCGTTGCCGGTAACTTTCGCGTAAGTGTGGTCGCCTTTCACCAAGTCATAATCGACGATGATGGAAAGGGCACAGCCGACGATTTTGTCGTCCACGACCGTAACGATTTGTCCTTCGGGGAAAATAGAGATGAGCTTTTCAATCTGCTCGTGCGTCCAGAAGACATCCTTGTCTGCATAGACGCGGGTAAAGGATTGGGCAAGCTGCGCGTAATCTTCGATTTGCAGGTTGCGCACCTTTACTTGGTTAATCTTATGCATTGTATCCATGCCTATATGTTGTATATCTTAAAAGTATATGTTTACGTCGTTTAACGCGGAGCTTTCCGGTACAGATAGATGGCAATGAAGGTGTAGAGGATGTTCGGAATCCAGGCAGCCAGCATCGGACTGGCGTTGCCGTTGATGGCGAAAGTCGCGGTAACGGTCATGAAGAGGATGTAAGAGAAACTCAATGCCAAACCGATACCGATATTCATTCCCATCCCGCCCTTAATCTTCCGCGAAGAAAGCGAGGCACCGATGGCAGTCAGGATGAAGGCAGCCATGATGGTCGCGTAACGCTTGTGATATTCAATTTCGAAAGTCTGGATATTGCCGATTCCGCGCGATTTCTGCCTTCCGATGTATTCGTGGAGTTCTGGAGATGTCATTGTTTCGCAGTCGTTCACGGAGATGAGGAAGTCGGACGGGACGATAGTCAGCGTCGTGTCCTTGCGGTTGCCTTCGGTGATATGTTCGTACATGCCGTCGAAGTCGCGAATCATATAGTCAATCACTGTCCAATGATAAAGTGTATCATACTTGATAGATTTGGCCGTGAGGCGCGAGACGAGCTTTTTCCCCTCGAAATGCTCGAGGGAGAAGCGGTAACCCATGTTCGAGCGGTTATCGTAGCGGTCGAAGTAGGCGATGACTCCCGGCTCGACCTCGAGCTGGACGTTGCGGGCATAATCCACCGCCTTGTTCTTGATGTATTTGTTTTGGAAATCGATGCGCACTTTATTAGCCGGAGGGATGATGAAAGCGTTCAGGATGAACGTAACCGCCGCGATAATTGCCGCCGAGATAGCGTAGGGCAGCATCAGCCTTCGGAAGCTCATGCCGCTGGCCAGCATCGCGATAATCTCGGAGTTGTCCGCCAACTTGGAAGTAAAGAAGATGACCGCGATGAACGTGAACAGCGGACTCAACATGCTGGCGAACCAAGGAATAAAATTCAAGTAGTAGTCAAACACGATAGCCTCGAGCGGCACTTCGGGCTTCAGGAACTTGTCAATCTTCTCGTTGATGTCGAACACCACCGAGATAGATATAATCAACAAGATGGCGAAGAAGTACGTCCCGAGGAACTGTTTGATAATATACCAATCTATACGCTTCATCTTTTTCCAATTGAAAATTGACAATTGAAAATTGACAATTAGAGTTGAGTTCCATTTTAATTGTCCATTGTCAATTGTCCATTATTAATTGTTCAAATTCTATTGTTGAGCTGTCTGACCATTTGCGCCTTCCACTGGGTGAAGTCGCCTGCCGCGATATGCTGCCGCGCCTCGCCGACCAATCTCAGGTAGAACGCGAGGTTGTGGAGCGACGCGATTTGCAGCCCTTGAATCTCGTTCACTTTGATGAGATGGTGGAGGTAAGCCCGGCTGTAGCGCGTATCGACGAAAGACCAGCCTTCAGGGTCGATAGGCGAGAAGTCGTCTTCCCATTTCTTGTTGCGCATATTTATCGTCCCGTGCGCCGTGAAGAGCTGACCGTTGCGGCCGTTGCGTGTCGGCATGATGCAGTCGAACATATCCACGCCGCGCTCGATAGCTTCCAGAAGGTTGATAGGTGTGCCGACACCCATCAGGTAGCGCGGTTTCTCGCGGGGGAGAATTTCGTTCACCACCTCGATCATCTCATACATCTTCTCGGTCGGTTCGCCGACAGCCAAGCCGCCGATGGCGTTGCCGTCCATGTCCTGAGCCGCCACATTCTCCGCCGCTTTTCGTCTCAAGTCCGGATAGACACAACCTTGGACGATAGGGAAGAGACTCTGTTCATAGCCATACTTCGGCTCCGTCTCGCGGAAACGCTTCACGCAGCGGGCGAGCCAGCGTTCGGTCAGCGCGAGCGATTTCCGAGCATAGTCGTAATCGGCATCACCCGGACAGCATTCGTCGAAAGCCATCATGATGTCCGCGCCGATAGAGCGTTCGATATCCATTACTTTTTCCGGAGTGAAGAGATGCTTGGAGCCGTCGATGTGCGAGCGGAACTCGGCACCTTCCTCGCGGAGCCTGCGGTTTTCCGAGAGGGAAAAGACCTGAAAGCCGCCGCTGTCGGTCAGGATAGGCTTGTTCCACGTATTGAAACGATGGAGGCCGCCGGCACGCTCGAGGATGTCGATGCCCGGACGGAGATAAAGGTGATACGTATTGCCGAGGATGATTTGCGCCCTCGTGTCCGTCTCCAGTTCAGGAATGTGTACGGCCTTGACGGAGCCTTGCGTCCCGACGGGCATGAAAATAGGCGTTTCAATCACGCCGTGTGCCGTGTGTATCAGGCCGGCACGGGCGTTCGATTGTGGGTCTGTATGCTGTATTTCAAATTTCATGCCGCAAAGTAACGAAGAAATATCCGAAGAAAAAAGGGGAAAGAGGTTTTGGCGCTGATTTCGCGGGCAACTACGAAGCCTTCCGCCTTCGCCGTCTATTTTTCTGGGCAAGATTCTTGCGCTTTCTGATAAAGATATTGTATTTTTGTACGAAATTTTTAGAATCGATTACAATGGAAGAAGAAAAGAAGAAAATCCAATCGCTCCCGGAGAATGCACATCGGGAACTCAAAGAAGGCGAGCAGTATGAGCCGTTACTTTCCCCCAACCGCTCGCAGCGGGAAGTTACCCCGTGGTCGGTGCTCTGGGGCTTATTGATGGCGGTGCTGTTCAGCGCGGCCGCTGCTTACTTGGGACTGAAAGTAGGGCAGGTGTTCGAAGCCGCTATTCCGATTGCCATCATCGCCGTCGGACTCTCCAGCGCCTTTAAGCGGAAGAACGCTTTGGCGGAGAATGTCATCATCCAGTCTATCGGCGCGAGCAGCGGGGTGATTGTCGCCGGAGCCATCTTTACATTGCCCGCCTTGTATATCCTTCAAGACAAGTATCCCGATATTTCGGTGAACTTCATAGAAGTATTCCTCAGCTCGTTGTTAGGCGGAATCTTAGGTATCTTGCTTCTCATCCCTTTCCGCAAATATTTCGTTTCCGACATGCATGGCAAATATCCTTTCCCCGAAGCGACGGCGACAACCCAAGTGCTTGTCTCTGGCGAAAGAGGTGGAAGCCAGGCCAAGCCTCTGATTGCAGCCGGACTCATTGGCGGTCTCTACGATTTTATCATCGCTACTTTTGGCTGGTGGGGAGAGATGATTAGCACACGGATGATTTCTGCCGGTGATATCCTGGCTGAAAAGGCGCGGATCGTGCTCAAGGTGAACACCGGAGCAGCCGTCTTGGGCTTGGGTTATATTGTCGGCTTGAAGTATGCGTTGATTATTTGCGCCGGTTCGTTCCTCGTCTGGCTGTTGATTATTCCTTTACTCCCGCTGTTTATGCCCGAAGCCAGAGCATTGGGTGCTGAAGCGATTTTCACGGATTATGCACGGCACATCGGCATCGGTGGCATTGCAACAGCCGGTGTCATCGGCATCATCAAGTCGTGGGGAATTATCAAAGGTGCGCTTTCTTTGGCCACCCGGGAATTAGGAGGCAAGGGGAATGCTGCCGAGGGCGAAGTTGTCCGCACGCAGCGCGACCTGCCGATGAAGGTTATCGCGATAGGAACATTGGTTACGTTGGTCGTTACTTATCTCTTTTTCCATTTTGGAGTATTAGATAATTGGTATTATGCCCTTATCGGATTGCTGTTGGTCGCCGTCATCGCATTCCTTTTCACGACTGTAGCAGCTAATGCCATTGCTATTGTCGGGACTAATCCGGTGTCGGGAATGACTTTGATGACACTCATCTTGGCCTCGATCATCTTAGTCGCTGTCGGACTGAAAGGCACGGCGGGTATGGTTTCCGCCCTTATCATCGGCGGCGTGGTCTGCACCGCCCTTTCGATGGCCGGAGGTTTTATCACCGATTTGAAAATAGGGTATTGGATAGGAACGACACCGAAGAAACAAGAGACGTGGAAATTCCTCGGTACATTGGTCTCTGCCGCGACTGTCGGTGGCGTCATCCTTATCCTGAACCAGACGTACGGCTTTAATAGCGGGCAACTGGCCGCACCTCAGGCCAACGCGATGGCTGCCGTGATAGAACCGCTGATGAGTGGAGCTGGAGCACCGTGGTTGCTCTACGGAATCGGAGCCCTCATCGCCATCATCCTGAATTTCTGTGGAATTCCCGCCCTCGCTTTTGCCTTGGGAATGTTTATTCCGATCGAACTGAACACGCCGCTGCTTATCGGTGGAGCAATCAACTGGTATGTAGGCAGTCGCTCGAAAGACAAGGAATTGAATACCGCACGCGTAGAGAAAGGGACACTGCTTTCCTCGGGTTTCATTGCCGGAGGAGCCTTGATGGGCGTGGTGAGCGCGGCCTTGCGGTTTGCAGGCGTCGATTTGTATCAGGCGGAATGGGCATCCGGGACGCAGGCTGCATGGTTGGCCTTCGTCATGTATGCGCTGCTGATTATCTACCTTATCCGCAGCTCAATGAAAATTAGTCAAACGAAATAAGAAAAGAGGAGGAGATGGAAGCTCCAGTTATCCAAGTAGGTATTTTTACAAAGAAAGCGGTCGAGTTTTGTTTCCGCGAGACGTATGTCCATGTCGAGACAGGCGACTTCCTCACAGGTGAACAGCGTGCCTTGCTCGTCGGCGATAAGATTATTTTCAACGGAAAGTTCTACGACGAATTGTTTTTCACGCCATCGACGCCGGAAGGCACATTCGACCTCAAGCAAGTAACTATCGGTGTGAATTTCCATTGGCAGCAAGACGAAGACCAGCGCTTCCAAGGCGCCTTGAAGCTCGTTCGTTCGTCGCAAGGCATCGTCGCCATCAACCAGGTCGATGTGGAGGCTTATCTGACCAGCGTCATTTCCTCGGAGATGAATGCCGATGCGCCGACAGAGTTTCTCAAAGCCCATGCCGTCATCTCGCGGAGTTGGCTGTTGGCGCAAGTCGAACGCCGTTTTGCCAAGCCGGCGGTAAAGTCTCTTTCCTCCTGGGAAGAACCGGGAAAATACTTACGCTGGTACGACCGCGAGGATCACGAACTCTTCGACGTCTGTGCCGACGACCATTGCCAACGTTACCAAGGCGTAACGAAGTCGGCCAATCCCCAAGCTGCGGCCGCTGTAGCCGCGACGCGGGGAGAAGTGCTGGTTTCTCAGGACGAGATATGCGACGCCCGCTTCTCGAAGTGTTGCGGCGGGGCGACGGAAGCCTTCTCTACTTGCTGGGGCGAGGATGCGGGAAGCCATCCTTACCTGAATCCGGTCGGCGATAATCCGCAGCGGAGCATCTCCCTCGACTTGACGCAGGAAGCCGATGCCGAGCAATGGATACGAACCTCTCCCGATGCATTTTGCAATACCTCCGACCAGACGCTGCTGCGACAAATCCTGAATAGCTTCGACCAGCCAACCACGGATTTCTACCGTTGGCAGGTGCGCTATACACAGGAAGAACTGACGGACATCATCCAGCAAAAGAGCGGCCGTTACTTCGGCAGCGTCATCGACCTTGTTCCGATGAAGCGGGGCAAGTCGGGCCGTATCGAGGAACTGAAAATCGTCGGCACGGAGCTGACCCTGACGGTCGGAAAGGAATTGGAAATCCGCCGCTGGTTGGCTCCGACCCATCTGTATAGCTCCGCCTTTGTGGTGGATAAGATAGACGTGAGCGAAGGCACGCCCGCTGCTTTTGTCCTGACCGGAGCCGGTTGGGGACATGGTGTCGGCCTCTGCCAGATAGGAGCAGTCGTGATGGCAAGCAAAGGCTATGATTACCGGCAAATCTTGTCTCATTATTTTGATGGAGCTCAATTGGAACAACGCTATTAAGTCAAGAGCATGAGCGGAAGCATTATACTGTGGATTATCGCGATTTATTTCGGACTGTTGCTGCTGATAGCCTGGATAACCGGACGGAAAAGCAGCGGGAACGAAGCCTTCTTCATCGGCAACCATAGTTCGCCGTGGTATATCGTCTCCATCGGGATGATTGGGACCTCGTTGTCGGGCGTAACTTTCGTCTCCGTCCCCGGCATGGTCAGGAGCATCGACATGACGTATATGCAGACGGTGTTGGGATTCTTTGTCGGATATGTCCTGATTGCCCGCATTCTCCTACCGCTTTATTATAAACTCCGGCTTACGTCCATCTATACCTATCTGCGCGACCGCATCGGACCGCGCGGCTACAAGACCGGAGCGTCTTTCTTCCTCCTCTCGAAATTGATAGGGGCTGCGGCGCGCTTATACCTCGTCGTGCTGATATTGCAGCATTATGTATTCGACGCGTGGCATATTCCCTTTGCCCTCACTGCCGTGTTGAGTATCTTCTTGGTGTGGCTTTATACGTTCAGGAGCGGTGTGAAGACAATTATCTGGACTGACACAATACAAGCCCTGTGCCTCGTGGCGATGCTGATTATGATTATCTGGCAGGTGAAGGAAAAGCTGGGTATGGACTTCCTGGAGATGAGCGAAGCGGTAGCGATGAATCCCCACTTCAAAATCTTCGAGTTCAGCGACTGGGGAAGCACGCAGCATTTCGCCAAGCAATTCTTCAGCGGCATCTTCATTACGATTGTCATGACGGGGCTCGACCAGGACATGATGCAGAAGAACCTCTCGTGCAAGTCCCTCAAAGACGCGCAGAAGAATATGTACACCTACGGCTTTGCCTTCACGCCGGTCAATTTCCTCTTCCTGACGCTGGGCGTGTTGCTTCTGATTGTGGCAGAGCGGGAGCAGATTACCTTGCCCGTCCTCAGCGACGACATCTTGCCGATGTTCTGTACGTCGGGCATCCTCGGCAGCAGCATCTTAATCTTCTTCACGGTGGGCATCATCGCGGCGGCTTTCAGCAGCGCAGACTCGGCGCTGACGGCGCTGACCACAACCTTTTGCGTCGATATCCTGAATGTGCAGGAAGAGGACGCGCGGAAGGCGAAGCGGATGCGTTTGGGCGTGCATCTGCTGATGTCGGTGCTCTTTGCCCTCATCATTCTGGTGATAAAGGAGGTGAACAACCGGAGCGTGATTGATGCGATTTATATGATTGCTTCTTATACTTACGGGCCGTTGTTGGGCCTCTTTGTCTTCGGTTTGTTTACCAAACGTTTGGCGAATGACCGAATTGTTCCTTATCTTTGCATCGCGTCTCCGGTTATCTGTTTCCTGACCGACTATGCCGCAAAGCAAATGTTCGGTTATACTTTCGGATACGAGATGCTGATGTTCAACGGAGCCATCACCTTCGCCGGTTTATGGTTCTCATCCCCAAAATCCCTAATAATAAAGAAGTAAAGCATGGAAATTAAAAGCGCAGAATTTGTTATCAGCAATACGGACGTGCGGAAATGTCCGGAGGGCACTCGCCCGGAATATGCCTTTATCGGCCGAAGCAATGTCGGCAAGTCTTCCCTTATCAATATGCTGACCGCCAAGAGAGGTCTGGCCATGACTTCCCAGAAGCCGGGCAAGACGGTGCTCATCAACCATTTCTTGATTAATGACGACTGGTTCCTTGTCGATCTCCCCGGCTATGGCTATGCCCAGCGCGGGAAGGAAGGACGTGAGAATATCCGCCGTATCATCGAGGGTTATATCCTTGGACGCGAGCAACTGACGTGTCTCTTCGTCCTGCTCGACTGCCGCCACGAGCCGCAGAAGATTGACCTCGAGTTTATGGAGTGGCTGGGCGAAAACGGCATTCCTTTCGCTATCATCTTCACGAAGATAGACAAAATCAGCAAGGGTCGCCTCGCCGCCAATGTCGAAGTTTACCAAAAGCGTTTGCTCGAGACGTGGGAGGAACTTCCGCCCATCCTTTATTCTTCGTCCGAGAAGAAAGAGGGGCGCGACGAGATTTTAGGCTATATCGAAGAGATAAACCAAAGTTTGGGGGATTAATTTCCCCCTTTTTTGTATCCGGAGGTCTTTCGTGCGACAATTTACCCCGTTGCTAGGTCGCAATGGGTCTTCGTGCAAAAATTTGCTCCTTTGCGACCTCGCAATGGCGTATCGACAAAAAATTTATCCCAAAGCGAGCTCGAAATGGGACTTCTTGAGGCAATTTACGCCATTTCTACCTCGCAATGGCGCATCTTGCGACAGTTTACGCCATTGCGAGGTAGCAAAGGGGTATCGTGAAAGTTTTTATGATTTTTCTTCGATGAAAAGCTAAATTTTCGGGGAATTTTGGGATAAGCGCGTCGGCAAACTCATGTATTTTCGTCGGACGGGGCTTTTCCAGCTATCTCTTCCGTTTTGCGCACGATTTCTTCTGCTTTCTCGATGACAGAAGGGACGAGACGCTTCCAGCCGTCGTCCGTCAGTTCCGTATCGTTCTTTTCCAGGATACGAAGCTCCTGCACCAAGGCATTTGCCCCCAGCATGGTGAAGAGGGGAATCATTTTGTGGGCGACACGCGCCGTTGCCTCGCGGTCGTCCTTTTCCCAGGCTTCGCGGAGGAGGTCGAGGCTCTTGCGCGTTTCCGTCGAGAAGGTGCGCAAGATGGAGTTGCGGGCTTCGACATCTTCGCCGGCGAAGGCGGTCAGGGACGTGAAGTCGAGGCTTGTCTCGGGCTGCAAATGGATGGTAAGCAATTCGTTCAGCAGCGAGATGAGTTGCATGGCCGTAAAAGGTTTGTTGAGGAAGGCCGTGAATCCTGCCTCCAGATAATGTTCCTTTTCGCGGGCGACGCTGGCCGAAAGTGCGATGATGGGAACCGTGTCGGTGCCCGGTATGCCCGAGTCGCGAATCAGGCGCAGCAGGCGGTAGCCGTCCATCCCGGGCATCTGTATGTCGGTGATAATCGCGTCGAAGCGCGTCTGCCGGAGGATGTCGAGGACGGTGTGCGGGTTGTTGATGCAGCTGACTTCGACGTGGCTGCGTTTCAGCAATTCTTCCGTCAGGGCAAGTTGCAGCGGGTCGTCATCGACGAGGAGGCAGAAGACATCCCGGTTCTCGAAGTTGGCGATGAGTTGCTCTTCGCTTGCCTCTGCGTTGGCGGACTCTTCTTCGGGCAGTTCGGCGTCAGAGATTTGCAGGGGCAGGATGATGGTGAAGTCGCTGCCTTTCCCCTCCTGGCTTTGCAGCGAGAGCGAGCCGCCCATCAGTTGGGTGAGCAGCCGCGTGATGGAGAGGCCGAGGCCGAAGCCTTCCGTCTCCTTAGTCGCGGAAAGGCGGGTGAAGTCGCCGAAGATGCGTTCCTGTTCCGTCTTGGGTATGCCCGGACCGGCATCGCGGACGAGGACAGTCAGCACCGGACGACGGTCGTCGTTGTCTTGCAGGTAAATGGCAAGGAGGACACGGCCTTCGGGAGTGAACTTGATGGCGTTCGAGAGGAGGTTGCCGACGACTTGGCGGATGCGGATGGGGTCGCCTTGATAGACGCGTTCGGCCTGCTCCGGAGTGAGGTTCATCTCCAGTTGGAATTGCAGACCTTTCCCTTCGGCTATCGGGAGGAAGCTGTCGTATATCTCGCGGACGAGGGCAGGGAGGCGGAAAGGGACTTCGTGGATATCCATCTGTCCGGACGCAAGCCGCTGGAAGTCGAGCAAGTCATTGACCAGAGAAAGGATATGCTGCGAAGAGCCGTTCATATTCTCCAGATAGTATTGTTGCCGCTCGTCGGGATGCCGGCGCATCAGCAGTTCGATGTAGCCCATGATGGACGAGAGCGGGGCGCGGATGTCGTGGCTGATGGTGAGCATCAGCTTCTCGCGGCTGTGGAGCAGATTCTCTACGTCCCTTTTCGACTGCTCCAACTGCGTGCGGTAGTACCAACTGCGCGAGATGTCGCGGATGATGACGAAGAGGAAGATGACAGCGATGAAGACCGAGAGGATGGCGATGCCGGCAATCAGCCGCGAGGTGTCGTGCATCAACTCTTGCCGTTTCTGCATCCGGTTGATGGAAAGCGTCATCTCTTCTTCTTCTATATCGCGGAGAATCTGGTTGATGCGGCGGGTAACGACTGTATTGTTATAGCGAAGGCTCGCGGCCCGTTGGAGCAACTGTTCCGTCAGTTGCTGATGCTGGAAGGCGACCGTATCTTGCAGGCTCTTCAGGACGCTGACGATGGTGTCCGAGGGATTGTAGTTGATGGCGAGCGTATCCGTTACGATATGCCGCGTCTTGTTCACCACGATGCTGGTGTCTGCTTCCTTTCCCGTGAAAGCATCGGCAAGGCGGCGGAAGAAACTCCGTTTGCGTTGGGGAAGGATGATAGTATCTTGCTGCACCTCGACCCGTTCGCGGATGACAATCCGGTTCTGGGGCAAAGTGGAAGGTGGCGCGACTGTCTCCTTTGGCAAGAACGTATCCCGAAGCAGGGGCGGGGCTTGCAGGAGAGAGTCCGGGTGAAAGGGAATATCCGGGACAGAATCCCGTATCGCTGTCGAATCTTGGACGGCGATGGCACGTTCGATGTTGCGGTTGTAGAGTTGGCCGGTGTTCAGTTCCGTGAGGGTCTCCAGCAAGAGCCTCGTGTTCCAACGCTTGTGGTCGAGCAGCGTTTCGATGGTGTCAATCTTGAGTATCTGGGTCGAGTCGGAGAGGAGCATCCGGAGGGAATCCATGTTCTGCTGTGCCCGCCGCAATGTCCGGTTGAAATAGCGGAAATCACTCTCGGGGCCGAAGAGTTGCCCCAAAGTCTCGCTTTCGTAGAGAAGGGAAAGGGTGCGGGTAACGAGGTAAACCTTCTGCCGTGTCTTGGGGTCGGGTTCCTCGTCGTAGGCCACCTGTCGCATGATGGAGTAGATATATCCCACAGACCCGATGGCAATCAGGATGAGCAGGAGATAGCCCCATACGACTTTCCGCGTGATATGTCCGCTTTTCTTCGACACGCGCCTTCGCTTTATTTATCCGGTTCAGTCAACAAGCATTTGACGATGCCCAGAAACTCGGCATGGTCGAGCGGCTCGATTTCCGGCTCGCGGTATGCCACATAATCTTCGAAATAATCGCTGGCAATGTCGTCCCAAATATCCTCGCCCGGAAGACCGGCAGCCGAGAGGCGGGCGACGACCTTCTGTTTCAGCGTCCGGATGACCTCCAGCCGTTGCTCCAGATGGTCCGGCTTCTGGAGTTCCGTCTCATGTCCCGTATGGACAATTTCGTAAACGGTGGCGTAGAAACGCTCGAGGCTGCCGAAGAGAGGGACAAAAGCCTGCTGTTGCGGGGCGGGGAGGGAGCGAAGTTTGTTGAAAATAGCTGAGTTCATGATGTATGGGTATTAATGTTGTTTATTCCAAATAATGTCTTTATGAAAGATTTGATATAAGAATTTGTTGTCTCGAATTATCCAGTATTTAAAGCCTAAGAACTCTTTGTCGATTTGAAGTTCGTCTTTAACTTTTTGTTCGTTATCTGTCGTTGGATTCATCAGATAGTTGTTTAGTATCTTCTGAAAACGATTGATAACACTTAGGGCGTATTCGAAGAATAGTTCTTCTTTTATTTTCCGTAATCCCTTTTTTCCATTGAATAGCCGGTTTAATAGTTCTGCCGTTTTCTGATGAGATTCTTCGGTTACGATGGCTGAGAATAGAGCCATCTTTCGATTGAAATCTATTCGTTGGGTAATCTCTTCCTCTACATTACATACTGTCGGATTGACGATGTTGTCGAAGAGACTCGCCTTCCTTTTATTACAATATCCGCAGACTAAAAGTAGATTTTCCCAATCTTGTTGTGATTCCGGAAAGTTCTTTTTGCTCTTGTGATGTTCTATTTCGAAATCGGTAGTCCGAGTTCGTTCGCAGAGATAGCATTTCCTATGCTGGTCATGCAGCAAACGCTCCTGCACATCTTCTCCGTCGTATGTTTGGGTTTCTGTCAGGGATTCCGGAACTATTTGACTTTTCGAGATTCTAATCATTGCAATAATTCTTTTAATAGAGGTGCATATTGATTCTTTAATTGCAAGTAATTACCAACAATCGAAGGTGATATGGATTCTGGAATCTTTTCAAAATCATCGCTTAACAGTTTGATGGTTTGCTTGTCTGTCATCGTCAGATTCTCTTTGGCCAAAAGTTCCTTCAAGGTATTCAGTTGCATTTCCATATAGCTGGATTCTGTTCGCACACCGAAGTATCCTTCTGCCAAGGCTTCGTAAGAATAATCTGTAAGTTCATCAATGATCTCCTGATGTTCCAAATCAAATGCCACCGCATTATCCATCGAACTGAGCACAAAGGGAGAGTGGGTCGTTATGATGAATTGTATATTCGGAAATATCCGTGTCAAGATAGGCATGATAATCCGTTGCAATTCGAGATGTAAATGTGTCTCTACTTCATCTATCAGGACGATGCCTTTCTTCTGATAGACGCGAGTGAGGTTATTTTTTGTCTGCATCTTCAAAATCAAATCTGCGACGATATCAAGAATCGCAGCGAAACCGTCGGACATTTCCGTGAATTTGAATCGCTTTCCTTCCGTATGAATCCGAAAGCTGTAATCCTTATAGTTGAATTCCAACTTCAATTCTTCGTCTTGGTAGATTTGCTTTAATAGTTGCTCGAAGTCGATGAACCACTGATGTATCTGGTCGGCATCTTCAGTCTCTTGTTCGTTACGAGCCAAAGCTTCTTGTATCTTTAAGTCGGATAAGAAATTCAAGAACTGGGTAGTAGCCGTTTGTCTGACATTTCCCTTAATGGTGTAGTTGGGTTTTGTCGGACTCAGTGTTTCGTGCATCTGGCTCTTCCGGTCTGCAGGGTAAAATACGATAATAAATTCGTCTTGTTCATAATCTCTTATTATAGCATCTAAATTACAAAACTCCATATAGACCTTATAGGAATAGATGGCAGCGGATGTAAGCGTTTTTCTAAAGCCTGCATCTTTAATGTGTTCCAGAAATGTTGCAAGAGCATTCAACAACACAGTCTTCCCGCTTCCGTTTTTCCCTGTAATAATCAGATGCGGTGTCTCTTTCTGCTCAATAGGTATTTCTATCCCTTTGAGATGGAACAATTCATTTATTTTTATCCCTTTAACAAAGCAACTCATAACTCATAACTTATAATTCATAACTCACTTCATTCCTCTTCCTTCATCTCCTTCACCACCTCTTCCGCCTTCACCCCCATCTTCTTCAGCAGGCCGACGAGATTGGTGTAGTTGCCTATCTGGGTGTGGATGTCCGGTAAGAGTTGGATGTCGAGGATGCTGGTCGTCGGGAGGTCCAGTTCGAGGTAGGACTGGAGCTTGCCGTTCTCGTATTTGTATTCAGCCTCTTCGGGTGGAAGCAGGATGATGAGGCGCCATTCGGGATTCTTGGTGGCATATCTGGGATTCTCCATCTCCAGGATGGCGTTGTACAGGATGGAGAAGAAGCGGCTTTCGGGTTTGAAGCCGACTTCGTTTTTCGTATAATAGATGTTGTCGTATTCCATGGCAACCCGTTCCGCCAGCACTTGGATATTCTTGTCCCGGTTGTATTTGCAGCGGATGAGGTAGAGGTCGTTTGAAAGGCAGTAATCGGCTAACTGGGCATAGTCCAGCGTAATCCGGAGCCATGGCTCGGTAGATTTCGCCACATAATCCGGTACGATATCCTGCTTTTCATACAGCGACTGGACGAACAGCCCCATTTCCGGTCCGATGAGCCGGGCCTGATTGTCGCGGAAAAACGGGATGCTTGCCTTGCGCTTTCCTGGTTTGACGTCCACGTGGCTCTCGTAGAGTTGGAAGGCTTCCTTCAGCAGCTTCAGTCCGTAGATAGTGTCCCCTCTCTCTGCCGCGCGGATACATAGATCTTGCAGGTGGATGGTAAATGTCCCAGGCTCTCCTTTCCAGTTCTTTGCGAAGTCGCCCAATGAGATATAGAAGTTCAAATTTTGCATAAGCGATGTTGTTGATTCCGCAAAGATAGGAAATGAAATGAAGAATGAAGAATGAGGAATGAAGAATTTTGTGCTCCCTTCTTCACTCTTCATTCCTCATTTTTCATTTTTTCTTATTCATCCTCCTCTTCCTCGTCCGTATAGTAGTGCCGCAACAGCAAGCACATCTGCTGGCGTTTCACCTTCTGGAAATCCTTGCTCTGCAATTCCTCGGTTTGCAGGCTTTGGGCAATAAACTTCAGCTCTTTCTCGAAAAGAAATTCCAGTTTCTTGACCGGCAATACGCTATCTACGAGCCAAAGTATTTGCGACTGGAAGGGTGAGAGTAAGGCTAACGAACTGCGGTCGAGGCGACAAGTCAATAGTAGCGAGTCGTCCATAGCCTCGATGGACAGCGACCTTCCGGCCTGTACCGGGAACATATCGCCAGGCATCAAATGATAACTCTTCCCTTTCGTCTTGAACGAGATATCTCCCTCTAAGACAAACACCAATAGCGGGCAACGCCAGCTTTTTATTTGGCCATTCTCCCCTTCGCCCAATTGGACAACTTGGAAGATGTTTTTGTTGCTAAATCTTTTGTTTTCCACGTGTTTATGTATTAAAATTATATGGCCGGATTAATCCAACGTTTTTTCTGGCCATTTCAAAACGCAAAATTAAGGAATTAATTCTTGCGTACAAACAACTGATATTAAAACAATAATACGATTTAATTGTTTTAGAAAAACAGCAAAAATAATGGCCAGAAAAAACGTTCCTCTTGTCCCGTGATATTTTTTATCTTGATGTATGTTTTACTTCAAATTCAGCGTGAATGTGTAGTAATTATTCGCGTAGAGAGAATAATTGCGGTTGGATGTTTCCGGAGAGTCGTTTCCTAAAGTTACACTCCAAGTTTTGTCGCCGGAAGTAATGGTTGCCTTGGTTGCTTTTTCTGAGTCTGTGCAAATATTAGGGGCGATGTAATAGTAGAATTGCTGGGATTCGCCGGCGGGTATGCCTTCAGAGAATCTGTCGCTGAAGGTTTCCGTTGTTGTATATGCGTCGTCCGGTAGTGCTCCCTGATTGGTACGCGGATAGACATAGGCCTTTGTCGGGACATGTTCTAAAGAAACCGTCAAGTCGCTTAACTCCGCGTCTGTCTCATTGTTGATAACCAAGTTGATGCGCGTTATCATACGGGAAAGCAGGGCGGAGAGTTTCGTCTCTTCGCTTACGTCTCCCATCCAATAGCCGCACATCGGTATCCGGTCGCGTTTCGACAAGTCATTGCTTGCTTGGATATCTATTAATAGCTGTTGGAATTGGGGTAGGTTATTTGGCCAAGACAGATTAGGGTTGTTTGTATTGGCGACAATGCAAACCGTAGAATTGCTTGCTGTAATCAGTTCGACTTCGAAATCTTCCACATACATTCCCGCCTCTCCTTCTCGGAGGAAATATTTGGTTTTCGTGTCAAGCAATATGCCTCGTTCGTTGAATTGGAGCACCCAAATATCGTTAATCAAATTCTCTACTTCGGGCGTATGGGGAGCCATAGCCCGCGTATCTGTTCCTTCGAAGGAAAGCGTGCCCAGCGAGAGAGAAACGTTCACTTTCTTTCCTTCTTCCGCGAGAGGGCTGAGGTCGTCTTGCTGACAACCCGCTAATCCGCTTAATCCCATTAAGCATCCTAATGCCCAAACTATGATATGGAGTTTCTTTTTCATTGTGTTTCCTTTTATGTTGTATTATTTATTGAGCGTTGAGATGAGATCTGTTACCCACGATTGGTTTTGCCAAGTAACGACGGAAATCCTGCCGTCTTCGACACTTATTTCCCATTTCAAGTTGTACGAACGGGCATGAAGCAACATGTGTTCGTTTACCAACGTCATGTATTGCGTGGGCACACCGTTGATAGCCAAGTTTATCAAGACGGCGATAGGCGTGCTCATGGTCATGGTCGGCAATACCGCTATGTCGGCCGTGAGTGTGCCGTCGTCCTTCACCTGTACTTCATCGCCAGGCAGCGTTACCCATTCCCGTTTGTCCCCGATACGCATCACCAGAGTGTCAGCTATTTTTTCCGAACTCCAGTTGTAGGTCAGTTGTTTGTCGTGGTAGAAAGGGTTTTGCAAACCGCTGACTTCAATCCCGGCGGCCAATGGTTCCAAGGTATTGACACCAGTCCCTTTCTTTATGGTAAATGTGAAGCGGGCCACTTGGCTGATAATCGGGTTCAGCTTGATGTATTGCACGCCGGTTGTGTTTACGACGATTTTGAAAGGTTGCGCGCTGGTTTCCTCGTAGCGTCCGTCGGTCGAATAGAGATATATTCCGTTGTCCACCTGCATTTGCAAATCAGTCCCGATGGGATAAGCCGGTGATATCATCTTGAACTTATAAGTGCCGTTCTCCAGATACAGAGGCGTGCCTATTTCCTCCGGATTAATGGTTAGTTTACCATTTTCGGTCGTGGTTGTGCAGGGGTATAGTGTATTGTAGCCTCCGCTGCTGGTGCCTACCACATAGCCTTGGAGGTTCGGAGTGCCGTAAGTGCTCCCGTCTTCATTTTGTTTGGCATAGCTCAACCACAACGTGCTACCTACGGGAAGGAGGCTCGCATAGAGGTTAGGAAGTGAATGCCAATTTGGATCGAGGTCGTCCACAGCCTTGGTCTGTACATTGCCTGCCGGATTGCACAAGCTACCCGGCAATAGAAATTCGACTTGCACCTTGCCGTCCGGGACAACAGAAGACGTTATCTCATCCTCTGCGCTACAGGCACAGAGCAAACCGGTAATACATCCTATAATTGCTAATCTTTTCATACGCTCTTTATTTATTAACTGTTACGTCTCGGACACAACGGATTTGGTCGCCGAGGGCTTTGCGGCTATCGTTGATTAGACCGAATCGCCAATCATTTCTTAAATAGAATACCCAATTGGTACTGCTACCGCTACCGCTGTGTTCACTTGTGCGCAAAATAGCGTTTATTCCGTCTCCATCTAATTTATAAACAGTGGATGGGTGAATGAATCCTACTGCAGGTATTTGCATAACGGCACTCGGGGTTCCCCAATCGAATCGTGTATATAACTCCTCTTGATTATCTTCATTAATTTCATTGAAAGTCATATTCTTGTCTCCAGAAAAATAGGCGAATTCGAAATAGTTTCTTGTCCTGTCATCATTTTCAGGTTTGGCTGATTTCATTAAAATTCGTATTCGATAGCAATCATCTTGACCTAAACGTTTAATCAAATAAAAACCCATCTCGCCATTCTTAAAAGTTCCGTAAATTACTTCTTCCCGATATCCTAGAATATTTCCGGTATAAGGATCTGGATGATGAAATCCACTATACCAATTACCAGTAAAAGATCTCTCTGGTAAGAATGTAGCAAAGTCTTCTTTCGTCGGCAGTCTCCAGCCCTTAGGACAAGGATGGTTTTCTGTGCTGCTTGTCCAGAATTCATTAATAAAAGGGTCTTCGGAATTCTTATCTTTATCATACAGCCAAATACCACCATTATTGATATCATAAATGAATTCATAAATCCCGTCATCTCCAGGATTAATAGCTACATTTTCTCGTCCTCTTACAGGTATTGTTCCATTTTCTAATTTTTTTTTGCTTTTGGTTTGTAATCCGCCATAGACCTTCTCCCCATATTGATTATAGGTATAGAGAAATTCGTAGGTAGAAGTTCCTTTTATTGCTATATCATATTTATCCATATCCAACATATAAGGAATATTCCGCGCATACTGATAATAATACCCTCTGCATTTCTCCCATTCATTGTAACAATCCGCACTTTCTGCACCTATGTTGCGGTCCATCCACATCAGGTTCCCGAAGGTAACTGGTTGTCCCAAGTAATTATCCTTATCCACATCTAACCATTCATACACTTGCGGGGCGATGGCGATAACACGCACGTCGTCTTTCAAGACGGTGATAAGCAAGGTATATTGGTGGTTCATCTCGAATTGGAAATTACCTTCTTTTCCTTCTTCGTCCACTTCCTTCAAGACATAATCTATAGAGCTTAGTTCGCTTCCCAAGCCGGATAACGTAACCGAGATGGTTACCTGCTCATTCTTCTGATTAGGGAAGATGAGCATTTCGCCGCGGACCTCTTCAGATGTTGTTTTTATCTCTTGGGATAGATTTTTAACAAAAGTTCTGTCGGAAATATTATCTTCTGAAGAGTAAGACCAACTTCCGCTTTTGATATTGAGCGTACCGCTGGAATGTGTTCCTTTCACCACAATCTTTTCTAACTTAACCTTTTCCAATTTCTTCTCCACATCTTCTGTTTCATCTTGCTTTGCAATCATAAACTTCAACTTACTCATGGCGTGCTTGAAATTCATTTCTAAGCGGTAGCCATTGTTTGCTGTTTGTCCTTGTAAGTTGTTGGAGAACATAAGGTCAGGCAGTTCATTGTACTCACTTACCTTCTCTGTTATGGTAAGATTATTAGGTTGTGTAGGCAAGTTTTTGCTTCCATAAGTTACCCCATAGAAATTCATAGGGTCATCACTAAAGGAGATAACCGTACCGTAATCAATAGTATGATTATCGATTTCCCTACCTTCTGTCCATTGATTATCTTCTATTCCATAAAGCCGATATTTCGTACCTGTTTCGAATCGTTCTATTTCATCTCCCGAGCGAGTAATGATATGCATCTTCTGGGCACTTAAAGCGATTTCTCCAGTCCCGGATGGATTAACCGGAACAGGTTCTTCATTGACTGAACAAGCGGACAGCCACGCTATCGCAAACATTACAATCGGATATGTAAACTGTATCTTTCTCATGATTATTCCTATGCTTTTTGTCCGTTTAATTATATGTTTCCTCTGTAGGATTCCCGAACGGGTAAATAGGCACATAGATATAGCCTCCATTTTCCCACGGGCATTTGTTGCCAACCAATTCAATGCCTTCTTCCCCGAAAACAATGGTGAAGGTGTATGCTTCGTTGGCATAGAGTTTGTTTTCTTCTTTGCCTTCGTCCCAAGAATCGTTTTCATCCCTCTCTATAGTAAAAGGAAGGGTAGCAGAGAATTTAATTTCTTTAGGGTTCGTAAACTCTACATCCTCAGACCTTAATACTGTAATTGTTACAGGTAAAGAGGTTTGTTCTGGTACGATATAAGCCCAGCCGATTTCCAAAGGATTTTCTTTTGATATTTGAAAATCTCCTTGTTGGATTACGGTATAACGATGGCTATTGCTGCTTTTAGGTTTGTACAGGAAATCCTCTCTGCTCCATTCGACTTGTGTAGCTATCAGCGATGGGTCTAAAGAGATGTGTACATTTTTTATAAATTTCCCCATATTTTCTGCCAGCTTTGCCATGAAAGTAACTTTCGATTGTGCGTGCATAAACTCCAATGTTTCTCCGTCGGCCCTATCGAAGGGCAATGTGGCAGAAGCAACGATTGGTGTGATGGAAGTAAGAATATCGGTAGTGCCTATACCGCTTGTTGGAATGCTCAAAAGTTCGTAGCCTTTATTGCTATCTGGTGTTAGCGATGAAGGCGCATATCCGGTGGCAACCACCCGTCGGTTCCCATCAGGATACAACTTACCGGTATTGTAAGGCTCATTAGGACGCTTATAGGTATCGATACTTTGGTCGGGCTTGGAGACATGATAAGGCGTAACTGGGGCTTGTGTTTGCCCTAACCAGTCGCCGAAATCCCAAAATAGGAAGACCGGCTGATTTGAGGTAGTTGTTGTTTCGTCGTTATCCTCTTCAGTTTGTGTATTCGTGCTGCTGTATAGGCGCATTTCTTCTTCCGAAGAAGACATATCGGGAACATCTTCTGTCGTAGAACATGCAGGCAGCAACAACAAGCCTGCGGCTAATGCGTAGATTTTAAAAACATCTATCTTCATGGTTTTACTCCTCCTCTTAATTTTGTGGCACCTTGATTTCCACCTCCGAACTCCCTTTGTCTTTCCAATCAATCAATTCGGAATGGATACGCATCACTTCGTTCCCCGGAAAGGCAGAGCCGGGAGCGACAAATTGGTTTACCTTTAAGATATAGTAATGGTTGCGCTTGATGCCCCAGCGAGTTTCGTTGGCATAGTCTATAGTTCCTTCTTTATTGGCTTCGCCATCGATGTAGGTATAGTAATAGCCCCAACCACCGTCGTAGCGGTTGAATTCTGTATTTGGTTCATCTTGTAGTTGTTTGCGCATACCGCTTAAAGAATAGTATTTCTTTGTATCATTGGCTTGCCAGAAGGTACCAGGTAAGTATTCAGTGTCTGTTAAATCTTCTAGTAACTTTAATGCTTCATCTTCAGTGGTTGCTGTCTTCTCTACCAATTTGTCATTCTCATTCACCCAAATCTTCTTTGGAGTATATTTAGCTCCCACCATAACATGAGTTGTTACGAAGCGATTGACGGATGCGAAATCCTCTTCAGGTATATCAATATTTTTATGTACCATATTCTCTGGACAGTAGAGGCCCTCGGTATAGTGTTTCTCTTGATCATTTTCTTTTACTTTACTTTCATCAAACAAGGTCGCTTTTCGTGTTATACAGCGTTCTCCCGTTTCTTGTAGCATTTCCACCATCTGCTGCGTATCGTAATAGAGGAAATTCGCTTGATAGTTTGCCAAATCCTTCAGGCCGTAACCACCGTTGTCTCTTCGTTCAATAAAGTTGCTCATCGCATAGTTGGGGTCTGTTAGGTAAGCATTCTTTCCTGTTCCCTCTTCCCGATAATCCATGTAAGTTTTTCGGTTAAGGACATTCAGCATATAATTGACATTGTCTAACTTTATCCAGCCGGTGTTTTCTTTATTCTCTTTGTTTATGTCTTGTTGATCGATGACTTCTACATAATATTCTCCTTCTCTGTTAGTTGCCACACATGTCAGCAATACCTTGGCTACAGTGCGTACTAACTTGACAGGGTTGTTTATTTTGATTTCAGAACCTTCTGTCCCATCAAATACTATATCCCTGCTTCCTTTGTTCGTTGTTATAGCAGCAGTCATTAAGATATCGCTTCCTTTACCATCATTTTCATGGTTCACAGTCATTAAGCTGCCAACAATATTGTGTCCATCAGAACTTTCATCAGCATTGAAAATCCGTTGATCTGTTTCGAATGCTTTTCGATGTTCATCCCTCATGTTGGCTCCTAAATAAAATCGTTTAGTTCCACTAATTCCTTTCAATTCAAATGTAACATTATAGGGTGTATCTCCCTCCTTTGGAGGAGCTATAATTGTCTGTGAAGATTCGAAAGTCTCCTTACCATTATCAACATCCATCATGATAAGAGTCAATGTATTTATGCGATGTTCTGCTTCTGTTGTACTCAATTCATATTCATCACCGATAGGGTCGAGCACACTACGCGTCAATGGCGATTCCATTCCGGGAGGCAATATCTTTAGACTGACTAAGATATCAGTCTTGTCTCCCTCAGAGGATGGGACTGTCTGAAAGTCATCCGAGCAACCGCATAGGAGCCATGTCGCCCATCCGAGTAACAGTCCGATAAATTGTCCTATGGTACATTTATTGTTCATGGTTTATGCTCCTTCAAATTTCAATATGTTCGTATTGGATACGCTTCGCCCACGAAAGGATGGCGATTTCAATATTCACGTAAGCCCACGTATCGCCCCGGAGGAAGAACGTGAGCTGGTATTCGTAGCCTCGGTCGAGGAACTCCTGCGGCGTGTAGCGGTAGATGTCGGCGGCTGTGCGGAGTCGGCTTATCATATCGACAAGGTTCACGCGCACCACTTCGTTGCCCGTCGTGCGGTTCACGATGGAGAGGATGGCATCGTCCTGTCCGGCATCGTGATAGACAAGGCGCGAGGTCATAAAGTCCGCGTGGGCGATACGGTCGTCGCCATCCTCAAGCGTCGAGTCGTCGGTAACCGGTTTGCTGGAGGAAGTCCACGTCTCGTAAGGCGTATATATCAGCTCATCCGTCTCGTCCACCGAGTTGTCCCAAAGCAACTTCGCATTGCTATCGTAGATACGGAAGTCGAAGTTGTCGGCATCAGTAGCCTCCGGATGGTCGAGGTCGTGGAGGGCGATATGAATCTGCTTCGTATCGCGGACGAGGGAAACCGTGTCGCGGGTAATCTGGTCGAGCACGACTTCCACCGGCTCCAGCGCCATCCCGTGCCAAAGCGTGTCGAGCGGCATACCGGCGTGTGGAATCGAGCCGTCCGCCTCGTGGTCGAGCGTAACAGAGAGCGCATGCATCTCTTCGCCCACAGCCGGCTCGTCGATGCGGAACTTGGCACCCGGAGTGGAGAGCATCTCGTCGAACGGCTTCTGCCCAGCGAGGACGACATATTGATAGTGTCCCGGCTGGAGCTCGAGCTGCATCTCATACCCATCCTCGGCGAGCTGCGACCCGCTTTCGGTTTTCGACGTGAGGAACACGCCGTTTTGGTCGAAGACGTATGCCGTAACGCTGCCCACATGGTCGGCAAACATATCAGCACGTTGCAGGTTATAATCGTACTCGAAGGTGAGGTACAACCCGCTGGGGCACGGCTCAAGGTCGTCGTGAATGTAATTGCACGAAGCAAGCACCGAAGCCAGTGCCATCGATTTGAATAAGCATGTTAAATTCTTCATCTTACCTATGATGTTTAATGTCTTCATAGGCGGAAGATGACAAGGGGAATAAATAGGGGGAATTGACAATGGAGAATTGACAATTGACAATTAAATGAAGCTGGACGCTAATTGTCAATTATCCATTGTCAATAGTTAATTGCTTTGGGTCTCGTCTTACGTCCCAGAAGTCCACGATGTGCAACTCTACAAGCATAAGCTGAAAGTATCAGTGTTTCTGCCTTAGGAAATCTTGTAGCCAAACTTCCTGTTCCATCTTTTCAAATCGTTGTGAACTTATTTTTGTGCGACGCCGTTCATAGACCAATTCCGGCTCACCCAATCTGTTAATCTTTTCTTCATCCATATCTTTATCATTTAAATCCGCAAAATCCGTGTCATCCGCGTCCAATTAAACATCCAAATCATCAACCAACCTCGCTGTGTCTCGCCTCATATCCCAGAAATCTACAATATGCAGTTCTGCTTTTTCTTCGTCCACATAATAAATGAGTTTAAAATGTGGACGAACGGAAAGGGAACGATACAGAAGAGGACGATGCTTGAGTAATTCTTCGACAGGAGCCATTCGAGGAAACAGTTCAAGTAACGTAACTTGTCTTTGAGCTTCCTTGTAGAATTTGAGGGCGACCCGTTCTCCAAATTGCCAATAACATCAGGTTGTAGCTTCGTCTAATCGTCGGATTGCTTTCAATCGCCAGACAACTGACTTTATAAATGGTTCAGTAGCCATGGATTGTGTCTTTTGATTAGATTAAAAGCTTCTTCTGTTGTCAATCCCGGTACGCCCGCTTTGATTTCCGCTTCCGCTTCATCAATTCGAGCGTCAATTTCCTGCCTTGTCATCGGTTTAGGATTCTCCAACTCCTCCAGATGTTTCCGGAGGTCAGGATCTTCAGCATACATCCTTGGGTGTTCGTGTCGGATAATCTCCATCAATTCATCCACCGTCCTACGGCGATGCTGCGAGAAAGTCGAAGTCCGTCGTTCATAGACCATCTCTGGCTCACCTAATCTATTGTTCTTTTCTTCATCCATATCACTTGTCTTTTAAATCCGCGAAATCCGTGTCATCCGCGTCAAAATTCTTGATTGAGACAACAAAGATACCAAATGAAGACAAAGATGCCAAGGTTGAGGATTCTTTTCTCCCTATTTATTCCACTATGTCAAAGACCGCCTACCGGCACTACGCCGGATGTTGTGCCCTGCCCTCCGACGAGAGAGGGTAGGGATTTGATTTTGCCGTTTCTAAGAAATGCTTATTTTAATGTAACTTCTTGTTTGCGGACAGCCCAAGAAAGAATCTTGATAGTAGCTTTAACAAAACCTGATTCTTCATCATCCGGCGTAGGAGGAGTGTCGGGAATTTCAGGTTCGCCCGGTCCTGTGATCGCTGTAATCACGATTTCATACCAGTTGTTACGGACAACGCCATAACGACCTAAGTGATTTGCTTCTGTATAATCAGTTCCCGAAGTCCATGGTGTTAATTCATCGCCAAAATGTTTGATACGCTGGAGGTGATAGAATGTCTGTCCGTCTTTGTAATACTTTACATAGCCAACAGCAGCTTGAATTGTTGCAAGATCTGTTGCATCCGTTGTTTCGCTCTTTCCTAAGAGAGATGCAAAATCAGCAATAGTAGAATACTTGCCGCCTTTTAAAGTCGCCATAGGCTCCCATGTGTCCGTTAAGAAACCTATTACCTTTTCATTTATATACTCGCGGAACTGTTCTACTGAAAGTGTAGTCGTTTTTTCTTGATCGCCAACCACAAAGAAGCTCTCAGCTTCTTCTGCATTGTTGATATGATATGTGCCTTTGAATACAATACGCGTTGTCTGATCTTCATCCTGATTATTTGTGTCAAATGTATTCTCTAAGCAATAAATTGGATTTTCTTCGCCTTGAACTTTTTTCCATTCAATATCAGTATCAGTCATACCTTGAATATAATTGAACTGATCTGTATATTGTACACTCGTCTTATTTTCCAAAGTTTCTGTGGTACCATAAGATGAGCCATTGTAATTGTTGTCATTTGCCCAATAAAGACGGAACGGAGGAGTAGCTGATACAAAACGGCTTTGTGTAGCACTATTGGGTTCTGTATAGTTAAACCAAGTGCTGTAGTCTTTTACGTTGTGTACTAAGTAGGTCCACTTATTTGTTACGTCCAGTGTCCAACCGTCCAAAGTGAAAGAAGCATCACTCTCATCTGCAGAAGATGTATTACTTTTGGTTACTGCCATACTTAAAGTGCCATCATCGGCCTCATCAAAACCGCTTATGGTAACTTTAGCCATCGCACGTTCCATATAGATATCTGTGGCAGTGGATGAAGCTGCAGAACTTTCATTTTCATAAATAGACAACTTAGGCATGATGGAAACAGTTGCTGACTTATCGCTGCTTGTTACTGCTTTTGATGCCAATGGAGCATTTAACATCATGAAACCATCACTAATATAGTCGTCTATAATGTTGAAATCTTCATTTGTCGCACCTGCTACTAATGCTTGTACAGAAGCAAAAGTAGAATTACTACTTGTTGTTAAAGTCGTAGCTGTACTTGCTTTTATCTCCAAACTATGATTGTTGTTATTTAATGTAAATATGTCATTAGGGTTTAAAATAACAAGAGCATAGAGTTGGCTGACTTTATCAACTAACGGTGCTTGAGCTACGACTGTAGTTTCAGTAGTAATTGGCCCGTCTTTCCCATCTGTATCATCTGAAGTAACTTTGTTCCATTCTCCTAGAGGAAGACTATAAGCACCTACGAATGTTGCATTAGCTTCAGTGTCTTCTGTAGGACTTGGAGAGAAGTAGAGAATAATACCCTCTTTTACAGCATACTCACTATCCATGCCATCATCAAAGTTATCATTCGCAGCGCGTGTCCCTACCGTAGTAGGCAAATTGATAGATACTTTGGCATACCCCGTTGCACCTTCATTGATGACCGGAGTACCTCCACCTTCTAATTCATCGCTACACCCTGTCAATGCCAGTCCTGTAGCGACCATCCATGCAAAATACTTTGTCTTTTTCATATCACTATATATTTAGTATTAATAAATAATTCGTTTTCTAAGTTCTGTATCGTTTTAAGTAATAGTTATTTCCTTACATATTCTCTTTCTCTCGTTTCTTCTGGATTTGCTCCAAGCTATCTTTTGCCTGCACGCAGACAGATGGTTGGTTTTGCAAACCCTTTAATATGGTTTCCGCCCCGTCAAGGTCGCCGGTCAGCATCCGGAGCGAGGCTTCGGCAAGCTGTTTCTCCGGGCAATCTTTTGCCTTCGCGAGGTAGCTGCGTGCCTTGTCGAACTGGCGGGTATTGATAGCCGTGATAGCTGCATTGAGGTTCGACACCGGGTCGTCCGGATAGAGGCGGACTGCCGTCTCGAATACTTCGTTGTATTCCTTGCTCCCCGGTTCGTAGGTCTGCGCCACGAGGAACATCTCGTTGAGGCTCAGCTGCGACGGGTCGGTGAATACCAATGCCTTGGCTTCCTCGACAGTGAAGTTGCGGATGGTGTAATCCACCTCGTAGTCCGAATGGCGCAAGCCGGGATAGATGTCGCGCAAGAGGATGCGGTACGACGCGCCGCCGTTGAGCTGCTTCAGCTTCCATTCGCGGGCATCCCAATCCGCCGGTTCGTCGGCGCGGACGATGGCGAGCAGTTCCGCCTTGTCGGGCAGGCTGCTCTCTTCGATTGCCTTTTCCAATCCCGCCCAGTCTTCCGGCTCAAAGTCGATGTCCATCGGAATATCGCCGAAATCGTACAAGCCTTTCACATAATCCAGAAGCGCCTTCGCGCGGTTCTCTGCTAAGTAGGCGTTATTCTTGTAGCCACCTTCGGGCGAGGCATACCCCTTGATAGCAAGGTGAGTAATCGTCGCAAACTTGTTGCCACGCACCGCGTCGATAGTCTGAGTTATCTTCTTCAACTCTTCCGGGTTCTTCCGATATTCCGGGTAAATCGCAGTCTTGTTCACCGGGAAGTCGAGGAATGCGCTGCCTTCCATCTTGCGGGCTTTGACCACTTCGGCTTCGGGCGTCAGGTAAACCATCGCCGGAGCCAATACGACAGGAGCCAAGTCGATGTCGAAGAGCGGCGAACGATTCTGGGACAGGGCTTCCCAGCCGCAGCCGCAATCGTCTATAATCAAGGATACTTTGGATTGTTCCATCCAATCGGCGTATGGAATGGAGGCTTTATACGAAACGCTCTGTTTGCCTTCCAAGCGGCGGACGGCCATCTCGTTTTCATTCTCCCGTTCCATGCGTTCGTAGAGGATTTGCCGGTCGCGCCCGTTGATAATCAGCGATGGTAAGGCGTGGAGGCTGTCGCCCTCTTCTATTATCGGTGTACATACGAGGCTGTTCCCGCGAGTTACTTCTACCGAGTCGAGGACGAATCGCATCTCAACCTGTAGCTCATTGCCTATATGCCGAACTTGTTTGTCGCGTACCAAGACCGTAGCTTCCTGCGCCGGAAGGCTGGCGAAGCATCCCGCAAGCATAAGGCTTACGATATATTTTGTCTTCTGTATCATAATTTTGGGGTGTTTTTCGTTGTGAAATTGTGTGTGTTAGAAAATATAGACGGCGCTGATGGCTGCCTGCGTCGGACCGAAGTAGTGCTTTTTCACGTCGCGAACCTTGGTCCCGCAATTCGCGCAGGGATAAACCTCGGAGTCGAGGTAGAGATAGCCGACACCGACAGACGCCTCGATATTCCAATGCTTCCCGAGTACCCATTGATAGCCATAACTGATGCCTACACCCGTGCCCCAACCTTGGTGGCGTTCGTTTTCCGTGCCGAGGAGTTTGACATCGGAGATATTATATATTAAATAAGGTATATGCAATCCGAGGAAGTGTTTGTAGAAAGCCTCGCAAAACCAATAGCGTACTTCCGGATGCAAACGAAAGTGCTTGAGTGATTTGCCATAGCTGCCGTCGTCGTTCTTTCCCGTGAATGGATTCAAGCCTACTTCGGCTTCCAAAGTCCATTTCGGGGCAAGTCGGACTTCAGCACCTATATTTGGCGTTGTAGTAGCCCAATACACGGCATTGGTTTTCAATGCCCATATAGCACCTTTGTCGGTGTGTAAAGGTGTCTGTGCCAATGCACTACCCAACCCAGTCAGGAGTGTGGCGAATAAAAATAGTACGCTCTTCATAAATACTATAAACTTGTTTTTTAAGTCTTGCGAACGAATAGTAGTAAATTGTCCTATAGATGTTTAGCTCTTTGTTTTAGCCTATCAGAAAAAACGATCCTTTTTTCTGGTCATCGTGGGGGCAAAATTACGTATATTTTTTATTTGTGCAAATACTTGAGGATAAAAATTTTGATGATTCTTTGAAATATTTTCAAATGGGCAAAATCGTGGCCAAAAAAAAGGATCAAAAAAATTACCACCTCCCTCAGCGATTACACCCGCTCTCATTGCCGTTATCCAGTCGATGCCCTTTTATCGTTTCTTTTACTCCAGCCCGATTCGCTTGTAGCCCTACAAGCGGTAGTCCGTCTAGTCGGCGGAGCTTTCGTAGGCCTACAAGCGGCTGCCCGCCTAGGTGCTGGGGCATTTGTAGGCCTACAAGCGGTTGCCCGCCTAGTCGGTGGAGCATTTGTAGGCCTACAAACGGTTGCCCGCCTAGTTGGTGAGGCTTTTGTAGCCCTACGAGCGAGTTTAGAGGCATTTTTTTGAACGAGAAACGATAAAAAAATATAACTTTGTGCTTGTCGATTTCATATCATGGACTTTTGGTGAGTATGAAAAAAAATTATTTATGTGTAGAGGAGGTGATGCTTAGCCGCCTCCAAAACGCCGAATTCATCAGCTTGCTGCAGCGAGCCATCACGCTCTTGCCGCGCAAGCAGTCGTCGGGTGGCGAGGATGGGCAGCCCTCGGTTCAGGGCCTGGATACGCAGGCGGAGACGGAGGGCGAAATCTCTGACTCGATGTACATCGACGACGAATTGGTTGAACGGTTGCAGTCCATCTTGGACCAACTGTCGGATTTGACGCTCGAGTCGAGGTCGGAACTCCAGAGCAAGGAACTGGAGCAAATCGACCGGGACCGGGATGTATTGTTGGGATTCGTATTCAAGACGATGGGGCAGGCTGCCATCTTGCCGCTGGAGACACAGCGCAAGGCCGGTCTCGTGCTGGACAACGAGTTGGGTGTCTATGCCGGGACGGGCGAGCTGCCGCAGACCAAGGAGACGGCCGTGGTTCGCGGGATGATCAAGGATTCCAAGAAAACGGACGTTGCCGAGGCCATCTCGACGCTGGGACTGACGCCAATCTTTGCCGAACTGGAGCGGTTGAACGACCTCTTCGAGAAGACCGAGATTGCGCGTAACAATGCCGTCGCACCACGGAGGACCGAGGCGAAAACCAAGGAACTCCGCGCCGAGGCGACGCTGATTTACTATGAGATAGTGGACCGCGCGTTCGCTGCCAACCTCCTGCACGGGAATGAGGAGACCAAGTCTTACATTACCAACCTGAACGAGGAGATTGTCAAGGCGGAAGCGAAGGTGAAACGCCGCCTTGGCAAGAAGAAGGGCGAGGACCCGGAGGACGAGGACAAGAAGGACGAGGAGGAGACGCCCGACACGACCGACAAGCCCTCGACCGGCGAGAACCCCTCGACCGACGACAAGCCCTCGACCGAGCCTGGCGAGACGGAAGATCCCGGGACAACGACCCCGCCCGACGAGACGACCGAGCCCGACGAAGAGACTCCTTCGGAGGACGACACGACGACCGGCGGCGAGGACGATAACTCGGACCGCCCTGTGGTCCAGTAGCCTCCTCATAGGCTCGGCGCGGCGACGCCACCCCAAAGGATATAAATTACGGGATATTAATTATTAACAGATATGAAAACGACTAAACGTATTTATAGACTTGTTGGGATGGCGGTCGCCGCGCTGGTTGGGGGCGGGGCTGCCGGGCTAAACATTCGAGATACAGAAAACGCTAAATAAAAACAGCAGTTTTTGGGAAAAGTGCTGTTTCTGTTTAACGTTTTAGATATTGTCCGTCGATATGCCCATGCTTTTCATCTTATTGTAGAGCGTTTTCCGGTCGATGCCGAGGAGTTGGGAGGCTTTGGTACGGTTGTTGCCACAAGCGGCGAGAGCTTTGAGGATAAGTTCGCGCTCATGGTTCTCATCTTTGAGCTGGACAACACCGGCAGAGGCAGGACGAGGAGCCTCGGTCAGTTCCTCCGGCAGTTCCCGGCGGGTGATGTAGCGTCCGGTGGCCAGGAGCGTCGCATAGCGGATGACGTTCTTCATCTGTCGGAGGTTGCCGGGCCAAGAATAAGACTGGAAGATGCGGATGGTGTCCGTATCGAAACCGATGATTTCCTTTTGCAATTCCGCGTTCGCCATATCCAGGAAATGGTTGGCGAAGAGGAGGAGATCTTCCTTACGTTCCTTCAAGTCGGGGATGCGGATGGTAAACTCGTTGATGCGGTGATAAAGGTCTTCACGGAAATCACCCTTGTCGATAGCTTGCCGCAAGTTCTCGTTCGTGGCGGAGACAAGGCGGACGTTGATGTTGATTTCCTTGTTGCTTCCGATAGGACGCACTTTGCGTTCTTGCAAGGCACGGAGCAGTTGGACTTGTACTTCGTATGTCAAGTTCCCTATTTCGTCAAGGAAAAGCGTACCCCCTTGGGCTGCCACGAAAGCTCCGGTCTTGTCGTTGATGGCTCCCGTAAAAGAACCCTTGATATGCCCGAAGAACTCCGAAGCGGCGAGATCCTTAGGAATGGCTCCGCAATCGACAGCCACGAAAGGCGCATTCCGGCGCGAGCTTTGTTCGTGGATGCGGCGGGCGATATATTCCTTTCCGGTGCCGCTCGAACCTTGTATCAAAACCGCCATGTCTGTCGGAGCGACGAGGCGTACATGCTCGTAAAGGATACGGGCCTCTTGGCTTTTCCCTTCGATATAAGGGTTCACGATTTCTTGTTGCTGAGGTGCAGTCTGGTAGGAAGGGGTTGGCTGTGGTTCCTTGCAGGCACTTTTAAGCGAATCCTTTATCTTGCGCAACAAGTCCTCGGGATTGACCGGCTTGGAGATATAGTCGGAAGCACCCCATTTCATCGCTTGGACGGCCGTCTGGATTTCCGCGTAGCCGGTCATCATGATGAGGGGAATATCTTGGCCTTGCTCTTTCAGCCATTTGAGCAAGTTCATGCCGTCTTCGTCGGGCAGGCGCAAGTCTGAGAGGATAAGGTCTGTTGGAGATTTGGCAAGCCAAAGCTTGGCATCTGCGACAGAAGATACCGCATGAGGCTGAAAACCTTTCTTCCCGAGCCAGGTAGTCAGCATAAGAGAGTAAGTGAGGTCGTCTTCGACGATTAAGATGGATGGCATGAATGCGTATGAATTATGAATGATGAATTATGAATGATGCACTGTTTTCCCCATCATTCATAATTCATAATTTCCATTTATTTCTGCAGATTAAGTCCTACACTAATTTCGCTTGTCGTATTGATGACATTAACAATCTGTGGCAACAAAGCCTGAGCCAGTTCCTGATATTCGGCAGGTACGGCAGAAAGGATGGCGTTGGCGATTGTCTCGTTGCCGGCTACGAAGCTCAGGATAGGTAAGAGCAAGTCTTTGTCCACATAGACCTGAGCATTGTTGCCTTCCACGCTATATTTCACAGGCACACCCTCAGAGAGATAGGGGAGGAACTGGGCGATATCGGCAATCGTCGAAGCAGCATCCGCCTTTGTCTGGATGACATTCATCAGCATGGCTACGTTCAGCTGGACATACATTTGCCCATCCTTCATATAATACTGGGCGATGTTCAGCGGAGAATCAACCCAAGCCCCGTCTTTCAGGTAGTTGGCTACGATGTTGCCGTCGTTGGCAAAGGAAATCGATTGCAGGGCTTCCGTAATCATCGTATTAACGAGCATGGGCACCATTGCGGATAATTGCTGGGTAGTCATCTCCAAGCCTAATTCCGGCACCGAGATACCGCTGGTAGATTCCCAAGTCATTGAGAGAACCTGAGTCGTATTCAAGTTCCAAGTCCCTTGCAATTCATCTTCCGGCATGACTACATTGTCGATATTCAGCGTCAGCTTTCCATTCTGGACCTCACCGCTATATTCCGCTGTGCGTCCGTTCTGCGAATCCGAACCTTCGAATGTATATTTATCGCCATCTTTCGTCAGCGTTACATTCGAGATCGTCGTTTTTAATTCTCCGGGGAAAACACCCGGGCTGAGAGAGGTGATAAGGTCAGCCTTCGTCGAGTTAGCCGTAAGCACGCCGGAGAGCAGACCGGAGATATCGAAATCCCCTTCCAATGTCAATGTCGCCGTTTTCCCGTCCGTCGTATTGAAGGCTACACTCTTGCCGGGCATTTCGCTGCCGCTATAAGTAAGTGTCAGCGTGTTTTCGGAGTACGTCGCATTGACATCCAAAACTTCCGGATCCGTTGGGTTATCTACAGGTGGCGTTACATTATTGTTTTCATCGTCTCCGCATGAAACGAAGCCGAAACACAATGCGCATGAAAGCGCAGCAGCTAAAAACACTTTCTTTTTCATAATGAAAACCGTTTTAAATTAATGAGATTTATGCGTAATAATATCCAATACTAATTTGTCCGTCTCCTCCATTCCCTGTGAACCGATGGACGTCAGGTTGCGGATAGAGCGGTCCACATCGTCGTCGATAATGCCTTCTGCCGATGAAACCACCTTGTCTTCCATCGCCATCATCGCCGAGAGCATCGCGGTGGAAACTCCACTGGCTACCTTCATCGCGCAGCTTGGCTTCGCTCCGTCGCAAATCATTCCCGTAATATTGCCAATCATATTCTTGATGGCATACGACATCTGTCGCCGGTCGCCACCCATCAGCCACGTAATGCCGCAGCTGGCTCCGGTAGCGGCTACCACGCATCCGCAGAGGGCCGAAAGGCGTCCGAGACTTTGCTTGATATAGATGACCATCAGATGACTCAGCATCAAGGCGCGTATCAGTTGCTCCTCTGTGGCATGGATGTCTTCGGCAAACGAGACGACCGGGAGCGTCGCCGCTATCCCTTGGTTCCCGCTACCGGAGTTGCTCATCACCGGAATCATCGCCCCGTCCATTCGTGCATCACACGCGGCAGCTGTCAGCATCAACATATGGGTGAACGAGGAATTGCCCATGTAGCGTTGCCCTATCGAGCCACCGATGGTTTTGCTCACCGTATGGCCGAAGTTGCCCCGGGCCGAGGCAACCGCTGCCTTCTTGTTGATTTCCGCCGTTTCGAGGATGAAGCGGATTTCGTCGAGTGGACTCTCGAGGGCGAAATCGCAGACCGTACTGAACGAGAGGCTCACCTCGGCCTCGTCTCCTTCTGCGTCGCATTCCGTCCCGGCGCGTTCGTCTTTGAGCACCGTCCCGTTTTTCTCGACATAAGTAATCCGCGTATGCTCGTGGCAGATGATAACCTTAGCCTCGTCATCGCCGGCATGGCAGACTACTTCGATATAAAGTTTATCTACATTTTCTTTTAGAGCAATGTGGATGCTATGGCGTTCAACCATTACTTTTCCTTCCTCCAAGGCTTCGGGTGTCAGGTCGCGCAACACTTCCAGTCCATACTCAGACTTTCCAATCAACGCGCCGAGGGCAATCGCAATCGGCAGTCCGACCATACCCGTTCCGGGGATACCGACCCCCATCGCGTTCTTGAGGATATTGGCGCTTAAAAATACTTCAATCTTTTCCGGCTTGCGTCCTAAAGTCTCTGCTGCCTTGGCCGAGGCCAGGGCGACAGCGATGGGTTCCGTGCAGCCGATGGCAGGAATCACCTCCTTGTGGATTAATTTTATGATTTGTTCTCTAAGGGATTTATCCATGATTGTATTATCCTATTCTTTTCAGCGGACAAAGATACATCTTTTTCTTTCCAAATATCCATTTTAGTAGCCGATTCTCATAGGTATTTTTATTCTCAGCCCTTCGGTATCCAACCCGGGGAGTTGGGGATAAAGTAGGTCGAGGGCGCGCAGGTCGATGCCGGCGGGAACCTCTTCGATGCGGACTTTAGCTAGGCCTCGCTTCCGGAATTTGAGTTCCCGAGCCGCCGCTTCCGAGAGATCTATCAACCGGTTACGCCGGTGCGGTCCTCGGTCGGTTACACGTACTACGACGCGGCGCAGGTTTTCGAGATTGGTAACTAAAAGGTACGTGCCGAAGGGATAGGTGCGGTGGGCAGCGGTCAGGTCATCTTTGTCGTGCCGTTCGCCGCTCGCAGTCATCCGGCCGTGGAAACGATGGTGGTAATAAGAGGCAAAACCGACCTCTTGCGCCTCCACTCGGGGTAGAGTGGCGAGGAAGAAAAGCAGGATAGCCAACCAGGGAAACGTCTTTTTCATGATAAATGTGCTTACAAGGGTTTGAATATTATCGTAATCCAGCGCAAATGTAGTGAAAAAACGTCGTCATCCGTCTCGTCTTCCTAAAAAAGTCGGTTTTCCACCCCGCCGAGGGGAGCGGAAAAGTTGCCGCAGCACAAATTCGGTACCGGCGGCAGAGATTTTAGGCCGAAAAGTTGTTTCTTCGGGGGAATAGACCTACATTTGCTTTCAAATTACAAAAAACAACCGAATTATTTAGTTAGTTAGTTTTCCATGAAGACAAATAGACGAGATTTCCTCAAGACACTGGGAGGAATTGCGGCGTTTACCATTATCCCACGGCATGTGCTGGGTAATGGTTATATCGCGCCGAGCGACCAATTGACAAAAGGTATCATCGGGACAGGCGGCATGGGCCGTGGCCATTTGAATTATGGCGGGACACGCCTCGTCGCCGTGTGTGATGTGGACAAAAACCATCTGGAACTGGGTAAGGCACTGGTGAAGGAGAAGATTGCGGCCTACCACGATTTCCGCGACTTGATATTAGACCCCAATGTGGACATCGTACATATCGCTACGCCCCCGCATTGGCATGGTATCATGTCTGTAGAAGCTGCTAAGGCGGGTAAGGATATCTGGTGCGAGAAGCCGATGACGCGTACCATCGGTGAGGGCAAGCGTGTCATGGAGGCGATGAAGCAGTACGGACGTATGTTCCGCCTCAATACATGGTTCCGATTCACGGATACGTTCTACGGACTGGGTACGCCGGTGAAGCCATTGAAGAAATTAGTACAGAGCGGGCTTCTTGGCTGGCCGTTGAAGGTTACCATCAGCAAGCATACCGGTTTCGACTGGAAGTTCTATTGGGTCGGCAAGGAATATCTCGAGCCGCAGCCCGTACCAAAGGAGTTGGATTACGATATGTGGCTCGGTCCGGCACCGATGAAGCCCTACAATGCCCACCGCGTGCATCAGACCTTCCGTGGATATTGGGACTACGACGGCGGAGGCCTCGGCGATATGGGGCAACACTATATCGACCCTGTGCAATATTTCCTGGGCAAGGACGAAACCAGCCCTGTCAAGGTCGAAGTCGATGCGCCGCAGCAGCATCCGGATGCTGTCGGGACGTGGAGGTCTATTACCTATACGTATGAGGATGGTTGCCAGATCGTCCTCTGGGGTGGCGACTACGGAGACCCCAATACACCGTATATTGCCGGTCCGAAAGGAAATGTTTATAAGAATTTCGTATGTGATATCCCTGATTGGGAAAAGAAATTGGCTGAATATCCCGAGCCAGAGCCCCAAGAAACCGATTTTATTAAATGTATAAGGACGCGCCAGCCCTTTGCCCTGAACGAACGGAATGGTTTCCGCTCCGCGACGATAGTTAACATGGGCGCCGTGGCCCTTCGTCTGAACCGGACGTTGCATTTCGACCCCGTGAAACTGGAGTTTATCGACGACGAGGCGGCTAACCGTCTGCTCGACCAGCCGATGCGTGCGCCGTGGAACATTTAGCGAGTTGTAAATTAAGAGTTGTGAATTAAGAATTAGATTTTTATGAAGAAAATATATATGACCGTCGGCGCTTTGCTCCTTTGCGGAAATCTGTTAATGGCGCAGGCTCCGGCCAACCGTACTTCTAAAACGCTGGTAGCCGACGTGCTGGCACAAATGCCGGCGCAAGAGCAGGAAAATTACAATACGTTGATAGGCCAACTCAGTGAGGCGGGCGGGGATGCCGTCCTGAACCTTGTCAGCAAGCTAAACGCTCCGGGCAAAGGCAGCAATGCCTCCGTCGATTACGCTTTGAGCGGCCTGAGCCACTATGTGATGGCGAAAGGAGAGGAAAACGCCCGCCGCGTTGTCTCCGAAGCCTACTGCAAAGCTCTGGATCAAGTCTCGGAAAGCGAAACGAAGGCCTTCATCATCCGTCAGCTGCAAATCGTAGGCAAGGAAGAGGCCGTCGAAACCTTGGCCGGCTACCTGCACGACCCTCAGTTGAGCGGTCCGGCCGCTCGTGCCTTAGTGAAAAATGGTTCGCAGGCTGCGGGAGAGGCTTTGCGCTCGTCGTTATTACGCCGCATGGGCACTCCGGAGACTCAGAAGAATATCATAAAGGCTATCGCTGAGGCGCAGGTAGGGAATACGGAAGAGATTTTGCTTCCTTTATTAAATAGCGAGGATGTGGACATGAAGAAATGCGTCCTCTACGCCCTCAGCCGCGTCGGTTCCGTCGCTTCATTGGATGTTTTGGCCGATGCAGCCGAAGCTGCCAACTACACAATGGAGCCTACGGGCGCTAACGAAGCCTATATCGCCTTGATAAAGCGCATCGCCGCCACCGAACCTGCCATCGCCGAGAAAGCAGCCAACTCTCTCCTGAAAAAAGCAACCAAGGCCGGCAAGACACAGACCCGCGAGGCCGCTCTCGAAATCATCCTTTCCCTGCAAAATAAGGAAGATGCCCTGAAACTGGTTGTGAAATCCATGAAAGACGAGAGCAAAGAGTATCGCAACGCCGCCCTCGACTTCGCTTCCGCCTTCGTCGATGAGCAGGCTTATATCGAGCTGGTGAAAACCATGGACAAGGCCAAACCGGAGCCTAAAATCGATATTCTGAACTGGCTCGGCCGCGAGGCTAAGGATTCCAAGAAGCGGGAAATCCTCCAGAAGCTCATGATTCGCTTCGATTTGCCGGCGAAGAATGTCATCCTCGACCAAATCGGTGAGGATTACGCCGTCTCAGAGGCTGCCGTCTGGGCTTTGACCCGTATCGGCGATGTTTCTATCATCCCTAATCTTGCGTCATTATTGGAAAGTGCGGACAAGAATATGGTCTTGCTCGCCCAGGATGCCCTTTCCGTCTTCCGGGGAGACATCTCGGACGCGGTCGTGAAGGCTATCGCCAAAGCGCAAGCCCCCGGCAAGGTCGCCGGCATCGAATTACTGGCCATGCGCAGGTATGACGCGAAGATCAACACGGTTTTGGACCTCACAAATTCATCGGACAAGGACGTCAAGACCGCTGCCTACACCGCCCTCAAGTCTTTGGCGACCGCCCAAGACTTCACGCAGCTCTGCGGAATGCTCGAGAGCACCGACGAATATGTCCTCCCGATGCAGGAAGCCGTCTCTGCCGCCGTCCTGAATATGCCCAAAAACGAGCAAGTGCCTTCGCTGAAGCGCCGAATGCTCCAGGCGGGTGTCGAAAAGGCTTCCGTATATTATAAAGTATTAGCCGCAACGGGCGAAAAGGAGGCTCTCGACATGATTCTCGAGGGTTTGCAGAACGACAGAGCCGTTATTAAGGACGCCGCCCTCGCTGCCCTCCTCGAGTGGAAGGGTTCGGAGGCTGCCGAGCCGCTCTTCGAGGTTTGCAAGACGGCTTCGTCTGCCGACATCTTCAATCAGGCTATCACGCGATACGTCTCGCTCGTCTCCGACCCCGCCTTCACGGCCGAAAACAGACTTCTGCGCCTGCGCAAAGCCATGGAAATCGCCCGCACAAGCGATCAGAAGGTGGCTATACTGAAGAATATCCAGCAGACAGGCACCTTCCTCGCCTTCATGTATGCCTCCGAATTCCTGAATGACGGGGATGCTGCGGTTCGCTCCGCCGCCACATACGCGGTATGGAACATCGCGCGCGATCACAAGGAATACAACGGCACGGAATTCCGCTCCATCCTGAATAAAATACTTCCGCTCTTCGACGGAGAAGACGCTCGCTACGATCGAGATGCTTTGAAACAGTTCCTCGCAGGCCTTCCTGAGGAGACAGGCTTTGTTTCCATGTTCAACGGACGTGATTTGACAGGCTGGAAGGGCCTTGTCGAAAACCCGATTGCCCGCTCGAAGATGAGCGAAGCCCAAATGCAAAAGGCGCAAGCCAAGGCCGACGAGCAAATGCGCAAGGATTGGAAAGTGGAAAACGGTCTCTTGGTCTTCGATGGCAAGGGTTACGATAATTTATGCTCCGTCAAGCAGTATGGAGACATCGAAATGTACGTCGATTGGATGCTCGACCCTAAAGGACCCGAGGCCGACGCCGGTATTTACCTCCGCGGCACCCCGCAGGTACAGATTTGGGACACGGCACGCGTCGATGTCGGTGCGCAAGTGGGTTCCGGCGGTTTGTATAATAACCAAGTGAACGAATCGAAGCCTTTGAAAGTTGCGGATAATAAGCTCGGCGAGTGGAATACCTTCTTCATCCGTATGGTAGGCGACCGCGTTACCGTATATCTCAACGGCGAATTGGTTACAGATAACGTCATCATGGAAAATTTCTGGGATCGCACCCAGCCAATCCCCTCTGTCGATCAAATAGAGCTTCAAGCACACGGCAGCAAGGTCTATTACCGCAATATTTATGTGAAAGAATTGCAGCGCACAGAACCTTTTGTCCTCTCGGAGGAGGAAAAGAAGGAAGGCTTCAAGGTCTTGTTCGACGGCACGAATATGCACCAGTGGACGGGAAACACCACGGACTACGTTTTGGAGGATGGCTGCATCTCGATGAACCCTTCGCGCAGCTTCGGAGGCAATCTCTATTCCAAAGAAGAGTTTTCCGACTTCGTCTTACGCTTCGATTTCCAGCTGACACCGGGTGCGAACAACGGCATAGGCCTCCGCGCGCCGATGGAAGGCGACGCGGCCTACGTCGGGATGGAAAGCCAAATCCTCGATTGCGAGCATCCCATCTACAGCGACATCACGCCGCTCCAGCACCACGGTTCGATCTACGGCATACTCCCTGCCAACGCGAATCATAAGACCGCGATCCGTCCCGCAGGGGAATGGAATTCCGAGGAAATCGTCTGCGACGGCGACAACATCCGTGTCTCCGTAAACGGAACCGTCATTGTCGAGGGCAACATCCGCGATGCCGTCAAGAATGGCACCCCCGATGGCAAGGAACACCCCGGTCTCTTCAACAAGAAGGGGCACATCGGGTTCCTGGGGCATGGTTCGCCGGTGAAATATAAGAATATTCGTATCAAAGAGTTGAAATAAGTTACGAGTTATGGGTTTGGAGTTACGGGTTGGGGCTTTCCCCGGCCCGTAACTTTTTTTGTAGGGGTACGAGCAGAAACGCCGGGCTAAACATAGATTTTTTACCCGCGTAAACCCCATTTTTCATTTTTGAAAAACGATTTTTACCGGCGTAAAACCGCCTTTTCAAACCTGCAAAATGTTTTTTACCCGGGTAAAAATGGTTTTTCATTTTTGAAAAATGGTTTTTACTGCGGTAAAGGGGATTTTTCAGATTTGAAAAATGATTTTTACTGGCGTAAAAATGGCTTTTCAGATTTGAAAAATGGGTTTTACCGGCGTAAAAAGCGTGTGGTGCAAGACGTATTTCGTATCTTTGCCCTGCGAATTTATTTAACTTTCTAACATTTAGACTTTATGCAGATACGAGATTATATCGAGGCGAATAAGGAGCGGTTCGTGGACGAACTGGGCTCTTTGATTCGCATCCAATCCATCAGCGCGAAGGTAGAAAACAAGCCGCAGATGCTGGAATGTGCCTCCCGCTGGGCGGAATTGCTCCTCGCTGCCGGCGCACAGCGTGCCGAGGTGATGCAGACTGCCGGCAATCCGGTGGTATATGGCGAGTACCGCGCGGGAGAGGATTTGCCAACGGTGCTGATATATGCCCACTACGACGTGATGCCTGTCGAGCCGTTGGAATTGTGGCTCAGCGACCCCTTCGAACCCACTATCCGCGACGGGAAAATCTATGCGCGCGGCGCCGACGACGATAAGGGGCAGAGCATGATGCAGGTGAAGGGCTTCGAGACGGCTCTCCGGACGGGGAATCTCCGTGCGAACGTGAAATTTATCTTCGAGGGCGAGGAGGAAATCGGTTCGCCGAGCCTCGAGGAGTTTTGTAAAACGCACAAAGAGCTGCTGCGGGCGGACGTGATTCTGGTTTCGGATACGAGCATGGTCAGCGCCGACGTTCCATCGCTTACGACGGGCCTCAGAGGGCTTGCGTACTGGGAAATAGAGGTAACGGGGCCGAACAGAGACCTTCATTCCGGGCACTTCGGCGGTGCGGTGGCGAATCCTATCAACGTGTTGTGCGAAATGCTGGCTTCCGTCGTCGGCGAAGACGGTCGGATTACGGTCGAGGGCTTCTACGACGACGTGGAAGAACTCTCGAGCGAGGAACGGGCGATGATTGCGCAGATTCCTTTCGACGAGACGGCGTACAAGGCGGCAATCGGCGTCCGCGAACTGCGTGGCGAGGCGGGATATACGACGTTGGAGCGCAACAGTTGCCGTCCGTCGTTCGACGTATGCGGAATCTGGGGCGGATATACGGGCGAAGGCTCGAAGACGGTGCTTCCGTCGAAAGCGTACGCCAAGATTTCTTGCCGCCTGGTGCCTCACCAGAACCACGAAAAGATTTCGCGCCTCTTCGAAGACTATTTCCAACGGATAGCACCGAAGTCCGTGCGCGTCAAAGTAACTCCGACGCACGGGGGAGAGGGCTATGTCTGCCCGATAACCCTTCCGGCATACCGTGCAGCCGAGGCTGCGGTGGAACGAGCCTTCGGAAAACGTCCGCTGGCCGTGCGCCGGGGCGGGAGCATACCTATTATCTCGACGTTTGAACAGGTTTTAGGCGTAAAAACCATCTTGATGGGATTCGGATTAGAGCAAAACGCGATACATTCGCCTAATGAAAGCTGCCGGCTGGATATTTTCTACAAGGGAATAGAGGCTGTGGCGGAGTTTTATCATAATTACCAAGGATGAAGATATGAAACTATTAATTAAGAATGCTTTGCTCGACGGCGAAGCGAAAGATTTGTTTATCGACGGGAAGTTTATCACGCGCATAGGCACAAACTTGGCGGTGGAAGCCGAGCGGACCATCGACGCGAGTGGAAAAGCCGTCATCCCAGGCTTTGTGAACATGCACAGCCATGCTCCGATGACGCTCTTCAGAGGCTTCGGCGACGACATGCCCCTGATGAAATGGCTGCAAGAACGTATCTGGCCGCACGAAGCCAAATTAACGCGGACGGATATCTATTGGGGCACCAAACTGGCATGTTTGGAAATGATAAAAAGTGGCACCACGACCTTTGCAGACATGTATTTCAATATGCGGGGGATAGCTGATGCGGTAACGGAGATGGGTCTCCGGGTCCTCTTAGGGGATACGAACATCGACAACTTCGATCCGCAACTGACGGAAAAGGCCAAGGAGCACACCAAGAAGGTTTTCAAACTGGTGCAAGAGAACTATGGCGAGCGCATACAGATGTCCGTCGCCCCGCACGCCATCTATACCGTCTCCGGAGAGCTGTTGCAATGGCTGAACAACTTCTCGCGCGAGCACGGACTGCTGATGCAGATGCACGTAGCCGAGACGGAGGGGGAGGTAAGGGATTCCGTGAAGAATTTCGGACTTTCGCCCGTGCGCTACCTCTATAAACTGGGGCTGCTTTCCCCTCGGTTGATTATCGCGCATGGTTTGCACGTGGACGAAGACGAGATACGGATGCTCGCAGACCATAATGTGAAAGTGGTACATAATCCTGCGTCGAACATGAAGCTCGCTTCGGGCGGGAAATTCAAGTTCGTCGAGATGAAAAAGGCCGGTGTAACGGTGGGATTAGGCACCGACGGCTGTGCATCCTCCAATAATCTCGACATGATAGAGGTCATGCGCTATGCAACCTTCCTTGGCAAAGTGTGGAGGCACGACCCCGAGGCGCTGAAGGCAGATGAAATGCTCGAAGCAGCCACTTGCGCCGGGGCGAAGATGCTTGGACTGAAGGCAGGATATATTCGCGAGGGCTATCTGGCGGATTTATCGCTGGTGGATATGCATTCGGCGGCCTTCACACCGAATTTCAATTTCGTTTCGAACCTGGTGTATGCCGCGAATGGCTCTTGCATCGATACGGTAATATGTAACGGGCAAGTTTTGATGGAAAACCGCGTGGTGAAAGGGGAAGACGAGATACTCGAGAAGGCTGCGGAATGCGCGTACAACCTTGTGAGGAGGTAAAAACCCATCATTCATCATTTATAACTCATAATTCCAGAAATCATGAAAGAATTTTATACAGAAACCGCTGCCTTCCTCGCCGCTTGCCTGCCTTGCGTGCCGGAGACAGCCATCATCCTGGGGAGCGGACTGGGTTCGCTGGCGGAGGAAATCGAGCAGGCGACAGTCATACCTTATCGGCAAATCCCGCATTTCGTCAATTCTACTGCGACAGGGCATAAGGGGAATTTGATACATGGCTACTTGGCCGGTAAACCTATCCTCGCAATGCAGGGACGCTTCCATTACTACGAGGGATACAGCATGGAGGAAGTAACATATCCCGTTCGCGTGATGAAACTGCTCGGCGTGAAAAATCTAATCGTCTCCAACGCAGCGGGAGGCATCAATCCGAATTTCAAAATCGGCAATCTCATGCTCATAAGGGATCATATCAATATGTTACCCAATCCCCTCATCGGACAGAACGACGAACGCTTCGGTCCACGCTTCCCCGACATGACGCGAGCCTACGACCGCGAATTTTTAAAGATTGCCCACGAGGTAGCAGAGGCCAATCAAATCCCGGTAAAGGAGGGTGTCTATGTCGGATTGACTGGTCCGTCCTACGAAACCCCTGCTGAATATGCGTTTTATGGGAAAGTCGGAGGCGATGCAATAGGTATGAGCACCGTACCGGAGGTTATCGTGGCGCGGCACGCCGGTCTGCGCGTCTTCGGGATGTCTGTCATCACCAACGAAGGCTATCATTTCGCCGACGACTATGTAAACGATGCGAACGACGTCATCGTGCAGGCCGACAAGGCGGCAAAAAAGATGGCGAAGATTGTGAATGGGCTGCTCGAGAGAATTTAGTCAATTGACAATTGAGAATGGACAATTGACAATTAGGGATTGCAAAGAAGAAATCTCATTTAATTATCAATTGTCCATTGTTAATTGTCAATTTATTAATATTTTTCTTCGTTCGCCAGGTTCCACATGTTTAGGAACGAGGCCTTGGTGATGTCCACCGTCTTTTCCCAATTGATGCGGTCGGCATGGTCGCTGGGCAGATGGTAATCCGGATGTCCGTCTGTATGATACCAGATGACCGGGATGTCTCGCTCGGCGAAGGAAGCATTGTCGCTGCCGCCCACGGGACGGTCCCAGGGACGGTAATTGGGTTCGAGCTTCAACCCATACTCTTTGATGTCGTTTTTCAGCCAGTCGCCGAAGACCGGATGCGCTTCCGTATAGAAATAAACCACGTGGCGGGGCTTCGACTCGTCATTATTTCGCCCAATCATATCGAAGTTGAGGTATCCCCTGATTTGCTTGACAAAAGAACAGCTCTGCACGAAGTACTCCGAGCCAAGCAGCCCTTTTTCCTCCCCGTCCCAGAAGGCAAAGATGACTGTCCGCTCCGGCTGCACCCCTGTGGCGAGGAACGCGCGGGCAATCTGGAGGACGGCAGCCACTCCGGATGCGTTATCATCGGCTCCGTTGTAGATTTGGTCGCCGTCGAGCAGCGGGTCTAAGCCTAAATGGTCGTAGTGAGCGCCGACGATGACGTACTCATTGGGATTTTTTCCCTCGATTTTAGCTAAAACGTTGCGCAGGGATAGTTTCTGATGCACTTCTTGCTTGAGCAGGGCAATCGAATCGGGATGCACCTGGTAGCGAGCCTTTCTTTGCCGCTCCTTACGGTAAGCCTCGAACGGTTGGAAGAAGGAATCGCCGTACAAAGGTTGTAGCCCCAAGGTTTTCAGGTAGGCGACGATGTACTGGCCGGCAATACGCCCGCTCAGATAGCCTGCTTCGCGCCCTTGAAGTTCATCACTCGCCAGAAAACCGATGTGCGCCTCGGCCGACGCCCGGTTGATAGTTTCCAGCCCCTTTTTCTCCGGTGATTCAGCCCAAACCGAGGCGGAAAGAGCCAAAGACAGGAGACCTAAAGTCAATTTATTCATAAGAAGATGTGTTTTTTGTTATAAACAAGGTATTTCTTTTCCCCGCAAAAGTACACAAAAAATCCGGAGGCCGTGTTTCTTTTCGGGAAAAAGCCGGAAAACCTTTCCCGACGGCGCGTTTTTCCGCCAGAAAGTACTTTCGGGCTTCCCGACGATGCGTTTTTTCGCCAGGAAGCACTTTCGGGGCTCCCGACAGCGCGTTTTTTCGCCGGGAAGCACTTTCGGGGCTCCCGACGATGCGTTTTTTCGTCAGGAAGCACTTTCGGGACTCCCGACAGTGCATTTTTTCGCCAGGACGCACTGTCGGGAATCCTTGGACAGACTTTAGCGGAGCATTTCCACCTGTTGTGCCCGCCGGTACTCGCTCGGCGTGCTGCCGACGTTCTTCTTGAAGACACGGTTGAAGTGCTGGGAATATTGGAAACCCAGTTCGTAGGCAATCTCGGAGAAAGATTTGGATGTACCCGCCACCAGTTCCTTGGCTTGGTCTATCAGCCGCGTCTGGATATATTCCTGTGGCGTCTTCCCGGTCTCTTTTTTGATTAAATCGCCAAAATAGTTCGGGGAAAGGCAGATTTTGTCGGCAAAATATTTGACGGTGGGCAGCCCTTCGCTCTGCGTTTTCCCGTTGGCGAAGTAATCGTCGAGCAGCGATTCGAAGCGGGTCAAGACATCCCTGTTTGCCTTGGCGCGCGTCTCAAACTGCCGTTCGTAAAAGCGCAAACAGTAGTCGAGGAACAACTGGATATAGCGGGCGACGAGCTTCTTGCTCAGCCGGTCGATGGGATGCGTCAGTTCGCGTTCAATCTTGTCGAGGCAATCCAGCAAAATGGTGCGCTCTTCGTCCGAGAGGTGGAGCGCCTCGTTCGAATCGTAGGAAAAGAACGAGTACGTTTTGATGTCTTGGCCGAGCGAAGTCCCACGGATGAAGTCGGGATGGAAGAGCAGGCCGTGCGCCGAGAGTTTTGTGCCCTCGAGGATTTCCGTCTCCGCCACTTGGCCGGGGGCGAAGCTGACGACGGTGCCTTCCTGATAGTCGTAAACTTGCCTGCCGTACCGGATATCTCCGCACTTGAGGTTTTTCAGGAAGAGGGCATAAACCCCGTAATTTATGGTAAAGTGTTTCGGGCACATCGTGGCTTTGGACAAATCGACGACGCTGACGAGCGGGTGCAACGTCTCCAGGCCGAACAGTTTATTGTATTTATCTACTGCATCTACATGAATAATGTCGTTCATAAGGCTATATATTTAAAAGATGACGGACAAAGGTACGAAGAAAGCAGGCGAGGGCGAATGGAAGCGGCGTCAAAACGGTAAAAAAGGTATATATCCCGGTAAAATATATACATACCGACGGATTATCCTCCGTACTTTTGCATTGGAAACAACATCCGACGAATAATCACCTATAAATAATATGCACATGAAAACAAAGATTCTATTTTTATTAATCGCAATTGCCATGAGTGTAAATGTATTCTCCCAAGACAAAGGGAACGTGTTAATCGCTTATTTCTCGGCCACGGGCACGACTGCCTCCGCCGCCGAAAAGCTGGCCTCGGCCACCGGCGGAACCCTCTTCCGCATCACGCCGGCCCAACCCTATACCTCGGCCGACCTCAACTGGAACAATAAGCAGTCTCGCAGCTCCGTCGAGATGAACGACCCCAAGGCGCGGCCTGCCCTGGCGGGGAAAGTGGACAACCTGGCGGCGTATGACGTTGTTTTCCTCGGTTATCCTATCTGGTGGGGCGTCGCTCCGCGTATCATCAACACGTTTATCGAGAGCCACGATTTGAAAGGAAAGAAGCTCGTGCCCTTCGCCACTTCGGGCGGCAGCAGCATCTCGGAGAGCGTCTCGGCGCTTCGCAAAAGCTATTTCGACCTCGATTGGAAAGACGGGAAACTGCTCAACGGAACGAGCCAAAAGGCTGTGGCCGACTGGGTGAACTCCTTAGGTTTATAATCTTTTAATCCGCTTACTCAAATGAAAAAGACAATGACTATGCTGGCTCTCGCCCTATCCGCTTTCCTCCCCTTGCAGGCGCAGGAAGTTGGCGGGACAGCCAAAGAACGGGCCGCAGACCGCGTGGAGGTCTGCAAGCAAAACTATCATACCCTTTTCGGCGGTGAAGCCTTGACCGGCCAGGGCACCGACCCGGAAATGATGGATATCCTCCAGAAATTCATCTTCGGCGAGGTCTTCCGCTCGGGCGAACTGACGATGCAGCAGCGCGAACTGATTACCTGCGTTACGCTGGCTACGCTCCAGACGCTCCCGCAACTGACGGCGCACGCCGGAGCTGCCCTGAACGTCGGTGTCTCGCCCCTCGAACTTCGGGAAGCCATGTATCTGACGGCACCTTTCATCGGTTTTCCCCGGATGCTGAATGCCGTGGCTACGGTGAACGAAGTCTTCAAGCAGCGGGGCATTTCCTTGCCGCTGGAGAAGGCCGGAACGGTTACGGAGGCCGACCGGCACAAGCAAGGGGCGGCTATCCAGGATAAATTGTATCCCGGCGGCATCGCATCGGTGATGGCAGGCGTGCCCGGCGGGCTGGGGGAGGACGTGGAATACTTCCTGACGAGCAATTTCTTCGGCGACGTCTATACGCGTGGGGCGCTGGACCTCAAGACGCGCGAACTGCTGGGCTATTGCATCCTCACGACCCTCGAGGCCGAGAGTCAGCTCTACTCGCATTACCAAGGCAACCTCACGGCTGGCAATTCGCCCGAGACAGTTACCGCCGCCGTCATCCAGACGCTCCCTTACATCGGCTTCCCGGCAGCTATCAACGCTCTGAAAATCATCAAGCAGGAGGAAACGAAGAAGCCGACGGCCAATTTGATTCGCCTCTCGAAGATTGTGGTGGATAAAGCCCGCTTGGCGGAATACAACGCCTTCCTGAAAGAAGAAATCGAAGCCTCGATGCGTCTCGAACCCGGCGTTTTGACGCTCTACGCCGTCTCGGACAAGAAGCAGCCGGAGCGCGTAACCATCCTGGAGATTTACGCTGACACCGCCGCCTATCAAAGCCATCTCAAGACCCCGCATTTCCAGAAATACAAGCAGGGAACGCTCGACATGGTGAAGGATTTGGAGCTGGTGGATGTCAATCCGCTCATTCCGGGCTTGAAAATTAAGTAAGGACCGCCCGAAAAGGGGCGAAATACTCGGGGAAGTGTCAAATTTTTGGACAGTGGTGTCCAATTTTTTGACACTTTCTTTTTGTTTAAAAAGGTTACATCCTTGAATAGGTGCTGATTATAAAAGTGGCATGATGTTTGTTTTATTTTAAGCGGAAAAAAGTTTGCGGGTCTCCGATTTTTATCCGAGAAATATGCAACCTTTCTTTTGCGGGATACGTATTTATATAATAGAAAGTAAAATAAAAATACTAACATCATGAAATTAACATTAGTACTTCTCAGTGTGTTGCTCTCCGTAGCAACTTATGCCCAAACACTTACGGGCAAGATTATCGACCAGCAAAACCAGCCGGTGCCTTTTGCCAATGTCATTGCGTTGGATGCGGATTCGGTTTTTATTAATGGAAATGTTTCCGGAGAGGATGGAATATTCCGGATTGAGGCGACAGAACAAGCTGCTTTATTAAAAGTCTCGTATATTGGTTTTGAAGAACAAATTATTCCGATACAAGAAGGAAAAACGGATATGGGGATTATCAAACTTTCCGACTCAAATCTTTCTCTTTCGGAAATAACCGTCATCGGACACAAGCCTTTGGTCTCGATGGAAAAAGGAGTGCTTACTACCGGCGTCGCTAATTCTTTATTGAGTTCTTTGGGTACTGCTGAAGATGTATTGAAACATATTCCGGGTCTGGATGCGAAAGATGATAAATATACTGTACTTGGGAAAGGCGAAGCAATTATTTATATTGATAACAGAAAGGTTCAAGATAACTCGGAATTGCAAAATCTGGCTTCAGAAAATATTTTAAAAGTAGAATTGATTACAAATCCGGGTGCAGAATATGATGCGGAAACGAGAAGTGTTTTAAAAATCACGACAAACAAGAAACGGGAAAATGGTTTCTCCATGTCGCTCCGTGGTGTTGCCAAACAAAACCACAAATTCTCGCATGGTGAGAAAATAGAAATGAATTATCACCACGAAGGTTTGAATGTTTTTGCGCTCTATGGTTTTCAAGATTCCCGAAACAAGAGAAGAATCTCTTTTGAATAATAATTTAATTACGACATTTACAGAAAACGATAATCATTTTAGCCTTTACGCCGGCAAAGCAGTCTTACGTCATCAGGCAAATGAAAATTTATCGTTTCAATATGGTACGGAATACAGTTTAGTAAAAGGCGACGGTATATTTTTAAGTAATGCCGTACCCAATAATGACTTTATGAACCGGGAAGAAAAGATTGCGGCTTTTGCTTCTACGGACTTTATGTTGAAGAAGCTGGCGGTTGCTCTCGGATTGCGTTATGAATATGTTAAAAGCAAGGCGGAAGAATACGGAGAGACGACGGTGGATAAAGATTATTCCAATCTATTTCCTTCTTTAAGTCTTTCGCTCCCGATAAAGGCTGTCAATATGTCGCTTAATTTCTCCAACAGGGTTTCAAGACCGGCTTTTTCAATCCTGAACAATAATATTTCTTACACAAGCAAGTTCCATCAAGAAATGGGAAATCCGGCTTTGCAGCCAATGAAAATTTACGATTTGGATTATTCTATCGGATACAAATTCTTGCAATTCCGATTCAATTATCAATATATCAATGATTATATCTCATTATATACGCAACCATCAGAAGTTTCACAAGCCGTTACGCTTACTTCGTTTATCAATTATCCGAAATATCAACAAATTGTAGCGAGTTTGATTGCCGAACATCGAATCGGATTTTGGACTCCGAGTTTTACTGCGTCTGTTTATAAACAATTCTTCTCAACAAATTTTGAAGGAATCGTTCATCATTATGAAAAGCCTTCATTTGATTTTACATTGGATAATTATTTTAATCTTCCCTGGGGAATAATTCTCAATGTCGATTTGATGTATAATACCGGAGGCAATTTCGACACACAACATTACGAACCTTACGGAACTATCGACATCGGTTTGCGAAAAAGTTTCTTGAATGATGCTCTGCAAATATCATTGTGGGGATATGATTTAGGAAAATGGCAAGATTATACGACCAAGGAACAGCTCGGACGGCTTTACACACACCGTTATGCGGATACAGACACGCGTTCTGTTGCTCTGACAATAACTTGGAAGTTTAACAACTTTAAAAATAAGTATAAAGGGCAGAGTGCGGCGAGCCAGGAGATGAACCGACTGTAAGGGGACTGGATTCATGGCTGTGAAAAGTCCAACCTATCGATAGATTTCGAGTTTCAAGGCTATGAAAAGGTAAATCTATCGATAGGTTGAGCTTTTCAAGGCTGTGAAAAGGCAAATCCATCGATAGGTTGAGCTTTTCAAGGCTGTGAAAAGGCAAATCCATCGATAGGTTGAGCTTTTCAAGGCTGTGAAAAGGCAAATCCATCGATAGGTTGAGCTTTTCAAGGCTATGAAAATGTAAATCTATCGATAGGTTGAGCTTTTCAAGGCTGTGAAAAGGCAAATCCATCGATAGGTTGAGCTTTTCAAGGCTATGAAAATG
>CALUZV010000026.1 GCA_944325345.1 uncultured Parabacteroides sp.
ACAGTGTAGCGAGAGGCGTTGCAGTTTGCAGAGTTATTCGCTACAGTGTAGCGAGAGGCGTTGCAGTTTGCAGAGTTGTTCGCTACACTGTAGCGAGAAGCGTTGCAGTTTGCAGAGTTGTTTGCTACAGTGTAGCGAGAAGCGTTGCAGCTTGCACGATTTTCGCGACGCCGACGCGAGCTTCATTTCGCCTGCATTGCTTTTTGCCCCCGTTTTTTCTTTTGGTGGCAATAGCGCTCGCATTGCAAACGAAGGTCATAGCCCAGAAGAGCACCCAGGATGAAGTCCTCTTCGGGGCTAAGGAGATTCAGTGGCTTGGTCGCAATCAGATGGATGGCTGCGAGGCATTCCGGACGGCCGAAATAGAGATTGACCGACTGGCTGCCGGCCTCTTGTGTGAAATAGTTGATGCCTTCGCTCTCCAGTCGTTCTACCGCCATCGGCTCGTAGCATTTATTTAAGGTATATAAGATGAGGTGGCGCACACCTTTCTTATATTCGTAAATGTGATTCAGGAACACTTTGATTTCACCGGGGATTCCGCAACTGAGCATGACCATGACGCACTGTTTTTAGTTAAGCTGTTTTTATTCGATACCTTCCTTTTTCAACGATTCAATCCAAGCGTCGATGCGTCCCGGCGTCAGGCTGTCTTCGTTCATTTCGTCCAAAGCCAGACCGACGAACCGTCCATCCACGACAGCCGTCGAATCGTCGTAGGTGTAGTCTGCCGCGTCCACCGAGCCGATGAATTGGCAGCCCGTGCCTTGCAAATCCTGGTAAATCGTGCCGATAGCGTCGCAAAAGGTGTCGCCGAACGACGCGGAATCGCCGCAACCGAACAGGGCGACCAGTTTGCCGGACAAATCCAACTTCTGGATTTTCGGGAGGAAATCGTACCAATCGTCTTGCAGGTCGCCAGCGCCCCAAGTGGAACTGCCCAGCAAGAGGACCTCGTATCCGCCCAAGTCGGCGGGAGAGGCCGAGGCTACGTTATGTACATCGCCGGACGCTACGCCCAGCTTTTCCGCGATTTGGTTTGCAACTCCTTCCGTTACTCCGCCGGAAGATCCGAAAAAGATTCCTATTCTTTTCATTTTACTTTCAGTTTATAGATTAATAACCGGGAGCAAAGGTCGGCCTTTCGCGGAACGGGTGCAATACCTACAAAAATGTATTTTGCCGGGTCGGAATACCTAATAGAGAGTATTTTTTTCCGGCATTGGGCTTTAAACTATCAAATTCGCAATAAACTGTATGAAAAGGATGAGGAATACCATCGCAATGGGATAAACCGTCGCATACGCAATGCTCGGCGCCGAACTATCGCTCATCGAGTCCGCCGCCGCAAGCCCCGGCGTGCTCGTCATTCCCCCCGCGATGGTGCCCAAGAGGTCGAGGATATTGATTTTGAATACCCAGTAGCCGAAAACAAGCGCCACGACCATCGGTACTAACGTTATCGCCACGCCAACTCCAAAAAGCAGCCACCCGCTTTCCTGAAACGTAGCGACAAGATTTACGCCCGCCGACGTTCCAACCTCGGAGAGGAAGAGCAACAGCCCAAGCTGCCGCAGCAACTGGTTTGCCGAGCCGGACATCGTCCACACAACCGGCCCCGTCTTCCCGATGGCGCTCAAGATTAATGCGACCATCAGAATGCCCCCCGTGAGTCCCGGCGAGAAGCTGAATCCGTCGGAAAATGAGATGTTCATCTTGCCAAATAGTACTCCCAGCACGATTCCAGTCGCAATGGGGAAGAAGTCTGTATCAGACAATCGTTTTTCATCGTTTCCGAGGAAGCGCCCGAGTTCCTTCAGCCCTTCTTTCTCTCCTGCCACCATCAGTTTGTCTCCAAATTTGAGCGTCAGGTTCGGTTCGGGCGACAAATCGATACCGCTTCGGCGAACACGCGTTACGGTGCATCCGAATGTGCCCTGCAAGTTCAAATGACTGAGGGAATTGTTGATGATTTGTTTGTTCGTTACCAAAAGAGATTGCAGTTCCTGCGTGCTGGCAAAAGGTATATCCTCCTGAACCTCGTCGCCGACTAAGAGACATACCTGCTCGATGGAACGATCATTTCCTACGACGCGTATCAAGTCGCCCCGCTGCAACTGCGTCGTCGGCTTCGGCATATAGATTTGTTCGCCCTGCTTGATGCGCGAAACCACCGCGCCGGTCATATTTCGGATTTGCAGCTGGGCTAAGGTGCGCCCCAAAACATTCTCGTGGCTCACTTCGAGGGTCGCAGCGCGCATCGCGGGGTATTGGCTCCGCCGTTCCAGCTCCAGGCGTCGCGCCTCGGCATTCAAATCGATGTGCAGGAGCTTCGGGAGCAGCTTCACAAAGAGGATGACGCCTATCACGCCGAACGGGTAGGCGATCCCGTAGGATATGGAGGCCGACGCCGACTGTGTGCTGTCGATCGCCACCGCCAAACCGGGCGTACTGGTCAGCGCCCCGGCAATCAGCCCGACTAAACTGGGCGTATCGATGCCCAAGATGTATTTCAAGGCGATGCCCGTCAAGCTCGCCGAGCCTACGATGAGCAGCGCGAGGATTATCAACGTCTTCCCCTTCGACCTGAAGGAATCAAAAAAGCCCGGGCCGGCCTGAATACCGATCGTGAAGATAAACAAAACCAATCCGATGTTCCCCAACTCCTTCGGGATGACGACACCGAAGTGTCCGAACAACAGCGCGATGAATATTACCGCCGACACGTCGAGCGATAGCCCTTTAATCTGGATTCTGCCCAAAACAAATCCCAACGCGATAATCAGAAAGAGGGCAAAGTACGAGGTTTGCAACAGTGATTCAAACATAAGATATATTTTAAAGAGGTTTTCGAATATCATTTAGTATGCAATCTCGCCATCGACGATGTACTTCAGCAAATCGAGAAGCAGCGGGATTTCTTCGGACTCGATCCCGGCATTCTCCAAGTCCGGAATGTCCTGTTCGAACTGCTCCTTGAACTTCTCGAAGTTGCCTTCAGCCGCAGCGACGGACTGGCGATAGTATTTCAGCGCGCCTTTAATGTCTTGCAGCACCCATTCCGTGTGCCCCGCGTTCAGGTAGTCGTGCGTATTGGGCGTCGCCTCCAAAATCTTCTGGTAATAATTCCTTGCCTGGTCAAATTTTCCTGTCAGGAACGAGCACCAAGCAATCGGACGCCAAGCTTTGTGGCTCCCGCTGTCCAGATAATCAACTTTGTAGTAATATTTCAATGCTTCATCGTATTCCTTCAATTCGAGGTGGCAATGACCGATGCTTATCTGTACCGCAAGGTTTTCCGCGTCGTACATCTCATATCTGTGGAAATACTCCAACGCTTTTTCGGGCTGCTTCAGCGTGCGGTAGCAGTTCGCGATGCGCCGGATGACCCACTTGCTGTCCGAGCGGAGCAAATCGGCCTGCAAGTAGGCAGCCAGGGCACCCTCGATGTCGTCAATCATCTGTTTGCAGTAGCCAATTTTCTGATAGAGAATCTCATTGGCCTTATCCGTTTCCTCCAGGCGGTTGAAAATCGTCAGCGCGTCAGCAAAGTAGTTCTTCTGCAGGTAATATTCGGCTATCGCCGTCAAACTTTCCGGGTCGGAAATATACGGGTAGAGGATAGGCAGATTATGGAAGTCAAGCGGATAGGTGAAAATGTCGTCGAAATCCGCATGCGAGGGATGCAACTTGTAGAAGCGGTACAAATCCTGGATATATTGGCCGGAAATCTCGCGCAATTCGTCTTTCTTCGTCCTCAATTCGCTCTTTTTTTGCTCCAACATCGCGGCCGTCTGCCCACTGAGCTGCTCCGCCATCATCGAGCGGTATTGTTCGGGCAAACTTACCATGCTCAGATACAACGAATACTTGTCGGAATTGCACATGAACGACGACGCATTCACCACCTCCGCCAGCACATTGTTTTCCGTTATCGCCTGCATCCCTGCGAGGGCCGAATGTTTCGCGTCGAAGAGCAAAAACCAGTTGCCCGTCTCGCGGAAGAAGGGATAGTTTTTCAAATGGACGAAAGTCGAGTGCATGATGTCCGCCCCTTCCTGCTGCAGCTCGCTGAATTCCATCACCTTTTTGCCCAGGTCGCTGTCGGCGAGCAGTTTTTCCTGCCATTCGGGGTTCATTTCGTCGCTCAATTGCTCGGGCGTGAGGTCCTTGAGGTTTATTTTTTGGCTCAATTTGGGTCCGAGCTTGACCATCTCCGGAATGATCTCGTCCCGGAGCCTGCGCGAAATCTTTTCCGTCTCTCTGGAGAGGATAAAACGCATGATAATCGTCTGAATTTCTTTCGAGAAGCCCGGCAAAGACTCCGCCAGGGCCTGCAACCGGTGTTCGATCTGCGGATAGAGCGCCGTGCGTTTCCGATAAAAATATAATGTCAAAAGGAGAGATACAAGCGCCCGCGCATGAACCTCGGCGTTGGCGACAGCGACGGCGTCGCAGAGCAATCCGACTTTCTCCTTGTCAAAAATCTCTTGCAGACTGAGCCATAAGGCCGACACCGCGAGACAACGCGCTCCTGCCGGCACCCGCTCGTCTGCCAACAGCTCACGAAGGGCAACGACTTCTTCCACATCCAATTGCGCGCTGATCCAGAGCTTGCGGAAGAGCGTGAGGGCGCGATTTTCCTGCGCCTTTTGCCATTCTTCGGCGGCATTGGGCGAAAGCGAGTCGTACGTCGCCGCGAGGTCGCGGTGGAGATTCTGAAACGAGGCGTCGGATTGCATCCTTCGCATGCGCAACATGCTGAAGTACTGGCGCGGCGAGTCCTTTTCGAGGGCACGGATGCGTATGTGGTCCGCCAATTCGTAAAGCGCGGCCTGCAACTGGCGATAGATTTGCGACTGCATCGGGTCGCTGACGTTCATCATCTGATAGCCGAGCATCGCTTTGTAAGTTCCCTGTAATTCATCCAGTTTGTCTTGAAACTCGTAGTGCCCGCTGCCGGCGATAAGTCCGAGGAGGAGGTCGAAAGCGCCCTTCAGTTCCTTTCTGCCGAGTGCACCGGTAATCCTCCCATATGCGTTGTTGATTTCCTGTATAGTCATGTTACATTAGGGATTAAAAGACAAATGCAAAGGTACATTTTTTGTCGGAATTTTTCGCAAAAAGTGGGTGCATCTTCTGATTTGCGAAAATTTGATCATGCTGTATGTTTCGTCAAATTGTTGCAAGAAGATTTGATCATGCTGTATGTTTCGTCAAATTGTTGCACTACAATTTGATTATTCTGTATGTTTCGTCAAATTTTTGCAGGAAAAATTGATTATTCTGTATGTTTCGTCAAATTGTTGCAGGAAAAATTGACGAAAAATCCTGCATGATCAAATTGTATTGCTACAATCAGACCATGCAGGATTTTTCATCAAATATTTGCGGGAGGAATTGCTTACAAGTGGTTTTTTCGTCAAATCGTTTTGGCTAATCTTCTTTGGGAGAGCGGACAGTAATGTGGAAGCAGCCTTGGCGACGTTCGTGCTTGACGTAGCAGCGTTCTTCACGCTTCAGATCGCGTAAAACCATGGCGAGGACCATTTTGAGGCGGTCCTTATCGATGTTGAGGGTGTCGTTTTCGTCTATTTTTGAGTACCGGACCCAGGAGATGTCGAAGGTGGTGCCATATTGGTGGGTCGAATTGGCGGAGGAGTTTGTGTTGCGCTTTCGGAGGCGTTTGACGTCGTCGCGCGTGCGGGTTACGCTCGTTACCTTAATCTTATAGAGTGATGCATTGCGATTGCGGAGCGTGTCTTGGAAATTACGGCCGATGTCCTCGAGCAGATTGGCCGCTTCGGGGATCAGGAAGGGGATGGAGTGGGTAAGTTCCTCAACTTCGTAGAAATCATTCGTCGATATCTCGACCATTTTGCGAGTGGCGTGCTCGGCATCCTTGCGGTTGGCGAGCGGATTGATTCCGATGCGCTTGGCTTCGGCAAGTTGGACGTCGTTCAGGTCGTTGAAGTCGCGGTTATAGCTGCCGTTATACCAGATTTTCTTTAGTTCGCCTCTTTTTTCTTGACACGAGAAGAAAAAAGACGGGGCGAGGGCGACGGAAATAATAATTGCGATGTTTCGTATTTTCATTTGATTAAAATATTTTATTGGGGGCAAAATTAGAAAAATTCTTTTAGCGGCTCTTTCTTCGCGGCGGTCTTTTCGTTAATTCGCATTTTTTATCTACTTTTGCTGAATCAAAAAAAAGAAGAAGGCATAGGAAAACATGATTGAACGCATTTATATTCTTGAAACGGTGGACCCCATCATTTTCTACGGGGTGAACAACAGCAATATGCAACTCATCAAGACGTTGTTTCCGAAGTTGCGGATTGTTGCCCGGGGGAATGTAATGAAGGTCATCGGCGAGGAAGAGGAATCGGAGCTGTTCCTGAAGAAAATCCGCGAAATCGAGAAATACTGCGAGGAGTTCAATACGCTCAGCGACGAAGTCATCATCGACATCGTGAAAGGCAAAGCCCCCGTCGTCGTCAAGCAGGAAAACCTGATTATCCACGGCATGAACGGGAAGCCCATCACGGCCCGCACCGAGAACCAGCAGAAGCTCGTGAAGGCTTTCGAGGAAAACGATTTGGTCTTCGCGACGGGTCCGGCAGGTTCGGGAAAGACTTTCGTCGCCATCGCCTTGGCTGTAAAAGCGCTGAAGAATAAAGCTGTGCGGAAAATTATCCTGAGTCGTCCTGCTGTCGAGGCAGGGGAGAAGCTGGGTTTCCTTCCTGGCGAGATGAAAGATAAGCTCGACCCGTATCTCCAGCCACTCTACGATGCCCTACAGGATATGATACCCGCCGCGAAACTAAAAGAATATATGGAGAACAATGTCATTCAGATCGCCCCGCTTGCCTTCATGCGCGGCCGGACGCTGAACGACGCAGTAATTATCCTCGACGAGGCACAGAATACGACGACGCACCAGATTAAGATGTTCCTTACGCGCCTCGGCATGAATGCGAAAATGATTGTTACCGGCGACGTAACGCAGATAGACTTGCCGCCGACAGCAACCTCCGGCCTCATACAAGCCATGCAAATCCTGAAGAACGTGAGCGGCATCGGCCGGGTGGAGTTTACCAAGAAGGACATCGTGCGGCATAAGCTCGTCCAGCGCATCGTCGAGGCGTACGACAAGTTCGACAAGGGACGGAAGAAAGCGGCCGAGGCGGACGAAACGAAAAAGAATACAACAACACATATATAATAATAGGTAAAGAGATGAAAAAGGCTTTAGTTAAAACAGATTTCAATTTCCCCGGACAAAAGGGTGTCTATCACGGCAAAGTCCGCGATGTATATAGCGTGAATGACGACTTGCTGATTATGGTTGCAACCGACCGTATCTCGGCTTTCGACGTAATCCTGCCGGAAGGTATTCCTTACAAGGGACAAATGCTGAACCAGATTGCTGCCAAGTTCCTGGATGCGACTACGGACATCTGTCCGAACTGGAAGTTGGCTACGCCGGACCCAATGGTAACTGTCGGCGTCCGTTGTGAAGGCTTCCCGGTCGAAATGATTGTCCGTGGTTATTTGTGTGGTAGCGCATGGCGTGCTTATAAGAGCGGTGTCCGTGAGATTTGCGGTGTGAAACTTCCCGAAGGTATGCGCGAAAACGAGCGTTTCCCCGAACCCATCATCACCCCGACTACTAAAGCCGAGATTGGCGAGCACGACCAGGACATTTCCAAGGAAGAAATCCTCGCACGCGGATTGGCTACGCCGGAAGAATATGAAGTATTGGAAAAATACACCTTGGCTCTCTTCAAACGCGGTACGGAAATCGCTGAAAAGCGCGGTTTGATTCTGGTGGATACGAAATATGAGTTCGGCAAGCACAACGGCCAAATCTACCTGATGGACGAAATCCATACCCCGGACTCTTCCCGTTATTTCTACCTCGAAGGATATGAAGAACGCTTTGCCAAAGGCGAACCCCAGAAGCAGCTTTCGAAGGAATTCGTTCGCGAATGGCTGATGGAAAACAATTTCCAAGGCAAACCCGGCCAAGTCGTTCCCGAAATGACGCCTGCTATCGTCGAAAGCATCAGCAACCGCTACATCGAACTCTACGAACACATCACCGGCGAGACTTTCGTTAAGGCGGACACCGACAACATTGCTGAACGCATTGAGAAGAATGTAACGGAATACTTAAACAATTTATAATGGACAATTGACAATTGACAATTAGCAAGGAGCTTTCCCTCCCCATTAAATTGTCAATTGTCAATTCTTAATTGTCAATTGACATGTACGGTTCAGAAAAAGTACTCCCATACAACCAGAAGGAGCACAAAGGTGTCCAAGTCCGGCGTATGTTCGACGCTATCGCGGGGAAGTACGACGTGCTGAACCATACCCTCTCGTTCGGATTTGATAAAGGCTGGCGTCGGCGGGGCATCCGTTTCCTCCGTCCCTTCGCCCCCAAACAGATTCTGGATATCGCAACGGGCACAGGCGATTTGGCTATCGAGATGCAGCGTATCCTCGGGGCCGAGCGGATTATCGGGGCTGATATCTCGGAAGGAATGATGCAAGTAGGGCGCGAAAAGGTTGCACGGGCCGGATTACAAGACCATATCTTTTTCGAACAACAGGATTGCACGGCACTCACTTACGCCGACGATTCGTTTGACGCTGTTACGGCCGCTTTCGGTGTCCGTAACTTCGAGGATATCGAACGTGGACTCTCCGAGATGTACCGTGTGTTGAAACCGGGCGGGCATTTGATGATACTGGAACTTTCCACCCCGGAGCATTTCCCGATGAAGCAGCTCTACAGTATCTATTCTCGTGTCGTGATTCCGAATATCGGCAGGCTAATCTCTAAGGAGAAGGCTGCGTACAGCTATTTGCCTGCGTCTATCAAGGTCGTTCCGCAAGGGAAAGTCATGGAAGGTCTGCTTTCGCGTGTCGGCTTCAAGGAGGCGAAGGCGCACACTTTGACTTTCGGAATTTGTTCGTTATACACCGGCAGCAAGTAGCTGCTTTTCTTATTATCAACAAAAATACGAGTTATGCAGAAGTATGGTTTAATCGGATATCCCTTGGGACATTCCTTCTCAAAGAATTTTTTCAACCAAAAGTTTGAATCGGAGCATATCGATGCCCAATACATCAATTTTGAAATCCCCTCGATAAAGGATTTCAAGGATGTCTTGAAGTTTAACCCCGAACTTCACGGCTTGAACGTTACCATCCCCTACAAGGAGCAGGTGATACCTTACCTCGACGACCTCGACGAGGACGCCCGCCTCATCGGTGCTGTCAATGTCATCAAGTTCGCCCGTGGCTTCCTCGGCAAGACGAAGCTCATCGGCTACAACTCCGACGTCATCGGCTTCCGGCGTTCCATCGAGCCGCTCCTCACGCCTTCCCACCGGCGGGCACTGATTCTCGGCACCGGCGGCGCGTCGAAGGCGGTCTTCCACGGATTAAAACAACTGGGCGTCGAGAGCACTTTCGTCTCCCGCACGGCTAAAGAGGGGTGCATCACCTACGCCGACCTGACGCGCGAGATGATGGACCGCTACACCGTCATCGTCAATACGACGCCGCTCGGTATGTTCCCCAACGTCGATTCCTGCCCCGATATTCCGTATGAATGGCTCACGCCCAACCATCTCCTCTACGACCTGCTCTACAATCCGGACGAGACATTGTTCATGCGGCGCGGAAAAGAGCGTGGCGCGGTGGTGAAAAATGGCCTCGAGATGCTCCTATTGCAGGCGTTTGCGGCGTGGGAAATATGGAACGACAAGAAATAGCGTTTGTCGCGCCGTGCGACGATTCTTCCTTTCTGAAAAAAGTAATCGTCGCACCGTGCGACAATAGTTCTTTGTGAATGTAACCTAACGTCGTCCCAGTAGAAAATAGCTATCTGTTAATAGAAACTAAAGGATACTGAGTATTTAGTCTTCTTTGTTAATAGAAGCTAATATCTACTGAGTAAAAAATAACTATCTGTTAATAGAAGTCAAAATCTACTGAGTATCCAGTCCTTCTTTTCAAAAGGAAGCATTTTCTACTGAGTATCCAGGAACTTTTTTCCGATAGGACCTATCGTTTACTCACGCATCAGCCGTTTTTTTCCATTCGGAGACAATATTGAGCAGGCTTTCCCCATAATTTTCGACTACCCGCCGCCCGATGCCCGGGATGGCAAGCAGCGTCCGCTCGTCGGTGGGCACCGTGTTGGCGATGCCGAGCATGGCTTTTTGCTGGAGGATGGTGTAGGCGGGGAGGTTTTTCGCTTGCGCCTCGCGCCACCGCCAGGCGCGGAGTCGGTCGTAGAGGTCTTGGTGGAGAATGTCTTCCGACACCTCGATTTTTTCCACTCCCTCGCGTTTCCGGGGCGAACGCGCACGCTCCTTTTTCTCCTCTGGCTCGTCGATAGCTGCTTTTGCCTTTGCCGCCAGATAGGTTTCGGGAGAGAAACCGTTTTGCGACGCCTTCAGGACGAAGAGTTTGCGGCGCAGTTCTTCGCGCAGACGGTCATCTGTTCGGTTGATTTGTAGTTTGGCCTCTTTGTTATCCAGATTTTGATGGCTTATTTGAAGAAGCGGGAGACAGAGTTCGGTAAGTTTTTCGAGAAAATACGGGCAGCCCTTTTGAACTCGCTCTTGTATAGCCTTATCATGCTGATAATCCAAACTTTTACCTATCATTCCATTTAGTTGTTTCTGGAAACGGGAACCAACTTCTGTAACTTGATCGTATAATAGTCGGCGGTTGGTGGTGGTGAGGCTTGCAAAATTGGGATATAGCGGCCGGAGGTATTGGTTTGCTTTGCGTTCGGTTTGTTCTACAGCCTGTTGCAGGTCTGTGAAGTCGAAGAGTTCTGCTAATAGTTGCCGGTAATAATTTTTTTGCGCGATGGCCAATTGATTATCGTTCGGTTGGTGTTCGGGGATGCTGTCGGTAAACTGTTCCACGCGTGTATCCCGAATTAAAGTCTGTGCGGAAAGCGGCGACGTCAGCACCATCCCATCGAGTGTCCGGCAGCGGCTAAGTGCCACATAGACTTGCCCGTGCGAGAAGGCAGCGGCAGCGTCGATAATGGCGCGGTCGAAGGTCAATCCCTGGCTTTTATGAATCGTGATGGCCCAGGCGAGCTTCAAGGGGTATTGGCAGAAGGTTCCGGCGGTCGATTCCTCAATGGCTTGGGTCTCGGCGTTGAGGGTATATTTCGTATTGGTCCAGGTCTCGCGCTCGACGAGGATTTCCGTGCCGTCGGAGTCGATGACGGTCAGGCGGTCGGACGTTATCGAGGCGACGTGGCCGATTTTGCCGTTGTAGTAACGCCTTTCGCCCGACGAGTCGTTTTTGACGAACATGACTTGGGCACCTTGTTTGAGGACGAGGTGTTCCTCGGTCGGGAAATTATAGGCCGGGAAGTCGCCCTGGATGCTGGCGTCGAAGGTGAAAGCCTTTGTCGGTAGCTTGTCGAGATGGCGGTTGTTGATTTGTTGCGCCATGTAGTTGTGGGTCGTCAAGGTGATGTAGCCGTCAGCATCCGCCGGCTGGAAATTGGGGATGTAGCGGCTGTTGAGGAGGCGTAAAGTCTCCGCGTCGAGGCGGTTTTCGCGAACATGATTCAGCAAATCCACGAAGGCGCTGTCCGATTGGCGGTAAACAGTCGTCAGTTCGATTTGCCAGTAGGGGATGGACGCGAGGTCCCGACTGTCGAAGAAGAAAGGCGAGGCGTATTGCGACTGCAACAAACCCCATTCCTCGTCTTTGACGACCGGCGCCAGCTGTTGCAAATCCCCAATCAGCAATAACTGGACGCCGCCGAAGGGTTTCGGCGAACGGCGGTAGCGTTTCAAGACATCGCTGACGGCATCAAGCAGGTCGGCGCGGACCATGCTGATTTCGTCGATGACGAGCAAGTCCAGGCTGCGGATAATCTGCGTTTTTTCCTTGGAGAACTTATAAAATTTCCGCGCGTCGCCTTCCGCTTGCCGTCCGGGAAGGTATGGCCCGAAGGGGAGCTGGAAAAAGGAGTGGATGGTAACGCCTCCGGCATTCATGGCGGCGACGCCGGTGGGGGCGACGACGATCATGCGCTTCGGGCAGCGTTCTTTGAGCTGTCGGAGGAATGTAGTTTTGCCCGTGCCGGCCTTGCCGGTCAGGAAGAGATTCGCTCCCGTGTCGCGGAGGATGCGGAGGGCGAGGGATGTTTGGGTTGAGAGGGAAAATTCTTCTTTTTTCATAGATTATTAAATGGATTTTGATTCAGATTCTTTTCGTTTCTTCCAAAGTTGCCAGCTGTTGAACAGATTTTGCCACAGGACATAGCTACCCGGAGCCACTGACGAGAGCGGATTCAAATACGTATAAGCCATCCAAATGGCCAGGACGGTATTTTTTTGTCCCAACGCTTGCCCGGCACTGATTCGGTCGCCGTAGGGAGTCCCGATGCGCTTGCCGACAAAAAACTGGATGCCACAGGCGATGAGACCGATGACGCCAAGCCAAATCTCGACCGACAAGGGAGCGTCGCTGGTTGCTAAAGAACGTACTGTCTGCCCACTCACGATAGCTAACGAGAATCCCCAAAGATAAAACGCCATATCGTGCAATCCGAGCAGCCATCCATGTATTCTCGGCAGAAACCAGCGCAGGATGAAGGCCAGAATGAAGGGGAACAGCAGCAGAGGAAATACCTTACCCAATATCTTCAGGAATGCCAGCCAAAAACTCATCCCCGCATGAACTTCTACCAGCGGGAAGATGAGGGGGACGGCCGCTGCAGCCAGCATATTCGACAACAAGGTGTAGGTAGTCAATGCCGAGACGTTCCCGCCCAGCTTTCCGGTGATGACAGGAGCTGCCGTCGCCGTCGGACAGATGAGGCAGACCATCGCGCCCTCGAATATCTCGTGATACGTTTCGTCCATCGGCAGGAAAATCAACAATGCAGCGACCGCAGCGCAGGTGATTAGCTGGAAACCGAGCAGCCACCAGTGCCAGCCGGCGGGCAGGAGGTCGTGAGGATTGACTTTGCAGAATGTCAGCAACAATTGGGCGAAAATAAGGGCGGGTGTAACGATATCGATGAGGTCGTACATGGCCGGTTTGAGCGGATCGAGGAACGAACAAAGGGAACCAATCCAATAAATGAATGCCCCCGAGAGCATCGCGACGGGGAGGGTCCAATTCTTCAAAAATGTCAGCATCTTCAGTACTTTTTTTATTTCGGGCGCAAAAATACGCTTTTTAGATGGGAGTTAATATCCGAAAGTTCGTATATTTGTCCCCGATACACATATAAATCCATTTTATCATGAAAAAGACGATTCTGAGTTTAGCTCTTTTCGTGGCTTTCCCGTTGTTGGCGCAGCAGAAAGCGACGATTACCGTTCACCCCGAACAAGGGGAACAAGTCATTCCAAAAGAAATTTACGGACAGTTTGCCGAGCATCTCGGGAGTTGCATCTATGGCGGCCTTTGGGTCGGCGAGGATTCGGATATCCCGAATACGCAGGGCTACCGCAACGATGTATTGGATGCGTTGAAGAAGCTGAAAGTTCCCGTTTTGCGTTGGCCTGGCGGGTGTTTCGCCGATGAATACCATTGGCGCGATGGTATCGGGCCGCGTGAGAACCGTCCGAAGTTGGTGAATAACAATTGGGGCGGAACCGTGGAGGATAATAGCTTCGGGACGCATGAGTTCCTGAACCTCTGCGAGCTCCTGGGCTGCGAACCTTACGTCAGCGGCAACGTCGGCAGCGGTTCGGTCGAGGAACTGGCTAAATGGGTTGAATACATGACCGCCGGCGAGGGTAGTCCGATGGCCAAGCTCCGCAAGGAAAACGGCCGCGAGAAACCTTGGAAAGTCAAATACCTCGGCATTGGCAACGAGAGCTGGGGATGCGGCGGCAGCATGCGTCCGGAATACTACTCCGACCTCTATCGCCGTTATGCTACGTATTGCCGCAACTTCGGCGACAACCGTCTCTTTAAAATCGCCAGCGGCGCCAGCGACTACGATTATAATTGGACTGAAGTCCTGATGGAGAATATCGGCGGGCGCATGAATGGCGTTTCCTTACACTATTATACCGTGGCCGATTGGAACAATAAAGGTGCCGCTACGAAATTCACCGACGAAGATTACTATTGGACCTTAGGCAAATGCCTCGAAATCGAGATGATCCTGAAACGGCACATCGCCATCATGGACAAATACGACCCGAAGAAGAACATCGCCCTTATGGTCGATGAATGGGGAACCTGGTGGGACGAGGAACCGGGTACTACGCCGGGCCATCTCTTCCAGCAGAACACGCTCCGCGATGCTTTCGTCGCTGCCGTTACGTTGAACGTCTTCCATAAATATACCGACCGCGTGAAGATGACTAACATCGCCCAAATCGTGAACGTCCTCCAGTCGATGATTCTGACGAACGGCCCGAAGATGGTGCTCACCCCGACTTACCATGTCTTCGAGATGTACAATGTGCACCAAGACGCTACCTTCTTGCCCTTCGACCTCAAGTGCCAGCAGCGCGACGTCCGCGACGACCGCGTTGTCCCGATGGTGAGTGCGACGGCTTCGCGCGACAAGGCGGGTGTCGTCCATATCTCGTTGGCAAACGTGGATTTGGAAGAATCGCAGAGCATCACGGTGAATTTGGGCAGCATCCAGCCGAAGTCTGTCTCCGGCCGCATCCTGACTTCCGCTCGTATTGATGATTACAACACGTTCGACAATCCGAATAAGGTCGCTCCGACCGATTTCAAGGGTGCGAAGGTTTCCGGCAACAGCCTGACCGTGGAACTTCCGGCGAAATCAATCGTAACACTTACGTTAAAATAGCATTGCATGAAGAAGAAAGTTCTCTTCCTGAGCGTCTGTTCCCTCTTGGCGGGATGGACGCTCAACGCCCAAGACATCAACCGCATGGTCTTGCAGGCGAATAAAATCGGCGCTGAAATCCAGCCCACCATGTACGGCCATTTCTTTGAAGACATCAACTTCGGAGCCGACGGTGGCCTCTATGCCGAATTAGTCAAGAACCGCTCCTTCGACTTCCCCCAACGACTGATGGGCTGGGATGTCTTCGGGAACGTAACGGTGCAGGATGACGGTCCCTTCGAGCGCAATCCGCACTACGTCCGCCTCGCCTATGCCGGACATGATCAGAAACATACCGGCATCGAGAACGAAGGTTTCTTCGGCATCGGTCTGAAGAAGGATGCGCAGTATCGTTTCACCGTCTGGGCTCGCGGCGCAGGGCAATCTGTCCGCGTGGAGCTGATTGACAATGCGTCGATGGAGGAATCGCAGGTTTTGGTTTCCCAGGACTTGAAAATAGACTCTCCGGAGTGGAAGCAATACGAGGTGCTGCTCACTTCGCCGCAGACGATAGCGAAGGCGCATCTGCGTATCTTCCTGACATCTCCCGGCCCGGTGGATTTGGAGCATGTCTCCCTGTTCCCGGTCGATACGTGGAAAGGACATAAGAATGGCTTGCGCAAAGACTTGGTCCAGGCGCTGGCGGATACGAAACCCGGCGTCTTCCGCTTCCCCGGCGGCTGCATTGTCGAGGGAACCGACCTCGCCACGCGCTATAACTGGAAAAACTCCGTCGGCCCCGTCGAAAACCGGCCGGTGAACGAGAACCGTTGGCATTATACCTTCCCGCATCGCTTCTTCCCAGACTATTTCCAGAGCTACGGCATGGGTTTCTTCGAACTCTTCCAGCTGTCTGAGGAGATTGGTGCCGAGCCGCTTCCGGTCTTGAACTGCGGTCTGGCTTGCCAATACCAAAACGATAGCGAGGACGCGCACGTCAAGGTCGAAGACCTCGGCAGCTATATCCAAGACGCGCTGGATCTGATTGAATTTGCCAACGGCGGCACCGATACCAAGTGGGGCAAACTCCGCGCCGAGATGGGTCATCCCGAATCGTTCGACCTGAAGTTCATCGCCATCGGCAACGAACAGTGGGGCCCGGAATATCCCGCCCGCCTCGAGCCGTTCGTCAAGGCTATCCGCGCGGCGCATCCCGAAATCAAGATTATCGGCTCCTCCGGCCCCGGCTCTGAGGGTGAGGCTTTCGATTATCTCTGGCCCGAAATGAAGCGGCTGAAGGTGGACTTGGTGGACGAGCATTTCTACCGTCCCGAGAAGTGGTTCCTCTCGCAGGGCAACCGCTACGACAACTACGACCGCAAGGGTCCGAAGGTTTTCGCCGGCGAATATGCTTGCCACGGGGCTAACGGGAAGAAATATAACCATTTCCACGCCTCGTTGCTCGAAGCTGCCTTTATGACCAACATCGAACGAAACGCCGACGTGGTACACATGGCGACTTATGCTCCCCTCTTGGCGCACGTCGAGGGTTGGCAGTGGCGTCCCGACCTGATTTGGTTCGACAACCTCCGTTCCGTCCGCTCGTGCAGCTATTATGTGCAGCAATTATACGGGACGAACAAGGGCACAAACGTCGTGCCGCTCCGGATGGACGGAAAACCGGTCAGCGGACAAGCGGGACAGAACGGTTTGTTTGCCAGTGCCGTATGGGACGAGCCGACGCAGACCTACATCGTGAAGGTCATCAATACCTCCGATACGGCGCAGCCCGTCGCCATCACCTTCGAGGGCTTGAAGTCGTCGCAACGCCTCGCTGCCGAACCATCCATCGTCTTCCATTCCGACAATCCGGATGCCGACAACACGCTGGACAACCCGACGGCCATCGTCCCGCGTGAAACGCTGGCTCCGACGGTGGGCGGCAATCAGATGACAGCCGAGGTGGGGGCACAGACGTTTGCGGTGTATAAGATAAAGGTAGGGGAGTAAAAAGGAACGGGGCTTCTCGCTTTCACGTCGAGCGAAAGGACGCCAGATCCCCCGTCCCTAACCCCAAAACGGAAGAAAAGTTGCTAGCGACGCCGTCTCTAGCAACTTTTCTTGCGAAAGGACGCTAGCGACGCCGTCTCTAGCAACTTTTCTTGCGAAAGGACGCCAGCGACGCCGTCTCTAGCAACTTTTCTTGCGAAAGGACGCTAGCGACGCCGTCTCTAGTAACTTTTCTTGCGAAAGGACGTCAGGGACGCCGTCCCCAGCATCATGTCGAGCGAAAGGAAGCCTTCGCCGCCCGGTTTTTGCTTCCTTTCGCCCGCTCAGATGGCCGCGTCAGCCGGGTAAACCACACCCAACTGCCGTCTGACCTCGTCGATGATTTCGATTGTCGTCAGCGAATTTTCCCAACTGTTTATCGCCGATTCCTGTTTTCCCGCCTCGATGCAGTCGATGAATTCCTTCACTTCGTAAAAATACTCGTCGTTCGGCGTGGGGGCGGAGATGTCCTCCGGAGCCTTTGCCTCGCCCTTGCCGGAAGCGGCCGCCGCCCGGGGTTGGAACTCGACATGGCTGATGATGTTGATGCGGTCGAGCGTCAGGTTGCCGTCCTCGCCCTGTATCTCGGTCGGGAGCGCGGAGTTGGCTATCTTGGAATAGAGGATAGTCGCGTTCATCCCGTCGTAGGCGAAGTTTACCGCCCCCTGACCGTCCACGCCCGTCGGGAGGAGCAAGCCGGACGCCTGGATGCGCTGCGGCTTCCCGAAGAGAACCACCATCGGATAGACCGTGTACACGCCGATGTCCATCATCGCCCCGTTGGACAATTCCGGTTTGAAGGCATTCAGCACCACGCCCTCCTTCAGCTTGTCGTAGCGCGACGAATACTGGCAATAGGATGAAAAATAGCGGCGTACAGTCCCGACGCGCCGGAGATTGTCGCGGACGGCAAGGAAATTGGGCGTCAGCGTCGGCTTCATCGCCTCCATCAGCGTAACGCCGTTCCGCCGCGCGGCGTCGAGCATGGCACGCACCTCGTGGGCGTTCGACGCCATCGGTTTTTCACACAAAACATGCTTGCCGTGTTCCATGCAGAGGATACTTTGCTGCGCATGGAGGAAATTGGGCGAGGCGATATAGATGGCATCCACTAGCGGGCTCGCCGCCATCGCCTCCAACGAGGTGAACGTGTGCGGGATACCATGTTTCGCGGCGAAGGCATCCGCCGTCTCTTGCGTTCTCGAGCAAATAGCCGCCAGCTCGAAGCGCTCGTCCTGCCGCGCGCCGGCGATAACCCAGTCGGAGATGAAGTTGGTGCCGACCACACCGAATCTGATCTTGTTCATCATGTAAAAATATTAGCTGAGGCCAAAGGTAAGGCGTTTTGCGGGAAACCTACCTCTTTTTTCCTATAAATCTTTACCTTTGCAGGCGAAAGAGAGTTGAATCCATGCGTTGCCTACGTGTCCTCATACCGCTACTGCTGCTTTTACTGAGCCTTGTCGCCTGTCATCCGGACGACCCGGTCGCCACGCGCCGTTTCGAGCAGGCCACCCGCCTCCTGCCCGTCGAACCGGAAGAATCCCTCTTGCTTCTGGACAGCATCGAATACCCGGAGAACCTGAATGCCAGGCAGAACGCCCGCTGGTGTATGCTCAAGGGGCAAGTTGCCGATACCATCCATTCGCCCATGCCCTACAGCTCGCAGTTGGAACGCGCCGTGCGCTATTTCAAGAGGGAAGGGGGCGCGATGGAGCAGGCGCAGGCACTGTTCTACCTCGGTCGCGCCTATGCCGACGAGAAAATCTATAACGGGGCACAGGAAATGTATCAGGAAGCTCTTGCGCTTGCTCTGAGCGAAAAGAATTGGAATTTGGCGGGCTATATTGTCAGCTATATAGGGGATATTTATGAGTTTAAGGCAACCTACGACCTTGCCGAAGAGAAATATTTGGAAGCAACCGAGTATTTCCGGAAGGCTGGGAATCAGAGGAGCCAAGCGTTTGCCTTTAGCAATGCCGGTCGGCAAGCCGCCTTCGAAGATTCATTGGATATGGCATTGGATTATATGAAGAGAGCGGATAGCCTGATACAAGGTGTAGGGGATTCTTCGGATTATGCTTCTGTTTTGAATGGGATGGGGAATGTTTATAGGTTTAGAGGGGAATATGAGAAGGCCAAAGCCTATTTGAATAAGTCGATTGTTTGGGAAACAAACGATGATGATGTACCAACGTATTCCGCTTTGGCTTCCCTATATATAGAATTAGGAGAATTAGATAGTGCTCGTTATTATTGCCAATTGGCAGAGGCGCCGACAATGAATCCTCATACTCATATCCGATTATATTACAAATATTATTTGATAGCAAAGCAAGAAGAAAATACGAATTTGGCGTTATCTTATTTGGAACGGTATTTTGAAAAGAGTGATTCTATTACATTGGCAAGGAATGATGCAGATATAATTAGTGTCGAGAAGCGTTATAAACATAATCATTTGATATCTGAAAACAGAATCTTGCGTAAATCTAATTATCGCTATATATCTTTGTCTATATTTATTTTATTAATAGCTTCTGTTTCTGTTATTATTTATCAAATACGTGTGAATCGACGTAATCGAATCATTATAGCGCAGCAACAGGCAATGCAAGAAAAGAATGAAAGACTACAAATGTTGGAACATGAGTTGGCAAATACAAATGCTGAATTGAACCAGATTTCAACTCAATTGGAACAGTATAAAAATTCTCATTCATCTGAAGAAAATCAAGCGTTACTTAGTCAATATGCAGAACGAAAACAAGAAGCCGAGCGATTAATGTCTCAAATACAAAAACAGCGTCAAGATTTATTCCAAGAATCTGCTATTATGAAAAGATTACTCAAATCATCAGACAAAGTAATTGCCGGAAACCAAAAATCCTTATTGACGGACAAGGATTGGAAAGCCATCTATGCCCAAGTAGCATCTTCCTATCCTACTGCCGCGAAGTTCCTGCGAGAGTCGAAGCTGACAGAAAAAGAACAACAATTAGCTTATCTCTCCGTCTTCAATTTTGAAGCGAAGCGGGAAGCCGTCCTGCTCGGAGCCCAGCTTGATGCCGTCAATAAAAGCCGCCAGCGGCTGCGCCGGAAGCTGGGAATAACGGATAGAAACCTTAGCTTGCACGACTATTTGGTAAATCTTGAATAAGCTATTGATAAATAATAGACTATAAGATAGTCTGTCTTATCTCTTGTCCTATTTATCCTTCTGTAATCGTTTGATAATCAAAAGAGGCTTGTCCTATTAGAAAAGGTAGGATTTCTTTGCTACTTGTGGTTATCGTTCTACTTTTGCGGCATCAAATTTTAAACGAATACATGATGGATGCAAAAAAGATTTTATGTATGATCGTAGCATTGGCTATGGTGGTTCCGGTGTTTGGACGGAAGGTCCATATGCATGGAGATTGGAGACCTCAGAAATCATTAGTTAATATTCCTATTGAGGGGAATATTGATGATGAAACGTGCGAATTGACCTTGCAGTTTTTGTCAGACTTAGGCCTTATACAGGTAGTGATAACGGATGATAGTGGTAATCCGATATATCAAGAGTCTGTAGAAGCAGAGGCAGGGCAGATAGTTTTCATTTTATTAGATGAATTACCTGCCCAAGGGCAGATGATATCTGTTAATGATGGGAATAATGTAGTGTATGGTTTTATCAATTAAATTTTTAATGAAAGGAATATCCTTCATTTTAAGATTATCAAAATTTGCAGTATGATTTTTAGAATATTATCTGTTGCTCTGTTTTTTTTAATTTCGATAGTTGCCTATTCCCAAAAATCCATCGAACTGGAGCCTCACCTCGGCTACACCTTCAGTAGCGGCCGTTTTACTCACGTCAAGTCCAGCGGCTTCGAGGTTGGTTTGTCTGCCTCATTCCAAGTAAAGCCGAGGTTTTATATCAATCCGGAGGTATCGTATGTCGGGACGCGGGAATATGATTGGGTGGTCAGCCATTTTATCGTCCCGGTCTATGCCTCTTACCGTCTGCCGGTCAAGAAAGTTACGTTCGATTTCAATGTTGGGCCGTATGGGCAGTTTGCGACGAAGCGGTATTTGCATGATTTTGGGATTGCGGTGAAGGCTGGGGTTGCGTATGAGCGCTTTCATTTCTCGTTGCAAACCTACCAGAATTTGATCTACGATAGCAATCCGATGTTCTTTGGCCTGGCCTTTGGCTATCGCATTCCGCTAAAGTAAATTAGGCACGGATTACGCGGATTTCACGGTGGAGAATAATCCGTGTCATCCGCGTAATCCGCGTCTAATTTTTTTTCGTATTCGAGTAGGGGTTTCCTCCCATCCCGCTGTCTTATCATCGAAACATAAAATTTATAGTATGAAGAAAATTCTCTTTTTATTGCTTTTGTGCATGATGGCTGGGACAGCCGGTGCCCAGCGCAAGGTCTCGTCGGGACTGTTGGTTGGCGGAGGCGTCGGCTTCGCCCGGAACGCGGACGATTGGTATGGGCTGAGCGATTTTTTCAACACTTGGTCGGTGTATGGGAAGATGGAATACAAGGGAAATGCCGCCTTTGGCTATCGTGTCCGCATTGAGCCGGAGCGGAGCAGTCATTTCTTTTTCGATATGGATTTTTGGCTGAACGCGAAGTTTTATAAGGATATAGATGTGTTTTACGAATGGGAGGAAAGAACTAATCCGATTGTAACGGTAGAGGCCAATGACGCGCGGCTTTCTTTTGCTTTCTCGCCTTCTGTCAATTATCGGATTTCGGAGCGGTGGTATGTCGGTCTGGGTTTGGAGCCCACAGTCTACTTTGCCAAATACCGCCTTTTGGATCTTCCGATAATTTGGAAGGTTGGATATAACTTCGGAAAGATGGATATCGCCATAAACTATCGGTTGGGGTTGGCACATACACTTGACAAACATACGCTTTTCAGGGGCGAGGTGTCTGATCTGAATCTTTCTATTTATATTCCTTTCGTATCTCGATAAAATTATTTTTTCTATGGAGTTATAACATAATTAATAATCATAAATAAATTAATTAATATCTTATGTCAAACACAACAAAATACCAAATCAACGTGAGTTTGCAAGACAACTCCGTTACGGTGAACGACAAGGATGACAAAATCTTCGTCGTCGTATCGCAGGGCACTGCCGACCAGGATCGCCTTGTGGATGAAATCATGGATGTGAACCCCGGTCTGGAGCCTGAGACTGTCCGCATGGTGCTCGACCTCTTCAACCGGATTGTCATGAAGCTCCTCTTGCAGGGCCTCCGGGTGAACACCGGACTTATCAACATCGAGTTGGTTTGTAAGGGCGTAACCTATGACGGGACTTGGAATCCGGAGGTTAATTCCTTGCAAATCAATATCGCCCCATCCAAGGAATTCCGCTCTATCTTAGACAACACGACGATTCACATCAACGGTGAAGCCCAAAGTCCGATGTCTGTAGCCGGTGGTGAATCCGCTCAGGGCGCTGGCTTCCGCGTCAAAGCCGGACGTGCCTTCACGCTGCACGGACGGAATATCAAGGTGGTTGGCGACGACCCGTCGGTAGGTATCTCATTGACGGATTCAGACGGTACGGTAACGAAAATCGAAGGCGATTTGATTATCCAAAATGATCCGAAGAAGCTGGTATTCATCATTCCGGCAGGGCTGGACGAGGGCGATTACGAGCTGAAAGTTGTAACGCAATATGCCGGTGGCAACTGGAAATTGAAAACGCCACGCACGATTTCCAGAACCCTCACGATAGGAGAGCCTATTGGCGATGAGCCTGTTACCGGTGGCGATGACGAAGAGGAAGACGGCCCGCAAGTCCAATAATCCCCTTCTTTGTTTCCTAAACGCCGTTTAAGTTCCCGCTTAAACGGCGTTTATGTTATCTCTTAAACGATGATTAAGTTCCCTCTTAAATGGCGTTTAAGAGAGCTCTTAAACGTCGATTAAGACTCCTCTTAATTAGGCACGGATTACGCGGATTTCACGGTGGAGAATAATCCGTGTCATCCGCGTAATCCGCGTCTAATTTTTTTTCGTATTCGAGTAGGGGTTTCCTCCCATCCCGCTGTCTTATCATCGAAACATAAAATTTATAGTATGAAGAAAATTCTCTTTTTATTGCTTTTGTGCATGATGGCTGGGACGGCTGGTGCCCAGCGCAAGGTCTCGTCGGGACTGTTGGTGAGTGGAGGTTTGGGTTTTGACCGGGAAGCCGTCGAATATGGCGGTTATGATATGTGGGGAATCTTTGCGGGTATATATGATTATCCGTTAGAGCGGTATAGTTCCGATTATCGGGGAAACCTCTCGTTGGGTTATCGCTTCCGGATTGAGCCAGATAAAAATCCGGGATTCTTTTGGGATATAGATTTGCTGCTGAATGCCAAGTTCTTTAAAGATCTCAATTGCTATTTTGAGGCGGTTGATGAATATTCGTATGTTCCGGCATTTTGGACAGAATCTAAGACGTTGCGCCTTTCCATGGCGGTTTCTCCTTCTATTAATTATCGGATACTGGAACATTTATATACCGGCATCGGGGTTGAACCGACATTGTATTTCGCCGGGAAGCGGATATTCGATGCACCCCTTGTGCTGAAGGTCGGCTATCAAGTCGGGAAGCTGGATTTCGCCCTGACTTATCGTGTCGGCTTCACGAAAGTAGCTTCGAATGAGCTGGTTCCGTATGGTAAGGTTTCCGATTTGAATCTCTCGGTATTCATCCCTTTTCATGTGAAATAGTCATTTAAACAATAAGTTATTATGAAAAAGATTCTATTCTTTTTAGCATGTATGTTGCTATCAAATGCCGCTATGGCACAGGTCGAACATGGTGCCCTGGTGGGCGGCAATGCAGTTTTCCCCATTCAAGACGGACGAAAGTTTAGTGGAGATTGGGAGACAGAGCAGGCGAAGTATTCATTCCAGAACTGGGTGCGGCCACAGATTACGGTGGGTTATCGCTTCCGCTTCCTGCCCCGGGAGAAGTTTTTCTATGATTTGGATATCCGCGCCGGATTCCAATGGACGAATAGCCATCATTACAATTACTATTTAGGGTTTATTCCGGATGGGAATGGTGGTTATCTGGCGGGAAGCGATCATACCGGCTTTCACGAGTTCCTGCTCCCGATATCCATCTCCGCCAGCTGGAACTGGCAGTTCGGGAAGGGATTCCACCTCGGAGCCGGACTTGCCCCGACGCTCTACGTCAGTCCGAATCCCGTCTTCGATTTAGGAGTGCTGGCGAAGTTCGGCTACCGCGTCTGCAAGCATCTCGAATTGGGATTGACCTACCAATACGGTTGCCTGAACACGCTGAAACACTTCGAGAACGATGGGAAGGCCGGACGGCGGGGACATCTGTCCGACTTGATGTTCTCGGTGTATGTGCCGTTCCATCTGTAAAAAAGAGGCACGGATTACGCGGATTTCACGGTTTTTATTTCTAAATAATCCGTGTCATTCCGCGTAATCCGTGCCTAAATATATCCTTGAATCAGAGCCAATCGGCAACCTTCGATCATCTACCTTGGCACCCGTGGGTGTGTTTCCCCGGGCCGGTTACAAGCCCGGGGTAGGTAAAAATGATTTAGGTTGCAACTTTAATTGGCTGATTCAAATTGTTTCAGGAAACGAATATCGTTTTCCGAGAACATTCTTAAGTCTTTCACCTGATACTTCAGGTTCGTGATGCGTTCGATACCCATGCCGAGGGCGTAACCCGTATAGACCTTACTGTCGATGCCGCAGTTTTCCAATACGTTCGGGTCCACCATACCGCAACCGAGGATTTCAACCCACCCCGTATGCTTACAGAAGGCGCAGCCCTTGCCGCCGCAGAGGTTGCAAGAAATATCCATCTCGGCAGAAGGCTCGGTGAACGGGAAGTAAGACGGACGGAGGCGAATCTTCGTGTCGGCCCCGAACATCTCCTTTGCAAAGAACAGAAGCGCCTGCTTCAAGTCGGCAAACGAAACATTCTTATCTACATATAAACCTTCTACTTGGTGGAAGAAGCAATGGGCACGGTAGGAGATGGCCTCATTGCGGTAAACACGTCCCGGACAGATAATGCGGATAGGCGGCTGCTGGCGTTCCATCACGCGCGTCTGCACCGAAGAAGTATGGGTGCGGAGCAATACGTCGGGGCTATGCTGGATGAAGAACGTGTCTTGCATATCGCGGGCAGGATGATCTTCGGCGAAGTTGAGCGACGAGAAAACGTGCCAGTCGTCCTCGATTTCCGGGCCTTCGGCGATGCTGAAGCCCAAGCGTCCGAAGATGTCGCAGATTTCTTTCTTTACGATAGAGAGGGGATGGCGCGTGCCCAGTTGGATGGGATAGGCCGTGCGAGTCAGGTCGATTTCGTCGTTCGAGGTCTGGGCATTCTCAAAACTTTCTTTCAATTCGTTTATTTTTTGCTGGGCTGTTTCCTTCAGTTGGTTCAGATACATACCCACCTCGCGTTTCTGCTCTGCCGGCACGTTGCGGAAGTCGTTCATCAACATAGAGATTTCCCCCTTCTTGCTGAGGTACTTGATGCGCAAAGCTTCCAGTTCTCCGGCGTTGGCCGCGTGCATGTTTTCTACTTCCTGGAGTAGTGCTTTTATTTTATCGATCATTGCAATCTGTATGTTTTTGTATTCGATGGGCAAAGGTAGTTTATTCTTTTAAAAAAGCAACGTGTTTATTGAGGAATTTTAGAGAAATCTTCCAATCTCTTGATATTCTCTGTATATTTGGGCAATCAAACCATGATGGACGACGATATCATTTTATAATTATATAATGTATATGAAAAAGACAATCATTTACCTTTCGCTCCTCTTGCTGCCTTGGACGGGACAAGCCGGAGCACAAGACTACCGCGACAGCAACCTGCCGATAGAAGAGCGGGTTACGTCTCTGCTGGACGCGATGACCGTCGAAGAGAAAATCAACTGCTTTTCCACGCACCCGAACTTGCCCCGCTTAGGCATCCGGACGACCCGCATCACCGAGGGTTTGCACGGCTATGCCCATAGCGGTCCGGCCAACTGGGGGATAAAGGGCGCGGGCGAGGCACCGACCACGGTCTTCCCGCAGGCCATCGGATTGGCGCAGACTTGGGACACGGACTTGATTCGCCAAGTCGCCGCAACGCAAGCCTACGAGCATCGCTACCTTTTCCAAAGTCCAAAGTATAAGTATAGCGGGGGCATCATTACGTTAGCCCCGAACGCCGACTTAGGCCGCGACCCGCGCTGGGGACGCACGGAGGAATGCTTCGGCGAAGACCCCTTCCTGGTTTCCCGCATGGTTGTAGCCTACGCCCAAGGTTTGCAGGGCGACCATCCGAAGTATTGGCGGACAGCCTCGCTGATGAAGCACTTCCTGGCAAACAGCAACGAGAACAACCGCTATTTCAACTCCTCGAACTTCGACGAGCGCCTCTTCCGAGAATACTACGGCTATACCTTCTATAAAGGCATCACCGAGGGCGGCTCGCGGGCATTTATGGCGGCGTATAATGCCTATAACGGGATACCTTGCACCGTCCATCCGGTCTTGAAAGACGTTGCCGTGAAGGAGTGGGGGCAGGATGGTATTATCTGTACCGATGGCGGCGGTTTGGGACATCTGGTTACCGACCACCATTATTTCCCTGACCTTGAAACGGCCGTGGCCGCCTGCATCAAGAGCGGCATCAATATGGTACTCGACGACATCCATGCACCTTATATCCGCAAGGCGTTGGCCGATGGGCTGATTACGGAAACCGACATCGACTCCGTCCTTCGCGGTCTGTTCCGCGTCTGGATTCGCTTGGGTCTGTTGGACTCCTACGAGGAGAATCCCTACGCCTCCATCGGTGTCAAGGATACGCTTGACCCGTGGCTAAAGCCCGAAGTGCATGACTTGGTGCGGAAGGTAACGGCGGAATCGGTTGTCTTGCTGAAGAACGAAGGCAATTTGCTTCCCATCCGTCCGGAGAAGGTGAAGAAGATAGCAGTGATTGGTCCGCGTGCCGACGCCGTTATTAGCGACTGGTACACCGGCACGCCGCCCTACCGTGTCTCTGCGTTGCAAGGCTTGAAGAATGCCTTGGGCGATAAGGTCGAGATAACCTACGCGGCCTCCAACAAAGCCGACTCCGCTTATATCTTGGCAAAGGAGGCGGACCTGGCGATTGTCTGCGTCGGCAACCACCCGACGAACTTCGGCATCGGCTGGGGCGTAAACTTCGTAGCGAGCGATGGCCGCGAGGAAGTCGATAGGCAAGCCCTCACCTTGGAGCAGGAGGATTTGGTGAAGGTAGTCCATGCCGCCAATCCGAATACCGTGATGGTGCTCGTCTCCAGCTTTCCTTATACGATTAACTGGTCGAAAGAGAATATCCCGGCTATCGTCCATATCGCCCAGTCGAGTCAGGAATTAGGCAACGGACTGGCGGATGTCCTGACGGGGAAGGTCAGTCCCGCTGGTCGTCTGGTGCAGGCCTGGCCGGAATCTATCGCCGACTTGCCGCCCATCTTGGAATACGATATCCGCAAGGGCAAAACCTATCTCTATATGAAGAGCAAGCCCCTCTTCCCCTTCGGCTACGGTCTGAGCTATACTTCTTTCCGCTACAAGAATCTCTCGGTGGACAAATGCTCGGTAGTGATGGGCGATACCGTCCGCGTTTCCCTCGACGTAGTGAATATCGGGGCTTGCGATGGCGACGAGGTGGTGCAGGTTTACGCTTCCTACCCAGGTTCGAAGGTCGAACATCCGGCCTTGGCCCTGAAAGGCTTCAAGCGCGTCTCGGTGAAGAAAGGGGAGACGGTGCGCGTCGAGATTCCTGTCCCGGCAGAGGTCTTGGCGTATTGGGATGAGGCAAGCCACGCTTTCACCTTGGAGAAAGGCAAGGTGCGCCTCTCCATCGGTGCTTCCTCGGCCGATTTGCGCGGGAATGTAACGGTGAAGACCCGCTGATTTCCCCTCGAAATCGCCCGAAAAGTGTCAAAAAATTGGACACCACTGTCCAATTTTTTGACACTTTGTTTTTACCCGGAAATTAGGATATCGCTGGCATTGACTACTTTATCGATTTTGGCACGATAATTGTATATATTTTGATAGAAATAACAATAAAAAATAAGGTCTATGAATCCAATTATTCGCAACTTTTGGTCGATATTCCGTTGTTACCGTTTGGCGATGACGTTGAATGTCCTTGGTATGGCGGTGGCCTTCGCCGCCTTTATGGTGATTATGATGCAATGGCGGTACGATGTGACGTTCGATGACGCCACGCCTCACAGCGAGCGTATTTTCCGAGTGGAATCCGATATAAAGGGCTTGGACCGACGCCCATCACGTGCCGTCCGTACGCCGAACTGTTCATCCAATCATCGCCGCACATCGAGTCTGGTTGTTTAATTTATGGTATGGGGATGCCCTTGTTCCTCTCGATTCACGACGAGCAGTCCGGGCAGGAATCCTATTTTGAGGAGACTTGTTATCCCACCACGTCGGCCCTCACCCGTGTCTTCGATTTTGAAATGCTGGAAGGTTCTGCGGATGCCTTGGCCATCGAAAACCAACTCCTGATTCCCGAAAGCCTTGCCCGCAAATGGTTCGGTGTCCAATCGGCTATTGGCAAGCGTATCGAGACGGAAGACCTCCGGATTTTCCGTGACGACGAGGCTTATATCGTGGGCGGCGTCTATCGCGATTTTCCGAGCAACAGCACCTTGCAAAACGTGGTTTATGCCTCGGTTGGCGATTATGCCAAAGACGATTGGGGAGAAGCGGCTTATTCTATGTTCGTCCGCCTCGATAATCCTTCGTCCGCTTCGGGTTTGCTTGCCAATTTTGAGCAATATACAGAAAAGATGGATATTGAAACCGATGGTGTGATTCGTTTCCAGAGCCTTCACCCGCTTGCCGATTTGCACTGGTTGCAGGGCTATTCGTTCGATTCCGTCCCGAAGGCAAACCGACAGACTTCTTACCTCCTCTTCACCATCGCGTGGGTGATTATTATCATTGCCGCCATCAACTATACCAATTTCAGCACTGCCTTGGCACCCGTCCGGATGCGGAGCATCAACACGCAGCGCGTCTTAGGCAGTACGGTAGCAAATCTTCGCTGGCAGCTCACGGCCGAAGCCATGCTGATTTCCTTCCTCGCCTTCTTGCTTTCTACATTATTATTATATGTAGCCAAAGAAAGCGTCTTGGCACGTTTGGTAACAGCAGACCTTTCGTTGCTTCACCACGGCGGCCTGCTCATGGTGACGGGCGTGCTCTCTCTCGTTCTTGGCGCCATCGCCGGTTTGTATCCCGCTTATTACATGACGTCTTTCCAACCCGCTATGGTCTTGAAAGGTTCCTTCGGCTTGTCCGCCACGGGCCGTCGTCTGCGTACCGTTCTGATGGGTTTCCAGTATGTCGCGTCTTTTACGCTGATTATTGCCGCTTTCTTTATGTTGCTGCAAAACCGTTATACGCGCACTACCTCGCTGGGCTATGATAAGGATGTGTTGCTGGCAACTGACCTCAGCCCAAAGGCGAAGGCTTCCTTATCTACCTTGATGGACCAACTGAAAGGCATTGCCGGTGTGGAAAAGGTGGCTTACGTCAATCAACTGCTTTCGCAAGGCGATGATTTTACGCATTATACTCGTCCATTCAAGGGAGAATTGATTGATTATGATAATTTGGTGGTTTCTTCCGACATCTTGGAGGTGTTGGGTGTTCAGCCTGTCGATGGGCGGAACTTCCGGAAAGGCGATGAACAGTCTAAGGAGGGTAAGATTATCTTTAATCAGCTGGCAGCAGAGCAATATAATATCCAGTTAGGAGACCGTGTGGGTGAATTTGAAGTCATCGGCATCATTCCTAACATTAAATATATGTCTTTCCGCCAGTCTGTATCCCCGATGGCTTTTGTAACCGGTGAACTTAGCTTCTTGGGAGACGAACGCTATGATTACGCCTACATCCGCGTCGCTCCAGGGGCAGACATTTATACCGTCCGCCAGCACGTGCAAGAAACGCTGCGTGCGTTCGATAGCTCCTATGCCTTCAACGTCCGCGCCATTGGCCAGATACTCGACGATGCCTACGAGGGCGAGCAAAACCTCACCACCCTCATCGCCCTCTTCAGCTTCCTCGCCGTCTTCATCTCCATCGTCGGTGTCTTCGGCCTCGTGGTATTCGACAGCGAATATAAGCGGAAGGAGATCGGCATCCGCAAGGTGATGGGCGCGACGACTGGCGAGATTCTCGTGATGTTCAACAAGGTTTACCTCCGGATGATGTCCGTTTGTTTCATTCTCGCCGCCCCGCTCGCGTGGTACGGCGTGCACCGCTGGCTGGAAAACTTCTCCTACAAAACACCGATGTACTGGTGGGTTTACCTCGCCGCCCTCGCGGTTGTGGGGCTAATCACGGTAGCGACCGTAACTTACCAGAACTGGAAGGCAGCAAATGCAAACCCGGTAGAAAGTCTGAAGACGGAATGAAACGGTATAGGTATATTTTACCCCACTTTGGTACAAAAAAGGAGTATTTTTCCCGTATTTACTTCTTCTATGGAAGAAAAAGGAGTATCGATTGCGTATTTACTCCTTCCTTGGAAAAAGTAGGAGTATCTACTGCGTATATACTCCTTCCTGGGAGAAAAAAGGAGTATCTACTGCGTATTTACTCCTTCCTGGGAAAAAGAAGGAGTATTGATTGCGTATTCGCTCCTTTCTGGGAAAAAGTAGTAGCATCTACGGTACTTTTTACCCCAAAGCGGTATCAAAATGGGGTAAAATGCGGCGAAGCCCTTTCCCCCCGGGCAAAAAGTAGATAAAACGATAAAGATAACGATATGATGATTAAAGAAGAATTAAAATTTGTATGCCGCTCCTTATTTCGCGGGCGCAACAACGGCTGGGTGAAGGTGCTGACCTTGACGCTCGGCCTTAGTATCGGCATCGTGCTTTTCGCACGCATCGCCTTCGATTTGAGTTACGAAAGGTTTTTGCCGGAGGTGGAGAATTTGTATCAGTTGCAGACGCGGTTTACCGTTGGCGTAGGGAGTGATAATCCAGAGGTGTCGGATTATGGGAATACGTTTCGCCCGGTAGCCCCGACGATGGTCGAGGAAATCCCGGGAGTTGTCAGTGGAAGCAGCATGATTAATTTAGGAGTAGAAGAAGAAAGCATCTTCCGGGAAGAACACCGATATGAGGTGAGGCCGCTCTATGCTGATTCTGCGTTTTTTAAAACATTAGGCATTAAGGTGCTGGTGGGCGATCCGGATTTGCTTGGCATGAGCGACCAAATATTCCTTTCCCGTTCGGTGGCCCGGCGGATTTTTGGCGAAGGAAAAGCTGTGGGCGAAGTGTTGTTTAGCGATAAGCAACATTCGTATAGTTATAAGGTGGCAGGCATCTTCGAAGATTTTCCTGCCAATAGTCATCTGAAGTTCGATATGGTCTATTCCATCGAACTTTATGGCGATCCGGACTGGAATCAAGGCGATGGCTTCACCGGTTATGTCCGTTTGCAGCCCGGCGCCGACGTGGAACGCATCAACGACGAGTTGCTTCCGGCGATGATAGCTCGTCATGCGGATGTGGAGAGTTGGAGAAAAAGAGGACACATGTTCACTCCCTACCTCAAACCTGTTACGGAACTCCATACAGGCGACCCGGAGACGCGGCAGACCTTGGCGGTGCTCTCCATCCTGGCGGTGCTTATCCTCGTTGCCGTTTCGCTCAATTATGTGATGCTGTCGATTTCCTCCCTTGCGTCGCGGGCACGGACGATGGCCATTCACAAATGCTACGGAGCGTCGGTAGGGAATATCTTCAGTATGCAATTCCTGGAAACATTGCTGCTGGTAGTAGTCTCGACCCTTCTCGCTGCCTTCGTGATTGTGGCGGGGAAAGACGTGATTACGTCGCTGACCGGCGTACCGATGTCGTTTTTCCTGACGGGGCAGCAGGTGGCTGTCTCGCTGGGTATCGTGCTGTTCGTCGTGCTCTTGTCCGGCGTTTTGCCAGCAAAGATATTTGCCGAAGTGCCCGTAACGCAGGTATTTCGCTTCTATCGAGCCAACAAACGCGGGTGGCGCAAAGGATTGCTGGGTGTGCAGATAGCCTGCGCCACGTTTATGATGGTTTTCCTCTTGATTGTCCTTTTGCAATACGATAAAATGCTGGACAAAGACTTGGGATACCGGCCCGAGAATCTGGTATATTGTACACTGAATGAGACGACGAAAGCCGAGCGGCAGAAGGTGCACGACGAACTGCTGCGCTCGACCGAAGTAGAAAATGTCGCGTTTTCTTCCAGTCTCTTGCCGCGCTTCCTGAATGGGACGCCCTTGCGGAATCCGGAGACGGGAGAGGCGCTGGCGACGGTGCGCTATATGTTTGTCGATGCGAATTACTTGGAAACAATCGGTGTCCGCCTCAACTTGGGGAATAATCTCTCCGACGAGCAGCAAGACCCGACGCCGATGCTCGTAAACCAACGCTTATTGAATGTGCTCGGCTGGACGGACAATCCCGTCGGGAAAACCTTGCCGGATTTCGACGGTGTGGTGGCGGGAGAGATGGAAGATTTCTATGTGGGTTCCATCTTCGACCAGCAGAACCCGGTAGCCCTGCTGGGCATCACGACCGACAGCCTCTCGTATTCCTACCTGACGGTAAAATTGCGCGAGATGAATCCCGAAACCCTCGCCAACGTCGAGAGCCGGCTGAAGGAGTTGCTGCCCGAGCAAGACATTATCCTCCAGACTTATCTCGGCGAAATCCATAAGTCGTATAAAGATACGAAGCAGTTCCGGAACTCCGTAGCCGTGGCTTCCGTCTTCATGCTCCTAATCACACTGATGGGATTGCTGGGGTATGTGGCCGACGAGATACGCCGGCGGGGAAAGGAAATCGCCATCCGGAAAGTGAATGGGGCGACGGCTTGGGATATCGAGCGGTTGTTGCTCCGAGATATTGCCCTCGTAAGTCTGCCGGCTATTGTTGTGGCGCTGATGGGGACGTTCCTGGCGGCGTCGCGGTGGCTGCAACATTTCCCGGAGCAGGTTGCGCTGGGATTTTTCCTCTTCTTCCTGTCTGGCGTTATCCTCTTCGGCATGATAGCTATCTGCGTCCTAATGCGAGGCTGGAAGAAGGCGACGGAGAATCCTACAGTAGAGCTAAAGGTTAATAATTAATAAATAAAGAGGGGGAGGGTTAAATTGACAATTGAGAATGGACAATTGACAATTAAGGATGGGAAGCAAATTGCATTGTCAATTGTCCATTTTCCATTGTCAATTGCGAAAAGTGTCCAATTTTTTGACACTACTGTCCAATTTTTTGACACTCCGCTCCGTGTCGGAAATTAGGATTCGTTTGTAAATAAGCGGAATAACGATTTTGGCACGGTCTTTGTATTATTTTTAGCAGAAACAAATAGTAATAACAATATAAAAACAAGCATTATGATTAAGATTGAAGGTCTCAGCAAATTCTTTCGTACTGAGGAAGTTGAAACGATTGCATTGAATAAAGTATCCTTGGAAGTCGAGAATGGCGAGTTCGTCGCCATCATGGGCCCCTCGGGTTGCGGTAAATCCACGCTCCTGAATATTTTGGGCTTGCTCGACAACCCCTCCGAGGGCGACTATTACTTGGGCGACAAAGAAGTTGGCCACCTCAAAGAAAAGGAGCGCACGCAGGTTCGCAAGGGCAATATCGGCTTCGTCTTCCAGAGCTTCAACCTGATAGACGAGCTGAACGTCTTCGAGAATGTCGAACTCCCGCTCACCTACCTCGGCGTGAAGCCAGCCGAGCGCAAGAAAATGGTTACTGCCATCCTAAAGCGGATGAACATCAGCCACCGCGCCCAGCATTATCCGCAGCAGCTCTCTGGTGGTCAGCAACAACGCGTCGCCATAGCCCGCGCGGTAGTCTCCGGACCGAAGATTATCCTTGCCGACGAGCCGACCGGTAACTTGGACTCGAAGAACGGCGCGGAAGTGATGCAGCTCCTCACCGAGCTGAACAAGGAAGGGACGACGGTAGTCATGGTAACGCACTCGAAGCACGACGCCAGCTTTGCCCACCGCATCATCAACCTCTTCGACGGGCAAATCGTCTCGTCGGTGAGCGAGTTCATCTAAACGCACCAGCTTTTGCAAAGTATATAGAGTCAAATATATTTTTTTCTTAACACATTTAACTTATTTGCGTCCGCCCGGCTGGGAAGTCCGGCGGACGCGCATCCTATGTTTTACCTTTATAATATATAGAAGAAGATGAAAGTACTTTTACGAAATTTCTTGGTTCTTTTCCGTCGCTTCCGCCTTGCCATGACGCTGAATGTGCTCGGCTTGTCGGTGGCTTTCACTACATTTATGGTGATATTGATGCAGTGGCAATATGATATGGACTTCGACAAGGAGACTCCCAATTCGGAGCGCATCTTCCGGGTCGATCGATATTTTGAAGACGGGACGCAGCAGGCGGTATTTTCTCGTCCGTTTGCCGAATTGCTCTCGCAAGCCTCGCCCCACATTGAGGGGGTAGCCTTGCGCAATGCTTTTGGGAATACCGTTTTCTTTCTTTTAGACGATGGGCAAGGGGAGCAGCATGGCTATCAGGAAACGATGATTTCCGTTTCTCCCTCTTTTCCGAAAGTGTTCAGTTTTAAAATGCTGGAAGGCTCGGCAGATGTACTCAACGAACCGAACCAAGTTTTGATTCCGGCAAGTATGGCGCGTAAATTCTTCGGAAACGAATCGGCAGTCGGCAAGCGTTTAAACACAGATTTCCTACGTTTTGTCAAGAATGGCGTGTACTATGTCGGCGGTGTCTTCGAGGATTTTCCGGCAAATACCTCTGTCTCCAACACATTGTATTGTTCTTTCAATAATGATAACAAGACCGCATGGAATAACTGGAATTACAATTTCTATATCCTCTTGGATGATCCCGCCTCGGCAGAAGGTATGGAAGAAACGATGATAGCTTACGCCCAACGGATGAACAGCGATATGGAGGCATGGGCGGCAGATAACATTATCGTTACGCCTCTCCGCGACCTCCATTTCCGGACCAATGCAATTTTTGACAATACGCCGAAAGCCGAGCGTTCGACTGTCATCCTCCTCTTCACTATTGCTTGGGTGGTACTCATCATCGCGGCCATAAACTTCACCAATTTCAGTACCGCGTTGGCTCCCGTCCGAATGCGCTGCATTAACACACAGCGGGTGTTGGGCTGCACGGTTGGCGAGATGCGCCGCGCATTAATAGGGGAAGCTGTTATCATTTCGTTCTCGGCTTATTTGTTTTCGCTGTTTTGGCTTTACCTCTTTGGAAAAAGCTCGTTGGTTTCGTTGGTAGCAACCCCGGTGGCCATTACGGAACAGATCGGCTTAGTGCTCCTTACCGCCCTTATCTCTGTGGGCATCGGCATTGCAGCAGGGGCATACCCGGCATATTACATGACTTCTTTCCAACCCGCGTTGGTGCTCAAGGGTGCCTTTGGTCTGTCTCCCGCCGGGCGACGCCTGCGCTCCCTGTTGCTGGGCTTCCAGTTTGTCGCTTCGTTTGCCCTCATCATCGGTGCCTTGTTTATGTTTTTGCAAAATAGATATACCCAGAAGACCTCGCTGGGGTACGACAAGGATGCGCTTGTGCTTGCGGACTTGAGTAACAAAACTCGAGGCTCGAGAGAGGCCGTGAAAAGTAGTTTGGCTGCCATTCCGGGTGTCGAAGGAGTTACCTTTTCCAGAGATATCCTTTCCGGCAGCGACGACTACATGAAATGGGGACGCGATTTTAAAGGCGAATATGTTGATTTCGTAGTACTCCCGGTCGATTACATGTTTCTCCGTACGTTGGGTATTTCCGTCGAGCAAGGACGCGACTTCCTGGCTTCCGATGCCCGCGAGGGGCGGGATGGTGGTTCCCTGATTATGAATTACACCGCAGCGCAGCAATATGGCATCGAAGTGGGCGACGTCATCGAGGGTATGCCTGTTGTCGGCATCATCCCCGACATCCATTTTGCTTCCATGCGGCGCGAAATAGGACCGATGGCCTTCCTTGCTGCCGGTAGCTATTGGTATAGTCCGAACTACCTTTATATAAAGCTCCACCCCGGCACCGACCTCTTCGCCGCCCGCGACCAAATTGCCTCCGTCCTCTCGTCCTTCGACCCCGATTATCCTTTCGACCTCCGGTTCTACGACACGGTTTTGGAAAACCTCTACCAGTCGGAGCGGAGCCTCGGGACGTTAATCTTCCTCTTTAGTCTGTTGGCGGTGTTCATCTCCATCGTCGGCGTCTTCGGCCTCGTCGTCTTCGACAGCGAATATAAGCGAAAGGAGATTGGGATACGCAAGGTGATGGGCGCGACGACGGGAGAGATACTTCTGATGTTCAACCGTGTGTACCTGCGTATGCTGATAGTCTGCTTCATCATCGCCGTGCCGCTCGCCTGGTACGCCGTCCACGCCTGGCTCCAGAACTTCGCCTACAAGACACCGATGTACGTCTGGGTCTATGCCGCCGCCTTCGTCATCGTGGCGGTGATTACCATCGCCACCGTAACCTACCAGAACTGGCGGGCGGCGAATGCGAATCCGGTGGAGAGCATTAAGACGGAGTGAAGCATGAGGAATGGAGAATGAGGAATGTTCGGGAACAAGGGGGCGTTGAGGACCCTCAACGGCATCATGTTCTCGAACAAAACGGTTTTGAGGGTCCTCAATGGCTCCATGTTCTCGAACAAAATGGTTTTGAGGCCCCTCAATGGCTCCATGTTCTCGAACAAAACGGTTTTGAGGAGCCTCAACGGCTCCATGTTCTCGAACATCGGCCTTTCGGGAATGTTCGGGAAAAGGATGTTTGCGGTCGGAAATGCTTTTTTAACATCCTGAGGCTTGGAGATGCCGGGAGAGGGGTTACATCTTCTGGTGTTATAGTTTTAGATTGAAAGTTTGAAGGCTATAAATAGGGTCTGAAAGGGGTTGTTTGGAGTGTTTGAACTTTCGATTTGAAACTGCCAATAGAAAAATGAGGTCGTAACCGAAAATTCATAGAAAATAATTGTAGTTTTAGGAATCTTTTTTAATAATTTTGTCGCATCGAAAAAGAAGATGCAGGCCAGGGAAGGTGAAAGCCTGCGCTTAACCGACAAAATAGAGTGTTTTTAATCGTTATAGAGTATGTATTACTAATATCATGTATTTATGAATAAGTTTTTACTAATGGCAGGTGCCGCGGCGTTGGTCAGCCAAGTCGCGATGGCACAGGAAAGGACAATCACCGGTGTGGTTGTATCCGCAGAAGATGGTTTACCCATGACGGGCGTGGCGATTATTGATAAGGCCACGAACAATGGTGTTACGACAGACATCGACGGTAAGTTTACCATCACCGTATCCCCAAAAACACGCAGTTTGAATCTTTCGTACCTCGGCTACAAGGCCGTGGACGCACGTATCGAAGGCTCGACGATGCGCATCGTCATGGAGCCCGACCTCGTTGCGCTTGATGAAGTCATGGTCGTAGCTTATGGTACAGGGAAAAAGTCTTCTTTTACCGGTTCGGCGACGGTGGTGAAGAGCGACGCGCTGGAAAAAATCAAGACTTCAAACGTGTCTCAGGCATTGCAGGGACAGACGAGCGGTATCCAGGTTATCAACTCCTCCGGTGAACCGGGTGAAAACGCGACGATTATGATTCGCGGTATCGGCTCCATGAATGCGTCGAGCGACCCGTTGTATGTGGTGGACGGTGCGGCTTATGATGGCTATATCAATGCTATCAACCCGTCCGATATCGAGTCGATGACTATCTTGAAGGATGCTTCTGCTACCGCACTTTACGGTTCGCGTGCAGCGAATGGCGTGGTGATGATTACGACAAAGAAAGGTTCGAGCGAGAAGGGGCAGATCAACTTCAGCTCTTCTTGGGGTTGGTCGAGCCTCGCAGTGGACCTGCCACGTGTCTTGACGCCGGATGAATTTTCAGTCTTAACCTGGCAAGCATTATATAATGGATATATGGATAACGGCTATGCACAGGCCGATGCAGCCCAGTATGCTTCTTCTTATCTGATTGGTCAGTGGGGCTGCAACCCGTATAGCGTCGATATGCCGGTGGGCTTGGACGGCAAGATGAATCCGGATGCCGAATTGCTCTACTATGGCGACTGGCGAGGTGCGTTGATGAAATCCCGTCTGCGTCAGGAATACAACGTGGACTTCAGTGGCAAGTCGAGCAAGGCGGACTACTATATTTCCGGAGGTTATTTGAACGATAAGGGTGTGTTCAACATTTCTGAATTCGAACGCTTCACTGCCCGCGTCAATGTGAACTACGAGGTAAACAAATGGTTGAAGGTTGGTATGAACGCCAGCATGGCGCATAGTGTGCGTGAAGGTTCTTCATCAGACCAGACGGTATGGATGCTCCGCACGATGCCTTCTGTTTATCCTATTTATGAATGGGATTCGGCAACCAATGCTTACCGCCGCGATGAGAATGGCAACTTGGTGTATGATTATGGAGAATATCGTACATCGTGGAGCGCCCAGAATACCGTGGCTGATAATGTCTATAACAAATATCCCTACACGACCGACAATGCTTCGGCTCGTACGTATTTCGAAATCACCTTCCTGCCGGGTTTGAAGTGGCGTACCAACTTCAACTTCGACTACTATCTGTACAGCTACGAAGGCTATACGAACAGTGAATACGGTTTTGCCGCAGGTTACGGTGGTGAAGTTTACAAGACAAACGACAAGAATTTCTCTTGGACACTGAACAACCTTTTGACCTACGAAAAGACGATAGGCGACCATTCGTTTAACATCTTGGTAGGACAGGAAGCCTACTATCGCCAGTTCAAGGATTTGCAGGCAGCTAAGCGTGGATTGCCTTTCTTCGGCATTACAGAAATCGGCGCGGCTTCAACCATGAGTTCGATGAATTCTTATACGGACAACTACCGCTTGATGAGTTGGCTCTCACGCGCCGAGTACGATTATAAAGACAGATATTATGTATCCGCCAGCTTCCGTGCCGATGGTTCCTCTCGTTTCCATCCAGACAATCGCTGGGGTAAGTTCTGGTCCGTAGGTGCTTCATGGCGTCTTTCCAACGAGGACTTTATGGAAAGCACAAAAGGTTGGTTGGATAACTTGAAGGTGAAGGCCAGCTACGGTGCCGTAGGTAACGATAACTTGGGTACTTACTACGCTTACCAAGGTCTGTATGCGACGGGTATGAATAATTACACCAACGCCGGTGTGATGATCAGCCGTCTGCCGAATCCCAATCTGAAATGGGAAACCAACTTGCAAACCAACGTGGGTGTGGATTTCGCCCTCTTCAATCGCGTCAGTGGTAGCTTCGAGTGGTTCAGCCGTAAGTCTAAGGACTTGCTCTTCGGTATGCCGAAAGCTCCTTCTACCGGTTTTGGTAGCATCGACCGTAACATCGGCGACGTGAAGAATACCGGTGTGGAATTCAGCCTCGACATTGCCGCTATCAACCACAAGGATTTCCGTTGGAACGTCAATCTGAACGGTTCGCACTACAAGAACCGCATCACCAAACTGCCGCAGGATGTGATGAACCAGGGTGTCTTCCGCTGGGTTGAGGGCCGCTCGCGTTACGACTTCTGGGGACCGGAATATGCAGGTGTCAATCCCGAGACCGGTAACGACCAGTACTGGATGAATGTCTATGAGACAGATGCCAACGGCAACAAGGTATTGAAAGAACGTGTGAAGACAGAGGACTACAACCAGGTAACCAGTGAGGATCAGAAGAAATATCTGGGCGATGCTATTCCGAAGTTCTTCGGCGGTATCACGAACAACTTCTCTTGGAAGGGTATCGACTTCTCGTTCATGATTTACTATAGCTTGGGCGGCAAGCTCTACGACTCCGACTATGCGACAGGTATGTCATATCGTACCGGCTACAGCATGCACCCGGATATGTTGAAAGCTTGGACTCCGGAGAATACCACAGCTGAGTTCCCGCGTATCTCTACTGTTTACGGTAGCTACATGGGTTCCTACACCTCGAAGTATGTCTTCAACAACTCCTTCGCCCGTCTGCGTAACGTAACCTTGGGTTATACGTTGCCTCGCGAATGGACGCGGAAGTTCCAGGTGAACTCCTTGCGCCTCTACGTCCAAGGCGACAACTTGGCAACTTGGGGTAGCGCAGCTCGCCGTGGCACAGACCCGGAGCAGAGTATCGACGGTAGGACGGCAAACCGCTTCCCGATGACGAAGTCTATCTCTTTCGGCTTGCAGTTGAATATCTAACACTTAAAGTTTAATTCTAATCATTTATATAGAAGTTTATATGAAACCTATCAAATATATATTGACGATTGGCGCGGTGTCAGGTCTGTTACTTGGTGGCCTCTCCGTTACATCGTGCAGCGATTTTCTTGAGACTAATCCATCGACCAATGTGGCCGATAGCCAGGTGTTCGAGACCGTGAGTGGCGCCCAGGCTGCCCTGAACGGCTGCTATTACCAAATGAAGTGTTATAGTGGTGGTGGTGCCGACCGCCAGGACGACTGGGGTATTCCTTCTCACCAGATGATTTCCGACCTGAGTGCGGAAGATGTGATGAGCACGGGCGGTGGCTGGTACAACTATACCTATACTTACTGGGGCGAAACCCGTGGCGATATTTTCCGCTCGGGTGCCTTGTGGACGTTCTATTATCGTTTGATTAATAACGCGAACTCTATCATCGCTTATGTCGATGATTGCGAAGGTGATGCTACGGAAAAGCAATACATCAAAGGTCAGGCGCTTGCCATCCGTGGTTGGGCTTACTTCAACCTGACCCGCTGGTTCCAGCAGACCTATGCTATCGCAAAGAATATGCCGGGTGTGCCCATCTATACAGAACCAAGTACAGAGGAAACCCCTGGTGCTCCGCGTGGTACTTTGGAACAAACTTACCAGCAGATTCTTGCCGACCTGACTGCTGCCGAGCCGATGCTCGAAGGATTCGTTCGTGGCAGTAACGAACCCAATGCAATCGATCAGTCTGTCGTCGATGGCATCCTCTCGCAGGTTTACCAAGTCATGTGCGACTGGCCCAAGAGTGAGGAATATGCTCGCAAAGTGTTGAGCAAATATCCGCTTACTACGAACGACGAATATACGGCGGGATTCAGCGATCATACGATTGTCTCTTCCTGGATCTGGTCTATCCCGCAGACTGAAGAACAGAACATGGGCGACTACTCTTGCTTCGCCATGTGGCTGAACAACACGCGTGCTTGCTGGACCTTCGCTTGCTTCTTCCTGTCCGATGACTTCGTGAAGTTGTTTGACGAAAGCGATATCCGCTTCCAGCAAATGCAAAACTGGGACGATCCTAATGGAACGACGCGTAAGATTTGGATTTCTATGAAGTTCCGTGATAAAGAAGACTGCCGTGGCTCGTTCGTCGTGATGCGTTCCGACGAAATGCTGCTCAATGCCGCCGAAGCTTGCGCCCGTCAGGGTAAGGAAGCTGAAGCGAAGGAATTGCTCTGGCAGTTGCAGGATATGCGCGGCGCGGTTCGCACCGAAGCTTCCGGTCAGGACCTCGTGGAGGCTATTTGGATCGAGCGTCGTAAAGAGCTGTACGGCGAGGGCTTCGGCCTCTTCGACCTGATTCGTACGGAAAAGCCCCTTGTGCGCGGTGGCAACCACGTAGATTGGGGTGGTTCCGTTCAGTTCCCGGCTCACTCCTGGCGTTTAATCTACCAGATTCCCCAGTCGGAATTGCTGAACAACGAAAACATGAGCGATGCTGTTTGGCCAAATGGCGACCAGAACCCGTATGATGGTGTTTATACGCCGCAATAACAGAGCGAACAGTATTGTGATTAGCTTAGAAAGGCTCGGCAAATTTTTGCCGGGCTTTTTTTTGCCCGATTCATTTATTTCCTACCTTTGCCCCTGTATTCATTCATTAACACAAACATTGACTATGAAGTGGAAATCAGGATTAGTATTAACAAGTAAAGAAAAGGAGGAATGATATGGAAATCTTTGGTGATTATGTGCCGTTGGGTGCTCTGATTATCTTAAGCATGGTTGGCATCCCCTGCCTTATCTTTTTGCTCTGGTGCCTCACCCCATCGGGCAAGCGTTGGCTCAAGGAAGGGCGGTGATGGATATGAAAGGAGGCGCGGCAGATTTGTGGTCTGGCCGTGCCTCCTTTTTTCGCCTGTTTTTTTGTCGTAATATATCATTTACAGCGTCTTTCAGGCGAGTTTTTGGGATTTATCAGTTAATGAGTGTTAAAGACCCTCGGGAGAAAAGCATTTATCAGTTAGTGAGTGTTAAAGGAATCCCGGGGAACAGCATTTATCAGTTAATGAGTGTTAGAGGCCCTCCGGTGAAAAGGATTTATCAGTTAATGAGTGTTAAAGGAATCCCGGCGGATAGGGACTTTCATCGGATGATAAATGCTAATCCCCGGCTGGAAAACTGGACGCGGATGACACGAATGACGCGGATTGAGACAGATTTTTATTGTAGATAATACTTTGAATCTGTGCTAATCCGCGTCATCTGCGTCATCCGCGTCCCTAATCTTCTAAGGCTGCGTCTCCGTTAGAACTGTTCCTCTTCGGTAACTTTCCCCAGCCTTAAATATTTCTGATAAATCTCCGCGTATTTCGCCGCGTTCGCCGGATTCGGCTGATATTCCTTGGCGAAGCCGGAGGTCATGGCTTTCGAGGCTTCTTCTACAGTCGGGTAAACGCCGGCGGCAGTGGCAGCGAACATCGATGCACCGAGAGCGCAGGCTTGGTCGGTGTTGCAAACTTTCACCGGCATATCGAGCACATCGCTGAGGGTCTGCATGACGAAGGGCGACTTCAGGGCGATGCCGCCGATACCGATTACGTTGTCAATCCGTATGCCTTCGCTACGGAAGCGCTCCACAATGGCTTTGCCTCCGAAGGCGGTCGCCTCGACGAGAGCGCGGAAAAAACGTGGCGCGGTCGTCCCGAGAGTGATGTTCGTAACCGTGCCCTTCAGCAGCTGGTTGGCGTCGGGCGTGCGGCGTCCGTTCATCCAGTCTGTGGCAAGGACGGTGCTTTCCTCTACCGGAATCTTTTCGGCTTCGGCCGTGAGCGCAGGGATGATTTGGTTCTCGGTTTCAGTGATGAGGCGTGCCTTCGTCTCCTCGTCTATCGCGGTACTTTTTGCCAGAATCGCCGTCAGCGGATACTCCAGCAGACGCTTGAACCAGGCGTAAACATCGCCGAATCCGGACTGTCCGGCCTCCAGACCCACCATGCCGGGGATGACCGAGCCATCCACTTGTCCGCAGATGCCGCGTACCAGTTTGTCCCCCATTTCCTCGTAGGAAGAAACCATGATGTCGCAGGTCGAAGTGCCAATCACGCGCACAAACGTATGCGGGGTGATGCCGGCGCCGACCGCCCCCATGTGGCAGTCGAAGGCGCCACCCGCCACGACCACATCCGTCGTCAAGCCCAGTCGCTCCGCCCATTCCGGAGTCAGATGACCGACGGGTTTGTCCGCAGTCTCCGTCTCCGAGAACAAACGAGTACGGAAACCAGCCAGCACCGGATCAAGCGAAGTCAGAAATTCCTCGCTGGGAAGTCCGCCCCACTTCGGGTGCCACATCGCCTTATGCCCACAGGCACAACGGCTGCGGACGACATCAGCAGCACGGTTCACACCGGTCAGGAGAGCAGGCATCCACTCGCAATGTTCGACAATGGAATAAGCGGCGCGGCGCACAGCCTCATCCTCGCGGAGCACGTGCAGAGCCTTCGCCCAGTACCACTCCGAGGAATAGATGCCACCTTCATAGGCAGTATAGTCGGTATCCCAGTGATGACTAAGTTGATTAATTTCGGCAGCTTCTTTCACCGCCGTATGATCTTTCCAGAGCACAAACATCGCGTTCGGGTTCTCCGAAAATTCCGGCAAGAGGGCGAGGGGAGTCCCCGTCGCGTCGGTAAAGCAAGGCGTGGAGCCTGTCGTGTCGAAGGCGATGCCCACGACCTGTTTTCCGGTGCCTTCCGGGCATTGCGCCAAGGCATCTTTGACAGTTGTTTCGAGTGCCTCGACATAATCCAGGGGGTGTTGGCGATATTGGTTGATACTCGGATTACAATACAAACCCTTGCTCCAGCGCGGATAGTAGCAGACCGAAGTCGCGAGGGTCTTTCCCGTAGCCGTATCGACGACCACGGCGCGGGCGGAATCGCTGCCGTAGTCTAATCCTATAACGTACTTATCTTTCATCATATATTTTAAATTTTAGGGGGAAAAGGTATTAATTGACAATTGAGAATTGACAATTGACAATTAGGGCTTCGCAATTGAGAATTAGCAATTAGCTCTGATTATCCTAAATTGTCAATTGTCCATTGTCCATTGTCCATTTAACACAGCGCTTTGTTCAACATATAATAGACTTCATTAAAGCGCAGTTCCTTTTTAAGCTCGCTGATTGTGGTATTTTTGTTGATATGAACCATTTCGATGCCTGCGATCTCGGCATAATCTTCCCAATATTCTGCGGTCAAATCGTAGGAGAAGCAAGAATGGTGCGTGCCACCGGCCAGAATCCAAGCACCCGCGCCCACTTCAAAGTTAGGCTGCGGAATCCAGAGAGCGGAAGCCACCGGAAGTTTCGGCAGAGGCTTGGGCTCGATGCACTCCACATCGTTTACAATCAGGCGGAAGCGATTTCCGAGATCGACCACGGTCGCTGTGCATCCTGCGCCCGTTTTGCTAGTGAAGACCAAACGCGCTGTCTGGCTTTTACGCACGCCGATACCAAGGAAGTGGACTTCCAGACGCGGTTTTTGGGCGGCAATCAGCGGGCAAACCTCCAACATGTGCGCCTGAAGTATGGCACTCTGCTCGCCATTGAAATTCAGCGTATAATCTTCCAAGAACGAACAGCCGCGCGGCAGACCCTGGTTCATCACCCATACGGAGCGGTAGAGCGCCGCGGATTTCCAGTCGCCTTCTGCTCCGAAACCATAGCCCTCTGCCATCAAACGCTGCGAGGCGAGACCCGGAATCTGGTCGAAGTGGCTTCCGTCTGTCTGGCCGAGGTCGTCGAAGTTTGTCGTGAAGCCTTTAGCTCCCTTGTCCTTCAGGATAGCGCGGAGGGCGAGTTCGGCCTTAGCCGCGTTCCATACCTTCTGGTAAGCCTCGGTCGATTTGTCTTCCAGAGAGGCATCGTGGTCGTAGAGGCGGAAATATTCCTCCACTAAAGCATTCGTATCCTCATCCTTGATCTGGTTATGATATTCCATCAATTCACTGACTGGACAGTAATCCACGTGATAGCCCATGCGAACCTCAGCCTCCACCTTGTCGCCATCGGTAACAGCCACGTTATTCATCTGGTCGCCGAAGCGGAGAATCAACATATCCTGTGCATCGGCCCAGGCAGCGCAGACACGCATCCAGACGGCAATTTTATGTTGCGTCTCGGCATCCTGCCAATAGCCCACGACAACTTTGCGGCGGATTCGCATACGGGTGCAGATATGTCCGAACTCGCGGTCGCCATGAGCCGACTGGTTGAGGTTCATAAAGTCCATGTCCATTGTATCCCACGGAATTTCGCGGTTGAATTGCGTATGCAGATGGAGGAGCGGTTTCTTGAGCTGTTGCAATCCGTGAATCCACATCTTCGCAGGCGAGAAGGTGTGCATCCATGTGATGATGCCGATACACTTCTCGTCGTTGTTGGCAGCCTTCATGACGGCTTCCACCTCCTTGGACGAGTTGGCCGTCCCCTTATAGACCACTTTCACCGGAAGGTTACCGCTGTTGTTCAGTCCTTCCACCATTTTATTACTATGTCCGTCCACGGCGATGACCGCATCGCCACCGTACAGCAATTGTGCACCTGTAACGAACCATACTTCGAATTGTCCAAAACCTTTATTCATAATGCTATCTTTATTTATTGATTTATAGTTCATAATTCTTATTTCTGACCATAATAAGCATTCGGCCCGTGTTTACGGCTGAAATGTTTCTCCACGAGCGCCGGATTCATAGTCGCCTCGGGATTTACAGTGAGCGTGGCAGAAGCCATCTTGGCGACCTCCTCCACGACGACGGCATGGTAAACTGCCTCGTCAGGCGTCTTTCCCCATGTGAAAGGCCCGTGATTCTTGACCAAAACACCCGGAGTATGGACGGGATTCAGACCGGCGAAACGGCGGACGATGACGTTGCCCGTCTCCTCCTCATAATTCCCTTCGATTTCTTCCCGGGTCATGGATTCCGTACAGGGAATATCGCCGTAGAAATAGTCGGCGTGCGTCGTCCCCAGGCAAGGAATATCCCTGCCGGCCTGCGCCCAAGCCGTCGCGAAGGACGAATGCGTGTGTACCACGCCGCCAATCTCGGGGAAAGCGCGGTAGAGGCAGAGATGGGTCGGGGTGTCGCTGGAGGGACGGAGATGGCCCTCGACAACATTCCCCGCTAAATCGAGGACGACCATATCGTCTGGTTTCATCTCCTCGTAGGAAACACCGCTGGGCTTGATGACAACCAGACCCTTATCCCGGTCGATGCCGGAGACGTTACCCCAGGTGAAGATGACCAGGCCATGCTTGACCAACTGGAGGTTAGCATGGTAAACTTGTTGCTTTAAATCTTCTAACATAAAATGATATTTTAATTGACAATGAACAATTGACAATGGACAATTAAAATGATTCTAAAACCTAATTCTCAATTGTCAATTCTCCATTGTCCATTGAATCTTACCAGAAGTACCAGTAGAAGGCTACCGTTATACCTATAATAATGGCAGAGTGGATGACATCCCAGTGATTCCAGCTAGCACGAGTCTCGGCCTTCTGCTCCGGAGTAGCTGTTCCGAAGACCAGACCCTGGATCTTTTCCGGCGAAGGAGCCGTGGTACATAAGCTGATGACGATGATGAGCGCCAGACAGATGACAAGCATCCAGCCGCAGAAGAAGAGCCAGTTCACGTCGTAGAAGAGGTATTTGAACAGGTTGTCTGCTGCCCCCGGATTGTTACTGTAGTAAACTTTAGCGCCGAGACGTGTCATACCAATCACCATCCCGGCAATCAGACCCCACATACCTCCTTGGGCAGTTGTCCGCTTCCAACAAATACCCAAAAGGAAGGCGGCCGCGATGCCCGGCGCCAGTACTGATTGTACATCTTGCAGGTAAGTATAAAGCACATCGCCAACTGAACGCATGATAGGAATCCACAGAATACCCAGAATCACAATTACGACTGTAGCCATCTGGCCGATAGTTACGAGCTTCTTCTCCGGAGTGTTGGGACGGAAGCGTTTATAAAAGTCAATGGTGAAAAGCATCGCAGAAGAGTTGAAGAGCGAAGCCAGCGAACTCATCAGAGCTGCCAAGATACCGCAAACTACCAGACCCTTCACACCTGCGGGCAATAACTTAGCCACCAACGTCGGGAAGGCCGCATCCGCATTTACAGCACCGCTGGCCAGGAACGGGAGGAAGCCTTCACCGCCGGCAGCCAGGGATTTCTGGTGCAGTGCAAAGGCAATCATACCCGGGATAAGGAAAAGGAAAACAGGCAGCAGCTTCAGATAAGCCCCGAAGATCGTTCCCCTGCGCGCCTCCTGCTGATTTTTACCCGAAAGGACACGCTGGACGATGTACTGATCGGTACACCAATACCAAAAACCAATGATGGACGAGCCAATCAAGGCGCCAAGCCACGGATATTGCGGGTCGCGGTTGTCGCGAATGAGGTCTGTCATCGAATCGCCATAGTCGTTGACCACGGTCGCGCCGCAAATACGCATCATCTCGTCCCAACCGCCAAGCTCCTTGAATCCCAGAACCAAAATAATCAGGGAGCCGAGGAGGAGAATAGGCGTTTGAAGTACCGACGTATAGAGCACCGACTTCATTCCCCCGAATATCGTATAAAGAGCCGTGATGATAACCAAGCCAATGGCAGCAATCCAGAAGAAATCAATTCCCCACAATTCCTCAATGCCAAAAACCTGCTGGAAGACCAGACCGCCGGCATAGACCGTAACAGCCACCTTCGTCAATACATAGCTGATCAGTGAGATAAAGGAAAGAATAGTGCGCGATTGGGGATTATAACGCCGTTCCAGGAATTCCGGCATCGTATAAACCATGCTCCGCGAGTAGAACGGAACGAAAACCCAGCCAAGGATAAGAATCATCCAGCCCTGAATCTCCCAATGAGCCATGGCCATGCCGCTCGAAGCGCCGGTCCCGGCTAATCCGATCAAATGTTCGGAGCCGATATTCGAGGCAAATATCGAAGCGCCGATAGCTATCCAGGTAGCATCTCGGCCACCCAAAAAATAATCTGCCGAGTCGTTTTGCTTTTGCCGCAACACCCAGACCACAATACCAATAAGGGCTGCTGAAAATAGCCCGATAACAATCCAGTCTAATATTTCCATGGTAAATATAATTTTTAGTTGTTCTATAATCTTTCGTTTCGATGCCTCAAAAGTACGGCTTATTTTAATTTGTTGATTCTTCCCGCCGTATGTTTTAAAACATAAATGTGTCGATTTTACACTATTTCCTCGTGTCTGGACATCCATTTTGTTGGACGTAAACATGCCGGGGACGGGAAGCAAACTGGCTTCGGTCTTTATAAAAACTTAAAACCAAGTCTTCGTTTTCAAAAACTCAATCTTAGTTCTTAAAAACGAAGATTTAGTTTTTAAAAACTAAAGTTTAGTTTTAAGAATTTGTCCCGACCCCGGAAAGTTTTCCTCGGAAGCAATCGGAGTTTTCCCCGGACCTTATTAATTTTGTCTCGGAATAAACAAAAGTTGTGAGGTAGATATGGAGAAGCCGATCGTGATTATGAATTTTACGAATGTATATAAGGAAGAAGCGTTTGCACGCCACTCCCCGGATTTTGCCTGGATAGATTGCACCCATTTGAGTGGGACGGATTGCTATTGCGATGCCGAAGGAGCGGCGGCGATCCGGCGCCTGATAGCGGCCTATCCGCCGGAAGGCATCCATTTTATAGATTCGGGCGATTACCATTATCTGACAAAGTTCTGGACGGATAAGATAACCGAGCCTTTCTCGTTGATAGTCTTCGACCATCATCCCGATATGCAGCCGCCGCTGTTCGAGGAAATGCTATCGTGCGGAAGCTGGGTGAAAGATGTGATAGATACGAATCCCTTCCTGCGCAAAGTCTTGCTGATAGGAGCTTCGGAGCAGCTCGTCGCCGCCGTCCCCGAGGAATATCGCGAAAAGGTGCATTTCTATGGCGAGAAGGCCGTGCGGCACGAGGACTTCTGGCATGCCTTTGCCTCTGAGCATATTGCCGAGCCGGTCTATATCTCGGTCGATAAGGATGTCTTGAATCCCCAATCGGCGGCGACAAATTGGGACCAGGGGTCGCTGGACTTGTCCGAGTTGGAACAGCTTTTAGGGGTTATCCTCCGGCAAGAAGAGGTAATTGGCATGGATATTTGCGGGGAATGTGCCGCGACTCTGGATATCTTTGAGGAAGGACGGGAGGCGGAACTTGACAGTTTGGCAAACCAACAATTGTTGGCTCTCTTTCGCGGCTATTGCAAAAAATTCGTATCTTTGCGCTCTAACTAAAAAAAGAATAATTAAATAGATACATAAGAAGACTATGTTTGATAATCTTAGCGAACGGTTAGAGCGTTCGTTCAAATTGCTGAAAGGTGAGGGGAGAATCACCGAAATCAACGTAGCGGAAACGCTGAAAGACGTGCGTCGCGCTTTGCTCGATGCCGACGTGAACTACAAAGTAGCCAAGACGTTCACCGACCGAGTGAAGGAGAAAGCTATCGGGCAGAACGTGCTGACTTCGGTGAAGCCGAGCCAGTTGATGGTCAAGATTGTGCATGACGAGCTGGCCGAATTGATGGGAGGTACGGCGACGGATTTGAATCTGGAGAACCGTCCGGCTGTCATCCTGATGTCCGGTCTGCAAGGTTCAGGTAAGACGACCTTCTCTGGTAAATTGGCCAACATGCTGAAGACGAAGAAGAATAAGAAACCTCTATTGGTGGCTTGCGACGTTTACCGTCCGGCGGCCATCGAGCAGTTGCGTGTCCTTGGCGAGCAAATCGGTGTCCCCGTTTATTTGGAGGAAGAAAATAAGAATCCGGTGGAGATAGCCCTCCATGCCATCCAGCAGGCGAAGGCGAAAGGCAACGACTTGGTTATCGTCGATACTGCCGGACGTTTGGCCATCGACGAGCAGATGATGAAGGAGATTGCCGCTATCAAGGCTGCCATTACGCCCGACGAAACGCTGTTCGTGGTCGATGCCATGACGGGTCAGGATGCCGTCAATACTGCGAAAGAATTCAATGAACGGCTGAACTTCGATGGCGTTGTCTTGACGAAACTCGATGGTGATACTCGCGGTGGTGCTGCACTTTCTATCCGCACGGTAGTGGATAAGCCGATAAAGTTTGTCGGAACAGGAGAGAAGATGGATGCCCTCGACGTCTTCCATCCCGAACGTATGGCAGACCGTATTCTCGGCATGGGTGATATTGTTTCGTTGGTAGAACGTGCCCAGGAGCAGTACGACGAGGAAGAAGCCAAGCGCCTTCAGAAGAAGATTGCCAAGAACCAGTTTGACTTCAACGATTTTATTACCCAGATTCAGCAGATAAAGAAGATGGGTAACTTAAAGGAGCTGGCTTCGATGATTCCGGGCGTGGGTAAAGCCTTGAAGGATGTGGATATCGACGATAATGCCTTCAAGAGCATCGAGGCTATTATCTATTCCATGACTCCGGCCGAGCGTACGAATCCGGCTATCCTGAATAGTTCGCGCCGCCAGCGTATTGCCAAAGGTAGCGGAACTTCTATCCAGGAAGTGAACAAGCTCATCAAACAGTTCGACGAGACGCGCAAGATGATGAAGATGCTGACGACCATGAAGCCGGGCAGCCGGAAGTTCCCGGCCATGCCGAATATGCCGATGTTCAACAGAAAGTAATATCCATATATAAATATCATTCGTATGAAGTTATTAGACGGAAAGGCCACCTCTGCACAGATGAAACAGGAGATGGCAGAAGAAGTAGCCCGGATAAAGGCTGCCGGAGGGAAGGTTCCTCACTTGGCCGCTATCTTGGTGGGACACGACGGCGGGAGCGAAACCTACGTGGCAAACAAAGTAAAGACTTGCGGCGAGATTGGCTTCAAATCTACGTTGATTCGTTATGAAGACGACGTAACGGAAGAAGAATTGCTCCGTAAGGTCGATGAACTGAACAACGACCCGGATGTGGATGGCTTTATCGTCCAGCTCCCTTTGCCCAAGCATATCTCTGAGCAGAAGATAATCGAGGCAATTGACTATCGGAAGGACGTGGACGGATTCCACCCGATTAACGTAGGACGTATGTCTATCGGTTTGCCCTGCTTTGTTTCGGCGACACCTGCAGGAATCTTGGAGTTGTTGAAGCGCAACAATATCGAGACGCAAGGCAAACATTGCGTGGTTTTAGGCAGAAGCAATATCGTCGGCAAGCCGATGGCAACTTTGATGATGCAGAAGGCATATCCGGGCGATTGTACGGTAACGGTTTGCCATAGTCGTTCGAAGAACCTGAAGGAGATGTGCCGCCAGGCGGATATTATCATCGCTGCGTTAGGCGTTCCCGGATTCGTAACGGCAGATATGGTGAAGGACGGGGCGGTAATCGTCGATGTCGGCACAACCCGCGTTCCGGATGCTACTCGCAAGAGCGGTTTCCGTCTGTCGGGCGATGTGAAGTTCGATGAAGTAGCTCCGAAGTGTTCCTATATCACGCCTGTTCCTGGCGGAGTAGGTCCGATGACCATCATTTCTTTAATGCGTAACACCTTGTTAGCAGGGAAGAAAGAAATCTATCAATAAAAAGATATACAAAAAAGAGGTGCGAAGGCTTGGATATTCGGAAATAATGCCTACCTTTGCACCGTCTTAAAAAGAGGTATCTCTGAAAGACGGACATGGTGAATGTAGCTCAGTTGGTTAGAGCATTGGATTGTGGTTCCAAGGGTCGTGGGTTCGAGCCCCATCTTTCA
>CALUZV010000027.1 GCA_944325345.1 uncultured Parabacteroides sp.
GTCTCTATATAAGAGACGGATTCAGCAATATAACACTACTGTTATTTGTAACTGATTGGAATTTAAAGATATACACCGATTCCAAAGCCCCGAAGGAATATCTTCCCGGGACAAAATCGCACTACATTATATTAATATGGTATTGACGACAAACGGCGCGGACGAGAAGACCGTTTGGTATGCTATGCGGGCGACTTACCAGCGTGGCATGGAGGCGAAGGCGCAACTGGACAAAAGTCTGGTCGAGAATTTCATCCCGATGCGCTACGAGATGCGGATCCATAACGGACGGCGGCGGCGCGAACTGGTGCCGGTCATCCGCAACCTGATATTCGTCCACACGACTCCCCTTTTGATGAAGTCCCTCAAACAGAATATGCTATTTCTCCAGTACCTGACGGAATGGAAGGACGGCAGGCGTGTTCCTATTGTCGTTCCCGAAAGTCAGATGCAGCAGTTCATCGCGGTCTCCGGTACCTACGACGAGCAGCTTATCTACCTGGAGCCGACGGAACTGAACCTGACGAAAGGCACCCGCGTCCGCATCTGCGGCGGTGTCTTCGAAGGGCAGGAGGGGACATACCTGAAGCTCAAGGGGCATCGCGACAAGCGGGTGGTCGTTGCCATCCGTGGCGTCATCGCCGTGGCCCTCGCCACCGTGCATCCCAGCATGATTGAAGTCATTAAATGAACTTGTCAGACACTACAAACCAACTGCTTGAGGCGGTTGAGGCTTGCATTTCCCACTATCAATATTTGGCCGTGAACGGTTTGGATAGGTCGGATTGCAGCCGCGAGGCAAGAGCCTTGTTCTCTCGCATTCGTGAAGCCCTCCATACGGAAGCACCCGGCGAACAAAGCCGCTTGCTTTCAGCGATGTATTCCCTTGTTTACGGAGCCTTCCCCGTCCTCGATACCCGCCTCCTTTCGGTTTGTTACACTGAATCCGAGGCTTATCTCCAATCCAATTTCGGGATAGCAGACGCGGAAAGCCTTTGCCGCTGCCTGATGGATTATTTTTATCCGGAAGGAGATGAGGAGAGCGAATGGTTTGAATATCTAAAAGATACAATGAATACTTGGCTCGCCTTGCCTCGCGAAATGTTGAATGAGGAACAAGAAGGATTGGTTCGACGTTATGTGGGCTGGTTCAAGGAAGGATATGCCTTAACAATCTGAAACTTTGATAATACACTACATATAATGGAAGCAAAACAAGAAAGTTCTCGTTTTATCCAGGATGGGATGAACGATTTTGAACGGAGTGTGAAACGTATTGGAGATTGTCTTTTGGCGTTTATAGCTTTGATAGTATTTTCTCCCTTATTTTTAATTTGTTATATAGCAGTAAAACGGGAAGATGGTGGCCCTGCGATTTTTAAACAAGAGCGTATAGGTCGTTTTGGCCGTCCTTTTAATATCTATAAGTTCAGGAGTATGCGTCTTGATGCAGAGAAGCTTGGCCCAGCATTGTATAAAGGTGGTAAAGATCATCGTTTGACGAAAGTAGGAAAGTTTCTCCGCGAGCACCATTTGGATGAATTGCCCCAACTTTGGAATGTTTTTGTTGGCGACATGTCGTTCATCGGCCCACGTCCTGAACGCCAGTTCTATATTGACCAAATCATGGAACGCGATCCTCGCTACCGTTTCCTTTACCAGATACGTCCCGGCGTAACTTCCTACGCAACATTATATAATGGATATACAGACACTATCGAGAAAATGTTGCGTCGTTTACGTTATGACCTATTCTATTTAGAGCATCGTTCATGGCTATTTGATTTTAAAATCTTGATGATGACATTCATGAAGATTGTTGGTGGAAAGAAGTTTTGAATGCTATAGATATACCAACGTCGTTGTGCAGAGAATACCAAAGGCATTGTGCAGGGAATACCAACGCCGTTGTGCAGAGAAGGACAAAGCCCTTACCCTTCTAAGGGTAGAGGCGTTACCCTTGGAAGGGTAGATCCATTACCCTTAGAAGGGTAGGCATCGTTCCCTTATAAGGGTAGCCAGCCTACCCGAATTCTCCAAAGGCGTTTAAGGGAGAACTTAAAAGGCAATTAAGGGAAAACTTAAACGGTGTTTAAGAGGTAACTTAACCGGCGTTTAAGAGAGAACTTAAATGGCTTTTAAGAGAGGTGGCTGAGATTGTTGGAGAGATAGAGGCGGGAATCAAGTATTTCTTTTTATATTTGTGGCATTTAAAAATGAGCACTATGACTGAACAAAAGAAATATGCTATGCAACAGGACGATAATTTATGTGCCAGTGAGCCTTTTGTAAAGTATGATGTATCTGGTAATCTGGAAGAAATGACAAAATCTATTCCATTACCAGTTCTTCAAAGTTGGTATGATAAGGCGATGGAGGATTATAAAGCCGGGCGGTGTATAACATTGTCGCAACTTGATGATATGGTTAAGAGTCGGATGGGATGGAAATAGTTGTTTCAACAGAGGCTCAGCAACATATCCTACAAATATCAGAATATTTGCAAGAGATTTATGGGGAAATTGTAGCTAATAAGGCATACGAAGAAATAATGGAGCGTATTCAGTTATTAGCCATGTTTCCTCAGATGGGTGTTTTGCAAGAAGATATTAAAGTGGGCAATGATTTTGAGATGCGTTCTGTTGTAAGCAAGCCAAATGTGGTCTATTATGCTTTGTCTCAATCTAAGCAAAAAATAGTAATTATTGCCATATTAGATTCTCGACAGTCGCCTGAAACAATTCGTAAGATAATTTCTACTATATTGATTTCTAATTTTCATGAAGATTGGGGTGGCAATGGATCTCCTGATGAAATTGCGGAAGAATTGCGGAAAACAAGATGTAGTGGAAATAGAGAAATCGAAGCGTGGTAAAATGTTTATAATACAAAACAATATAACACAATGAAAGGCATAGTCTTAGCCGGCGGTTCAGGTACTCGCCTGTACCCCATCACGAAGGGGGTGAGCAAGCAGATGCTCCCCGTGTTCGACAAACCGATGATTTACTACCCGATATCGACGCTGATGTTGGCGGGTATCCGGGACATTCTGATTATCTCGACGCCATACGATCTGCCGGGCTTCCGGCGTTTGCTGGGCGACGGCTCGAGTTTTGGGGTGCGCTTCGAGTACGCGGAGCAGCCTTCGCCGGACGGGTTGGCGCAGGCGTTCATCATCGGGGAGGAGTTCATCGGGGACGATGCGGCGTGCCTCGTGCTGGGCGACAATATCTTCCACGGCGCGGGCTTCACCGCGATGCTGAAAGAGGCGGTGCGGACGGCTGAGACAGACGGCAAGGCGACGGTGTTCGGCTATTGGGTGAACGACCCGGAGCGGTACGGCGTGGCGGAGTTCGACGAGGCGGGGAATTGCCTTTCGATTGAGGAGAAACCGGCGAAACCGAAGTCGAATTACGCGGTGGTAGGCCTCTATTTCTACCCGAACAAGGTGGTGGATATCGCGAAGCATATCAAACCGTCGGCGCGTGGCGAACTGGAAATCACGACGGTGAACCAGGAGTTCCTGAAGGCGGGCGAACTGAAGGTGCAGACCTTGGGGCGCGGTTTTGCCTGGCTGGATACGGGGACGCACGATTCGCTGAGCGAGGCATCGACCTTCATTGAGGTCATTGAGAAACGCCAAGGGTTGAAGATAGCGTGCTTGGAGGGCATTGCTTATCGCCAAGGCTGGATTTCGGAGGAGAAGATGCGCGAGTTGGCTCAGCCGATGCTGAAGAACCAATATGGACAGTACCTGTTGCAGGTGATAGACGAATTAAAAAAGAAGTAAACGATGGAAGTAATTAAAACGAAGATACCGGGCGTGGTGATTATCGAGCCGCGCTTGTTCCCCGATGCCCGGGGCTATTTCTTTGAATCGTTCTCGAAACGGGAGTTTGAAGAAAAAGTGGGCAAGATTGATTTTGTGCAGGACAATGAGAGCAAGTCGAGTTATGGCGTGCTGCGTGGCTTGCATTTTCAGAAACCTCCTTACGCCCAGAGCAAACTGGTGCGTGTGGTGAAGGGAGCAGTGCTGGATGTGGCGGTGGATATCCGCAAGGGTTCGCCGACCTTCGGACAACATGTGGCGGTGGAGCTGACGGAAGACAACCACCGGCAGTTCTTTATCCCACGGGGCTTTGCGCATGGCTTTGCCGTCTTGACGGACGAAGTGATTTTCCAATACAAGTGCGACAACTTCTATGCCCCGGCGTCGGAAGGTGCGATTGCATGGGACGACCCGGATTTGGGCATCGACTGGCGCGTTCCGGCGGAGAAGGTGATACTGAGCGAGAAGGACAAAAAGCATCCGAGGCTGAAAGCGATAGAATCGCCGTTCAGTTATGAGTTATGAATTATGAATTATGAGTTCTGAGTTATGAATACACAGAAGAAAGTCATATTGGTTACGGGGTCGAACGGACAGCTTGGCAACGAGATGCGTTTGGTCTCCGAGAATAGTTCCAATCGATATCTGTTTACGGACGTGGCGGAGTTGGATATTACCGACATCGAGGCTGTCCGTAAGATAATGAAGGAGAACAAGGTGGATGTTGTCGTGAACTGTGCCGCCTACACGAATGTGGACAAGGCGGAAGACGACGAGGCGACGGCGCGGCGAATCAATCGGGATGCAGTCGAGAACTTGGCGGTTTCTTGCCAGAAAAACGGCGCGACGCTCATCCATGTCTCGACGGATTATGTGTTTCCGGGCAACGGTTGCATTCCTTGCACGGAGGATATGCCGGTCAATCCGTTGGGTGTTTACGGAAAGACGAAGTTGGAAGGGGAGGAGGCAATCCAAAAGGTGGGTTGCAATGCCCTGATATTCCGCACGGCCTGGCTCTACTCGGAATACGGCAACAACTTTGTGAAGACAATGCGCCGACTGACGAAAGAACGCGATACGCTGAACGTAGTGTTCGACCAAGTAGGTACGCCAACCTACGCTTTCGACTTGGCAAACGTCATTTATGGAATTATCGAACAAGAACAATATAAGGGGAACGAAGGCATCTATCATTATAGTAATGAGGGAGTCTGCTCGTGGTTCGACTTCGCCAAGGAAATCGCGGAGCTGAGCGGAAACACTTGCGACATCAGCCCTTGCCATAGCGACGAGTTCCCGAGCAAGGTAAAACGTCCGCACTATTCGGTGCTGGACAAGACGAAGTTCAAGCGGACTTTCGGACAGGCAGTGCCCTATTGGAAGGATAGCTTGAAGCAATGTATAATCAATCTGGAAAATATAAAATAATGGAAAAGAAGCATATCATCATCACCGGCGGTGCCGGTTTCATCGGTAGCCACGTAGTCCGCCTTTTCGTAACGAAATATCCGGAATACCATATAATAAATGTAGATAAACTGACGTATGCCGGAAACCTGGCGAATCTGAAGGACATCGAGGACAAACCGAATTACACCTTCGTCAAGGCAGACATCTGCGACTTCGACAAGATGCTGGAGCTAATGCAAAAGTATGAAGTAACCGGCATCATCCACCTTGCCGCCGAGAGCCATGTGGACCGCTCCATCAAAGACCCGTTCACGTTCGCCCGGACCAACGTGATGGGCACGCTGAGTCTCTTGCAAGCCGCCAAGGTCTATTGGGAAAGCCTCCCGGAAGGCTATGAAGGCAAACGCTTCTACCATATCTCGACCGATGAAGTCTATGGCGCCCTGCAATTCGACGGCACCCTCTTCACGGAGGAAACGAAGTACACCCCGCATAGTCCCTATTCGGCCTCGAAAGCCAGCAGCGACCACTTCGTCCGTGCCTTCCACGACACCTACGGAATGCCGACCATCGTAACGAACTGCTCGAACAACTACGGTCCGTACCAGTTCCCCGAAAAGCTCATTCCGCTCTTCATCAACAATATCCGCCACCGCAAACCGCTCCCGGTCTATGGCAAAGGCGAGAACGTCCGCGACTGGCTCTACGTGGAAGACCATGCGCGAGCCATCGACCTAATCTTCCATAAAGGCAGGGTAGCCGACACCTACAACATCGGCGGCTTCAACGAATGGAAGAACATCGACCTGATCAAGGTCATCATCAAGACGGTGGACCGCCTCCTGGGACATCCCGAAGGTTACTCCCTCGACCTCATTACCTACGTAACCGACCGCAAGGGCCACGACCTCCGCTACGCCATCGACTCGACGAAGTTGAAACGCGAATTGGGCTGGGAACCAAGCCTGCAATTCGAGGAAGGCATCGAAAAGACCGTAAAATGGTACTTGGAAAACGAGGCTTGGATGGAGAATGTAACGAGTGGGGGGTATCAGAGGTATTATGAGGAGATGTATAAAAATAGATAAAAGATAGGCTATGAAAGCATCAGAACCCGCTATAGCATATAATACACGTACTCTTCAAAATTTGAAGAGCCAGTTAGTTATGGCTATTGATGCAACAAAAGATATACGTAAGTTGCAAGCTTGTTTGGATTTGCTCCAGACAGAAACAATGCCTTGTGTTTTTTCAGAAGAAGAATTCGATGAGGAAATAAAGGCCTCAGAGCAGAGTGGGTTTGCAACAGAAGAAGAGGTTCGGACAGCATTTGCAAAATGGGGCGTTTACAAATAATTTGGCAAAAACGGGCGTTGCTTCGATTCGAGCAGATAGCAAATTGGTATGCGAGCAACCGAAGCGAAGTAGCTGCCCAAAAATTTGCCGAAAGCGTTTATGATACGCTCGATAGATTATCTAATCAACCGACAATAGGGTTAGTGGATGAGAAACGGAGTACGTCTAAGACAAAGTATTATAGTTTTCCAATCTATCCTAAATACAGAGTAACCTATCGTTTTACAAACGAATATTTGTTTGTAGTTGCGATTCGGGCGATGCAGATGAAAGGAAATTAGGTAATCCTATAAAAATAGGTAGAAACAATATGGCGGACGGCAGTTTTTCGTATATTTGCGAAAACTAAAGGAGGCACAACAATGGATGCAATGAGAAAATTGCCGATTGGCATACAGACATTTGAAGAAATACGTAAAGAAAATTATCTTTATGTGGATAAGACTGCATGGGTCTATCAGATAGTCTGTATGGGGAAGCCGTATTTCTTGAGCCGTCCGCGTCGCTTCGGCAAAAGTCTGCTTATTAGTACTTTGGAGGCTTATTTCCAAGGTCGGAAAGATTTGTTCGAAGGGCTTGCCATTGAGAAATTGGAGAAGGATTGGATTGAATACCCGGTGTTGCATCTGGATTTGAATGCCGAAAAGTACGATGCTCCGGAGCGTCTGCATTCCATGCTCAATCGCTATCTGAGTATTTGGGAAGAGACTTGGGGCAAAAATCCGGCAGAGATAACCTCCGCAGACCGTTTTTTCGGCATTATCCGTCGTGCCTACGAGCAGACCGGCAGACAAGTGGTTGTTCTTATAGATGAATATGATAAGCCACTCCTTCAAGCCTTGTTGGATGAGCCTCTATTAGAAGAATATCGCCGTATCCTGAAAGCCTTTTATGGTGTACTGAAAAGTGCCGACCGCTATCTTCGCTTTGTGTTCTTGACAGGGGTAACGAAGTTTGCCCAAGTCAGTGTCTTCAGCGATCTGAATCAGCTTCGGGATATAAGTATGCAGGAAAATTTTGCCCATATCTGTGGCATTACCAAAGAAGAACTGTTGCAAGTCTTTACCCCGGAGTTGGAAATGATGGCGGAAAAGAATGAAATGACTTTCCAAGAGGCTGTGGATACGATGATTCAGCAATATGATGGGTATCACTTCCATCCTCGCAGTGCCGGTGTCCTGAATCCGTTCAGTGTCTTAAATGCTTTTGCCGCAGGCGAATTTGAGAATTATTGGTTTCAAACGGGTACACCGACTTACCTCGCAGACCTCTTGAAGCAAAGCGATTACGACCTCCGTCTCCTTATTGATGGCATAGAAGTTGCCTCTTCAGCTTTCTCGGAATATCGTGCCGAGGTGAATAACCCGCTCCCGATGATTTACCAAAGCGGCTATCTGACTATTAAGGACTATGATAAAAGTCTGAAACTATATACTTTGGGCTTCCCGAACGACGAAGTCCGCTACGGATTCCTGAATTTCCTGTTGCCGTATTATACGAAGGTAACGACCGATGAAACAGGCTTCCATATCGCTTCGTTCGTCCGCGACCTCCGAGCAGGCAAAGTCGATTCCTTCATGAACCGCATGAAAGTTTTCTTCGCAGGCATCCCTTACGAGTTGAGCGACAACACGGAACGCCACTATCAAGCCATTTTCTACGTCGTCTTTACCCTGATGGGGCAGTTCACCGAAGCCGAAGTGCGCAGTTCGCATGGTCGAGCCGATGCCGTCGTCAAAACCAAAGACACCATCTATGTCTTTGAATTCAAACTGAATGGGACGGCAGAAGAAGCTCTGAAGCAAATCGATGAAAAAGATTATTTGATTCCTTATCAGTTGGAAGGGAAGAAGTTGGTAAAAGTCGGAGTGGAATTTAGCAAGGATACGAGGAATATTAGTCGCTATTGCATGGGATAGCTAATAGTAAATAATCAATCTTTAAACTTCAAATAGTATGTGTTCAGAAGGTATTTACGAAAGATATGTCAATTTCTATACAGACTTTGCGTTTAAGAAGTTGTTTGGAACAGAGGTTAATAAGGATTTGCTCATCAGCTTCTTGAACGCTTTGTTGCATGGTCGTGAGGAAATCCGTGAGATAACCTATCTCAATACCGAGCATCTGGGCACACAAGAATACGACCGCCGTGCCGTATTCGATGTATATTGCAAGAACGAGAAAGGCGAATACTTTTTGGTGGAGATGCAGAAAGGCGAGCAACAGTTCTTCAAAGACCGCAGCATCTACTATTCAACCTTTGCCATTCGCGAGCAAGCCCCTCGTGGCGAGTGGAATTACGGTCTGAAAGGCATCTATACCATCGGAATCCTGAACTTTTGCTTTGAAAATGCAGACCCATCTTATTATCACGAAGTAAAGTTGTTGGACACGAAGACGAAGGAAGTATTTTACGACAAACTGACCTTTATCTATCTGGAGATGCCGAAGTTCACGAAGACAGAAGCCGAATTGGAAACCCTGTTCGACAAATGGTTATATGTCATTCGTAACTTAGCTTCCCTGATGGAACGCCCCCGCACCTTACAAGAAAAAGTTTTCCAGCATTTGTTTGATGCAGCCGAGATAGCCAAATTTGATAAGAAAGAACGCTATGAATATGAAGAGAGCTTGAAAGCCTATCGGGATTTGTTTAGTGTGATAGAAACAGCTGAGTTGAGGGGCGAGAAACGAGGTGAGGAGAGAGGTGAGAAACGAGGTATTCTTTCAGTCGCCCGCAACTTAAAACAAGAGGGTATGCCTATAGCTGGTATTATGAAGGTAACTGGTTTATCAGAAGAGGAGATACAACAATTATAATGTTATAAGATTATGACTTCAGAGGATATTTACGAAGAATACTCTAATTACTATACTAATCTGGGCAAGAAATTGTTTGATGAGACAGTTGAATGGGACGAGAAAGAACGCGAATATTATCTGAAATCCTATTGGGATTGGTGTAGTTTGATAGAGACTGCCGAGTTGCGAGGGCGAGAGCGAGCTCTGAAGCAAAGCATGATATCTATAGCTCGCAAGTCAAAGCAAATAGGTTTCCCAATAGCTGATATTGCGAAGGCAACCGGTTTGTCGGAAGAAGAAATACAACAATTATAATTATTTACTACACTTATAAATCTCCAAAGGCATTGGGTAGAGCTACCCAAAGGTGTTGGGTAGCGGTATCCAATGACGTTGGGTAGCAGTATCCAAAGGTGTTGGATAGGAGTATCCAAAGACATTGGATAGAAGTATCCAAGGGTATTGGATAAAGCTATCCAAACAAGAAACAGCCAAGACTATCGATTAAACACAAAATTCAATCAAACATATTTCACCAAAAGTTCTGAAGCATCTCTTCAGTTCCCTCTACAGCGTCGTTGTAGTTCCCTCTACACTGCCGTTGTAGGGAGAACTACAATGCCTCTTTAGTTCCCACTACAACGATAATGTAGGGAGAACTACAATGGGTCTGTAGAAGGTGCACTGAAGATAGCAGTAATCATAGATGTTCATCCGCATTCTCGTATATGTTGATGGAAAATTACGCGGGTGTTGATGGGTGGAAGCGTAGGTGTTGAGGAATTTTATGAGGCTTCTGTTACCGTTAGCAGAACATCTCTGTTACCAGTAGCAGAAGGGCTCTGCTACCGGTAGCAAGGGTGTTCTGGTAGGGAAGGCAGAGGTGGGCCGCTACCAAAGGCAGAAACAAAAGGACAAAATCGATGAGTTCTACAGCAGAAAATAACAAACGCATAGCGAAGAATACAATCTTTCTCTATTTTAGGCAATTGCTGGTAATGGCGATTAGCCTTTATACTGTGAGGATTGTATTGGCTGAACTCGGTGCTGAGGATTATGGTATATATAATGTCGTAGGCGGGTTTGTAGCCATGTTTTCGATTATATCGGGAAGTATGGTGTCGTCTGTTAATCGTTTTATCACGGTTGAAATAGGAAAGGATAATATGGTGCAGGCGGCTAAGATTTTCTCTACTTCTGTATTCATTCTTTTATTCTTTGCTGTCTTGGTTTGTGTCGGAGTGGAAACCATTGGCGTATGGTTTTTAAATGCCAAGATGGATATTCCGGATGGGCGTATGGTTGCAGCCAATTGGACGCTTCAACTTTCGCTTTTGGCCTTCGTTATCAACTTGATGAGCGTGCCATATAATGCCGTGATTATTGCCCACGAACGGATGTCGGCTTTTGCTTTGATATCTATTTTGGAAGTCATTCTTAAGCTCGCTATTGTTTTTTTGCTACAAATCATGCCTTTTGATAAATTGGTGGTTTATGCGTGTCTTACTACGTTGGTCGCGCTTATTGTCCGTATCGTATATACCATTTATTGTAATCGTAATTTTCAGGAAGCTCATTTTAAATACCTTTTAGATAAGGAATTATTACGTGAAATGTTGGGATACACTGGATTGGCATTCTGGGGAAATGCGGTTATACTGCTGAAAGATCAGGGTGTAAATGTTTTACTTAATATATTTTGTGGTCCTGTCGTAAATGCAGCTCGTGGTATTGCAATGCAAATCAATACAGCAGTTTATAGTTTTGTATATAATTTTCTAATGGCAGCAAGGCCGCAAATTATAAAGAACTATGCAACCGGAAATTTGTCTGCTATGCATACCCTTATCATAAAAAGTGGGAAGTTTGGCTTTTTTATCTTGTTGCTTATTTTATTGCCTCTTTGCGCCAGCATTGATTATATACTTGGCTTATGGTTGGTAGAAGTGCCACCCCATACTGTGAATTTTGTAGTGCTGGTTCTCTTATATTCCTTATTGGAATGTTTTGTTACTCCTGTGATGATGGGAGTTTTCGCTCAAGGTGATATAAAGAGATATGAGATAGCGTTAAGTATCATATATCTTATCAACTTTATAGCCTCTTATGTATGCCTCAAAGCCGGTATGATGCCTGAAGTCGTATTTGTACTTAATATCTTTTTCAAGGCTTGCGTGTTGGTGGCTTTATTAATGCATTCTCGATCTAAATATGCTTTTCCAGTTAATGAGTTTTTTAAGCGATGCCTTTTCCCTTCACTGTTGGTTTTTATTATATCTGCTTTGTTTACTTATGCTCTGTATGGAAAAATATCTATGAATTTTCTCTCTTTTCTTTTGCAATCATTGGTGATAGTAATATGTACCGCTGTGATTATATTGATAGTGGGTATGAATAAAGGGGAAAGGTTATTCCTTAGAAAAAACCTGCGAGATAAATTAGTAGTAAAAGTGTATCGTAAATTATAAAAAGCATTATAAGTTGAAAATGAATAGAACTATCGAATTGGCCAAGATTGTGGCTGATGGAGACATGATTAGGTACGAGATTCATGATAATTCAGGTCTCAATTTGCTTCAAAAGAAGAAAGTCGATGCATGGATAAGATTTTATCATGCAGATAGATTTGGCTTTGATCTTAATAAATTACCGGAATCAGTTTTGGCAATTCCAATTACGCTTTATCTGCTTCGTGTAACTTGGTTATATGGTGTAGATCTTGTTCTTAATAGTATAGACAAAATGCTGTATGAAAATGTGGATGCAATTCGTGATGCCTATTCTCAGATTTTTGGATCTTTTGAAGATAAATGGCGAGGGGAAATTAGAGTAAAGGAGATTGTTGAAAATAAACTGCCGGATTCTCAATATAAAAATATTGTTTTCTTTTCGGGTGGTATCGATGCTATTCATGCCGGAATAAATAATCCTGGACGGAAATCTGTACTTGTCAGTATTCCTGATGTGGAAAATAAGTCTCAGGCGGAAGGCCCTTTGCGTGAAGAAAAGTTTCGTTTGATAGAAGAATTTTCTAAAACGATAGGGAGCAATTGGCTTTTGATTTCAAATAATTTCAATAAAGATATTTTTAATAGTGTAGAGAGTATAGTTAAAAGGAATCATATTCCTGTCATTCGGCAATATGCTGCTGTTGGAAAGTATGTTCCTAATCTATGTTCTGTCGCTCCTTTTGCTTATGCCTTAGGTATAAAGTCTTTAATAATGGGATCTGGTTTTGAGCAGATAGAAAATGAAATGAAATGGGCTTTAGATGGGACAAATCCAATAATAAGTAATGCTTTTAAATTTGCAGGAATATCTTTTGCTGAACAGGATGGCCTCTATACTCGGCGTTCGCTGAAAGTAAAAAATATTGTATCTACATTTGATAGACAGAATATACATATTAAAATTTGGGCGTGTTTTGATAACAGTAAAGAACAATGTGGAGAATGTACTAAATGTGTTAGAACCCAACTAAATATTCTTTGTGCTAATGAAAATCCTAAAGATTGGGGATTTGCACTTTTTGATGAGAAATATTTTTCTCGTTTTATACATTCTTATCGTTGGTTCGAAGAAACGCCTGGCTGGGTCTGGGATATTGTTGATTCTATAGATGATACCCATACATACCCATATTGTAATGAATTGTTGCATTGGCTTAAGCAGATAGGATATAAGAAATATTATAATCGAACATTGCAAGTTCGTAAATTGATGAAACTAAGTAGAGTTTTTAAGGTTCATAAATATCCGCATTATGCCTCTGTGGTCTGTCGTAGATTGATTAAAAGATAAAGATTTTGCAGAGAGATAATCCAATAATATATTTAGGATGTATATATTAGTTTTAGGTGGCACCGGTGCAATGGGAAAGCCATTGGTAAAAGCACTTTCTAAGGAGAATATGGTGTATGTTACAAGCCGGAGTGTCCACCAATCATCAGGAAATATTAAGTATTTGCAAGGGAATGCAAGAAATAAAGATTTTCTGAATGAGATTCTGTCTATCCATTATTGGGATGCCATTGTTGATTTTATGGTTTATCCGGAAGATGAGTTTAAAGAATATCTTTCCAAACTTCTTGATAGTACGAAGCAATATGTTTATATAAGTTCTGCACGAGTATATGCAGAGTCTTCAAATTTAATTACGGAAGAAACACCAAGATTGTTGGATGTTTCAACGGATAAAGAGTTTTTGAAGACAAATGAATATGCTTTGGCTAAAGCAAGAGAAGAAGATCTGTTGAGAAAATCAGGCAAAACGAATTATACGATAGTTCGCCCTTCGATTACTTACAATACGGATAGACTTCAATTGGGTGTTCTTGAAAAAGAAAATTGGTTATATCGCGCTTTGCATGGCCGGACGATTGTTTTTTCTCAGGACGTAAGCGACAAATTGACGACAATGACTTGGGGTGAAGATGTTTCCCTTGGGATAGCGTCTCTTATTGGAAAAGAACAAGCATTAGGTGAAGCTTTTCATATTACTTATCCTCAGTCAATGTTGTGGACGGATGTACTGAATGTTTATCTGAAAGTATTAACTGATTATTTTGGTGATGGACGACGGATCCCTGTAATTATGACAGAGAAATCCACAAATCTTATATTTAAAGGTCGGATTTATCAATTGATATATTGTCGGTATTTTAATCGTACTTTTGATAATACAAAGATTTCTCATTTTGTGGATGTTCATAATTTTAAATCTCCGGAAGAAGGACTTTCGTCTTGTCTTTCTCAATTTTTGAAAAATCCTCGATTCTTGAATATAGATTGGTGTATAGAAGCAGTGAATGATAGGGTTGCTGGAGAATATACGCCTCTAAGCGAGATTCCAACTATTCGAGGAAGAGTAAATTATATATTGTATCGCTATAATTTAAAATGGATTAGAGTATCAATAAGTTTTTTGTTGAATTTGTTGAGACGAATTAAAAATTCGATTAGATAATATGAGCAAAGAAAAATTTTATACTACAGAGCGGAATGTTCAAATTGTATTGTCTTTGTTAAAGGCAAATGGAATAAAGAAAATAATTGCATCTCCGGGAACAACGAATTATACGTTGGTCGGTAGTGTCCAAAATGATCCCTATTTTGAAGTGTATTCTTCTGTTGATGAGCGATCTGCTGCATATATGGCTTGTGGAATGGCTGCTGAGAGTGGGGAACCGGTTGTGCTTTCTTGCACTGGAGCAACAGCTTCACGCGACTATTATCCAGGTATGACAGAAGCTTTTTATCGGAAGTTGCCGGTACTTGCGATTACTTCACATCAAGGAGCAGATAGGATTGGTCAATTAGTGCCTCAAATTATAGATCGTCGGAATCGTCCTTATGATATAGCAAAATATTCTGTAGAACTTCCTATAATCAAAGAAGACAGAGATGAAAGTTATGTAACGATGGAAGCCAATAAAGCTATTCTTGAATTGCGTAGGAATGGTGGTGGACCGGTGCATATTAATTTAATCACGACCTATAGCAGAGATTTTTCAGTTCGTGAATTGTCTCCGGTTCGTGCTATGCGGAGGTTTCAAGCCTGGGAGAAGCTGCCGGATATGCCTAAGGGAAAGATTGCTGTTTATGTCGGTTCGCATAATCGTTTTTCCGAGAAGCAGATGCAGGCAATCGACCGATTTTGCGCAACTCACGATGCGTTAGTTATTTGCGACCATACCAGTGGATACTATGGAAAGTATAAATTGCTTCCGACTTTGGTTCAGTTGCAAACAAATGCGGTTTCTCCATTTCCAACCTTGGATTTGATGATTCATATCGGGGAAGTATCAGCGGCGACATTTGCTGGGACGATACCGACAAAAGAAATATGGCGAGTAAGCGAAGACGGCGAACTGCGCGACCCGTTTAAGAAATTGACGACAGTTTTTCAGATGTCGGAAGAATCCTTTTTCCTTCATTACAGCAAAGAAGGAGGGAAGCATCATGAGTTTATAGACCATTGCAAAGAACTGTTTGACAGTATTTATTCCGGAATACCGGAATTGCCATTCAGCAATATATGGACAGCCATGCAACTCTCTTCCCGTTTACCGAAAGGCGCGTTGTTCCACATGGGCGTTTCCAATACCCGCCGTTCTTGGAACATGTTCCATTTGCCGGAAGGAGTGGAATCGGCCTGCAATGTAGGATGTTGTGGAATAGACGGCTGTGTAAGTTCCTTGATTGGAGCGTCCTTGGTAAATCCCAATCGTTTGTGCTTTGGCGTAGTAGGCGACTTGACCTTCTTCTATGATTTGAACTCCCTTGGAAATCATCATATCGGGAAGAATCTGCGACTTATGCTTATTAATAATGGAGTAGGCGCAGAATTCCGTTTAAGTACTCATCCATGTAGTGCTTTTGGTGAAGATGCTAATAGGTATATGGCTGCAGGCGGGCACTTTGGCAATAAGTCCCACGAATTAGTAAAGCACTATGCAGAAGATTTAGGTTTCCATTATCTATCAGCCAATAACAAAGAAGAATTCTTAGAGGCATTGAAAGAGTTTGCCAGTCCGGAATTATCAGATAAGTCGATGATATTGGAAGTGTTTACACGGCATGAGGATGAGAGCGAGGCGCTGACGAGGATGAGCAATATAGAAGTGGATGCGGTGGTGAAGGCGAAGGCGTCGCTGAAGAATGCGGTAAAGAGTATGCTGAGTAGCGAGGCGAAGGCGATGATAAAGAAGGTTATTAAGTAGAGGATTAGAGGATGAAGATTGGGATATTGACATTCCATAGAGCTATTAATTATGGAGCTTTTCTACAGGCCTTTGCTTTAAAACACTATTTAGAGGGATTAGGTCATCATGTGGAGATAGTCGATTATTGGCCAGCCGGACACGCGAATGTATATAAATTGCTTAATCTGGATTGGAAGCATCAGAGTTTTGTGAAAATTTTGAAGGCTTTGATATCTTTTGCGTTAGGATATTCTCGAAGGAAAAAGCGCAAAGATAAAATGGAATATTTAGTTCAGAAGTATTTTAATTTGTCATTATCTCCAAAGTATGAAAAGCCAGAGGATTTATCTTCTCTCGATTATGATTGCGTTGTCTATGGAAGCGATCAGATATGGTGGAAATCGACTATACCCGGATATGAAGGGTTTGATCCTGTATATTGGGGAGAATACGTTAATCCTAAGATTAAGAAAGTAGCTTATGCTCCGAGTATGGGAATAATTGACCTTACACAAGATGACAAATTGCAAATACAGAAGTGGCTGAAGAATTTTAATTCTATCTCTGTTCGGGAAACAGAATTATGTCAAGCAATTCAAGGATTGACCGACAAGAATATTTCAGTCGTTCTCGATCCTGTATTTTTATTGTCAAAAGAAGAATGGGAGAAATATTGTGTTCCTATAAATAGGTCTAAATATATATTGTATTATAATTTGTTGCCATCAAAAGAGGCTGATGAATTTCTGAAGCGATTACAGGATAAATGGGGGTATGATGTCATAGAAATAACTGGAAGCGTTAATTTCCGAAAGATAGGAAAGCATTACATTCAGACTGCAAATGCATTTGAATTTATTTCATATATAAAGAATGCAGAATTTGTAGTAACTTCTTCTTTTCATGGTACGGCATTTTCGATTTTGTTTGAGAAACAATTCTATGCAGTAGGGATGGGGAAGAAAGTTGGAAGGGTGAAATCATTGCTTTCTCAATTGGATATGGAAGATAGATTGATGGGAAATTTATCTGCAGATTCGTTGAATTATAATTGTATAATTTGGAAACTCAATAGTTTGACTCTGCAATCAATATCTAGTCTAAATAATTTTTTATGTACGGAACGTGTGTTGGAATAAATTCTGGTAAGCGGAATATATATGACTATTTGATTATTATAACGATTGCTTCTGTCATTTTTGCTGGAGAAACTTTTGGAGTGTTTACACCTATTCGGTTAATAGGATTTGTTTTCTCACTATACTTTATACCTGTTTTAATTAAAAATGTAAATGTGCTTTTACGGCAATATCGAAATTTATTTATTTTTATTGCGCTATTTATTTTCTACTCTTTACTGTCAGTGCTATGGATTGTTGATATGAAGCAGTATTTTATAGATGCTCTATCTGCATATTGCTATATATTTGATCTTGTCTTGATATTGTATTGTTCTAGATATGCAAGGAAACCTTTAGATTCTATAATATTAGCCTGGATTATTTTTGCTTTGTTGAACTTGTCTTGTTCTTTTTGGGAAATTACAACAGGAAATCATTTTTCTTCAGGTAGTTTTCAGGCGGAAGAGATGATGAAAAGTGTGGCGGGAATATATACTTTTCGTGTGTATTCAGCGGTTACTTATGGTAATTACAACTCATTATCAATAGTCTTGTGTTTGATTTTGTTGTTTATTCTTTTGTATATTTATCAGAGACGTAGTTTTGCTTCACAACTATTTGCGATAGCACTGATTCTATGTATTTCTTTTGTTTTGTTTGTTAATACATCAAGGGGCTCGTTAGTTTGTTTGCTATTATTTATGATTCCTTTATTTTATGTTTTGAAGCGAAATCGTAAAATGAAATATCTTATGCTGATATTCTTGTTGGCTTTGATATACTATTTGTGGAATGAATATTCGGATTACCTGTTGTTTTTAATTGATCGAAAAGTTGAGGCTCGTTCTGGTGCGTCAGGTGATCCCAGATGGATTTTATGGAAAGGTGGTTTTGATATTGCAGAAAACTGGTTGTTTTTTGGCTCTGGTGCAGGAAGTATGATTTATGAATATACAAGGGCAAATATATTTATTCGTTATGCTCATAATTTGTTTTTGCAAATGTTGATTGAGTATGGTCTTGTGATTACAACTTTTTTTGCTGTTTCCTGCATTCTGTTGATATATGAAACATTAAGGTCATCTGATATGATACTTAAAATAATAGGACTGTATTTGTTGATATGTTGGCCTGTATTGACCATTATAGATGAAAATTATATGAAACCAATTCATTGGATATTTTTTGCATCGATATATAGCATATATTATAATAGAAAAAGTATATATAATGGACAAGCTACTTTTTTTTCACCCTCGAAATGATTATACAGGAAGTACACGAGTCTTGGCGAATATTCTTGAAATGGAATATTTTAATCAACAGGTATTTGTGGTTGTAAATAATGTAGAGAAAGGATTCTTATCTCAATTATCTAACGTGAAAATAATTCCTATATACTATCCTTTGTATAAAGGAAATCGGATTTTTCTTATTACTCCGATATTATGGCGAATTCATGCATTCTACTTAGCTTTTAAATATTCTTTCAAGGTTGATACATTTTATATTAATACGATTGTTCCGTATTATGCAGCAATAATTGGAACTATTAGGCGAAAAAAGATTATATATCATATTCATGAAAAGTTTGTAGTTAAGAACTGCCATACTAAAGTAGCAGAATGGGTTTTTAATCATACGAAAGCTACTCGTATATTTGTTTCTAAGTATTTGGAGAAACAATATCCTGTTAGGAAAGGGTGTCCTTCTATAGTTAAGTATAATACATTGCCTAAGTCCTTTTTGGATAAAGTTAATGTGGTTCCCATCGAAGAGCGACATCGAAATACAATTATAATGATTGCTTCATTGTCAAAAGTAAAAGGCTTATTTACTTATGTCGATGTTGCTCGTAAAATGCCTGATTATCGATTTGTCTTAATCTTGAGTGCAAACAAGGAGAAAATTGAAAACTTTTTTGTCGAAACTTTACCTAATAATCTGACGATATATCCTTCACAGAGTGATATACATCCATTACTTCGGAAGGCAGATTTGATGTTGAATCTTTCTATACCTTCTTTATGGATTGAAACATTTGGAATGACAATATTGGAAGCGATGGCATACGGTATTCCTTCGATTGTTCCCAATGTGGGTGGACCTACAGAGTTGATAATTGATGGATATAATGGCTATTGTATAGATGTTACGGATGTTGATGAAATAATATTCTCAATAAAAAGGGCTTTGACAGATATTGATTATTGGAGTTTAGTAGAGAATGCATTGAATCGATTTGCTTTATTTTCTTAGAGATTTGGTTTACATATATCATAACTTTTTGTTGAATAATCTGATTGCTTTATTTGTATTACGATAGTTGATTTGTTTTTGTACGAATATGGATGTATCTATCATTATTGTGAATTATAGGACTCTTCCTTTGATTATTAATTGTATTCATTCAATTATAAAGTATACTCGTGATATTGAATATGAAATAATTGTAGTTGATAATCACTCTGAAGAAAATTTTCAAGAATGTTTACATACTGAATTTGGAGATAAAGTATTTTGTTTGCCTTTATTTGAAAACGTGGGTTTTGGAAGAGCTAATAATGAAGGATTTAAGGTTTCGAAAGGGCGTAATATTTTTTGCTTAAATCCTGATACAGAATTAATTAATAATGCTGTGAAAATTCTTTCGGATTTATTAGATAGTTATCCAAATGTTGGAATATGTGGAGGAAATTTATATAATAGGGGAATGATTCCATGTTTATCATTTCGTAGACTATTCCCTTCTATTATATGGGAAATAGATGCTTGTTTAGATTATTTGTTAGAGTATTTTTTTTATGGAAAATCTCGTATGCATAATTTCAATTCATCTTTAATTTCTGTCGCTTATATAACTGGTGCAGATTTGATGATTAGGAGAAATTTAGTTGAGAAATATGGTTTTTTTGACTCTTCTTTTTTTATGTATTATGAAGATACCGAACTTTGTTATCGTATTCGAAAGAAACATTTTGATATATGTTGTACACCAGAAGCGAAAATTTTTCATTATGAGGGGAAAAGTAGCTCTCATCTAGGACAAAAGGCATTGATGAATTTTGTAGGAAGAGAGACTTTTTATAGAAAATATTATTCTTCAATTTATATAATGATTGCAGATTTCTTCTTTGCATTAGGAGCTGTACTGCGTATAATCATTCTTATATTTCGAAAGGATTCAAATGTTGATTATTGGAAAGAAACTTTGAATTTAATTTGGAGGAAATATAAGTCATGTTGTTTTGTGGTATGATAAATTTTTTTGTTAAGCATATTTTTTTTGATTTTGAAAAGTGCTAAGTTTATTTTATAAAGACTAATATAAAAACTAGAAGTTTATGATACCGAAAATTATTCATTATTGTTGGTTGAGTGAAGATGCTTATCCTTCTAAAATACAAGGATGCATCGATAGTTGGAAGGAGAAACTTCCGAATTACAAAATTATGTTATGGGATATAGAACGTACTAAAATTTGTGCTTCTCAATGGGTTGATGAGGCATATGCTCAGAAACGATATGCTTTTGCAGCTGATTATATAAGATTTTATGCTCTATATTATTATGGAGGAATTTATTTAGATTCGGATGTTGAAGTTGTTCGGGATTTTGACGATTTACTACATTTGCCATATTTTGTTGGTTTGGATAGTTTAGGCTATTTTGAAGCAGCTGTTATTGGGAGTGAACCCAATAACCCTTGGATTAAGCGCTGTTTAGATTATTATATCGGTAGGCATTTTTTGTTGCAAAATGGGAGTTTAGATACTATACCGCTTCCGGAAATAATGTATAAACAATTAAATCTTGATTATAAAATTACGTCTATTGCTACCCCGAATTTTACTTATCAAATTGATAATTTTTTATATGTTTATCCTTATACATATTTTTCACCAAAGAGGCATGATACAGGGTTAATACACATAGAAAATTGTACTTATACAGTACATCATTATTCGATGTCTTGGATGCCTTTATATATAAGATTTTTGGTCTCTATAAAACGCCAACTGATGAAATTGATAGGTGTAGAAAATGTGGAGAAAATAATAGTTGCTTTTAATATGAGAAAATTGAAGAGTTGGATACTAAGTAGAAAATAAAAATTTATAGCTGATATGATGCGGGGAGTTAGAAAGATTCTATTTTGTGACAACAGCCTTCGTGATTTAATAAACTTTCGAGGTGATGTAATAAACAATTATGCGGCAGATGGGTATGATGTTGTATTAGTGGCTCCTTTGAACTGTGAATATAAACCACCATATCCTAATATCCGATATATTCCGGTGGAGTTAAACCGTTCGGGTATGAATCCGTTGAAGGAGTTACTATACATGAGAATGCTTTATCGTATTTATTGCAAGGAGCGACCTGATTATATATTCCATTATACCATAAAACCTAATATTTATGGTTCGTTAGCAGCTCGTTTATGCGGCATTCCATCGACGGCTATGATAGCTGGTTTAGGATATGTTTTTAATAATAAGGGCATAGGAAATGCGGTAGCCCGTTGGTTATATCGTTTTGCTATGAGGTTTCCACAGTATATTTTAGTTTTGAATCGGTATAATCGAGATGTCGTTATAGAAAAGCGAATAGCGAAACCAAATCAAATTATTTTGTTAGAAGGAGGAGAAGGTATAAATCTTCTTACCTTTGTATAGTATTTATAATATTTATTTTGTATGAAAAGTGATATAGAAAATTTTATGACAGGGCTTCGAGAGAGACCTACTAAGAAACATCCTGAAGAATGCGACTATCACATGACTTCAATTTTGAAAAAGTTGTTTCCCAAAAATAAGTGGGCTAATAATGAATATATAGTAGATGAAAGAGATAAGTTTCTTCATACATGCTTAGGGAAAAAAATTAGACCTGACTTTTTCTGTAGAGAGTTAGGATATGTTGTAGAGATTGACGGTGATTCTAAAAGGAGTAGAGGACATTATTCTAATGCCTCACAAATAGTCTTAGATGACATGCGGAATGAAGCATATATGAAGGCTGGGTATCATGTTATAAGGATTCCAAGTTGGATTCAACTTGACAAGGATATGATAGCGTATTATTTTCATATTTTCTATGATAAAGATTTGTATCCTGCTGTGCATGAACATGGATTTGCGCATCCTGATATAGCTCTTCCTGCTGATTTCTGTGAATTGGGCATTACTCGTTTTGAAAAGGAACTCTTGGAATATCCGATTTCTGTTAAAAATAAGATTATAGATACGCTTAAAGCAAGAATAGTAAATCTTGAAAATGAAGGCTATTCCTCTGAAAATGCCAAAAAACTGGTATTGCCGGAAAAGTTGTATTATTTATTAGATATTAAGTAGCTTGTGAAAACTGTATTTCTAATGATAGCCCGTATCCTTTATGATAAGGGCTATCAAGAATATGTAGAGGCGGCTCGAATTATCCGAGGGGAGTTCCCGGATGTGGAGTTTTGGTTATTGGGTAAGATTGATAATGAATATCCTAATCATGTACCAGAAACGATTGTTCGCCAAGACCATGATTCAGGAGTTATAAACTATCTGGGTTATGTTTCGGATGTTCGTTCTATAATCCACAAAGCAGATTGTATAATCCATCCAACCTTTTATAATGAGGGCCTTTCGCGGGTATTGATGGAAGCTATGGCTTTGCGAAAACCTATCATTACAACAGATATTCCCGGTTGTCGGGAAACAGTAGAAGAAGGATATAATGGATACCTTGTTCCTTCGAAAGATGTAGATGCTTTAGTTATTGCCATTAAGCGTTTTTTGTCCTTGACAGAAGAAGAGCGTCTTGCTATGGGGAAGCATGGTAGGGAAAAGGCAGAACGACAATTTGATGTTCGGAAAGTGATAGCTATTTATAGAAAAATAACAGGATAATTAACAGGTTAGTCAATAGTTAATAATATATGAAACTCCTCCTCACTGGCTCCGTTGGTTGCATCGCCATGATGCCTGCGGATTTGTTGTGTCAATTGATGGATAATGCGGCGGAAGAAGATGCCGAAGGTTTGTGTATTTCGGATGAGCAATTGGAAAAAGAAATGCAGACATGGTAATTTAGTGGACACCCTAAGCAGTTATTAGGGTAGTATCTGAATAGAATATAAGTCCTCCTATACCTTCATATAATATATCCCTCCGTGCCCCCTTGTCCTGTCTCCCCCAGCCAGCGCAAGGGGTTCTTTCGTTTCCCCCCCATATATTAAAATTGCAATCCATACATTGCAATTCAGAAGAAGTTCGTATCTTTGCGGCTGACAACTACTCATGTTCGTTTGGATTGTGGAAGCATTTTATCGTACACATAAGTATCTGGTGGAGCATCTGCAGGCGCCTGTCCGCAGGGGGTTGATGGATGAAATCGACTGGAATGACCGCCTGATTGGTATCAAGGGGTCGCGGGGCGTGGGGAAGACGACGTTTCTTCTCGATTATGCTCGCGAGTTCTTTGGGGCGGATAATCGGGAATGCTTGTATGTCAATCTGAATCACTTTTATTTTACGGAATGCAGTCTTCTTGAGTTTGCTTCTAATTTTCGGAAGCAAGGGGGGAAAGTGTTGCTGATAGATCAGGTATTCAAATACTCCAACTGGTCGAAGGAACTGCGGTATTGTTACGACTCTTTCCCGGACCTAAAGATAGTCTTTTCGGGTTCTTCCGTTATGCGTTTGAAGGAGGAAAACCCAGATTTGGCGGGTAAGGTCGTATCTTATCATCTGCGAGGGTTTTCGTTCCGCGAATACCTGAACTTGCTTTCCGGAAATCATTTTCAGCCTTATTCGTTGCAAGAGGTGATGGAACACCACGATGAGATAACGCGGGAGATATGCGCAAAGGTCGATCCCTCAGATTATTTTGCCGATTATCTCCACCACGGCTTCTATCCTTTCTTCCTGGAGAAGCGAAACTTCTCGGAGAATCTCTTGAAGACTATGAATATGATGCTGGAGGTGGATGTCTTATATATCAAACAAATCGAACAGAGTTATTTGCCGAAACTCCGCAAATTACTATATTTGTTGGCCGTAAACGCGCCGGGCACGCCCAATGTCAGCCAGTTGAGCAAGGCGATAGAGACATCGCGGGCGACGGTGATGAATTACATCAAGTATCTGGCCGATGCGCGTTTAGTCAATATGCTTTATCCGGCGGGAGAGGCGTTTCCTAAGAAGCCGGCGAAGGTATATATGTACAATTCGAACTTGATGTACCCGATACGGCCCATGCAAGTGAACGAAGATACCGTGCGTGAGACGTTTTTCTACAACCAGTTGCAGAAAGATAGCTCCCTGAATCAGGGGCAAAAGAACGCACACTTCCTTGTAGATGGACGGTATGATTTCCGGGTGGAAGAGACGGTCCCCGCACGAGCCAATCCCGAACTTTATTATGCGGTAGAGAAAGCCTCGGCTGGTGAAGGACAGAACATCATTCCCTTGTGGCTATTCGGGTTTTTATATTGAGAAAGAACATTTTTAATACTAATAGTTTTATTAAGTCTATGACAAAGCAAAAGAAATTTATCACTTGTGATGGTAACGAAGCTGCTGCGCATATCTCTTATATGTTTAGCGAAGTAGCTGCGATTTACCCTATCACTCCGTCGTCCACGATGGCAGAACACGTGGACGAATGGGCTGCCGCCGGACGTAAGAACATCTTCGGCGAGACAGTTATGGTCCAGGAAATGCAATCCGAGGGTGGTGCTGCCGGTGCCGTTCACGGTTCATTGCAGGCTGGTGCGCTGACAACTACTTATACGGCTTCTCAAGGTTTGCTCCTGATGATTCCGAACATGTATAAGATTGCCGGTGAATTATTACCTTGTGTATTCCATGTATCTGCTCGTACGCTGGCTTCTCACGCCTTGTGTATCTTCGGCGATCATCAGGATGTAATGTCTTGCCGCCAGACAGGTTTCGCGATGTTGTGCGAAGGTTCGGTACAGGAAGTTATGGATTTGGCTGGCGTAGCTCACTTGGCTACTATCAAGTCTCGCGTTCCGTTCATCAACTTCTTCGATGGTTTCCGTACATCTCATGAAATCCAGAAGATTGAAATGCTGGAGAACGATGATCTTGCTCCGCTTATCGACCAGCAGGCTTTGGCAGAGTTCCGTGCCCGTGCCCTCAACCCGATGACTCCGGTAGCTCGCGGTATGGCCGAGAATCCTGACCACTTCTTCCAGCACCGTGAATCTTCCAACTCATTCTACGAGAAGGTTCCGGCAATCGTGGAAGAATACATGAACGAAATCTCCAAGATTACAGGGCGCAAACACGGCTTGTTCGATTACTACGGTGCCGAAGACGCAGACCGCGTCATCATCGCCATGGGTTCTGTAACGGAGGCTATCCGCGAAACCATTGACTACTTGATGGCTAAGGGCGAAAAAGTCGGCTTGGTTTCTGTCCACCTGTATCGTCCGTTCTCTGCTAAGCACTTCCTGGCTGCTGTACCTAAGACTGCTAAGCGTATTGCTGTCCTCGACCGTACGAAAGAACCGGGTGCTAACGGCGAACCGTTGTATCTCGACGTGAAGGATTGCTTCTACGGCGTAGAAGATGCTCCGCTGGTAGTCGGTGGCCGCTACGGTTTGGGTTCCAAGGATACAACTCCGGCTCAGATCTTGGCTGTTTACGAAAACTTGGCGATGGCTATGCCGAAGAACCAGTTCACTATCGGTATCGAAGACGATGTTACCTTCACTTCTCTCCCGAAGAAAGAAGAAATCGCCCTGGATGCCGACGGTATGTTCGAAGCGAAGTTCTACGGCCTCGGTGCCGACGGTACAGTAGGTGCCAACAAGAACTCTGTGAAGATTATCGGTGATAATACCAACAAATATTGCCAGGCTTACTTCGCATACGACTCGAAGAAGTCCGGTGGCTTCACTTGCTCTCACCTCCGCTTCGGCGATCATCCTATCCGCTCTACTTATCTGGTAAATACGCCGAATTTCGTGGCTTGCCACGTTCAGGCTTATCTCCACATGTACGATGTTACTCGTGGTCTCCGCCAGAATGGTACATTCCTCTTGAACACAATCTGGGAAGGCGAAGAATTGGCTAAGAACCTGCCGAACAACGTTAAGCGTTATTTCGCCCAGAAGAATATCACGGTTTACTATATCAACGCTACGAAGATTGCACAGGAAATCGGTTTGGGCAACCGCACGAACACGATTCTCCAGTCTGCCTTCTTCCGCATCACCGGCGTTATCCCTGTCGATTTGGCTATCGAACAGATGAAGAAATTCATCGTGAAGTCTTACGGCAAGAAGGGCGAAGATGTGGTGAACAAGAACTACGCAGCCGTTGACCGTGGTGGCGAATACCATCAATTGATAGTCGATCCGGCTTGGGCTAACCTGCCTGAGGACGAGAAGGCTGCCAACAACGACCCGGCCTTCATCAACGAGGTTGTCCGTCCGATCAACGCACAGGATGGCGACTTGCTGAAGGTTTCTGCTTTCAAGGGCATCGAAGACGGTACGTGGTATCAGGGCACAGCTAAATATGAAAAGCGTGGTGTCGCTGCCTTCGTCCCGGTTTGGAATGCTGAAAACTGTATCCAGTGTAACCAGTGTGCTTACGTTTGTCCTCACGCTTCTATCCGTCCGTTCGTCCTCGACGACGAAGAAAAGAAGAACGCTCCGGAATTCGCTACGATTGCCGTGAAGGCTCCGGCCGCTATGAAGGGCATGGCCTTCCGTATGCAGGTGGACGTTATGGACTGCTTGGGCTGCGGCAACTGCGCCGACGTTTGTCCGGGCTTCAAGGGCAACAAGGCGTTGTCTATGGTTCCGCTCGAAGGTCAGCTGGCTGAAGCTGCTAACTGGGATTACTGCGTGAACAACGTGAAGAGCAAACAGAGCTTGGTAGATGTGAAGTCGAACGTGAAGAACTCTCAGTTCGCCACTCCGCTCTTCGAGTTCTCCGGCGCTTGCTCCGGCTGCGGCGAGACTCCGTATGTGAAGTTGATTTCTCAGCTCTTCGGCGACCGTCAGATGGTTTCCAACGCTACGGGTTGCTCTTCTATCTACTCGGGTTCAGTGCCTTCTACTCCTTATACGACGAACGAAAAGGGTCATGGTCCGGCTTGGGCTAACTCTCTGTTCGAGGACTTCTGCGAGTTCGGTCTCGGTATGGAATTGGCCAACGAAAAGATGCGTGCCCGCATCCAGAAGGCTATGGAAGACGCTATCGCCAACGACGCTACTCCGGCCGACTACAAGGAAGCATTCCAGGCTTGGATCGACAACCAGAACGACGCCGAGAAGACGAAAGAACTGGCCGACAAGATCATCCCGATGGTTGAAGCTGCCAAGGACAAATGCCCGGCTTGCGCTACCATCGACAGTCTGAAGTCCTTCCTCGTTAAACGTTCGCAGTGGATTATCGGCGGCGACGGTGCTTCTTACGACATCGGTTACGGCGGTCTCGACCACGTTATCGCTTCCGGCAAGAACGTCAATATCCTCGTCCTCGATACCGAAGTTTACTCCAACACGGGTGGCCAGTCTTCCAAGGCTACGCCGCTCGGCGCCATCGCCAAGTTTGCCGCTTCCGGCAAGCGTGTCCGCAAGAAGGACCTCGGTCTGATGGCTACGACTTACGGTTATGTTTATGTAGCCCAGATTGCTATGGGTGCTGACCAGGCTCAGACGCTGAAGGCTTTGCGCGAAGCCGAGGCTTACGACGGTCCGTCTCTGATCATCGCCTACGCTCCGTGTATCAACCACGGTCTGAAGAAAGGCATGGGCAAGTCTCAGGCTGAAGAAAAGGCTGCCGTTGAATGCGGTTACTGGCATCTGTGGCGCTACAACCCGGCTCTGGAGGCTGAAGGCAAGAATCCGTTCACGCTGGATAGCAAGGAACCGGATTGGTCGAAATTCCAAGACTACCTGAAGGGTGAAGTCCGCTTCGCTTCCGTGATGAAGCAGTATCCGGGCGAGGCTGCCGAGCTCTTCAAGGCTGCCGAGGACAACGCGAAGTGGCGTCTCAAGAGCTACAAGCGTTTGGCTGCAGAAAACTGGAGCATAGAAGAATAAGAATACTTGTAAATTTTTCCATACATGGGCGGGGCAAAGCAGGGATGCTGAGTCCCGCTTTTTTTATGCGAAGACATCCCGACTCCCCACCCCGGCGTTTCAACGCTGGGTTATGTTTAGCCCGGCAATTCATTGCCGGGTTTCGGGATTTTCCCCCCCTCTCCGGGGTTTTAACCCCAGACACCGACAGCAAAGTGGCGCGAAATATGTTAAATCCGAAAAAAATTCCCCCGCAAGGCTTGTTTTTGATGGAAAATGGGTAACTTGCCGTCGTTTTGTTCAACCTCTTAATTTTTTTAGTGATATGAAACATATAGCCTTTATCCTCTGCGCCCTCCTCCTCTCCCTCGAGACACACGGCATTACCCCCGAACCGGTGAAAAATCTGCAAGTAAACGAAACGGCATTTGCCTACAAACAATCTCCCGAATGGCAGCAATACAAACGATTGCGTGCCTGGGGCTGGACAGCCTTCGGCGTGGGCAGCGCGATGACCATCGTAGGCTCCCTCGGTTGCGCATACGTCATCCAAATGGGTGATTCAGACGGCAGTCCGGGTCTTCTCTTGGCCATGCCCATCATCGGCGGCGCTCTCACGGTCTCCAGCGTCCCGCTCCTTGTCCGCGCCTACAAAAACCGGCGGAAGGCACTCGCGATAGGGGCGACGAGACAGACGACCAGCCTGTTGCCCTCGGTGGGGAAGGGCGAACGGCAGCCGGCAGTGGCCCTCAGCCTCTATTTTTGATTCGCATCCGACCCGGCGTTGAAACGACCGGGCTATGCATGGGGTTAAAACCCCTCGCCGACGGTAGCCTCACAGACCCGGCACTGAAGTGCCGGGCTAAACATAAACGGCGATAAATCACCGTTCTGGGATGGAGATTCCAGGGATGGAGATTTCCACCCCGACGTTTCAACGCCGTGTTATGCATAGCCCGGCAATTCATTGCCGGGATTACGGGATTCCACCCCCTCTCTGGGGTTTTAACCCCAGACATCGGCACCGAAACGGCAGCGAACAATGTTAAATCCGAAAAAATTTCCCCCGCAAGGCTTGTTTTTGACGGAAAATGGGTAACTTGCGGGTCGAAAAGGGTGAAGAAGGTTTCACGCCGCGTGGCAGAATGCTTGCGATGCCGTCGCAAAGAACTTTCCGCGTGGCAGAATGCCTGCGATGCCGTCGCAAAGAACTTTCCGCGTGGCAGAATGCCTGCGATGCCGTCGCAAAGAACTTTCCGCGTGGCAGAATGCCTGCGACGCCGTCGCAAAGAACTTTCCGCGTGGCAGAACGCTTGCGACGCCGTCGCAAAGAACTTTCCGGGCGGAATGGAGCTTGCGACGCCGTCGCAAGGGACTTTCCCGGCGGAATGAAAATTTTTTAATCTAAAAATCATTGTAAAACACATATAAAAAAGTATTAGATATGGAACTCATCGAAGAATTCAGAGTAGCTGGTTTACCCAACTCTCTTTACGTGCAGTACATGACAGAAGTGGATGTCCGCATCACGAATGCAACGCCCGAAGCATTGCGAATCCCAACCCGTTACGAACTGTACAAGGCTGCGCTCAATGCGCTGAATGCGGCATACAAGCGGCAAGTCAAGAATAATCTGACGGAATCGCTTGAAGAGAAAGATAAGGAACGAGATGATGATTATCGTTGTTTTTACGCTCATGCCAAGGCTGACTTATATAATCACGACCCGGAGATACGCGAAAGTGCTAAACGAATCGTCAATAAAATTGAAACTTATGGCAATCTGGCCAAGTCAAGCCGCCGTGCACAATCTGGTGATATGACAAACTTAGGCAAGGCGCTCAGCACAGAACCCTTATCGGCCGATGTGGAAAAGATTGGGCAGACGACGAATCTGAACAACATGATTGCTGCCAACAATGCGTATATCGAATTGGATCGCGAACGCTCGGCGAGCAAAAAATCCATCGTGCTGAATGCCACAAGAGAGGCCCGCGAAGCCCTCGACGAGCAGTATCGCATTGTGGTCTCAGCAATTAACGCCCAAGTGATGATGAATGCTTATGTGGATGAGAAAACACAGGAAGACGAGCCCAGTCTGCCGGAAGTCCAGGCCGCACAGACGACGGCGGAAGTCCTCGCCGATTTCGTCCGCAGTATGAATGTTTTAATCAAGGAATTCAAGACCGAGGCCGAACAATTAGGCTCGGACAAGAATCCGGATGATTCCACCCCGACCCCGGAAACCCCGGACAAGGAGGAAGAAGACGATACGACGACTGAGACGCCCGAAAATCCGGATGAGGGCGAGGGCGAAACGCCGGAGACACCATCGGAAGGCGAAGGCGAAACGGAGACGCCGGAGGAGCCGGATGACCGGCCGGTTGTCCAATGATATGTTTAGCCCGGCATTTTAATGCCGGGGATATGGTAAATCCCTATAAAAGAGGCTCGACGGGTTTAAACCCGTCGAGCCTTTATTTTGTTTGGGCGCCGTGTCCCGGCAATGAATTGCCGGGTTAAACATGATGACGCGCGATCCCGGCAATGAATTGCCGAGTTAAACATGGGATGCGCAATAATTCCGGCAATGAATTGGGGCTAAACATGGGATGCGCAACAATCCCGGTGTTAAAACGCCGGGCTAAACATGTAAACGAGGGGATAATTCCTGCATCCACGTTCCCATTTGCTCCCCGTATTTCCAAATGCTTTCGGGGAGGAAGAAACGGATGTCTTTCCCCTCGGCAATCGCGGTGCGGATGAAGGACGAGGAGATTTCGAGGACCGGCGCCTGGATGAGGCGGATGGTCGAGGTCGGCGCGACTTCCGGCATCGGGTATCCGGGGCGCGGGTAGATGACGAGGTGGTAGCTCGCCAGGATTTCGCCCGCCTTTTTCCAGCCGCCGAAGTGTGCCCAGTTGTCGGAGCCGATGATGAGGTGGAACTCGCAGTCGCCGTGGTGGGCAGAGAGGGCCGCCAGCGTGTCGATGGTGTAGGACGGGCGCGGGAGGCGGAGCTCGACGTCGCAGACTCGGAAGCGCGGGTAGTCGCCGATGGCTTCGCGGACCAGTTGGAGGCGGAACTCGTCGGGCATGAGCGTCTGCTGCTGCTTGAAGGGGTTTTGGGGCGAGACGACGAACCAGATTTCCTCCAGATCGGTGTATTCCGCGAGCCAGTTGGCCAGCGCGAGATGCCCGATGTGGATGGGATTGAAGGAGCCGGAATAGATGCCGATTTTGCGTTGCTTACCCATGCTGTTGTTTGTATAAGAAAATGTTATGAGCCTGAAGCGTGAGGACGAACAGCATCGCCACGGCGATAATATACTCTTCTTTCACAAGCGCATATACCCCGACGCCGATGGAAATGATGCCGAGGATGATGCTGATGATAAATACTTTCTTGGATACCTTATCGTCTGATTTCATCGTCTGTCTGCTTTTCGGGGGTTATTGCGCTAAGAACTCTTGGACGGTGCGGAGGACTTCAGCCTCGGCGCGCTCGAGGTCGTCGTTGATAATGACGCGGTCGAAGCGGCTGGCGAAGGAAAGCTCGTATTCGGCCTTCGCGACGCGGCTTTCGATGACGTCCGGAGCATCCGTCCCGCGCGAGACGAGCCGGCGGCGGAGTTCCTCGACCGATGGCGGCTGGATGAAGACCGAGAGGGCACGGTCGCCGTACGCCGCCTTGATGTTGCAGCCGCCGACGACATCAACGTCGAATATCACGTTGTCGCCCCGGCTGAGGATGCGCTCGACCTCGGACTTCAGCGTGCCGTAGAACTTGTCCTGATAGACTTCCTCGTACTCCAGGAAGTCGCCGGCGGCGATGCGGCGGCGGAACTCGTCGGGCGAGAGGAAATAATATTCCACCCCGTCGCGTTCCGTCCCCCTCGGGGCGCGGCTGGTGGCGGAGATGGAGAAGCAGAGGTTCAGCCCCTGTTGCAAAAGGTAGTTGATGATGGTCGATTTGCCCGAACCGGAGGGGGCGGAGAAGATAACGAGTTTGCCAGCCATATATTATAATACGTTTAATACTTGTTCTTTGATTTGTTCCAGTTCGTCTTTCATCTTGACGACGATCTTCTGCATCTCGGCATGGTTGCTCTTGGAGCCCATGGTGTTAATCTCGCGGCCCATCTCCTGGGTGATGAAGCCGAGCTTCTTGCCCTGTCCGCGACCGTTGTCGAGGGTTTCGAGGAAATATTTCAGGTGATTGTCGAGGCGATTTTTTTCTTCGTTGATATCGAGCTTCTCGATATAGTAAATCATCTCTTGCTCGAAGCGGTTCTTGTCGTAATCTTGGCTCGCGAGCTTTTCTAAATTCTCTTCGATGCGAGTTTTTATCTTGTCGATGCGTTCCTTCTCGTAAGAAGCAATCTCATCGAGCAGGGTCGCGATGTTGGCAACCTTTTCGCGGAAGAGGCGTTCGAGCATCGCGCCTTCCTGAGTGCGGAACTCGTTGAGTTGGCCGATGGCATCGTCCACGAGGTGCTGGATAGCTTCCCACTCGGTCTCGTCGGGCTCCGAGACTTCAGCTTTCACCACGTCCGGGAGGCGCAGGATGGGTTGGAGTTCCGCCCAGTTCGCCGGCGCCGGTATCCCCAGCTTTTCAGAGATGGCCTTGAGCTGCTCGTAATATTCCACGACGGCATCCTGGTTGATGCGGGGCGTGTCGGCGGCACCGATGGTTTCAAAATAGATGCCGAACTCGACCTTGCCGCGTTCGAGCGTCTGCAGCAGCTGGCTGCGCAGGGCAAGCTCTTTGTCTTTATAAATAGTGGGAATACGTACGGATAGATCCAGCTGTTTGCTGTTCAGAGACTTTATTTCGACGGTTACTTTCTTCGAAGGCAGTTCGGCAGTAACCTTGCCGAACCCGGTCATTGATAAAATCATACTACATAAAAATTTTTGCAAAGATAATGGATTCCGGCGGGAGATTTTCACCGCCCGCCCGGAATCGAACTATATTTCGGAATTTTTGGCCGTCCGCATCTCGTGGTATTCCGCCCATTCCGGGTCTTTCTCGGTATAAATCGAGATGGGGAAGAGTTCCATATCCTGCAAAGCGGTGTTGATTCGCTCGCCGAAGACGCGCACCGTGCGGGTATAGAACACCCACGTCTTTTCGCCGCCGCCGGTATAGACGCCGGTCAGGATGGCGAGCTTGTCTTTCTTCTCCATCGCGGGGCGGAGGGCCAGTTCGAAGCGTTCCATCGAGCGGGCCACGTCTTCGGAGGGCATTCCGCTTTTGTCCGGCTCATATTTCCAGGAGATTTCTACTCGTTCGGGGTATTTCCCGCTTTCGATGAAGTTTTCAATGCCGTCGCGTCCGTGGACGGTTATCATCTGGCCCTCGTCGTTCTCGGCAAGGGCGTCGAACCAATGGTCTGTCAATATCATATAAATAGAGAATTAAGAATTGAAAATTGAGAATTAGGGGATTCCCTTCATCCCATATAGGTAAATGTCTCGTAGAGTTTCGGATAATTGATTTCCGCCTTCATCGTCTTCGCGAATTCATCAGTCGTCAGCAATCCGCGCCGTATCTCCGTCCCGTGCCCGACCGTCGCCGGAGCTTCGTAATTGAAAGGTTTGCGGCGGTAATATCCCTCCAGGACTTTCTGTCGCCGGGGCGTCAAGTAGGGCCGGTGCGAGCGGAATTGGGCACGCAGGTCTTCGTATTCCGTCCGTTCGTCGCGACCCTCCGGAATGTAGGGGCTGACGGCAGCCTCGAGCAGCGACGTAAAGATGAAATCCTCCAGGTTGCGAGCCACGTAGGTCGCATCTTCCTCGTCGTGCGGCGCGAAGACGACGGGTATTTCGTCCGCCTTTTCGTCGAGCCGGAAGCAATAAAGGTCGCCAGCACCGTTTTGTCCGAAGGGAATCAGTCGGATTTCCTTGGGAATATGGCGGTAATCGTCCGGATCGGCCATCTGCCGCAGCTCGGCCTCGACATCTTCGGCGTAGAAGGTCTCGAAATCGCAGTTAAACAGCAATAAAGGGGGATTCTTACGAATTTCCGGATAAAAATCTTCATACCAAGTCTCCGTGAACTCGCCAGCATAAAGCGTCCCGTCGGCGCAGAGGCGGCGGTAGAGCTCGGGATAACGGAAACGGAAAGTTCTTTCTATTTCTTGTAGTTCTACTAAGTTACGCATCTTCTGTTGTTCTAATTTGGTCGCCAAAGGTAGTGAAAAATCTTGGTAAAAAGGGGTGGCGGGGGTGGGGATTAGTCCAAACACCGGAAAAAAATGGCGGTGCAAGGGTGCATTGGTCCAAAAACTCAAAAAAAATGGCGGTGCAGGGGTGCATTAGCCCAAAAACTTGAAAAAATTTGACTATGCAGGGATGAATTGTCAAAATACTGCAAAAAATCTGATAATACAACGGTGAATTATCAGGAATACTCGAAAAAATTGACAATTCACCACCGAATTGTCAAATTTTTTGCGAAAAAAGCCTTTCTGACATGGTGCGTAAGGGTATCGTATTCGATTTTTGCACGCAGATGACGCAGATTGCACAGATTTACGCAGATTTTAATCCGCATCATCCGCGTGCCAAGCCATTTTTACATCGTCGCCCCCTTCTTAATCACCTCCTTAATCCTGTCTTCATCCCCCAGCGGGCAGATTAGCAGGATGTCGTCGGTGTCGGCGATGATGAAGTTGGAGAGGCCATCGACGACGACGCGCTTGTTGGGGTTTGTCTCCTTGATTAAGTTGTGGTTAGCGTCGGAGAGGCTGACGTGCTCGCCGGAGACGGAGTTCTCCCGTTCGTCTTTCTCCAGCAGACCGTAGAGGGCGCCCCAGGTGCCGACATCGCTCCACGCTAAGTCCTCCGAGCGGCGGACATAGACGTTGTCTGCCTTCTCCATGATGCCGTAGTCGATGGAGATGGAGGGCGAGGCTTGGAAGGCGGCATTGACGTCGTTCTGTTCTAGTGGCGTATCGTAGGTGAGTATCTTTTCAAACAGCGAACCCACTTCGGGCAGGTGGCGGCGGAAGGCTTCGGCGATGACGCGGGCGGACCAGATGAACATCCCGGAGTTCCAATAGTAGTTGCCCTCGGCAAGGTAGCGGACAGCCGTCGGAAGGTCGGGTTTCTCTTTGAAATTTAAGACCGGCGTGAAGCGTTCGCTGCGCTCCCGGTCGCATTGGATGTAGCCGTAGCCCGTCGCGGGGTAGGTCGGGGCGATGCCGACGGTCATCAGGACAGGATTCGAGGAGACGAAATCGAGACTTTCCTGCATGACTTGCTGGAAAGAGGCCTCGTGGCCGATATATTGGTCGCTGGGCGTTACGACGGCGACGGCCTCCGGGTCGCGGCTGAGGAGTTTGAACATCGCGTAGGCAATGCATGGGGCGGTATTGCGTCGGCACGGCTCGGTGAGGACTTGCTCGGGCTTTAACATGGGGAGTTGTTCTAAGACAAGGTCTTTGTAGGACAGACCGGTCATAACCAGAAAATTCTCGTTCGGGATGAAGCGGGCGAAACGTTCGTAGGTCAGCTGGATGAACGTCTTGCCGATGCCCAGGGCATCGACGAACTGCTTCGGTTTCTCTTCGCGGCTGAGGGGCCAGAAACGGGAGCCTATGCCGCCCGCCATAATGATACAATAGTGTTTTGAAGCCATAAAAATGTTGATATTTGATTGTTCTGTAAAAGTTTTGCCAAATGTACGAATATTTTTCTGAAGATTTCCGTACTTTTGCAAGCGAAGATTTATTTCGAGGCTATATTTAAAGTGTAACCCAATAATAACGAACAAAGATGAAAAAGATTTTGATTATGTCGGCAGCCCTTGGTTTGTTGGCTGCTTGTAGTGAGAAACCCGGCTATACGATTACGGGCGTGGTGAACAACGCCGAACTGAATGGAAAATATGTCTATTTATATACGTATGGGGCGACAGACGCTGCACCGCTGGATAGCGCGCTGGTCGAGAACGGCGCTTTTACGCTGACGGGGACGCAGGCGACGCCGCAGTTGAGTACCATCCGCTTCTCGGAAGATGTGGTAGAGCCTCAGCGGGCTTTGTCGGGACATACGGCACCCTATACCGCGACCTTCACGCTGGAGAACGGGAATCTGAAGGTAACGCTGGATGAAACCAATACTGATGTTTCCGGTACGCCGGAGAATGATACCCTCCAGGCTTTCCGTAATGAAGTCCGCAATATGTATGCAGAACTTTCAAAATTGGAAGGCGATCTGAAATCGGAGGATGAAGCTACGCGGAGAGCGGCAGAGACTAAATACGACGATATCTACCGCGAGATTGTTGCCAAAGCTGATGCTTACATCCAAGCCAATATCGACAAGCTGACGACGGCGAAGCTGTTCTACGACTTCCGCTACGAGCTGAATGAAGACCAGCAGAATGCTATCGTGGCTAAGGCTGGCGAGGCTTTTAAGCAGGTTCCCGGTATTCCTGACATGATAAATCACTTGGAGATTCTGAAGAAAGTAGCCGTAGGGCAGAAGTTTACTGACTTTGAAATGGCCGATGCGCAGGGAAAAATGCACAAATTGTCGGAATTCGTTGGCAATGGGAAGAACATCGTGCTGATTGATTTCTGGGCAAGCTGGTGCCCTCCGTGCCGCCGCGATATGCCAAACTTGGTGGATGTTTATAAGCAATACAAGGGAAAAGGCTTCGAAATCGTTGGTATTTCTTTGGATAGCAAGAAAGAGGCTTGGGAGAAAGGTATTAAGGATTTGAAGATAACTTGGCCGCAACTCTCTGATCTGCAGGGATGGAAGAATAGTGGAGCCAAGCTCTATGGCGTGAACAGTATTCCGCATACAGTCTTAGTGGATAAGGACGGGACGATTATAGCCAAAGGTCTCCATGGAAAGGAAGTCGGGGAAAAATTGGGCGAGATGCTGAAATAAATTCGATTTATCCTTGCATTTCCTATTGCAGGGATAAATTTATAATCTTACCTTTGTTGCGTTTTCGGGCGGATAGGCCGCGGGCGGCGTATCTTACCTTATATAATAGATAAATAATAGACGAAGTTTTTATTATCATTAATATAATAAATTAGCGATTATGATTTATTCACAAGAAGTACAACACATGTGTGTTGTTAGAAAGGGCGCTAACCACCCTTGCGCTCCGATTCCAGAAGAAGGAAAATGGGTTAGAGCAACTCAGATTACTGACATCTCAGGTTTGACTCACGGTATCGGTTGGTGTGCTCCGAAGCAGGGTGCTTGTAAACTGACGCTGAATATCAAAGAAGGAATCATTCAGGAAGCTTTGGTTGAGACATTGGGTTGCTCAGGTATGACTCACTCAGCAGCTATGGCTTCTGAAATCCTGCCTGGCAAGACATTGCTGGAAGCTTTGAACACCGACTTGGTTTGCGATGCTATCAACACGGCTATGAGAGAGTTGTTCCTCCAGATTGTTTATGGTCGTACACAATCCGCATTTTCTGAAGGTGGCTTAGTTATCGGTGCTTCTTTGGAAGACCTTGGTAAGGGTTTACGTAGCCAGGTGGGTACGATGTTCGGTACGTTGGCTAAGGGAACTCGCTACTTGGAAATGGCAGAAGGCTATTGTACGCGCATGGCTTTGGATGCTAACGATGAAGTTATCGGTTACGAATTCGTTCATCTGGGCAAATTCATGGATATGGTTAAGAAGGGCGTAGATGCTAACGAAGCTTTGGCTAAAGCTAAGGGTACTTACGGACGCTTCAAAGACGCAGTAAAATATATCGATCCTCGTAATGAATAAGAAAACACTGACACGCATCCTCATCGGGCTGATTATCATCGTGGGAGTAGGTACGTTGATTACTTATTTCACCATGCAAGAAGAGAAGCCTTGGCTGGCTTTCTACATTGCTTGCTGTGGCGGCGTGCTTGTTTTCAATTTTCTCATTTCATTATTCCTCGTAAACAAGAATTTTAAAAAGTAAAAAAACTATGGCTTTATTTGAAAGTTACGACCGCAGAATCGATCATATCAATGCGGTTTTGAAAGAATACGGTATCAATGGCATCGAAGAAGCAAAGGAAATCTGCGCTGCAAAAGGCCTTGACCCCTATACAATGTGTAAAGAAACTCAGCCGATCTGCTTCGAGAATGCTTGCTGGGCATACGTAGTAGGTGCTGCTATCGCAATCAAGAAAGGTTGCACAAATGCTGCTGATGCTGCCGAAGCTATCGGTATCGGTTTGCAGGCTTTCTGTATCAAAGGTTCTGTTGCCGACGATCGTAAGGTAGGTTTGGGACATGGTAACTTGGCAGCTCGTCTGCTCCGCGAAGAAACAAAGTGCTTTGCTTTCTTGGCAGGCCACGAGTCTTTCGCAGCAGCCGAAGGTGCTATCAAGATTGCCGAAATGGCTAACAAGGTACGTAAGACTCCGCTCCGTGTTATCTTGAACGGTTTGGGTAAGGATGCCGCTAAGATTATTTCTCGTATCAATGGCTTTACTTATGTTCAGACTCAGTTCGATTACATGACTGGCGAAGTAAACGTAGTAGAAGAAATCCCTTATTCTGACGGCTTGCGCTCGAAGGTAAAGTGCTATGGCGCAGACGATGTTCGCGAAGGCGTTGCAATCATGTGGAAGGAAGATGTTGATGTTTCCATCACGGGTAACTCTACGAACCCGACTCGCTTCCAGCACCCGGTAGCCGGTACCTATAAGAAAGAACGTGTATTGGCAGGCAAGCCTTACTTCTCTGTAGCATCTGGTGGTGGTACGGGACGTACATTGCACCCGGATAACATGGCAGCAGGTCCTGCATCTTACGGTATGACAGATACGATGGGCCGTATGCACTCCGACGCTCAGTTCGCTGGTTCTTCTTCCGTTCCCGCTCACGTCGAGATGATGGGCTTCCTCGGAATGGGTAACAACCCGATGGTTGGCGCGACAGTTGCTGTGGCGGTGGCTATTGAAGAGGCGATGAAGAAGTAATTTCTTCTTGTTTGAGATATAAAGGCTCTTGTGATTTTTTTATTGCAGGAGCCTTTTTTATATCCGGATATAGGCTCAGTCCTCTCGGCGAAGTACTGCAGTACTATCCCAAAAGTACCGCAGTACTTTCAGTAAAGTACTACAGTATTTCCCTGATAGGATTACGTCAATCATACCAGTTGATGTTGTCTTCATAGCTATCAAAGTCCAGTTTGGTTGTTACTCCGGCTCGCCGCAACGCACGGAGTACGATATCTTGTTCGTTAGGGGAGAGGGCTGTTTCTCCTCTTCTCCGCTCAAAATAGGGATTGCGGCTGAATTTGTGTATCAATATCGACTTGAACGTATCGTATTGTCCGGGGAACATTTGCTTCTGCATCCCGATGAATCCTCGGGCATATTTCACTGGGGTAGAGTCTCGGAAGTTAGGACAATTCTCGTCTTTTGTGCACCTCTTGGGGTTGAGCAATTGCAGGATATGGCTTCGCTCCAGCAAGGGCTGGTAGGCTAGTTGGTGCAGGCACTTCCCGGCGCGCGGGCAATCTTCGTGCTGGCAAACCGGATAACCATCCGGTGTATCATCGCGCTGATGGTGATGGAGAAGTATTTTCGGTTAAGTGGACAGATGAATAACCATTCATATTTATATTAACAATTAAAATCAAAAGAGGGGGGATATTTTCAGATCTGAGTATATAGCACAGAAAAAACGAAAAATTTCCCCCTCAACTTTTTGCCTTGATTCTGAGAAGGCATTAACTTTGCGTCCAAACAAATTATTGCGATATCATGAAAAAGAAATCTTTTTGTTGGGCGATAGCTTTGTTGGCGGGACTTGTCGCTTGTAGTGAACCTGCTGTAAAACAGATTGCTTATCCGGTGGCGGATGTGCGTTCCGTCATTGATCGAGAGGCAACATTAGGACTGGCGGATGAAATCGCTGGAGTGGAATATGTTCCTCTAAAAGAGACCGATGACGATGCTTCCTTGATAGATGGTGTCTTGGATTATGCCGTTACCAGCCGATATATTTATGTTATGCCCGTGCAGGAGCCGCGTATTGTCCTCTATGACAGGCAGGGAAATTTCGTGAAAACCTTGGTGCGGGAAGGACAGGGACCGGGCGAATTTGCGGGTTTAGTCTCTGCCATCCAAGCAGATGAGGCGAACGACCGTTTGTATCTCTTTGGCAGCCATATATGGATTTATACGTTGGAGGGCGAGTTTATTTCCCAGACAAAGTTGGATGCGCCTATGGCTTATATGCAGAAGATAGGGACAGACCGCTATGCCGCCATCGCGATGCCCTTTATCCCTTTCCAATCAGGTAGTTTCGGTATCGGTATCTTTTCTGAAAAGGGAGAAATGCTGTATCACAAGAATGATTTCTATTCCAACCTTTTGCCCAAGGAAAAGACGGGCTTTACCGTCCACCTTGCCAAGGCCCTTGCCCCCGATGCCGCTTCACTTTTGTTCAAGGCTGGGAGCAACGATACGGTATTCCGTGTGCAGGCAGATTCGGTATCTGTAGCTTGTGTCTTGGATTTGCAAAATTCGGACGAGGAGGTCGTCCGTTGCCTGGATGCAACCGACTTCTCGGATATTCAAGGGATGAAACGGAGCAATCGGGAAATATTTGTCTGGGATATATTCGAGACACCCTCCCGTTTCTATTTCCGTTGCCGCTATAATCAAGGATTCCATGTAGTTTCTATAGATAAAAAGACAAATGAGGTTGTGGCCGAGAAATGCGAGCAGCCCGGGACTTTGGAGGAACTGGCGAAGACGACCTTGCAACATGGTATGCTCGGGACGCGGAGCTACCAAAACTTCCCGATTTGGGGACGGACTTGCGGGAACGAGTTGGTACAAATCGTAACGCCTGCCGAAGTGGATTATTATAAGGAACTGGGGACGATAACGATACCACAGGAGTTGCAGGATTTGGGGACGGATGGGAATCCGGTGTTTTTGTTTTACAAGTTAAAAGAATGATAATATGATGGATACTGTATTTTCTTCAATTTCATGGGAGGCTCGTACGACACCGGCCTACATCACTTCTTTGAAACCAAATGAAATCTTTGTTTTCGGTAGCAATCTTGCTGGTAATCATGCTGGTGGTGCGGCTCGTTTAGCGTACGTGAAATGGGGAGCTGTCTGGGGACAAGGTGTTGGTCTGCAGGGACAGACATACGCGATTCCGACGATGCATGGGGGTGTCGAGGCGATTCGCCCTTATGTCGAGGAGTTTATTCGCTTTGCCGAGACGCATCCGGAGCAGGTTTTCCTGGTTACCGAGATTGGTTGCGGCATCGCAGGGTTTACACCGAATGAGATTGCGCCTCTTTTTGCCGCCGCAGTCCCGGTGCAGAATGTTTTTCTCCCTGAAAGATTTTGGGAAGTGCTGAAAAACATCTCCGCTAAGGCTTAAAATTTTTTAGAAGTGCTGTCGAAGGGGTGGAATAGTGCTTAAAATTTTCTGGAAGCACTATCCGCGATGTTTTTTGTGCTTAAAATTTTTTGGAAGTACAATTTCAGGGGTGAAATAGTGCTCAAAATTTTCAAGAAGTGCCGGTGCAGGGGTGTATCGGTGCTCGAAATTTTCAAGAAGCCCTGGCGCAGGCAGTGGGGAACAAGGCTGGGGCTTCCGAAGGGCGAATCCATGCCCGTGCCGCCGACTATGAAAACAAAGGATACGTGAAAGATGCGTTAAAGTATATATAAATGGTAGGAGAATTGTTTTTACCGTTTATCTTTGCCTCTACGAGCGGATTGGCAGGCGCCGGACGGGGTTAAACTTTTTGCCGGGAATGCCGTCTGAGAAAATAATTAAAGAAGGAGAAATAATCATGAGAGCAATGAAATGGACATCTTTGACGCTGATGCTTCTTTTGGCTTTCGGGGCTACGGCTCAGGAAGAATTCTTTGATGATATTTATTATTCTGCCAAAGATAAGAAAGAGGTAAAGGCTGAAAAAGAGGAAGTAAAGAAAGACGAGGCTGCGGCTCGCAGTTCTTCGGTCGTTAATCATACGGATGAGGAATATTCCTATGCTACGGCTCAGACGGCAGGGCGCGACATCGACGTGGATGCCTATAACCGCCGCTACGATGCCGAGCCGGAGATGTATTATGAGGAAGAAGCCGAGGAAGAAGAGAACGAACGACGCTCGGATTTGGAATATTCGGAGCGTATCGTGCGGTTCCATTCCCCCAGCAAACTTTCGATAGTCGGAGCAGACCAGGTGGACCTCTATCTGAGTGATGGTTACTATGCGTATGATTATGATACGTATGGGTCGAATGTTGATATTAATATTAATCTCGGATATCCGTGGTATAATAGTTGGTATGACCCTTGGTACTATAGCTGGTACTCACCGTGGTGGACTTATTCGTCCTGGTATGGCCCGCGCTGGAGTTGGGGCTGGAGCTGGGGCGGATTCTACGCCGGATGGTATGGCGGGTGGTACGACCCGTGGTATTATGGTGGCTGGTACGGTCCCGGTTGGGGCTGGGGAGGCTACTGGGGACCTCATCACCATTGGGCTTATGCAACACCGTATCACCATTATTCCAATGGACGTTCGTCTTACGCCTACAGTGGCCGCAGAGGATCTTACTCGACGGCAAGTCGGACGGGCAGGCAGGGTTCATCTTCGTTACGTAGCAGTAGCGTGAGGAATGGACGTTCGAGCAGCAGTTCTTCGCTCCGGAGTTCCTCGTCTTCGAGCTTGAGGTCGCGTAACAGCTCATCTTCTACGTTGAGAAATTCGGCCGCAACCACGACGCGGCGCAGTTCTGTAAGCGGGACAACCCGTCGAAGCTCGGTATCTGGCACGACGACCCGTACACGTCCGAGTACGACCCGTTCATACGCAGCACCTTCTCGTCGGAGCAGTACGAATAGTTTCTCTACGGGACGTTCGGGAAGTAACACGACGACGCGCAGCTATTCCGTGCCTTCGCGTAGTAGCAGTACTTTCAATTCGATGCGGAGCATGGGCGGAAGCCGGTCGAGCTTCAGTAGCGGAAGTTTCGGCGGCGGGCGTTCGAGTGGCGGAAGCTATAGTGGCGGCGGCGGCGGACGTTCGAGCGGTGGCCGGCGTTAAGGCAACGGAAACATCGTGATTCGTGATACAAAAACACCGTTTTACGAGTCGGAAAATATAGTTTTAATAATGAAGAGAAATGGAGAAGTCGGCGCAAGCGAACAAAGTTAGTTTCGTCGGCTTCTTTTACAACTAAATAGAAACGAAGGATGAAAAGAAAAGTAATAACCGTTTTTTCTGCATTGGCATTTTGTGTAGGCTCGGCCTATTCACAAGGGATGATTGATGCCTATCGGTATGTACAAACTGAAACCGGAGGTACGGCTCGCTTCTTAGGTATGGGCGGGGCGTTTGGAGCCTTGGGTGGAGATATTTCCGTACTTAATGTCAATCCGGCAGGTTTGGCGGTCTATCGTAGTTCTGAGGTAGTAACCACCTTGAGTGTAAACGCAGCCAAGGCCAATGCAAATTGGTTTGGTACAACGGCGGAAGAGAATAAGACTAAAGTGAATTTTGACAATATAGCCTATGTCGGTTATTTCCCGACGTCTCGCGACGAAGGTTTAGTCAGTTGGAATGTAGGTTTTTCTTATAATCGCCTGAAAAACTTCACACGCAACTATACGGCTCATAGTATAGGGGGTATGGATTATTCACTTTCTGATTATGCCGCAGCTTGCGCCAATTCCGTACCGGAATGGACGGGAGATGACTTGTGGGAAACCAGCGATTATGATCCGTATGCCAATCCGGACGTGGGTGATTGGATGTCCATCGTCGCGATGAACTCCGGGATGATTGGCTATGACCGGGGGCAGGATGTATTCGGTAGCCAGTTCGTCAGCAATAACGGGCAAGGAGGTTATACGCCGACGGCGATAGATGAAACGGTATTAAATGTAAGCGAGAGCGGGGCCATCGACCAATATACGATAGCTTTCGGAGCGAATATCTCCGACTATTTGCTGCTGGGGGCCTCTGTCGGTATCACAGATTTGAACTATAATTACATTTCCTATTATAACGAGTATTTCGCCGACGGCAGTACCTTGACCTTGGGAACGCCGGACGGAGGCAACGGCTTGAGTACGGACGGTACGGGCTATAACTTTACGCTGGGTGCAATCGTGAATCCGTTTAGCTTCCTGCGCTTTGGTGTCGCCTACAATTCTCCGACTTGGTACAAGATGACGGACTATTATTATGTAGAGGGGCGCACGTCGATGCCCGAGGGGACGATGACTGCCCACACGCCGAGCAATGCCTACACGAAATACGAGTATCGTACACCGGACAAATGGACCTTTAGCGCAGCGGCAATCATTGGGCAGACGGCTTTGATTAGCTTGGACTATGAGTTGATGAATTACCGCCGTGCCCGTATGTACGATTACTATGGCAGTGCTAATATCTATACGAATACGGATATTGAGACATTCTTCCGGAATGCAAATACCATCCGTGTCGGTGCCGAGGTGAAGGTAACGCCTCAATTCTCCGTCCGTGCCGGTTATTCGTGGACAAGTAGCGGGATGAACAACGACTTGCAAGATAATAACGTCTCGGTAGCTACAGTAGGCACGATTCCGAATTATACCATCGACCGGGGATTGTCGAGCTATTCGATAGGTATCGGTTATCGCTTCACGCCGCATTTCTATGTCGATTTGGCTTATGTGCTTCGGAACCAGAAGGACGATGTTTACGCCTTCGCTCCCTTGTTCGACGATGAAGGTGTCCCGGTAGTCGATAGCTGGGGTGCCGAGATGAAGACAAAGACAACGCGTGTCGCCTTGACCTTAGGTTATAAGTTCTAAAACAGAGAGGACGCAGAATCAGGAATCTTTTCCCTGCTGCGTCCTCTTTTTTATCGCCTGATTTTCTCCGGATTCTTCGCTATGAAATCTTTCCAGCTATTGTATTTCTTCTCTACGACGGGCGAGTTTGTCTGGAAATAGTGGCATACGGCTGCCGCCAATCCGTCGGTCGCGTCCAGTTGCGGAAGCATTGCCTCTTGCGGGATGTGGAATAAGCGTTGGAGCATCCCTGCCACCTGTTCCTTGGATGCGTTTCCGTTTCCTGTAATCGACATCTTAATTTTCAGTGGGGCGTATTCGAAGATAGGGACATCGCGTTCCAATGCCGCCGCCATCGCCACGCCTTGTGCCCGGCCCAATTTCAGCATACTTTGTACGTTTTTTCCAAAGAAAGGCGCCTCGATAGCCAACTCGTCCGGATGATATTGGTCTATCAATCCCAATACACGTTCGAATATCTTCCGCAGGCGGAGGTAATGATTCTCGTATTTGTTCAATTGCAATACGCCCATCGTTTCCAGCTTCGGCTTATTGCCCTGCACCATGAGTATGCCGTATCCCATGACGATCGTGCCCGGGTCGATGCCTAAGATAATCCGTTCCTTCGTCATGCTTCCTCCCACGCGATTTCTTCCAATAAAGTAGAAAAGCCTACTACTCGCTGCCCGAACTTGTCGGTCAATTGCCGGTGGAGCGCAGCCCCTTCTTTCTCCAGCCAATAGTTCAGCGTCTCTATATTCTTCACCTTGAACTGTACCGAGTAGCTCTCACCTTCCCCTTCTTCGTAAGGCAAGATATGTCTGAGGCGCGGAGCCTGCAGAAAACCGCTTCTCGCCGCCGCCGGAATAAATTCTTTCTTCAGAAAATCCAAGCATTCCGCAATCGCTTGCTGGTCGATATGGAACGTCGTGTTATAAATAATCATCTCTTTTCGTATTTTTTCGGGCAAATATAGCGGTTATTCAGAAAATAAACTTTACTTTTGCGGCATAAATCACGACGGGGTATTAGCTCATCTGGCTAGAGCGCGACACTGGCAGTGTCGAGGTGAGCGGTTCGAGTCCGCTATACTCCACAAAGGCTACTGAAACTCAGCAGCCTTTTTTTATTGTGTACTATTATGTGTACTCGTTTCTTTATATATCTTCCACCTCCAAATACCCAAACTGCACTTCTTCATTCATATTGAGTATGATGCGCCGGTTATCCTCGTCGTAACACCAGGAGGTGATATAATACGGCGTGTCCAGCGTCTTGAGGTAATTCCCTTCCAGGTCGAGAATGACGATTTTCGTAGGGGTATAATTGCGCTTGTCTTTGTCTGCATATTTTCTGCCATAATATAAAAGATAGATGTTTGAACCGACAAATAAAGGCGAGCGATAATAGTCCGTCATGTTTTGCCAATTATCCGTCGCCCCTTCAATCCTGCACAACTCCGTCCCATCGAATCTGCGTAGGACGATGCGGTTCAGATACCAGTGTGCCTCGACAATTAGGTTGTGCTCGACTGATGCTTCCACGTCGTAGCGAGTGTGTTCTTCGCCGACATACAGGTCGTCCAGCAGGCGGATTTCATTCGTCTCCATATTCCAGAATCCCGTTTGCATGTTGATTTCCGATGCGCTGACCGGCATCCCGATGAGGCCCACCGAGGCGGTATCGTTCAGCAGCTGGAGCGTGATGGCGAAGATATCCCGGTCCATGTTCCACTTCAGCTTCGGTTTGTATTCCGGATTGCTCCGGATGCTGTCCGGATTGTAGGCGAAGAATTGGTAGCGGGCGAAATCTTGGACGTACAGCTCCGAACCGTCTTCGTTGATGAGGATTCCGCCTAAGGTTGTGATTTCACCGGGCCCCTGGCCAAGCGGCGCGGTTGATGCTAAATAGTGAAAATTATTCTTGTCAAACAGATGGACTTGGTTCTCGTAGTTCTTGTAGTCGCTGACGATGAGGTAGTCTTTCGCGATATCCACTTTGCAGAAAGCGTTGAACAGCACCGTATCCCCAAAGTCTATCGGATGTATCTTTTCGGTTACATCCACCACGTTTTTCTCCACATTTATCGACTTGTGCCGCGAATCGCCCGCGCAGCTTGCGAGCAAACATAATAGCAAGAATGGTATGTATTTCATGATATAACGATATTAGTTTGTTTGTAAAATCTATTTAATAACAACGCTTGATGCGGAAATGTTGCAAGCTGCAACGTTATTCGCTACAGTGTAGCGAGAAGCGTTGCAGCTTGCAGAGTTATTCGCTACAGTGTAGCGAGAGGCGTTGCAGTTTGCAGAGTTATTCGCTACAGTGTAGCGAGAGGCGTTGCAGTTTGCAGAGTTATTCGCTACAGTGTAGCGAGAGGCG
>CALUZV010000028.1 GCA_944325345.1 uncultured Parabacteroides sp.
CTGTCATTCCACAACGACTGCAAAACATAAAGAATGCTTTGCCTGGAGCATTCACAAAGCAAAGGTGTCGAAACATACCTTGTTTATGAAGCCTACAGGTGCATTCCATGAAGTATAAATCATAGACAGAACCTTTCTCTATCGTTTCGCATCTTACTCCCGGCAATTCATTGGCTTTGGCGAAAAACTGGTCAAAGTCTCCAGCCGCCTGTTCATACAAGTCTTTATAAATCTGAAGCGTGCCGTATTGCACACAGTTCTTGCCGCACTCACGGAAGAAAGTTCCCCTTTGCGCTTCCGGCAGTTCTGCGATGCCATTCTCAAATCCCTTGAACCAATCAGATAATTCCATTTCTTTTTAAGCTAATCAAGACTTATAAAATTTGAAGTCCTCTTGAATCATTGTGCAAAAGTACAATATCTAAGGCTTATTATCATAATAAAACACGAGAACTTTCCATATCAAGCTACACTCGCTCTCTTTTGAGGGCGAACAACTCTATACATTACTCCAAATTCGTCGTGAGCATGGATGATGTCTGGCAAGACAATATCGAAGGGGTAAGACACCGGCACATAGCCGATTTCCTGACGGATGGAAATTGGTGAAGCCCGGAAAATCACAGGTGTTACATATAGTTTCTTAACAGATAAGATTATCCCCAACCCAATTTTCAAGCCTAGCAAACTGTTTGCCGAGCCCAAAAATCGGCTAGCATTGTCGGCAAACAGTTTTCTTGGAGCAAAAATGCAGTAGGGGTTCCAAGAAAACAGTTTTCTTGCCTTGAAAATCGAGTTTTGGCCCCGGCAAACGGTTTGCGGGGAATGAAAATGGAGTTGAGGGTGCCGGCAAACTGTTTGCTACGCTTGAAAATCGGGTAAAAGTCTGAGAAAACAGTTTGCCGAGGATGAACTTATACGAAACAACCCTCGCTTATTCTTCGGAATTCCGTACCTTTGTCCCCCAAAATAAAAAATATCCCTAAGTAAACATGGACAGTACGCAGCCCAAACGACAACTTCCCCCTCTCCGGATTGCTTTGATTCCGGTCGTCATTCTCATTGTACTTCTTTTTCTTACCATCCGAACGTTCGGAAGCGACGCGCTGAGCGGAGCGAGCCAGATTGTATTGCTCACGACGGCAGCCATCTGTGCCGCGTTAGCCGTCTTCGTCGGGAAAATACCTTGGAAGGAAATCGAGGAGGCGATGTGCAACAACATCCTCGGCGTGGCCGTGGCACTGATAATCCTGCTGCTGATTGGTGCACTCTCGGGGGCATGGATGATTAGCGGCATCGTGCCTACCTTAATCTATTATGGGATGCAGATACTCCATCCGAGCATTTTCTTGGCCTCATGCTGTTTGATATGCGCCGTCATTTCGGTGATGACCGGAAGCTCGTGGACCACGATAGCGACTATCGGTATCGCGTTGATGGGCATAGGCGAGGCGCAAGGCTTCGACACGGGCTGGGTGGCAGGAGCCATCATTTCGGGCGCCTATTTCGGAGACAAGATTTCGCCGCTATCGGATACGACGGTGCTCGCTTCGTCCGTTACCGACACGCCGCTTTTCACGCATATCCGCTATATGATGATAACGACCGTACCTTCGATGACGCTCGCCCTCCTGATTTTCTTTGTCGCCGGGCTGAACCACGACGCGACTGACTCGTCGCAGATAGCCGCTTACGCAGAATCGCTGAAGGGCACGTTCGACATCTCGCTCTGGCTCCTGCTGGTGCCCGTGGCAACCGGCGTGTTGATAGCGAAGAAAGTACCGTCGATTGTAACGCTCTTCCTCTCGGCGGCGATGGCCGGAATATTCGCCCTTATCTTCCAACCCCATTTGCTGGGCGAGATAGCCGGGGGAGGAACAGATGCCGGCTCCATTTTCAAGGGCCTTTTTGTAACCTTCTATGGCAGCACGCAGATTGAGACGGGGAATGCCGCGCTCGACTCCTTAGTCGCCACACGCGGAATGGGCGGGATGATGAATACCGTCTGGTTGATAATCTGCGCCATGTGTTTCGGCGGGGCGATGACGGCGAGCGGGATGCTGGAGAGCCTTACCTCGTTCTTCCTCCGCTTCATGAAACGGCGTGTGAGCCTGGTAGCCTCGACGGTAGTCAGCGGTCTGACGCTGAACATCTGCACCGCCGACCAATACATCTCCATCATCCTGAATGGAAATATGTTCAAAGACATATATAGAAAGAAAGGCTTCGAGAGCCGTCTGTTGAGCCGCACGACGGAAGATGCCGTAACGGTAACCTCGGTACTCGTGCCCTGGAACTCGTGTGGTATGACGCAGGCTACCATCCTCGGCGTGCCGACACTCGTTTACTTGCCGTATTGTTTTTTCAACCTAATCAGTCCGCTGATGAGCATCATCGTCGCCATCATCGGCTATAAAATCACGCAACACCATGAAGAAGAAACTCAAAATCTCCCTGTTAGCTAAGGTAGTCATCGCGATTGTCGCCGGTATCGTCTTCGGGCAGTTTTTCCCGGACTGGGCGACACGCGTGTTCGTAACATTCAACTCGCTGTTCGGCGAGTTCCTCTCGTTCGCCATTCCGCTCATCATCGTCGGACTGGTAACACCCGCCATTGGCGATTTGGGCAAAGGCGCGGGGAAGCTGCTCGCCATTACGGCCCTGATAGCCTACGGTTCGACGCTCTTTTCCGGCTTTTTCACCTACGCCAGCGGGATGGCTGTCTTCCCACATATCCTGCCGACCGATACCGCCTTGGCTGCGGTAGAGAATCCGGGCGACTTCATGCTCCAACCCTATTTTACCGTGGCCATGCCTCCGCTGATGGACGTGATGACGGCGCTGTTGTTGTCGTTCACGCTCGGTCTGGGTCTATCCTATATTAACGGGACGGCGCTGAAGGAAGTAGCCGGGGATTTCCGTGATATCGTTATCCTGATGATTGAGGCTGTAATCATCCCATTGCTGCCGCTCCATATCTTCGGCATCTTTTTAAATATGACCGTGAGCGGACAAGTTGCCAACATCATCGCAATGTTCCTGAAGGTGATTGTCGTCATCTTTGTCCTCCACGTGCTGTTGCTCTTGATACAATTTAGCATCGCCGGAGCCGTGGCCCGGAAGAACCCTTTGAAATTGCTCCGCAATATGCTGCCGGCCTACGCCACCGCCTTGGGCACACAATCCTCAGCTGCCACCATCCCCGTAACGCTGGCGCAGACCGTCAAGAATGGCGTGCGCGAGAACATCGCCATCTTTACTGTTCCCCTTTGTGCCACTATCCACCTGGCAGGGAGTATGATGAAGATTACCGCTTGCGCGATGGCCATCATGATTATGACAAACGGGATGCCCTCCTTCGGACACATGGCCGGCTTTATGATGATGCTCGGCATTACGATGGTCGCCGCCCCGGGCGTCCCCGGTGGAGCTATCATGGCAGCCCTCGGCGTGTTGCAGAGCATGTTGGGCTTCGACGAGACCCTCCAAGCCCTAATGATAGCCCTCTATATTGCGATGGACAGCTTCGGGACGGCCTGCAATGTAACTGGCGACGGGGCGATAGCGGTGGTGGTGGATAAAATTGCCAAATAAATTCCCCTGAAAATCGGTTCAACGTTTTAAAGAATCCTTTACCTTTGCGGTGGAAGTCATCGAATTTCCAAAACGAATATTTTATGAACTCTTAAATTTTTATATCATGGGATTATTTGACAAAATTTTCAAAGAAGCTCCTGAGAATACGAAATTGACACAACAGGAAGCTTTTGCAGGAATCGCCATCGCTTTGGCTGGTGCAGACGGCAGTATCTCGCAGTCGGAATGGGATGGCATCGTGAACTATATCCGCCGCTTGAGGATATACGACAACTTCTCCGCTCCGGCATTCGACAAACTCTTTGACAAGCTTTTCAAAATCCTGAAGAAAGATGGGGCAGGGGCTTTGGTGAAAGCCTCCGTCGAGGGTCTGTCTGACGATTTGAAACTGACCGCCTTCGCTTGTGCCGTGGACATCGCGCTGGCCGATGGTGTGTTGGAGGAAGAAGAAAAGAATATCATCAACCAGCTGGCTGAGGATTTGCAAATCCCGGAACAAACGGCTGTCTCTATCATCGAGGTAATGATTATTAAGAACAAAGCATAGTCAGATGCCGTTGTACGTCTGCAACGGGTCCGCTGGGGCGCAGCGACGTCATTGTACGTGTACAACGGGTTCGCTGGGGCGCAGCGGCGTCATTGTACGCGTACAACGGCTTTTTCCCCTAAATTTACGGCTTCACGCTGTCATATCCTTTATCCAAATTATACACTTGGAAGCCCAAGGCCGAGAGTTGCCGAGCTGCCTGACGGCTGCGAACGCCACCTTTGCAATAGACCGCGACGGGGCGGGCTTTGTCGAGCTGTTGCGTGGCGTTTTGGGTGAAAAGGCTGTCGCGGACATCGATATTCACCGCGTCGCGGATTTTCCCGGCGGCATATTCCTTCGGCGTGCGGACATCGACCAGCTGGATAGACGGGTCGGCCTCCAGACGCGCGAGGAAAGTCTCCGCAGGAAGCGTAACGTAGGCATACGTGTCCGGCTCTTGCGCAAACAGGCCGGTACAAAAACTCAGTAGAGATAGGAGGATAGCTTTCATATTCAAGAACAAAAGAATGAAACCAAGATAGGAACAGACAAATCGACCAGCACGCCGTGGAAGATGGAGACGAATACCCATTCCTTCCCACAATAGCGGGTGATGACGGGCAGGCAGGTATCCATCGACGTGGCCCCGGCGACGCAGATAGGAGCGAAGCGTCCGAAGTATTTGCCGAAGAACGGAGCGCCTACGAGGGCGAAGAGTTCGCGGAGGACATTTGCTATTAGGGCGATGGCACCTAATTCCGCTGCCATCTGTCCACCGAGCGACGGCTCTTTCAATTGCATGATCAAAATGGAAGAAAGGGAATAATACCCGAAGCCACTACCCACAGCCAGGCAATCCGTCAGGCTCCAACGCCCCATCGCTAAGCTGGCGAGGGCGGCAAAAAGGAGCGAGCCGATAATCGTAGCCAAGGGAACCAACAGCAGGCGAGGACGGATGCTGCGCAAGATTTCTTTCAATTTCTTGTCGCTCCCGACGCTCATGCCGACTTGGAACATCAGCAGGTAAAGGACGATGAGCTCGATATTGCCATTGAGAAGCACGTCGGGATACCAACCAGCATATCCGAAGAGGCAGCCGAGCAGGAAGACGCCGACGATGATGAGGCTGCCGGTCATGCTTTCCCTCCTTTCCGGAAGAATCGATTATAAACTAATTTAGCTGCGCAAAGGCTGCCGAGCGTCGTAGCCACTGCCATCAAGACCGCCTGAGAACCCAGAATCGCAAGGTTTTGCACGATGGTTTCATTTGACCCGATAGACAAACCGAGGATAAAAAGCAAGGCCAAGATGGTATAAAAGACCGACTTGCCAAGATAGCGCAGAACCGACACATCTTTCAACAAATAACCCAGCGCGATGCCGCAGAAAAAGATGGAAATAACTGTAAACATACCAGAGATTTTCTTTTTAGCCTGCAAAGATAGGCTTAACTCATTATTTTTGCGTAAGTTTGTGGCAATTATTTTAAACAGACAAAGACAATATACTAAATCGTTTCAAGCAGTGAAGAAGACAAGCATTTTACTATCAGCAGCTGCCACCCTATGCCTGGCGGTTTCTTGTACGCCGACAGCGACAAAAGACACAACGGCACAGAATCTGGTGCAGTATGCCGACCCGTTTATCGGGACCGGCTTTCATGGGCATACCTTCCCTGGTGCTGCCCGTCCGTATGCAATGGTGCAACTCAGTCCCGATACACACATCATGGGCTGGGATGCCAGCAGTGGTTATCATTATGACGACAGGCAGATATACGCCTTCAGCCATACGCATCTTTCGGGAACGGGTATTGGCGATATGGGCGACGTAGCCTTGTTGCCTTATTGCGGGGAAGACTCGATCAAGCCCATCGCTACGTTTAAGAAGGAAACCGAGAAAGCAGCGCCGGGTTATTATTCCGTGCGGCTCGACAACTTCGGCATCAATGTAGAACTGACCTCGACCGACCGCGTAGGTTTCCATAAATATACCTACGACAATCCGAAGGAACGGCGCGTGATGCTCGACCTCGGCCATGTCCTGCAGCCGAACTGGGGGCATCGCTTGGTCGGCAACGAATATTGGTTCGTGAACGATTCGACGGTCGAAGGAACGTATAAGACACAAGGTTGGGCGCACTATCACAACATTTCTTACCACATCGTCTTTTCCGAGAAGATTGAAAAGGTCTATCAGTATATCGACGGCAAGTTGCGTTCCGACTCCCTTTTCCTGAAATTGAATACAGACAAAGATTTGAAACTCCATTACAAGTTTGCCAACTCCACGGAGCCACTCTACGTCAAAGTCGCCATCTCGCCGGTAAGTCCGGACGGCGCGGCTAAGAACTTGGCTCAGGAATTGCCCGGCTGGGATTTCGAAGCCGTCTGCCAGGAATCCTCCGACATCTGGAATGACGAACTGAACAAGATACAGATAGAGACATCCGACCCCGTTGTCCGGAAAAATTTCTACACTGCTTTGTATCATGCCTCGCTTGCTCCGTATGCCTATCAGGATGTGGACGGGCAGTATGCAGGCTTGGATAAAAAGGTGCATACCGCGGCGGCAGGCTATATGAATTATACAGCATTCTCTTTGTGGGATACCTTCCGTGCCCTCCATCCGTTGCTGACGATAATCCGTCCGGAGCGCGCTACGGCGATGGGACTTTCCTTGGTGCAGGCTTATCGTGAAGGGACGATTCTACCGAAGTGGCCGATTGTTACCAGCTACACGGGATGTATGCCAGCTTATCATTCAGTTTCCGTATTGGCAGACTTGGTTTGCAAAGGATTGACGGGCGACGACGACTTGAAGGTTTGGGCTGAGGCCGGTGCCCGCTCTTCCGTTTACCGTGCCGACTTGGCGGAGAAGTTCAAAGGAACACGCGAGATGGATTTGATTACAAAGCATCTTTATTATAAGGATAAATATGGTTTCGTGCCGGCAGACTCTATTCCTGAATCTGTTTCTTGGGGGTTGGAAATGGCCTACGATGATTGGTGCATCGCCCAAATAGCCAAAGCTGCCGGAGACCAGGCCTTAGCCGATGAATATATGAAGAAGGCTGACTATTATAAACGCTATCTCGACCCAGAGACGAAGTTCATGCGTCCAATCATGAGCGACGGTTCCTTCCGCACGCCTTTCAATCCCCGCTACTCTTCCCACATGAAGAGCGACTATACCGAAGGAAATGCTTTCCAATGGAGCTTCTTCGCCCCGCATGACATGGACAACTTCATCGCAGCTATCGGCGGAAAGAAAGAATTGGAGACGCGCCTCGATACGCTTTTTACCACATCCTCACAGATAGACGGAGCCGAAGCATCCGGCGATATCACGGGTCTGATTGGACAATATGCCCACGGCAACGAGCCGAGCCACCACATGGCTTACCTTTATAACTGGACCGACGCACCGTGGAAGGGGCAGGAACGCCTCGACTTCATCATGCGCAACTTCTATACGAACCAGCCCGACGGCATCATCGGCAACGAGGATTGCGGACAGATGTCGGCTTGGTACGTCATGAGCGCGATGGGCTTCTATCAGGTTTGTCCTGGTATTCCGGTTTACACCGTAGGTCGCCCGATGGTGGACAAAGCCACTATCCGCGTAGCTGGCGGGACGTTTGAGATTGTCGTTACGAACAACTCGCCTGAGAACAAGTATGTGAAATCCATTAAACTCAACGGGCAGGAACTGGCTACGCCGTTCTTTAGCCATGCCGATTTGGTAAAGGGAGGGAAAATGGAAATAGAGATGAGTGCAACGCATTAAATCTTGTGGGCGGTGTCGAAAGGCATTTTCATATCCCCTCTTCTGCGGAATATAGGGTGAGGTAAGATACCGTCTGAGCACTATTTTCACCTTTATACCTACCCCCCTAAAGCCAAAATAGCACTAAAACACCCTTAGGGGGGTGGGGTAAGATACCGTCTGAGCACTATTTTCACCTTTATACCCACCCCCCTAAAGCGAAAATAGTACTAAAACACCCTTAAGGGGTGGGGTAAGATGCCTTCTTAGTACTATTTTCGCTTTTATACCCACCCCCCTAAAGCGAAAATAGTACTAAAACACCTTTTAGGGGGTGGGGTAAGATGCCTTCGGAGCACTATTTTGCCTTTATACCCCCCCTAAATTAGGGGAGGAGGCTGCGAAGCAGACGGAGGGGTATGCCACAAATATTTAACACAGCCCCATCAAAAATAAAAATCAACGAGAAGGTCGATGAACCACGACATTGATGCCTGGTAACAAATCCTCCGGCTCCTCCAAGAACGCCTTGACTTTTATCATTCCCTGCTCATCGACATAAGGCAAGATATTTGTGATGATGGCCTTATAACTTTTCCCTTTGCCAATGTCAGTCAGAGGAGTTACCAAAACCGAATCACCTTTTTTCAGCACCTTTCGGTCTTGTTCCAAGATATAGAAAACCACTTTCAGGCGGTCCGTATTGACGATGATACAACAAGGTTCGGTCGTTTTTGCATAATCATTCGGAAAGAGTTTCAATTCGCTGATGAAGCCGGAAGCTGGAGCTTCTATCCGAGTCTTTTGCAACTGCCGGACCGCAATTTCATATTCGACCCATGTAGAGGCGTAACCGCTTTTGATTCGGGCCAACTCCATTTTTTGCGGGGGAATGTTTGCTGTATCCTTCCATGCATAGCCTTGCCCGATCAGAATTTCCCAAAAAGCCAATTCTTTTTCTTGCAGGCTTGCTTTCAATTGACGGATTCGGTTTTCGTATTCTTCGGTGTCCAACTGAAAAAGCAAATCTCCCTTTTTTACTTGCATCCCTTCCCGAGCATTCGATTGCTTTACCAACATGGCGAGCGGACTATAGACGGAAACTTTCCGGTTTGCTTCAATCACACCCTCGCCCAAGCGTTCGGTCGGTTGAGTCTCCCGGCTTTTTTTCGGGTGAGATGTAACCGGACGTTCAACTCGTGAAAGCGAATCTTCCGAAAAAGATGAACTTTTATCGGAAATAGAATCCTCATTAATCTGGCAAGCCGTCAGCAAAAAAAGTGGGAAAAATGTTTTCCACAAGATAGCTAACGAATGGTTGTTAATCCGCTTTTTCATTCTCTCTTTCCTCATTATTTAATTGACGTTTACTCATTTCGTAAAATAATCCCCGCCGAGCTATCAGTTCCTCAAAGGTACCTTCCTCAGCAATTTTCCCTTTATCTAAAAAGATAATCCGGTCGCAATGTTTGATGGTACTCAATCGATGAGCAATCACCAGACGTGTGCAGCCCAGCTTATCTAGGTTTTCTGTTATTTGCTGTTGCGTTACATTATCCAAGGCACTGGTTGCCTCGTCGAACAACAGAATGGATGGTTTGTTTACCAAAGCCCTTGCAATCAAAATTCGTTGTTTTTGTCCGCCGCTGATACCCCCTCCAGCTTCACTGATCAAGGTAAACAGATTCATTGGCATTGCGGCAATCTCGTCGGCACATCCTGCCAGGCGAGCTGCTTCCCAAGCATCATCTGGAGTACTCCACGGTGAGGTTACCGTAATGTTGCTGAAGATATCTCCCGGAAAAAGTTTCCCATTCTGCAAGCAAGTACCGATACAACGACGCAAACTTCGCTTATCTACTTTACTTAAATCATAATGGTCATAAACGATGGCTCCTCGTTCCGGAGTCTCAAAACCAAGCAGTAAACGGAACAGGGTGCTTTTGCCACAGCCGGAAGTACCGACAATCCCCACATATTCCCCAGGCTTGACGGATAGATTGAAGTTATCTAAAATGAACGGTCCTTTTGTATCGTAACGGAACGAAAGATTCATAACCTCAATACCTCCACTCAAATGGCTGACCTGTGTACTCTCTGTCCCAGTTTCCGGTTCTGCTTCCATAACAGGTTTCATCAACTGATACATCGGTGCTAATTGGGCAAGAAAAGGAATTAACATAAAAAGAGAAACCAATGCCCCGGATATCAACCCGAAAGCCGAATTGAATGCAATATAATCCGAAACACCTATTTCGTTTTTTATCGTGTAATAAAAAATAAGGCCCGTACTACCTAATGTGCATAAACCGGATAAAGCGGAGTTCATTCGCAAAAGGATAGGAGGATGAGCTTCCAGACGGACATTATCCTTGTATGCATCAGTCCATTTCTTGAAGATTCGGGTTTCTGCTCCCGCCAGTTTCAGCTTTTGTACACCCGAAAAAATACTAAATACTAACCCGACAAGACGGGAATTGGCTGAAAGAATCTTATTTTGGTATTTTACTTCGACCCGGTAAGTTAATAATAGCAATACCAGAATCCCAGTCAAAATAAGGATTGAAGGAAGCAATAATGCTTTCGCATAGATAAAAATCTGATAAAGATAAACTAACGAAAACAGCGTTGTCAAGATAGAGCTGATGACTTGGTCGCTTAACAGTGTGCAAATAGAAGAGAAACTCATGATCCGGTTACTCAAATCGCCCGACGAATAGCTCCGAAAAAATTTAATCGGCAAATTAAAAACACGACTCATAATAGCAGACTGGGCAAAGACATCTATTTTATCTTTTACCCGAGCCAAAACCAGACTCCGAGTAACACTGAACAAGACAGAACCTACGCTGGCTCCAATCAGAAGCCCCGCTATCGGCAAAATATCTTCTTGACTTCCACTTGGTATCAGGTTGTTGAAAATCTGCTTGTTCATATAAGGAGTCAACATGCCGAACAACGAGACAATAAGACAGGCCACCAGAATATATATCCAATCGGACACCGCCAACGAACGGCTTGCCAATTGCAATAAATCTTTATAGCCTAACGGACGCGAAGGTAATGCCGGATAGAAAAAATAGGCTTGGTTGGAAAGTTGTTTATGCACCTCTGCGTTGAGCCAAATCTTTTTCCCGGATGCTGGATGTTTGAAATAATAACCGCTCCATACACCGGGTTGAAGTGCTATCAGTTCGCCTGATTTCAAATGCGTCAAAATGATTCCGGTAGAATCTTTCCACCAATGCTTATCTAACGTAATTTGCCGGTACATGATGTTGTTCCGTCGTAAGATGGCTTCGAATTGTTCCTGCAAATCGCCTTCTAACGGATTCAGTTCGACATCAGGAACTCCCATCTCGTTCAAAACAGTCCGATAAGCATCGTCATCACCTTGCGCCCGAGGTACAAACTTTTTGCCGACACCTAATGCATCCGCCAAATTCTCAAACGATTCGCGAAGCGTTTTCTGCTCCTGCTCTCGTCGCTTTTCTATTTGTTCCTTAAAAATCAACGTATTATCTGCTTAATTGTTTTTCATTAATTGAACATAGATTCCATTGTTTCGCATCAGCGATTTGTGTGTGCCTCGTTCTGCCACATGGCCTTTATCCAAGACAATAATTTCATCACAATCACGGATGGTACTCAGACGGTGGGCAATAATAATCAACGAGATACCAGCTCTTCGGATTGCCTGCATTACCCGTTCCTCCGTTTCAGCGTCTAATGCACTGGTTGCTTCGTCTAAAATCAAGATAACCGGTTCTCGGGCTAAGGCAGAGGCGATTTCCAAACGCTGGCGTTGTCCGCCGGAAAGATTGCTTCCTCCTTCCGTCAGCTTTTCGTTGAATCCGTCGGACCGGGTTACCACATCGGTGTAAATTTGGGCATCCCGGCAAGCCATAATCATCGCGAAATCTTCGATTGAACGATCCCAGATTTTCACGTTATTCGCAATGCTATCTTCAAACAATACAATGTCTTGATCGACCATCGCCACAGAATTGGTAAAAACAGCTCGCTGGATTGCATTCCGTGGTTCGCCATCGAACAAAATCTCACCCGACCAAGGCTGATAAAGGCCAGACACTAATTTGGCAATCGTACTTTTTCCACAACCGGAAGCACCCACCAAGGCTACACTTTTCCCCGGCTCTAACGTAAATGAAAGTCCATCCAGCAGAGGTGCGGAGAGCGGATTATAGCCAAAAACGACATTCCTGACTTCCACCTTGCCGCGCAATTTCCCCGTTCCAACAATCGGTTCTGCTGACATACTATCTTCCACATCGCGTTTCGAACGATAGATATCTTCGATCCGTTCCATCTGCGTGCGGGTCTCAACCAGGGTCTGTCCAGTATCTACCAACTTGTTCAAAGGATTCATAAACGAAACCATGAAACCTTGGAAAGCGGTCAACATCCCGATGGTCAATTCTCCTTTCAAAATCAAATAGGCGCCCAAGACTAAAACCACATTCGCGCTCACCTGTTGCAACAATTGAGGCAGAATATCGAGATAGACCGCAATCTTGTTCTGACGGACTTCTGCATTCAGTTTTAAGGCAAAGTATCCGGCCCAGCGCTGGAAGAACCCTAATTCTGCTCCTGCCGCCTTGATGGTTTCCATACCTTCGATACTGTTCATGGTTACCCCGCTCAACTTACCGCTGTTCCGTTCCAAGACACGTCCGAAATTCATCCGTTTATCGGCAATATAACGAATCAAGACGATATTCAACACAGCTACTGTTACACCTACTGCGGTCAATGTCAAGCTGTATTTCGACATCACCAGTAAATAAACCAGCAGTAGGAAAATATCAACGACCGAAGGCGCAATTTTCTGAACCAGATTGGCTGCACAAGTCTGATTGCTTTGTTGGCGTGTTACCAAATCACCTGCGAAGCGTTGTTGGAAAAAGGAAATCGGCAAATGTAACACGTGCCACATGAACGACGTATTCGCTTCAATACCCAGCTGTGCCTGATAAACGACCCATCGGAATCCTTGCAAGCCTTGTACCAGCAACTGAAATAATACGAGAGCCGCATACATTCCAATAAAAAAACGGAACCAATCTGGATTCTTGCCGGAAAGGATATCGTCCATGAATATCTGTGAGAATAACGGGCCTATCAAACCGACAAAAGCCATCAGCAATCCTGTCAAAAAGGTGAACAACAAAGCGGCTTTCGCGCTTCTCATTCGTTCGCGTACGAAGGATAACACTGATGCACGCTGTCCGGAAGGTCGGAATTCAGGTCCGGGTTTAAATGTCAGCACAATTCCCGTGAACGAACGGTTAAATTCATCCGCATCTACGAGAACCCGGCCACGAGCGGGATCGTTTAGGCTTACTTTATCTCCTTTGAAGCCATTGAACACAACGAAATGGCAGAAGTTCCAATGCAAAATGGCAGGTGCCTCGACCGTGCGCAACCGCTCCACTTCCATTCGGAATCCTTTCGCTTCCATTCCGTATTTACGGGCTGCTTTCAACAGGTTCAGCGCATTACTCCCGTCTCGTGATACTCCGCAATCGATACGCAATTGCTCCAAAGGCAACCATTTCTTCCAGTATGCCAAAATCATGCCCAACGAAGCCGCACCACATTCGAGTGCCTCCATTTGCATCACGACCGGAACCCGCTTTACTCTGCCCATAACTGGATGGTCCTCCTTTGTTTATCGATTTCTTCAAACAACTTCTGGTACACGGGCATACGTTTTGTTACAATCTGGATGTTGCAAAAGGTCCCCATTGTAATTTCCTGTTCTCCGGTTTGTTCATGCGACCAAAGAATCTTTCCCGGTTGTGCCGGGTTCTCTTCCAGCAAAATTCGGACGAGATAAGTAGCGACTTCTTCTTGTGGGAATATATCGCTAACATAGGAATCTACTTTCAGGAAATCTAACGCTTCTTGTTTCGATAACGGATAATCGTCAATCCCGACAATCCGTCCTCGCATATACCCGTATTTCTCGCGTGGAAGATCGACAGGAGATACCTGTACCGGCATATTCATTTTGAGCTTGCGCAGATTGTCAAATGTCGTAACAGCCACCAGCTCCCGGTTCCTCCGACTACTGTCTTGCAAGAACAGGTTGATTATCGGTTCATAGGCTGCAAAATCGGTTGAACGTTCTTTGGCGGAGAGTACCGTGCCTTCGGCTGGTGAGGTAAGCACACTGAATTGCCGGTCGATGCTCACCAAGGCAAGACGGTCGCCCGTATGCACATAGTCGCCTCGTTTTACATAGAGTTCGCGCGTTACTCCGTCTTCAGGAAGCACGACCGACCGTGTCCCTTCAAAAGGAAAAATGACCCCTTGAATAGTAACCGTCTCGGAAACATGCCCGCATATTCCTCACACCAGCACTCCAAGCATGAAGAGAAAAAGTGCTCCTAAAATCACAAACGTGGAAACCGACGAGACTTGGATATATTCATCCATTCTCTCCGGCGTAGCTCTACCTTGCAAGGCTTCTTTTCGGAATAAATCGTTTTTCATGTTTATGATGTTTGCTTGTCTGGGCAAAAGTAAACAATATATAGGATATTCTCATAAAAGATGCCGACCTTTTCTTGAAAAGCATAGCAACTTTTTAGGAAAAGGTCGGCAGCATTTACGTTATTCATCCGAATGCTTATCTATAAGCGTGTTCTACATAAGGAGCTGTAATCGTGTCCTTGCGTTCGGTAGAAAAAACTCCGAAACCGAAACCACCGGCAACTCCAGCCAGTTCTTCATCTCCCAGTTCTACGCCTTCAGCTTGTGCCATCGGAAGAATTACCTTCTCCATAATGGCTGCATTGACTTTCGCGTTCAAAGCCGCGTCAGTCTTTGTTTTTTCGATAAATTCTTGCAGTGTCATAAACGATTGATTTATTTAAAGGGCATGAAATGCACTGTCATAACGTGAAATATGCTCCTTCTTAGGTACATCAATTCCGGAACCCCCAGAAACTCCCATCAGTTCCTCGTCGCTCAGTTCTACACCTTCGGCCTGTGCCATCGGAAGGATTACTTTCTCCATGATGGCAGCGTTGACTTTCTCGTTCAAAGCCGCGTCAGTCTTCGCTTTTTCGATGAATTCTTGTAGTGTCATAAACAATCCTCTATTCGTTGTTTTAATGGCAAAAATAAAGAATCTCTGAAAAACAGGCTTTAATTTAGGCAGACGATTGTTTCAAATAGTATCATCTGGTGTTCCAAAAATTCCTTTCCCCTAAAAAAGAGCGGAATACCTTTCCGCCTGATTTCCAAAAAAAGGCAGTATGCAAAGCCTAAACATCCTCTTTCTGCTTCGCATACTGCCTTTTTCTTCTATCTATACCGCCCTCGCCTATTCGTTCTTTTCCGGGATATAATCTTCTTTGATGAAGGCATCGTAAACTTTCTTCGGGTGGTCATTGACCGAGAAGCCGATGTCGCCAAACGTCTGCTGGCGGAATTTCTTCAGCTTCAAGTTGTCCATCGCATATTCCCGCAAGGGCTTATGCATGTTTACCCCCAGGATAGAACTGCTGCTCACCGGCTGGTCGAGGAAGTTCTCCTTCGGCGTCAGGATAGGCAGCAATTTTTGCTCCAGCAATCCGCGATAGGCACCGATGTATTCACACCAACAGGTGCCATCGACCTCATACAAACGATACGTGTACTTTGACCATGCCGTATGCAGGATGATCTCTTTATCCGTTACTTCGGCGACAGCCTCTTGCGGATAAGCAAAATCCCTGATCCGGATAATCTTTTTGTTACTACTTACCTCTTCGACTTCTGTAATCCAAAAGTCCGAGTGTAACAGCTGGTCAAGGATGCCAGCCAATGTTTCTTGGATCTCAAACTGGATTCTCATGGTGTTTGCCTTAGTAGGACTTGCTTTTAGCGGTTTAAAATTTAAAAGTAAACAAGGCAGAAAGGGAAAAGGTTTAAGGGGAAGGCGAAAAAATTAGATTTTTCTAAAAGTTTCTTGTGTTTATTTGCTGGAGATGCTCTGAAAATACTGGATTTGTTTTGTGAACCGACGCTGAAAGTTGCGCGTGAGATGAGCCGCAAACTAAATATCGACGCGCGTATCGTCTTGGGTGTATAACTCCTACCTTATATAAATAATATAGCTTCTTGCCACCCCGCCTTTCCCGCGTGGTGGCTTTTTTTCACCTCTTCCCCCTCCTTCCCCCTCTTTTCTTTTTTAACCTTCTTTCCCTTAGCCCTTTAAAAATGGGCGTGGCCAATTTATACCATCGATTAAAGTGGTCGCAATTGTGCCATTTTTTATGTTTTGCAACATAAAAGCTAAATTTCTTAGTACGAAAAGTTTGCGTATTTAAAATTTTGCCTAAATTTGCCGCCAGAAACCTCGAAAACGTGGCCAATTTAATTGATCATTTAATCTGGCCACCCCGCGAGGGGTCCCGGCGGCATTGTTCAGCCGGTTAGTGAATTAGAACTTTATTTTGAACGATGCGCTCAGAATATTTGAAAATAGGTTTTCGAATCTTCTGAGTGACTCGGAAAGACTGAAAATGAATTTTTATACACTCCGAGTCGCTCGGAAGCACCGAAAATGAATTTTTATACATTCCGAGCCACTCGGAAACAGCGAAAATGGATTTTCAGTGTTTCCGAGCGACTCGGAAAAACAAAAAATAAATAATTAAAAAAGTATTGGTGGTATGGATGAAATGAAAACTATTGAAGGAAGCAATTGTTCGCGCTATACGAACTTGCTGCACAGCGGTTTCCACACCCGCATCTGGCAAAAACTACGCGACGTGGAAGACAAAACGAAAATCAACGTCTCCGACGAATTGCTCGCCGAGTACGGTGAGAACATCGCGACAGAGACCGAATTGAATCGCGAGCCTCGCGCCGATGTAACCTCTGAAGCCATCGCCGAGGCTGAAGCCCTGCGCGACAAGGCTGTATCTTATCTTTTTAACCAGATTGAAGCCGCGAAGGAGGCGACTATCCCCGAAGTCATGGAGGCCGGAAAGGCGCTGACTATCGTGATTTCGCCTTACAAGGGACTCCAATCGCTGGCCGACAACGCCGAGACTGCGGGCATCAAGGGATGCGTGCAAGACCTCCGGAAGCCAGTCAATTCCAACTACGTTCTAACCCTCAACATCGGGCCTGCCATCACCGCCGCCGACGAAGCGAACCAAGAGTTCGAGCGCCTGAAAATCGCGCGGACGGAGGCAAAGAAGGCGAACAAGAAGGAAAAGAACGTGGATGTCCGCCTCCGCACGGATGCTAACTACAACCGTATCTGCGAGTTGATTTATGCTTCGCAGTTGCTCTGCACCGTTCCGGAAGACAAGGAAATCATCTCCGGTGTCATCGACGACATCAATGCCATCGTCGAGGAATTCAAGACCTCCTACAACATGAGTCAAGGACATAAAGATTCTGACACCGAGGAGCCTGACACCGAAAAACCGGACGAGGGCGAAGAACCTACCGAAGGCACGGAACCGGGTGAAGAGCCGAATCCGGACGAGCAGGAGCCGGGTGGCGGCGAGGAAGGCGGCGGCGAAGAGCCGGAACCGGATGACAGGCCGGTGGTGCAATAACACTATCTGCACTGCTCCCCTGCGAAGGGGAGCTGTCCGAAGGACTGAGGGGTTATCCAGCAAATAAACCAGGTATTAACCCCTTCCCCCCTTCGGGGGACTTCCCCTTCGCAGGGGAAGAGTTCAGATAGCATAAAAACACCTTATCCATGAAAGATTTACAAACGACTAGACTTTATTTTTTAATTAACAATTTAAATATTTACAGATTATGAAAAAGAGTACTTTATTTTTCAAAGTGATGGTCCTGTTGGCAATGTTGGTGCCTTGGACGGGGTGGGGGCAAACAGGTGAATTTACAAAAGAAGTAGGCTCCCTTACAATTTATATGGATGAAGAAGGAAATTTATCGAAAACAGAAGATGGGACTTTTGGTGCGAGTATAAAATTATCTATTGATGATGTTTCATCTTCTCAAAGTTTGTCTGATTTTGTTTTTACAGGAATATGCGAATGGCAAGGTGAGAGGAAAGAACTGCAAACAGATGAAGAAGGTCTGCTACTTATCTCAAGTGAAAGCTTTCAAAGTATGTCTGGAGAAACGTCTTCTTTTAAAGCTCAAGTGGGAAAAGAAATTACGCGTGGAGAATATGTCTTAGTTACAATAAAAAAGATAGCAGAGACGATAGATTGGACAGATGAAAGAAGTACACATGCCGAAGTAACAGTTTATATAAATGAAAACGGCGAAATTACAAAAGCTGATAAAGGTTCTATCTCGCAAGGTTCATTAACAATATCTCTATCAAACGTGAACTTAGCGGATTGGAGTATTGCTGTAATAGATTATTTGCCTGTATTCTCAGGGAGCGAAGATATAAAGAATGGATTGACTTGGGCTACAATTACGGATAATAGTGGAAAAACATCTTCATTACGGTTATCTAAAAACAATGGTATATCTATTTCCCAGCATGTACCTGCTTCTGTAAAATTAATGATTCGAAAAAATGATGGTTCCGCTAATGGTTATATACAATTTAATTTTCAAAAAGAAGAGGTTGAAGAATCAGCTTGGAGTGATGAAGAAAATAAGCAGGCAGAGGTAACGGTTTATGTAAATAAATCGGGAGAAATAGTATCATCCGATAAAGGAACGGTAACAAATGATAAGTTTGTGGTTTCACCATCAGATGTGAATTTGCCAGATTGGTCTATAAGCCGGATTAATCAGTTGGCAGTATTGGATGGCAGTCAGGATATACAAGATGGTTTATTGTGGGAAACTGTAATCAATACGGAAGATAATTCGACAATTGAGTTGTGGGTTAGCTCGAAGGAGTCAGTTTCTGTGTATGATAAATTACCGGAATCAGTAAAGGTGATGATATCGAAAGGTGATGAGACCGGTTATTTGCAAATAAACTTTGAACAGAAACAATCAGCTTGGAGTGATGAAGAAAATAAGCAGGCAGAGGTAACGGTTTATGTAAATGAATTGGGGAAAATAGTATCATCCGATAAGGGAACGGTAACAGATGGTAAGTTTGTGGTTTCACCATCAGATGTGAATTTGCCAGATTGGTCTATAAGCCGAATTGATCAGTTGGCAGTATTGGATGGCAGTCAGGATATACAAGATGGTTTATTGTGGGAAACTGTAATCAATACGGAAGATAATTCGACAATTGAGTTGTGGGTTAGCTCGAAGGAGTCAGTTTCTGTGTATGATAAATTACCGGAATCAGTAAAGGTGATGATATCGAAAGGTGATGAGACCGGCTATTTGCAAATAAACTTTGAGCAGAAAGAATCAGAAATAGATGATACTTCATGGACAGAAGGAGATGAAGCTCAGGCTACAGTTACGGCCTTTATAAATGAGGAAGGAAATATAGTAAGTGCCGATAAAGGTTCTTTGGAAGAAGGTACATTAGCTGTTACTCTTGCTGATCTTGAATTAGCAGAAGGTTGGGTTTTAAGTGCAAAGGATAGAAGCATTGTATTGTATGGAGATGCCGTTGTAACAGAAGGGCTTTCTTGGCAAACAGTATTTGATGCCTCAACTCCGAATCCAACAGGAGCAATAACTGAATTTAGAGTAAGTAAAGGCGAGACTTCTGTTTATTCTGAATTGCCTAAGCAGGTTAAGATTAAAGTAGAGCAAGGCGAAAGTGTAGGTTATGTCTTGGTTGTTCTTAAGCCGGTTGTAACAATTTCAGAAGATGATATCAATAAAGGTGGTGATGATGAAGATGGAAATGGTACAATGGATGAAGTTGTCTTTATTAAAGATGTAACGGGAGCTAATTATGCTGTTTACGATGGTCTGCCTCATGGCTTAGGAATGTTGGAGGTTTCAGTTGATGGTAAGGCTCTGACATTATCAGAAGCTAAGGATGAATATAGTGTAACCTATGAAGGATTAGAAGGTGAACCTATCGATGCCGGAACGTATAGCGCAACAATTACGTTCAATGAGGCAATGGGGTATTCTGGAACGGTAACATTGACGAATAGTGTTGTTATTGCTCAGCGTCCTATCACACTCTACTTCTCGTTTGAAGAAGGCATTCTCGAAGGTGAAGAATTTGTATTAGGCGAAAATGTATTCATTGACGTAAAAGAAGGAAGCTTTGCTGAAGGAGAAAAGGCCGAGTTTGATGAGTTGATTGAAAAGGGTATTATCAGTGCTAAGTTTGCTCTTGGTGAAACGCAATCGGATGGTACTGTTGAAGTAAAATTGGTTTCATTTAATTATCCTGCTGGAGAAGTTTCGGGATATGATTTGAAATATTCTAATTACGATCCTAAGCTTTTGACAGGTCATGTTAAAGAGCATGGTGAAGGTGGTACTGAAACAGAACTTCCAGATGCCGGCGAAGCTGGTGAAGATGGCACTATCGATTATCCGGGCGAAGGTGATAGTGGAGTAATTGTAGGTGATGTTGATATTATTGACGAAGAAACTGGTATCGGCGGAAGCGGTATCAACTATCGTCAGTACGAACTTAAGTTCTGCGAAACAGACTTCTTCCCGAATCTGAATGATTATGAGGTAGAAGGCTTGAAGTTGTTCTCTCGCCATAATAAGTTCTATACAAAAGCTAATGGTAGCTTCACTATCTGGTACGAGAAAGACGGTGTGAAGAACGGTGAATATGGCGATTACCGCATCTACATTAGCCGGAACGGTGCAGATGGAGACTACTCTGAACTGAAGCTTGATGAAGTAAGCGATTACTTCCAGATTCGCAATGTGAACAGTGATATCTGGGTAAGAATCTATTACGGTACAGGTCTCCCAGTCGCCAACGAAGAAATCACAGCAACCGACGCCCGTGCTTACACCCAGGCCAACAAGATTGTAGTGATAACTCCGGAACCGACAGACGTACAGATTATCTCGATGGCAGGCGCAGTAGTCGCAACCGACCAAGTAACCGGCCAGCGCGAGTTTGCGAACCTTGCGGAAGGTGTTTACATTGTCCGCATGGGTGAAACGGTAATCAAACTGCAAGTAAGAAATTGATCCATCGATATGGAATCAATATGATCGTTTATAAATATTTAAGTTTTGCACAAAAGGGATGGGCCGGGAGGTTCGTCCCTTTTTCATTTTTAAGTACTATCTTTGTGTGAGAAAAATAATAAATTATGAAAATTCAGAATCTCCATCTTAAGAATATAGGGCCTTTCAAAGAGGCTACATTAGAGTTTTCCACGGATTATGTTCCGGCCGAGGAAAAGCAGCCCGTAACTATTATCACGGGTGTGAACGGGGCTGGCAAGTCCATTGTGATTGATGCTATTCGGGCTGCGCTGAGCGGAAGCAGTTTGGAGCGTAATATTGTGGCGGATGAAAACAATTTTGTCATAGAGATGGATGTCAAAGATGACGGTAAAGTTCGACATTTATCTACTTCTACGATGGAGGACGGGCATATTCGGGATGCGGATTGGAAGATAGCGCGCCCGTTACAATTAGGTTATAGGGATATGAATCATGTTTATCCTTGGGTGGTGGATTATTGGTCTGCCCAATCCCCTACAGATTTGTTCAAGATTAATAACATGACTAATATTCGGCATGAGAATGTGCTGAAAGACGTCATGTCGGGGAGAAAAAGCCATGTAGATTTGGTGAATTTTATTTGCCATATAGATTATCTTCGGACAAGCGAGATGCCGAAAGAAAAGGAATTGGGCGGATTGATGTATGCGAAGTTGAAAGAAATCATTGGGCTGTGTTTGGAGAATGGTACATTTAAATATGTACGTCGTGCTGATTTGACGCCGATTGTTGAGCAGAATGGGGTTGAGCTATCGTTGGAGAAGTTGAGTAGCGGAAATATATTCTTGATAGAGCATATATTATTGTTGATGTGTAAAATGTACTCGGTAAGCATGCTGAATAAGTTGGCACCGGATTCTATTTTTAATCTGTCAGGCTTACTCCTGATAGACGAGATAGAGTCCCATCTTCATCCCAAGTGGCAGAAAAAGATATTAGGAATTATTCGTCATCTTTTCCCGAATCTGCAAATTATTCTAACGACCCATTCCCCTTTTATCGTAGCATCGATAGACGGAGCTCGCATTTATACTTGCGTGCCTCAAGTTGGGTATAGCGAAGTATGTGATGAAACAGAAAAATATGGATACATGCCTGTAGAAGAGGTATTAATGTCGGAGGTGTTTGGCGTGCATCCGTTCAATGAAGAGATAACCGAGTTGATAAAAAGACGCAAGCAGTTGATAGAAGTCGGGGATAAGGCGGGAGCTCAACAGATAGCAGATAAGTTGTATAATATCAATCCTGAGTATTTTTCATATTTAAGTTAACTATGAGATATATCAAACGGCTGCCGGAGCCGGACATTCTTGTTCAAAAACGCGATGAATGGCAGAAGAAATTTGAAGAGAAGAAGGCCAAGAATGCAACGGCACGGCCGGATTCTTCGAAATATGGTAATCCATCCATACGGGAGAGGTTGGAGATGTGTTCACATCGGAAATGTTTTTATTGTGAAAGTTTGTTGAAAGGGGAACCGAAAGAGATTGATCATTTTATCGAAGTAGCCATTGCTCCAGAATTGGCCTATACGTGGACGAATCTTTATCTTTCGTGTTCGAACTGTAACGATAAGGTAAGTCATGATGTTATTCCTGTTGATGAGGTATTAGACCCATGTAAGTCCTCAGATGAAGAAATCCGTGCTAATATTACATTTGAAGATGAATGTATTTGTTCTCAACCGGGTTCGGAGAAAGGATTAAAGACAATTCAAAAGTTTCATCTGAATACAGATTTATTGGATTTAAAACGAGGTAAATGGCTTCGAAAGATTATGGAGACAGCTATTGAAATACAACGGTGTATGATAGCAGATAAACGGGAAAAACCGACCCAAGAAGAGAAGCATAAGCTTTTGCGTTATATGCAGCCCGACCAACCTTACAGTATGATGGCTGAGATATTTCTGAGAAAGAAGTTTCAAAGGTTTTTCACATAGTAAAAATGGAAAAGGCTAAGGGGATAGCGGTGGCATTCCATTTTTAAGTACTATCTTTGCCCGCATTAAACAAATAAGCTATGCAAACTATTCAAATTAAGAGTTTAGATACAATCCGTGAGGCGGCGAAGGAATTTGTTGCCGGGATGGACGACCGTACGGTCTTTGCTTTCCGTGGCGTGATGGGTGCGGGAAAGACTACCTTTATCAAGGCGATTTGTGAGGAACTGGGTGTGGAGGATGTGATTAATAGTCCGACCTTTGCTATCATCAACGAATATCGGAGCGCGACGACTGGCGAGCTGATATACCACTTCGACTTCTACCGCATCAACAAGCTGAGCGAGGCGGAAGATATCGGTACGGAGGATTACTTTTATAGCGGCGCCTTGTGTTTCATCGAGTGGCCGGAAAAGGTTGAGGATTTGCTCCCGGGCGATGTCGTAGAGGTGAATATCGTCGAGAATGCAGACGGGACACGAACGGTAACAGTCGATTAAGCATGAGTCCGGCGGATTATTTCATCTTTGTCTTGTTCATGGCATTGGGCTGCTTCTCTTTGGTGGCAGCCCTTTTCAATTTTGAATGGTACTTCCAGACCAGTGCGGCGCAGAATTTCGTCCGGTGGTTTGGGCGGCGTGGGGCACGTTGGTTCTATGCCTTGTTGGGATTGTTGCTCATCTTGTGCGGTGCGTTAGGCATGATTTATTGGTGAGCAGCGGCATTTCCGGAGAATTTACGTACTTTTGCGGGTTAAATAGAAAAAGCAAATAAGCAAGCGATATGAATTACTGGATAAAAGCTCCGAAAGGCGAGTGGAATACTTCTGTCAAACTGCCAGCCTCGAAGAGCATCAGCAACCGCGCATTGATATTGAATGCGCTGAGTTATAGCCCGTACGATATTCAAAACCTTTCGGATTGCGACGATACGGAGGTTTTAGTCCGTGCGCTCAATTCCAATGGACGGGATTTCGACATCAAGGCGGCTGGGACAGCGATGCGTTTCCTCACCGCTTACCTTTCCAAGATTGTGGGAGAATGGACTATCACCGGCACGGAGCGTATGAAGAACCGCCCGATAAAGCTCTTGGTGGATGCGCTCAATTCCTTGGGGGCTCGTATCGAATATATTGAGAAGGAAGGTTATCCTCCGTTGCGGATATATGGGAGCGCATTGCAGGGGGGCGAGATTTCGCTGGCCGGCAACGTCAGTTCGCAATACATCTCCGCTTTGTTGATGGTGGCTCCGCTGATGGAGAAAGGGTTGGTGTTGCACCTCGACAAGAATATCATCTCCCGTCCTTATATTGAGCTTACCTTGCAGTTGATGGCGCAGTTTGGCGTCCAGGCCGAATGGACGAAGCAGACGATTCGTGTCGCTCCGCAGAGCTATAAGCCTGTCCCTTTCAAGGTAGAATCGGACTGGAGCGCCGCTTCCTATTGGTATGAGATGATGGCGTTAGACCCCTCGGCATTCATCGAGCTGGAGGGTCTGTACAAGAGGAGTGCGCAAGGAGATGCTGCGGCAGCCCGTATCTTCTCGCTGCTGGGTGTCGGGACTCGTTATCTCCCGGAGGGCGTCTCGCTCTTTCACAAGGGGAACCGCCCGAAGAAGCTCTCTTATGACTTCGTGAATGAGCCGGACTTGGCGCAGACCTTCGTGGTTACCTGCGTCCTTTTGAACGTGCCTTTCTACTTCTGGGGTCTGCAAAGTTTGCGAATCAAAGAGACCGACCGCATCGAAGCATTGAAGCAGGAATGCCGCAAGCTGGGTTACGTCTTGGACGACCGCTCTGCCGGCGTCCTGGCATGGGACGGAGAGCGTTGCGAGCCCGAGCCTAATCCCCAGATAGCTACCTACGAAGACCATCGCATGGCCATGGCTTTTGCCCCAGCCGCCTTGGTTCGCCCGGAGGGTATAACGATACAAAACGTGGAAGTGGTCAGCAAGAGCTATCCCCATTTCTGGGATGATTTGAAGGCCGCTGGTTTCCAACTAATTCAGCAATCATAATCATTCTTATCCCCATGTGGTATATCCTATTAAGTCTGGTTGCCTTGGGCATCGTCGCCGCCATCCTGGGCTATTTCCGTAACCGCAAGTTGCAGCGGATGCTCGAGCGGGGCGAAATCGACGAAATCCCCGAGGCCAAGGAAATCCCCGAGGAATGTTGCGGCCAGCACGAGACCTGCGAGCGCGACAGCCTCCTCGCAGCCGTCAGCAAGAAGATTGAGTATTATGACGACGAGGAACTCGACCGTTTCCGCGGCGTCGCCCCCGAAGACTATGACGATGCGGCGGTGGACGAATTCCGCGAGGTGCTCTACACGCTGCAGGAGGTCGAGGTCGCAGGCTGGCTCCGCAGCCTCCAGCTTCGTCAGGTGAATCTGCCTGACGCACTGAAGGATGAGGCCTTCCTCATCGTCGGGGAACGGAGGACGCATTGAGGCTCGCGGAAACTCTCCAGAGTTGCTGGTGATGACTCCCCAGAGTCGTTGGGGGTAACTCTGCAGAGTCGTTGCTGATGACTCTGCGGAGTCGTTGGCAGAGACTCTGCGGAGTCGTTAGCAGTACCTCTGCGGAGGGACTGCCTGCTCCTCTGCGGAGGAGCACCGACCTCCTCTGCGGAGGAACCAGCAGCTCCTCTGCGGAGGAACAACCGCCTCCTCTGCGGAGGTACTGAAAGCCCCTTTGCGGGGGCATTTTTATAAACATTGAGAAAGAAAAAATGGAACTGTTGCAATATGAATTTTTCCAACATGCCTTGATAGGCAGCCTGCTGACGGCCGTGGCCTGCGGGCTGGTTGGGACGTATATCGTGGCGCGGCGCTTGGTATTCATCAGCGGCGGCATCACGCACGCGTCGTTCGGCGGACTGGGACTGGGCTTCTACCTGGGTGTGAATCCCATCCTGACGGCGATGGCGTTTGCCGTGCTGTCGGCCTTCGGGGTAGAGTGGGCGAGCCGCTCGCAAGGCATTCGCGAGGACTCGGCGATAGCCGGGGTGTGGTCGCTGGGGATGGCGCTGGGCGTTATCTTCATATCGCTGACGCCGGGGTACGTGCCGAACCTGTCGGCCTATCTGTTTGGGAATATCCTGATGATCACCCGGGGGGATTTGATATGGCTGGCGGGGCTGGTGGTCGTACTGCTGGTGCTGTTCGGGGTTTACCTTCGGGAAATCGTCTATGTCGCCTTCGATGCGGACTTTGCGCGGACACAGGGCCTGCCGGTGCGCTTCATCGAGTATGCGATGATGTGCCTGATAGCACTGACGATTGTGCTCTCTATCCGTTTGGTTGGCATCATGCTGCTGATGAGCCTCTTGACGTTGCCCCAGATAACGATGAACCTGGTGAGTGCGGACTTTAGGAAGATAATATGGGGGAGCGTGGGGATAGGATTCGCGGGGTCGGTGGCAGGGCTCTTCCTGTCGTACAAGCTGGATGCGCCGTCGGGGGCATTCATCATCCTGCTCTTTGTCCTCGTCTTTTTGCTGGTGAAAGCAATAAAGGGGAGGCGGCAGCGTTAAAGAATAGAATACGGGAGAGATGATAGAGATAGATAAGCATAGTAGCCGGGGGAGAAAGGCGCGGGCGAGGGTCGGCTGGCAGCTGGCGGCCTTGGCGCTACTTCTGGTACTCACCTTCCTTCCTTCGTGCAGTACGAAGAAGAATACGAGGGCGAGCCGCTTCTATCATGCCTTTACATCCCGCTACAATATATATTATAATGGTAAGGTCTCCTTCGATGAAGCCTTGAAAGCCCAACAAACGGGATACAAGGAGAACTATACCGACATGATTCTGATGTACCCCATCAGCGCGCAACCGAAAGACAAAGCGGAGCCCGGCGGCCCCTTCGATCGCGCCATTGAGAAGAGCAACAAGGCTATCAAACTGCACTCCATCCGCACGAAGCCCAAGAAGAAACCCGGCTGGCGCAACGACCCGAAGGAGCGGAAGTGGCAGGAGCAGGAGGAGTACAACCCCTTCCTGAAGAAGTGCTGGATGCTGCTGGGCGAGTCGCAGTTCTACAATGCGGACTTCCTGCAGGCCTCCGCTACGTTCTCCTACATAGCCCGCCACTATGCGACCGACGAGTTGATGGTGGCTGAGGCGAAGCTCTGGCAAGCCCGCTGCTACGCCGAGATGGACTGGCTCTACGAAGCCGAAGATATTCTCGCGAAGCTGAACAAGGACGGAATCCCCGCGAAGAGCCAGGAGCACTACGCCGCCGTCTATGCCGACTATCTGGTGAAGAACAAGCAGTTCGAAGAAGCCATCCCTTACTTGCAGAAGGCTATCAAGGCCGAGCCGAGCCGTCTGCAGCGTAGCCGTATGCGCTATCTGCTGGGGCAAATCTATACGACGCTGGAGCTGGATGGCCTTGCTTACCAGGCTTTCAAGAAGGTTGCCCGCTCGAATCCTCCCTATGAGCTGGAGTTTGCCGCTCGCATCCGCCAGACAGAAGTCTATCCCGGCGGCGACTACCGGAAGGTCGTGAAGCAGCTGGAGCGGATGGCCAAGAATCAGAAGAACAAAGACATGCTCGATCAGGTCTATTATGCGCTGGGCAATGTCTATCTCAACCACGAGGACACGGTCAATGCTATCAAGAGCTACGAGCTGGGCGTGGAGAAAAGTACGCAGATGGGGATGGACCAAGCCATCTGTCAGATTCGTTTAGGCGACCTGTACTTCCAGAAGCGCGATTACATCAAGGCGCAGCCGAACTTCAGCGGGGCGCTCTCCATTATCCAGAAGGAATATAAGGATTACGATCGGGTCTCTAAACTCTCTGCCGTCTTGGACGAACTGGTGGTGCACGCCGAAGCTGTCCATCTCCAGGACAGTTTGCAGACGCTTGCCAAGATGCCAGAGGCCGAGCGGCTGGCGGTTATCGACAAGATTATCGAACGTGTAAAGAAGGAAGAAGAAGAAGCGAAGGCTTTGGCCGAAAAGGAAGCCTACCTCGCAGAGCAGGAAGCGAAAGGTACCGGCATCGACCGTCCGGGCACGGAAGTTACCACCATGACTATCCCGACGGCCGGCGGCGGTTCCTCCTTCTACTTTTATAACCCGCAGACGGTTTCGCAAGGTAAGGCGCAGTTCCAGCGCAAATGGGGCCGTCGTCCGCTGGAAGATGACTGGCGTCGTCGCAACAAACGTATGACGACCTTCGACGAGCCGATGGAGGACGAAACCGAGGGCGAGGAGACGGATGAGCTATTGGCTGAGGGCGAAACTCCTGAGGCTGCCGTTACGGATTCTTCCGCCGTCGCCGCCGACGACCCGAAAAGTCGCGAGTATTATCTCCAGCAATTGCCGATGACGCCGGAGGATATCGCCGCTTCCAACGTCATCATCATCGATGGGTTGTATAACATGGCGATGATTTACAAGGACAAGCTGGAGGACTTGCCCCTGGCGATTTCCGCCTTCGAGGAGCTGGAGCGGCGTTTCCCCGACAATGAGCATCTGCTGGAAAGCTATTTCCAAGTCTATCTGATGGCTTTACGCAACAAAGACGCGGTCTTGGCCTCGACCTACAAGGATAAAATCCAGGCGAAGTTCCCGGGAAGCGATTATGCCGTTGCGGTTGCCGACCCCAATTACGAGTATAACATCCGCATGATGGACACCGTCCAGGATTCCATCTACGAGCATACCTACGAGCGTTATCTCGCCTCCGACATCTCGACAGTCCGTCAGAACTTCCGGATGATGGGCGAGAAATACCCGCTGGCAAAACTAATGCCTAAATTCATGTTCCTCGACGCCTTGACCTACGTCCAAGAGGGGAACCCCGAAGGTTTCAAGGCCGCCCTCCGCGCCTTGGTCGAAAAGTATCCCGGTGCCGACGTAACCGAGTTGGCTGGCGAGATGCTGAAGGGTGTCTTGCGTGGCCGGGCTATGGTGCAGGGCGATATCAAGGGCATGACGTGGAACCTCCGCTTCGGTGCCGAGGATGGCGAGCTTTCCGCCGCCGATTCCGCCCGTGTCTTCAAGGCCGACAAGAACGTGCCGTACCGGATGTTGCTGGTCTTCCCCACCGACGGCGTGGACAAGAATCAGTTGCTCTTCTCCGTGGCGGCCTACAACTTTGCGAACATGATGGTGAAGGAATTCGACCTCTCCATCGAGCCGATGGGTCCGTTGAGCATGTTAATCATCAGTGGCTTCTACAACTTCGACGAAATCCTGCATTATTATAAGATGATTTACGGGAAAGACGGGTATGCGACCGCTATCGAAAGCCGCGTAGCTATCCTCCCGATTTCAGACGACAACTACGAGACCCTGATGCACGGCAAGACGCTCGACGAGTACGTCTCCTTCTTTGAAGCGAATTTCAGCGATGTCGCTCCCGAACTGGCTGCCCGCTGGCGGGCTCGCATGGAAGCGGATATGGAAGCGCCCGAAGCAGCCGAGTCGGATTCGATTCCGACAGAACCAGTCCCCGTTCCCGAGCCGACACCCGCCGTCGATTCCGTCGCTCCGCTGCAGATTGTCCGTCCGCTTCCTTTGCCGGAGGTTCAGGATTCGCTGCCGGCGGTTTGGGTTCAGGAGGTTATCGACGTGCCGCAGGATTCCGTACAGGTTACGGGACCGGTACAGGAAGACCCGGGCTTGACGTTGAAGGATATCGAAGAGATTCGTAAGCGCGAGGCTGAGGAAGAAGAGGCGCGTCGCGAAGAGGCCCGCAAGGCTTTCGAGGCCGAGCAGGAGGCTGAAAAGGCTCTGCGCGAGCAGAAGGCAAAAGAACGCGAAGAGCTCGAGAAGCAGCAGAAGGCTGAAGAAGAAGCTCTCCTCAAAGCGAAGCGCGAGCGTGAAAAACAGCTCGAACGTGAGCGTAAAGAGAAGCTGAAGCAGGCCGAGGCCGACCGCAAGGCCAAACTCAAGGCCCGCGAACAGCTCCGCAAAGAAAAAGAAAAGGCTTACAAAGAACGCCTGAAACAGCGCGAGCAAGAGCGTAAAGCCAAGGAAAAAGCCTACAAGCAGAAGCTCAAGGAGCGGGAAAAGGCTCGCAAGGCCGAGCTGAAGGCGAAGGAACAGGCGCGCAAAGAGGCGCAAAAGGCGAAAGAGGCGGAGCGCAAGGCCCGGCTCAAAAACAGATAACGACCTAAGTTTATGATTGTAATTAGAGAAGGACAAACGATTGATGAAAATGCATTGGCGGCCACCATCGGCTTCTTCGACGGCGTGCATCTCGGGCACCGTTTCCTGGTCGAGGAACTGAGGGCGGAGGCGCGTAAGCGGAATCTCCCCTCGGCGGTGATTACCTTCGCGCAACATCCCCGGCAGGTGCTCCACGCCGATTATCAGCCGAAGTTGCTCACTTCTTTTTCCGAAAAAATCGCGCTCCTGGCGTCCCTGGGGGTGGATTATTGTATCGTGCTGGATTTTACCCTGGAGCTGTCTCAGCTTACGGCCCAGCAGTTTATCTCGCAAATCCTGGCGTCCCGCTATCATGTCCGGACGCTCCTCATCGGCTACGATCACCGGTTCGGGCACGACCGCACCGACGGTTTCGAGCAGTACGTGGACTACGGTGCCGCCTGCGGCATGGAGGTGTTGCAGGCTTCGCCCTACGACGCGGGCCGCACGCCGGTCAGTTCGTCTATCATCCGCCGGCTTTTGCACGACGAGGGGGCGGTCGAGCGGGCAGCCGAGTTGCTCACGTATCCGTATAGTCTCCGGGGGCATATCGTCGCCGGCTACCAGGTCGGGAGGCAGTTGGGTTTCCCGACGGCGAACATCTGCGTGGACGAACCGTTCAAGGTGCTGCCCGCCATCGGGGTGTATGCCGTACGCGTTTCTTTGCTGGGGAAACAGTACAAAGGGATGCTGTATATCGGCCGGCGGCCGACGGTGCACAACGGCGATAATTTGAGCATCGAGGTGCATATCCTCGACTTCTCGGGCAACATTTACCAAGATACCATCCGCGTTTCCTTCCTCCGCCGCGTCCGGGGCGACATTGCCTTCGATTCGCTCGAAGCCCTCAGCGCGCAGTTGGAAAAAGACCGCGAGGCGGTCGCCGCGATGATTTGATATAGGAATAGAGCGGGAAAACGCCCTGCACGCTGCAGGACGGATTCCCGGCGTGGGAAAGCTTCCTGCAGACTGCAGGACGGATTCCCGGAGCTGGAAAGCTTCCTGCACGCTGCGGGACGTTTTCCCGGAGCTGGAAAATCTCCCCAGCCGCTGGGGAACGATTCCCGGAGCTGGAAAACCTCCCCAGTTGCTGGGGAACGATTCCCGGGGCTGGAAAGTCTCCCCAGTTGCTGGGGAACGATTCCAGGGGCTGGAAAATCTCCTCAGCTGCTGGGAAACGATTCCCGAGGCTGGAAAGCTTCCCCAGCTGCTGGGCAGCGTTTCCAGCCCCTGTCATTTTTCAAAAGAATAATAAGAAGAAAATATATGTATTATAAAGCAATAGATTTGTTGAAGGGCATGATTGCCCGCCCGTCCTTCAGCCGCGAAGAGGGCGCGGTGGCGGATTTCCTCGAACAGGCATGGAAAGCCGACGGGCACCTCGTTTCCCGCGTCGGAAACAATCTCTACCTCACCACGGGCGCGATTGACCCGCAGAAACCGACCCTCCTGCTCAATTCGCATATCGATACCGTCAAGCCGGCTTCGGGCTGGACACGCGACCCATTTTCCCCCGACGAAACCGAAGACGACCGGCTCTACGGCCTCGGTAGCAACGACGCGGGGGCGAGCGTCGTCTCGTTGTACGCGGCCTTCTGCCTGCTGACCGAGCGCGAGCAACCGTATAACCTTATCTTCCTCGCCTCGTGCGAAGAGGAGGTGTCGGGGAAAAACGGCCTCGAGAGTGTCTTGCCGTATCTGCCGCCAATCAAGTTTGCCGTCGTGGGCGAGCCGACGGGCATGAATCCCGCTGTCGCCGAGAAGGGACTGATGGTCCTCGACTGCGTGGCGAAGGGGAAAGCCGGACACGCGGCGCGCAACGAGGGGGTGAACGCGATTTACCGGGCGATGGACGACATCGCGTGGTTCCGCTCGTTCCAGTTCCCGGAGCAGAGCGATTTCCTCGGGCCGGTCAAGATGTCGGTTACGATGATTCAGGCCGGGACGCAGCACAACGTCGTGCCCGATACCTGCTCCTACGTCGTCGATGTGCGCAGCAACGAATTTTACTCCAACGAAGAGCTGTTCCGCCAGATATCCAGCCACGTGCAGAGCGAAGTCAAGGCACGGAGCTTCCGCCTGAACTCGTCGCGCACCGAGCTGTCGCATCCCTTCGTTCAACGGGCGGTGATGCTGGGGCGTGAGCCGTTTGGTTCGCCTACGCTGAGCGATCAGGCGCTGATGCCCTTCCCGTCGGTGAAGATGGGGCCGGGCCAGTCCTCGCGTTCGCATTCGGCGGATGAATACATCGGACTGCTGGAAATCCGCGAGGCAATCGACCTCTACGTCCGGCTGCTGGATAACCTGAAGCTCGACGCTTGACGATGGCCCGGCTCTGGATAAATCCCCGGCGGCTGCTCGCCAACGCCCAGATACGGAAAGTGCTGGAGACGGTGGCGACGCGCTACCTCGTGGCCTTCCTGAACCTTGTGCTGCTCTTCGTCAATGCCAAAGTGCTGGGTGCCGAGGGGCTGGGCTTGGTGGGGATTATCCTGGCGTCGATGAATCTGGCGGTTATCTTCAACAGCATCTTTTGCGGGAGCACCATCGTCTATTTTATGAACCGCTACGGGATGAAGCGGCTCGTGGCGCCGGCGTATCTGTGGGCCGTGGCGGGCTCCGCTGTGGCGACAGCGGGGATGGCGGCGCTGGGACTTTTTCCCTTGGCGTACGCGGCGGATGTCTATTTCTTAGCCTTGCTCAATTCCCTGATTGCCGCCAACTCGAGATTCCTGCTGGGGGCGGACCGCGTCGGCGGGTTTAACCTCGTGTTCTTCTTGCAGAGCGGGCTGCTCTTCTTCGTGCTCCTATTCTATTATTATATATGGGAGAAACCGGAGGTGGCGTCCTATCTGCAGGGTTTGTATATCACGAACGGGGCGGCGCTGGCCGTCAGCTTCCTCTTGCTCCGGCGGAAGTTTGCGGAGAAGGAAAGCGTTGCTGTTTCCCGCTCCTCCCTTTTGCGCGAGATGTTCGTCTATGGCCTCTGGAGCAATGTCGATAATCTGGCGGAGACCCTTTCCTCGCGCCTGAACTACTTCCTGGTGCAGCGTTTCGTCGGCTTGAGCGGCGTCGGCCTCCTCGACGGGGGCACGAAAATCTCGGAGAGCGTCTGGCACATCAGCCGCGCCGTAGGTTATATCGTGAACGGCGAGGTGGCGCGGAGCCACGACGCGGGCGACCAGCGGCAGACGACGCTCCGCCTGCTGCGTCTGACCTTTGGGGCGACTTCGGCTGTCATGCTCGTCATCCTCTGCATCCCGGAGTGGGTTTATACCGACTACCTTTTCAGCGCGGAGTTCGAGGGCATCGCCAATGTGATACGTTGCCTTGCCCCGGGGATAGTCGCCCTGGCGTGCAACACCATCCTGAGCCAATATTTTATCGGGAGCGGAAGGGTGAAAGACAGCGCGTATGCCTCGTGCACGGGGCTGGCGGTGCTCGCCGTTGCGGGCGGGGTGATGGTGCCGTTGTGGGGCGTCTCGGGCGGGGCGGGGGCGACGAGCGTGGCGTTCGGGGCGATGCTGGCGGTCTCGTGGGCGAAATTTCGGAAGGCAAAATGAAAAAACTGTAATTCGGGTAGGAAAATCTGTGCGTTGTCTCTTCTTTTTTAGGCCAAAACCTTGTACCTTTGAACTGCATTTAGTAATCACCGAGCAACGAGAAAACTCATATCCCCGCGCTCCTTAAAAATACAAACCTATGAAAGCATTTAAACATTCCCTCCTCGGAATCCTCGGCCTCTGCCTCGCAGGATTCAGCCCCGCTGCCGCTCAGGACAGCCCGGCCCCCGACGACTACCTGACGATTTCCGGGATTGTGCGCGACATCGAGACCCAGCAAGAGCTCGCCTACGCCACCATCTCCGTCCCCGACAACGCCACCGGCACCGTCGCCAACAAAGACGGCGAGTTCTCCTTCAAACTCAAGGAACCGGTCCGCGCCGACGAGGAAATCGAAGTCTCCTACCTCGGCTACCACAGCGTGAAGTTCAAAGTCGGCGAAAAAGACGACAAAAAGAAGAAGGTCATCCTCATGACTCCCTACGTGAACCAGCTCAGCGAGGTCGTCATCTACGCCCGCGACCCCCTCAAGCTGGTCGAAGAGGCTATCAAGAAGATACCCGAAAATTACGACCCCAACCAGAGCCTCCTCACCGGCTTCTACCGCGAGACGGCCCAGAAGCGCCGGCGTTTCATCAACATCTCCGAGGCCATCGTCCGTGTCTCCAAGACGCCCTACGACGAATCGGTCAATCGCGACCGCGTCCAAATCCTCAAGGGCCGCAAGATTGTCAGCCAAAAGGCCGGCGACACGCTCGCCATCAAACTCCTCGGCGGTCCGAACGCCTCGATTTACCTCGACGTGGTGAAGAACGCCGATTTGCTGCTCGACAAGGAGATGCTTCCCTGCTATAAATTCACGATGGAGGAATCGGCCGTCATCGACGAACGCCCGCAGTACGTCGTCAGTTTCGAGCCGCAGCTCATCCTGCCCTACGCCCTCTATCGCGGCAAGTTATACATCGACATGGAGCGCCTCTCCTTCACCCGCGCCGAGTTCGCGCTCGACATGAGCGACCCCGCCAAGGCGACGCAAGTCATCCTCCGCAAGAAGCCCTTCGGCCTGCGCTTCAAGCCGCAAGAAGTTTCCTATCAGGTGAACTACGTCGAGCGCGACGGCAAGAGCTACCTGAGCTACGTCCGCAACCTCTTCCGCTTCAAGTGCGACTGGAAGCGCCGCCTCTTCTCGACGGGCTATACGGTCCTCTCCGAGGTCGTTATCACCGACGGGCGGAAAGGAACGCCCGACGACATCCCGCGCCGCCTCGCCTTCAAGCAGAGCCAGTGCCTCTCGGACGATGTAACCTACTTCACCGACGCCGATTTCTGGGAGAGCTACAACATCATCGAGCCGGACGAATCGCTCGAAAAGGCGGTAAAGAAGCTCCGCAAGGGCTACAAGTAAGCGTTTACGGTCGTTTTCGGTCTTTTGCAACGGTGCAAAATGCTGTTTACGGCCGTTTCCGGCTTTTGCAGCGTTGCAAAATGGCGTTTACGGCCGTTTTAGGCATTTGCAGCGTTGCAAAATGGTTTTTACGGCCGTTTCCGGCTTTTGCAACGGTGCAAAATGGTTTTTACGGCCGTTTTCGGCATTTTGCAGCGATGCAAAAGGGTGTTACGGCCGTTTTTGGCATTTTGCAACGTTGCAAAATGGTTTTTACGGCCGTTTCCGGCATTTTGCAACGTTGCAAAATGGTGTTTACGCCCGTTTCCGGCATTTTTCGGGGGAAGGGGAGGCCGCCTTTCCGGAAAATTCCCTATCTTCGCCGTCCAAAAGACGCAAAAGGACATGATACAATTATTGAAAAAGACCAAAGACGTGATATTGTTCTACCGCTTCCTGCGTTTCCGCAAGGGCTTCGGGGTGCATTCTCCCTTCGCTTTCAATTTGATAACAAACGTGATAGACGAGAAATGCGCATATTATGCCTACGACCGCATCGACATCGTGCGGCGGCAGCTGCTCCAGAACGGCGCGCCGCTGGGGACGACGGGGATGAGCGTCGGCCGGGCGACGGCACGCTACGGAATCCGGAAATCGCACGGGCAATTGCTCTTCCGCCTGGCCAATTATTTCAAGCCGAAGCAAATCGTGCAGGTCGGGACGGGCATGGGACTATCGACGCTCTACCTGACGGGATATTCCGCTCATGTACAGTGTATATCCCTGGAAGAAGACCCCGCGAGGGCGGAGTGGGCGCGCTGGTGCCTCGAAAGGATGGGCAAGCGGCACGTCCGGGTCGAGCGCGGCGGCTACGAGAGCTTGTTGCCGAAGGCGCTGGCGCAATTTGAGGCGGTCGATTTCCTCTTTTTCAATGCGCCGGAGCGGGCGACGGAATTGTATGGCATGTTCGAAAAGTGCGTCGAGCATATCCAGCCGGACACGGTGCTGGTCGTCGAGGGGCTGCGGGCGAGCCGGGCGATGCGGGACTTCTGGGAGCGGGTGAAGGCACATCCAGCCACAGTCCTCACCTTCGATTTGTATCACGTGGGGCTGGTCTTTTTCAACAAAAAGATGTATCGGAAAGATTATATAGTTTATTTTTAAATAGAAAGAGATGAAAAAGAGTACGATTTATACGGGGACGGGCGACCGGGGCACCACGTCGCTGGTCGGAGGCCAGCGGGTGTCGAAAGCGCACCAGCGGATAGAGAGTTACGGGACAATCGACGAGCTGAATTCGTTTATCGGCCTGCTGATAACCTCGTTGGACGACGAGGCAGACCGCGACTTCCTGCTCTTCGTCCAGCACAAACTGTTCACCATCGGTTCCTACCTGGCCACCGACCAGGAGACGACGGAGCTGAAAATTGAGAGCCGGGTAACGCCCGAGAGCATCGAGAAAATCGAACGCGAGATAGACCGGCTCGACAACGAATTGCCGAAGATGAAGCGGTTCGTCCTGCCGGGCGGGTGCCGTTCGGCGTCGTTGGCTCATGTCTGCCGGACGGTCTGCCGGCGGGCGGAGCGGCAGATCTATCGCTTGGCGGGGGAAAGTCCCGTCGAAGAGCCGGTGCTGGTGTTCATCAACAGACTGTCTGATTATCTGTTTGTTCTCGCTCGCAAAGAATGTATCCGGAACAATGGGGAAGAAATAATTTGGGATTATAGTTGTATCTAAGAAATAAAGTTCTATTTTTGCGCCGAATTTGAGAACCAGACTGGTATTTCAGTCATTTAATACTAAAAGAATATGTATTGGACATTGGAATTAGCGTCGAAACTGGAAGATGCCCCTTGGCCTGCGACGAAAGATGAGCTGATCGACTATGCGCAACGTTCAGGAGCGCCGTTGGAAGTCATTGAGAACTTGCAGGAGATGGAAGATGAAGGCGAGATATATGAATGCATGGAAGATATTTGGCCGGATTATCCCAGCAAGGAGGATTTCTTTTTCAATGAAGACGAGTATTGATTCGAAGCTCTTATGAAGATAGGCACGGATTCCGCGGAAGTATGCAGTGTAATCCGTGCCTAATCTTATTTCGGGGCGGATGCAATACTTCGGGGCATTGCCCGTTATAAAAAAGAAATTGCCTAAGTGGATGAAGAAGAAGATAAGCTGTTTGATTGTAATCATGGTGGTCTTGTTGGGCTGTGCCGGAAAGGTTCGGGCCCAGCACGATGCGGCGTTGAGCCATTATTTCATGGCGACAAGCTATTACAATCCGGCGGCGGCGGGCTCGACGGAAGATTTGCGGATGGTGGCCCTCTATAACCAGATGTGGGTAGGCTGGCCGAGGGCTTCTCGAACCGTATTTGTGAATGCTGATATGCCTTTGAAGATAAAGAAGACGCAGCATGGCGTCGGGCTGGCAATCTCCTACAATGGTGAAGGTCTGTCGCAATACATCCGGGTCGGCGCGCAGTATGCCTACAAGCAGAAGCTCTTCGGCGGAGTCTTGAGCGGCGGCGTGCAGATAGCGTTGTTGAACCAAGTGTTCCAAGCGGATAGTATCTATATCCCGCAGAGCGACTACCATCAGCAGGTCGATGAAGCCTTCCCGACGACGAATGCGCAGGCGATGGCGCTGGATATCAACGTAGGGCTCTTCTATACACATAAGCAGTTTTATGCCGGCGTCGGCTATACCCATATCACGAACCCGACACTCCAGTTGGAGGAGACGGTTTATACGTGGATAGGAAGTTTGATAAATTTTATGGCCGGATACAATATTCCGTTACGGAACCCGTTATATGAATTGCAGCCGTCTGTATTTTTCCTTACAGACATGACGAACTTCCATACGGATATAACGGCGAGGCTGGAATATAACAAGATGTTCAACGGAGGAATCGCTTGGCGCGTGAACGAGTCGGTCGGCCTCTTGTTGGGCGCGAAATTGGGGAGGTTTCAGGTCGGTTATGCTTATAGCTATCCGACAACGGCGGTCCGGAAGGCAACGACAGGGAATCACGAGATTGTCGTACAGTATCGTTTGAAACTGAACAAGACAAAGTCAGGAAAGAATAAGCATAAAAGCGTACGTATATTATAGGATATATGAAAAAAGTATTGATAGTACTTATCACAGTAGCTTCGCTGCTGACTTCGTGCGGGAAATCCTTTTCCGGAGGCGGGGGCGAAGTCGTCGGAGTCCGGGGCATGGCATTCAATGAACCGGCACCATACGGTATGGTGTTGGTAAAACGTGGTGCTTTTGATATGGGGCCGTCGGACAAGGATTCTATTTGGGGGATAGCCCCGGAGACAAAAGGAATATCCGTGGATGCCTTTTGGATGGACGAGACGGAAATAACAAATGCGAAATATAGGCAGTTCGTTTATTGGGTGCGCGATTCCATCATCCGCGAACGCTTGGCCGACCCGGCCTATGGCGGAAATGATTTGTTTAAAATCACGGAAGATAAGTATGGCGAACCCGTTACTCCGCATCTGGATTGGAGCCGTCCGATACCTTGGAAACGCGCCAATGAAGATGAAATACGGGCAATCGAAAGCGTATATTATACGAATCCGGTAACAGGCGAGAAACAACTCGATGCAAAGCAGATGGTTTATAAATATGAATGGTATGATTATACGACAGCCGCTTTGCGTAAATATCGGCTTGACCCGAGAGACCGGGTGCGCAATACCGATATTCAGGTAGATCCCAATGAGGTGGTGATGATATCGAAAGATACGGCCTATATCGACGATAATGGCGAGATTGTGAATGAAACTATCACGCGTCCGCTCAGTGGCCCGTGGGATTTCCTTCATACCCGTATCGTGAATATATATCCGGACGAATCCTGCTGGGTAAACGATTTTAATAATGCGTATAATGAACCTTATATGCGGATGTATTTCAGCCATCCGGGGTATGATGATTATCCAGTAGTCGGCGTATCGTGGGAAATGGCGATGGCATTCTGCGTTTGGCGTACCAATTTATATAAGCAATCGCTTACATTGCCGGCAGGACAAGTCATCGAGCCGTTCCGTTTGCCTACAGAAGGGGAATGGGAATATGCCGCTCGTACGGGTAAGAACGAAAATAAGTATCCGTGGGGCGGAGATAATCTGAAGAATGAAAAGGATTGTTTCTTAGGCAACTTTAAGCCTGGAAAAGGTAATTATACGGAAGATGGTCATTTGATTACTTCGCGTGTAGCTTCTTTTGCAGCCAACGATTTCGGGCTGTATGATATGGCCGGAAATGTTTCCGAATGGACTTCGACGGCTTATTCGGAATCTGGTCCGAGCCAAATGAGCGACATGAATCCGGAGTTGCGTTATAATGCGGCGAAGGAAGACCCGTATGCGATGAAGAAGAAAGTAGTTCGCGGTGGCTCGTGGAAAGATGTTGCACAATTTATCCGCTCTGATATGCGTTCGTTCGAATATCAGAATGAGACAAGGTCTTATATCGGATTCCGTTGTGTTCGGACGCAAATAGGATTTTCAAAAGGGAAAAATAAATAAGGTATATGGGAAAATATAGAAGATATAAGAACATAGTGGAAATGTTCCTCTCCAGCGAGAAGGGGAAGCGCGTGTTGAATTTCTGCTATAGTTGGGGCGCCTCTATCGTTATCTTGGGTGCATTGTTCAAGTTGTTGCATTTACCGTATGCAAACCAGATATTGTTTGTGGCTATGATTACGGAAGCAGCAGTGTTCTTTATTTCGGCTTTTGAGCGGCCGAATGACGAGTATCATTGGGAGGATGTTTTCCCTATATTGAAATCGAAGAACCCGCTTGACAGACCTAAGTTTGAGCAAGGCGAAAAGGGTGTTTCTGGTATGCAAACAGGGATTATAGGTATGCAAGGAGGGATAGTAACCGGTGCGAGTGTACCTAATAATACTGTTGCTGGGGCACAAGCAGCTGCTTCGTTAGGTCTTGATGTAACCGAGGAAGATGCCAAGAACTTGTCTGATAGTATTAAGAAGTTGAGTGGTGCTGCCGAACAAATTTCCAAGATGGCTGAATTAACGGAGGTTACACAGAAGTACCTCGACCAACTTTCTTCGATGTCTGAACAGATGGAACGCTTTAGTCAGGTAACAGGTTCCTTAACGCATGCTTCGGATACGTTGCTGAATGCTTACCAGAGTATTACGGATAACTCGGATGGAATTACGCGTAACTCCGCAGGTTATGTTCAGCAAATGGAAGCTTTGAACCAGAATGTCTCTAGTTTGAATTCGATTTATGAGGCTCAATTAAAGAGCATCAGTATGCAAATCGAACAGATTGAACAAATCAATGCCGGTCTGAATCGTATAAAGGAAATGTATAATAATTCGGTCGTTGATAGTTCTGTATTCCGGAGTGAAACAGAGAAGATGACTCAGCAATTGATGCAATTGAATCAGGTTTATAGCCGTTTGTTACAAGCAATGACTATCAATATGAATACTCCGCAGCAACCGACTTATCAGCAACCTTATCAACAAGGACCGATGTATGGGCAGCAGCCGATGTATCAGCAGCCTTATAAATGAATGAGCGTATGATGATTTTCATTTTATGCTTTTAATAGTTAAAGGATAGAATATGGCAGGACTCGCAAATAATCCTAATTCACCTCGTCAGAAAATGATTAATCTGATGTACTTGGTGTTCATCGCGATGATGGCGTTGAACGTCTCGACAGAAGTGCTTGACGGTTTTGAATTAGTGGAAGATAGTTTGCATACTTCGATTGATAATGCTTCCAAACGTAATGGTTTGGTGGCCGGGGAAATCGATGATTATTATCAAACGAACCCAGCCAAAGTACAGGAATGGTACTTGAAGAAGAATGAGGTGAAACAAAAGTCTGATTCTTTATATAATTATATACAGGAACTTAAAGCACGTATTGCCATCGTTGCGGATGGAAAAGATGCGGATATATATAATATAGAACATAAGGATGATTTGGAAGCTGCGGCTCGTGTGATGCTTGCTCCTGTAACGGGTGAAGGTGCAAAGTTGCGTGAAGCGGTGGATCATTACCGGACGTTTATGGCCGAGTTGGTGCAAGATACGGCTAAAACTCGAATCATAGAAACGGCTCTTTCGACGGCTCCCCCTAAACAAGCGATGCGGATAGGCAAGCGTCAGTGGGAGGATGCCTTATTCGAAAATATGCCTGTGGCTGCGGCAATTACTTTGCTGACAAAACTGCAAAGCGATATTCGTTATGCCGAGGGCGAGGTCTTGTCAAATCTTTTGAGCAGTGTCGATGTCGGTGATTATCGAGTTAATCAGATTACGGCCCAAGTGATTCCGGAAAGCCAGAATATCATGAAGGGCGGACAGTATCGTGCCAATATCGTTTTGTCTGCCGTGGATTCAACTAAGCGCCCTTCTATTTTTGTCAATGGGAAAGAACTCCCGAGTGAAAACGAAGGTGTGTTTACGGCTACGGCGAATTCCACAGGTTCGTTCCCTGTCGAGGGTTTCATTCAGATGCCGAACAGCGAAGGGACAATGGTGCGTTATCCCTTCAAAAGCGAATATTTTGTAACGGATCCGATAGCTACAGTCGCTCCGACATTGATGAATGTTTTGTATGCAGGTATTGCGAATCCTATCAGCATCGCCGTGCCTGGTGTGGCTGGAAGTAATATAACGGCTACTATGACAAATGGTTCTTTGACGCGCAAGGGTAATGTTTGGGAAGCCCGGCCAACTACGGTAGGGACAGATGCAATTATATCTGTGCGTGCCAAAATGCCCAATGGGCGCATCGTGGAAATGGCTAAGACTTCGTTCCGTGTCCGTGCATTGCCGGATCCGATGCCTTATATCGAATATAAGGATGTGAATGGAAATGTGAAGAAATTCCGGGGTGGAAAGATCTCCAAGCGGGATTTGGTTGGCGCGGATGGTATTATGGCCGCGATTGATGATGATTTGTTGAATGTTCCTTTTACAGTTTTGAGTTTTGAATTGACCTTCTTTGATTCGATGGGAAATGTTATCCCGGAAGTTGCTCGCGGACGGGAATTCTCGCAGCGGCAAAAGGATTATATCCGGCGTTTGGCTCGAGGGAAGCGTTTTTACATTACTCGGGTTTTAGTGAAAGGCCCGGATGGAAAGGAACGGACGATTTCTCCGATAGAAGTAATAGTAAACTAAGTTGCAATTTAATATGAAACGTTTTCATTACATAGTATCTCTGATTACGGCTCTTTTGACAATCATGCCCGTAGGTGCACAGGAAGATGATACGGCGAATCAACAGAATCGTCGGCGTACTCCCGTAGCTAGCAGGGGCGAGCGGCAGCAGGCGGAGGCTGAAGACAATATGCCGGAACTGACTATTCGGGCCCAGGATTTGAACGAACGCATGGGACAGGATGTTAGCAATGCGCGTTGGATGCGTGTGATTTATCGCCAAGTTGATCTGACGAAAGAGAAGAATGCTCCGCTGTATTATCCTACTCAGCCTATGAATGGGCAAATGAACTTATTTTCCACGATATTTCAGTTGATTTGCGAAGATAAGCTGACGGTCTATGAATATCTTGATGGTTATGAGGATTTCAGCGATGCTCATAAGGTCGCTTTGAAGGATATGCTCGACCGTTTCCATATTTTTTATGAGGAAGTTCCGGGCAAGGGCAACCAGCCGGCATCTTTTATCGTGAACGAAAGTGATGTCCCTTCTGCCGACGTGCGCTCTTATTATATAAAGGAAGCGTGGTATTTTGACCAGCAAAATTCGGTTTTCGATGTCAAGACACTTGCCATTTGTCCTATTTTGACAGATAACGGGGACATTGGCGAGACGACGATGGGTATGTTTTGGATTCCTTACGAGTCTCTTCGCCCGTACATCCGGAATACGTATATTATGACCTCGAACACGAATAACGTGATGACCTTCACGTACGACGATTACTTCCGTCGGAGGATGTTTGAAGGGGATATCATCAAGACGCAAAACCTGCTGAACCAGCCTTTGCAGGCATATTGCCCGACACCGGATTCGTTGAAGAAAGAACAGCAAAAGATAGAAAATCAATTAGCTTCTTTCGAAAAATCACTTTGGTTGCAGCCTGATACGACTCAAGCCTTGGCTGCCGACAGCAAGGATGCCAAGAAAGCTGCCAAGGCTTCGGCCCGGGCCGCAAAAACAAAGGAGAAAGAAGCCAAGGTGAAAGCACCGAAGGCGGCGAAACCAGCCAAGACAACTCCGACGAGGTCGGTTCGTAGAAGACGTTAAATTGGGGATCAGAGTATAATCAAAAACTCGGCTGTTGTTGCAATAGTCGAGTTTTTTTGTGCCTGTACTTCCCATAAAAGAAGATATCCAAATAGAATTCCAGCGCACTGGAATCGTACTTTTACTGGTGAAAGTGAAAAACCAGCGTGCTTGAATGTGATATTTACACTTAAAAGTGGTTTCCAAGCGTGCTTGAAACGTACTTTTACGTGTAAAAATGCAAAACCAGCGTGCTTGAATGTAACATTTACACTTAAAAGTGGCTTCCAAGCGTGCTTGAAACGTACTTTTAAGTGTAAAAGTGAAAAACCAGCGTGCTTGGAAACAACATTTATGCGTAAAAGTAGGTTTCAAGCGTACTGGAATCTCATTCTTAATATTAAAAGTGAGATTCCAGTGCGCTTGTTTTATTGATAAATAGTGGAATATGGTTAAAATGTCGCTTGGGTGGCAAAATGAATAGGAAAATCTAAGCCTTTAGACGGGAAAAAGGGCATTCCGAACCGATATATATAGTCTTCTGCTCCCCTGAAGAATGAACATGCTTTTTAGAGCGATTGAAAATAATGCTGGAAATGAGCATGAAAGAATTTTCCTTGCAAATTTCTTCCCTAAATATTTTGTCAGAATAAAAATACTCTCTACTTTTGCACCCGCAATCGAGAGAGATGCGGTGCTAAAGATGCTGACGAGGGGATTCTAAGAATCGACGATAGGTGAGGTTAGAGAGTCTAAGCGAAATCTGAAAATAGAGGAAGAGAAAAAAACTCTGGCGAAAATTTGGAGGATAAACAAAAAACTCCGTATCTTTGCGCCACGTTTTCGAAAAAAACGATAGTGAGATCTTTGAGGGAATTACATATATCACACCAGTAGTACAAGACGAGGAAGAGACCGTCGAGACGAGGTGCAATGAA
>CALUZV010000029.1 GCA_944325345.1 uncultured Parabacteroides sp.
CGGTACACCAATTTTCTACTCTGACACGTAAAAGTAGGTTTTCGGTACACCAATTTTCTACTCTGACACGTAAAAGTAGGTTTTCGGTACACCAATTTTCTACTCTGACACGTAAAAGTGGCTTTCAAGTGCACTTGAAACCCCAAAATCCGTGTCATCCGCGTAATCCGCGTCAAAAAATAGTATATAACAACTTAAACACATATCGATATGAACTTAAAATGGATTCCCCTCTGCGCCCTTGGCTGTTTAGCGCTATCCTGCCAAGCCCCAGAGGAACAAAAAGAGCAAGAATCGCTCATTCAGTATGTTGAGCCACGGATAGGTACCGCCCATTGCCGCTGGTTCCATTTTACACCGGGCGCACGTCCCTTCGGACTGGCCAAGCCTGCCCCTTCGACGAACGGAAGTTTGGGCAACAAGTCTGGTTGGGAAGCTACGGGCTATGATTATCGGGACAAAAGCATCGAGGGCTTCCCTTGCTTACATGAATTTCAGGTCGGAGGTATCTCGCTGATGCCTACGACGGGCGAATTGATTACTTTCCCCGGCTTGCCAACCGACTCCGTGAAGCAAGGGTACCGTTCGAGTTTCCAAAGAACAAATGAAATCGCGACGGCGGGATATTATTCCGTGCTCTTGGACGATTATCAGGTTCGGGCAGAGCTGACGGCAACGAATCGCGTGGCTTTCCAACGCTACAATTTCCCTGCCGGCGAGACGAATCACGTGCTTTTCGACATCGGAAACCGTCAAGGGGAGAGCGGAGCGGTGAAAGATGCCTTCGTAACCTATACCGAGGACGGTCATGTGGAAGGTTGGGTCATCACCGAACCGGAATACGTCAAGAAATACCAACCCGGCGAGACCGTTACCCTGTTCTTCTCCGCTACGATGGACAAAACGCCTGCCGAATATGGCACTTTCGTAGGCAAAGTGGCTAAAAAAGGGGAAAAAGAAAGTCAAGGTGTCGGCTCAGGGATGTATTTTACGTTCCAGATGGACAAACCGGAAGCGGTTACGGCTAAAATCGGCCTTTCTTATACCTCTATTGAAAACGCACGCCTCAATTTGGAGACCGAGGCGAAGGATTTGACGTTCGACGAGGCTAAAATGCAGGCGCAGAATGCGTGGGAAGACTACTTGGGACGTATTCGCGTGGAAACGGACAATCAAGACGACAAGGTGAAATTCTATACCGGACTTTACCATGCCCTCTTGGGACGCGGTTTGGCCAGTGATGTGAACGGGAATTACCCGAAGCACGACGGGAGCATCGGTCAGTTGCCGATGGAGAACGGAAAACCCAAGTATAATCTCTACAATACGGACGCGATTTGGGGCGGACAATGGAACTTGTCCCAACTTTGGACGCTGGTTTACCCGGAATATATGTCGGATTATATCAGCAGCCACTTGCAAGTGTATCAAGATGCCGGTTGGCTGGCTGATGGAATCGCCAATAGCAAATATGTATCGGGTGTGGGGACAAATTTGATTAGCACGGTGATTGCCGGAGCTTATCAGTGTGGAATCCGGGACTTCGATACGAAGCTCGCATTCGAGGCTTGCCTGAAAAATGAGCTGGATGGAGAGAACCGTCCGCTCGGCGCGGGAAAAGTAGATACGGATCAGTTTGTCGAGTATGGCTATGTACCTCATCTGGAAGAAGGAAGCGGACCGGACGAAGCCTTTATGTTCTCTGCGTCGCATACGTTGGAGTATTCGTATAGTGCATGGGCCGTTGCACAATGGGCAAAGTCGATTAACGACCCGTCGTATGACCAGTTGATGGACTTGTCGAAGGGTTGGGAGCGACTTTACGACCCCTCTACGAACTTCATTCGGCCGAAACTGAAGAACGGAGAGTTTATCGCGCACTTCAATCCGATGCAAGTGTGGCGTGGATTCCAGGAAGGGAATGCTTGGCAATATACTTTCTATGTGCCACACGATGTTCCGACACTCGTAAGTAAGGTTGGAGCCGATGTGTTCAATGCTCGGTTGGATAGCATCTTCACGGTATCACAGAAATTAATCTTTTCCGGAGGTCAGGAAGTCGGCGCATTCGCCGGGTTGCAGACTTTGTATAATCAGGGAAACCAGCCATGCCTGCATATTTCTTGGTTATTTAATGAATCAGGCCGTCCGTCGCTGACGCAGAAATGGGTTCGCGCCATTTTGAATGAATTCTACGGGACGGAAGGTATTCACGGCTACGGATATGGACAGGATGAAGACCAGGGGCAACTTGGTGCTTGGTATGTTATCTCCTCGATGGGCTTGTTCGATGTCAAAGGTTTGACAGATAGCAATCCGTCGTTCAGTCTGGGTGCTCCGTTGTTCGATAAGATAACCATCCAACTGAACAAGGAGTATTATCCGGGCGAAGAAATCGTCATCACGACGCAAGGGAAAGATAACGATTCCTACGTACAGGAATACAAGTGGAATGGCGAAGTTTTGCACGACGTACATATCCCATTCAAGGATTTGGTGAAGGGTGGCCAGTTGGATATCACCATGGACAAGGCAACGAAAGACGTTTACTAAGATGGAAAAAGGAATAAGGAAGGTTATCTTCCCCATTTTGTTTGGCTTCTTCGTCATGGGGTTCGTCGATGTCGTCGGCATCGCGACGAACTACGTGAAAAATGATTTCGGCCTGTCGGATACGATGGCGAATCTGATTCCGATGATGGTGTTCTTGTGGTTTGCGATATTCTCGATACCTACGGGAATGCTGATGCGGAAGATTGGGCGGCGGAATACCGTCGCCCTCGCGATGCTGATTACGACCGGGGCGATGATATTGCCTTTGATTGGTTATAACTTCACGTTGGTGTTGATAGCCTTTGCTTTGCTCGGCATCGGGAATACGATTTTGCAAGTATCCTTGAATCCGATGGTGGCAGCGGTTGTCAGTCCGGATAAAACGACCAGCGTGCTGACGTTGGGACAGTTCCTGAAGGCTGTGTCGTCGTTCTTGGGACCGTTGATTGCCGTTGCCGCCGCGAGTTATTTGGGGAATTGGAAAGGAATCTTCGCGATTTATGCGCTGATTACCCTTGTTTCCCTGTTCTGGCTAATATCGACGGTGCGGGAAGAAGTTACGGATGGCGGGGAGACGACTTCGTTCGGTGCGATTGCCTCGCTTTTGAAGGATAAATACATTTTGGCGTTGTTCGGTGGCATCTTGTTCGTCGTGGGTATTGATGTCGGACTGAATACAACCATCCCGAAACTCTTGATGGACAAATGCCAGATTGCGTTGGAGGAAGCCGGACTGGGGACAAGCCTATATTTCTCGGCAAAAACTATCGGGACATTCCTGGGAGCCTTCTTGCTGGCGCGGTTATCGGCTCAGAAGTTCTTCTTCCATAGTATGTGGATAGCTATTGTCGCTTTCATGGTCCTGTTGGCCTCGAATAACTTGGCGGTGATGCTGACTATGATTGTGATTGTCGGTTTGACTTGCGCGAATGTCTTTTCCATCCTCTTCTCCTACGCGTTGCAACACCGGGCGGAGTTGGACAACGAGATTTCGGCATTAATGATTATGGGCGTCTCCGGCGGAGCACTCATCACCCCGTTGATGGGATTGCTGGCAGACCAATTCGGACAGGTGGCGGGGATGTCGCTCCTCTTGGTAGGCATTCTCTACCTCTTAGCTTGTAGTAAATTATTCATCAAAAACAAATAAATCATGAAGTTCAGAAGTTTGATTCTTTTGTGTGCCATGTTGGGAGCCACATGGTTCACTTACGCTGCGGATGATTCGCCGACTATCGAGACGAAGGTCTATCCGGCAGTGTACAAAAGCAAAAGCGGACCCACGCAACGGGTTTGGATTACGATAAATCATTCGGGGAAGCCGGCCTCGGCTACACTCCGCTTGGAAAGTCAGAGTCAAAAGGTAAAATTGGCTGAAGGCGAAAACCGTTTTTACTTTGACGTTCCCGTCGTAAACGCACCGACAAAGATGCACTTTGCCGTGAGCGGCGCGCATAGCTTTTCGCAGGACATAACGGTGGAACCTGCCCGCCACTGGCAAATGAATATGGTGCAACATACGCACACGGACATCGGTTATACCCGTTCGCAGATGGAAATCTTGGCAGAGCAGCTTCGCTATATCGATTATGCCTTGGATTATTGCGATGCCACGGACGACTATCCCGATGCCGCCAAGTTCAGATGGACGTGCGAAATCTCCTGGGCGGTCAGTGAATACTTGAAATGCCGTCCGGCGGAACAGATTGCCCGTCTGAAACAGCGCGTCAAGGAGGGTCGCATCGAGTTGGCGGCTATGTATCTGAATTTCGACGAGCTGCCCGACGAGCAGACCTTGGCTTCTTCGCTTTATCCTATCAAACAGTTCCGCGAAGCTGGTTTGAAGACGGAATTGGCGATGCAAGACGATGTGAATGGTATCGGCTGGTGCTTCAGCGAGTATTTTGCGGATGCGGGAGTCAAATATCTGAATATGGGTACTCACGGACACCGTGCCTTGATTTGTTTCGACAAGCCGACGGTCTTCTGGTGGGAATCTCCGTCCGGGAAAAAGATGCTGGCTTATCGCGCCGAGCATTACCACCAAGGGAATTTCTTCGGTATCCATACGGACAACTTCGAGCAGTTCGAAGAACGCGTCTTGACATATCTCGGCGAGTTGGAGGCCAAGAATTATCCCTACGATATCTGCGCCGCCCAGCATTCGGGCTATCTTACGGACAACGCTCCTCCTTCGACCAAGAGTTGCGAGATGGTAAAGCGTTGGAATGAGAAGTATGAGTGGCCTAAGTTGCGTACTGCCGTCGCTACGGAATTTATCAAAACGGTCGAAAAGGAATATCCCGACAAGATTGAAACGATCCGTGGCGCCTGGCCGGATTGGTGGACGGACGGTTTTGCCTCCGGTGCCCGCGAGGCGGCTATTTCCCGCGTAACGCATTCCAATATCATTGCCAATCAAGCGGGTTTGGGTTTTGCAAAAATGTTGGGTGCCCGGTTGCCAAAAGGTATCAATGAGGATATCGACGGCATCAACAATGCCTTATTGTTCTACGACGAGCATACCTTCGGTCATAGCGAGAGTGTCCGCAATCCTTACGGACTGGAAACGTGGGAGCAGCGTTCCCTGAAGCAATCTTACGCTTGGGAGGCTTACCGTTACACGGGCTTATTGGGCGAAACGACGATGGGATTGTTGCAGAGCTTTGTGCCGAAAGCGAATCGCCCTTCGATTGCAGTCTTCAATACGTTGAACTGGACGTATAGCGGTATCGCCAAGATGTATATCGACCACGAATTGCTGCCTAAGGAAAAAGCTTTCCGCATCGTGGATATCAACGGGAATGTCATCCCGGCGCAACCCGGCGAGAGCCGTTCGGACGGAACATATTGGTATTTGTATTGCAAGGATGTCCCTGCTTTGGGTTATGCTCAATACTTTATCGAGGTATCGGACGAGGCGCGGCCTGAAATCGTAACCGCAGACAAGTTGGAGAATACCCGGGTGGAAAATCAGTGGTACCAAATCGACTTCAACCGCTCGAAGGGTACTATCCGCCAGCTGTTCGACAAGGATTTGAAGCAAAATCTGCTTACGGAGAATGCCGAATGGGAGATGGGCGAGTTTATTTACGAAATTATCGACAGCCGTCATCCGATGGAACGCTATACTGCCCCGCGATTCCTCCGCCGCAGACCGGAAAAGATTCGTTTCGAGAAATTCGAGAAGGGCGATATCTGGGATACCTACCGTTTCCGGGGTGAAACAGTCGCCGGTCGCGAGCCGAACAATCTAATGGTGGAATTCCGGGTTTACAACGTGGAAAAGAAAATCGAAGTGGTTTATCGCCTGCGCAAGAAGGCCGTTACCGACCCTGAGGCGGTCTATATCGCTTTCCCGTATGAGGTGGAAAACGGCAAAATCCATCTCGACGTCCCCGGCGGCAACATCGAGGCCGGTGTGGACCAAATCAAGGGTTCGTCCAACGACTGGTACACGGTGCAAAACTTTGCGACAGCCCGAAACGGCAACTCGCAGGTTGTCATGGGCAGTCAGGAGATTCCTTTGATGCAGTTCGGGGCTATTAATACGGGTCGTTACAAGGCGGGAGCGGTTCCCCAGACTACCAATATGTATTCCTGGCCGATGAACAATTATTGGGTAACCAACTTCAATGCCGACCAGATGGGCGAATTGCAGTGGAGCTACTTCATCACGTCTTCCGAGGATAATTCGACGGCTTTTGCCACCCAGTTTGCTTGGGAAAACCGCATTCCTTTCCTGACGCGCGTTTTGCAAGCCAACGAAGACTCGAAAGAACAACTGGCTCCGGCTTCGATATTGAAGATTGTTCCTGAAAATCTCCTGCTGGTCAATATGCGACCGGTCGAAGGTGAAAATGCGGTCATGTTGCAACTCCGCGAGATAAACGGAAAGCCGGCGACCTTCGCGGCTACGTCGGATAAGATTGCTATCCGGCAAATTCAGGAGTGCGATGTTGTAGGCGACCCGATTGCCAACGCGAGCCTCGATTTCGCGCCTTGGGAAAATAAATTTATCAAGATTAGTTGGTAAAGCGGCAACGCAGCAGCTCTGATGTGGCTGTGAACCGGCGTTCACAGCAGCATCAGAGTTTTTTTTGTGCCTGGGGACGCCGTCCCTAACAGCACGGGAAAATTTTTGTACCTGGGGACGCCGTCCCTAACAACACGGGAAAATTTTTGTATCCGGGGACGCCATCCCTAACAGCACGGGAAAATTTTTGTGCCCGGGGACGCCGTCCCTAACTACGCGGGAAAATTTTTGTACCCGGGGACGCCGTCCCTAACTACAAAAATCTTTCCGAGCCTCTTTTTTATATCAGAAAATAAAAAGTCAGGAGTTTTTTTTCTTGCGGCGGAGCAATTCGGCAATATCTTCGTGCCGTCCCGCCTGTTCCTCATCGCCGAGGGCACGGAAAGTTTCTGCCAGGTAATCGTGAGTCGCGGCGTGGTCCGGCTTCAGTTTAGAAGCGATTTGGAAATCCGACAATGCTTCATCATAATATTTTAGCTGGAGGCGGCATTTCCCCCGGTTGTAACGCGCCTTGAACGACTGCGGATTCAGCGCAATAGCCTTGTTGAAACAAACTTGCGCATCATAATCCTCGCCCAAATCGAGCAAAGTAACGCCTTTGCGCACCCATGCTTCCAGATAGTTCGGGTCGAGGGCCAACGCCTTGTCGAACGAGCGCAGGGCGGCCTGCGGGTCGTGGGCTTGGGTGATACATTCGTTTCCCATCAGGTAATATTCGTGGGCATAGCCCTTCTGGACTTCGCGCATCGCGTGGAGTTCGCTTTGGAGGGCTTTGATAGTCTCCTTCTGCCGATTTATGATTTGAAGTTTCAGACGGAGGAGGCGCTGGATGGAAGGCTTCTCCAGCTCATTCCGTTTGCCGACGGCCTGGGCAAAAGCCTCGACCGCTTCGTCGAAACGGCCCCGCTTGAAGCTGTGGGCGGCACGGAAATATAAGAGTTCGGCCTCGCTGTCCTGCAACGATTGCTCGATAAGGCGGCGGTCGTTGAATTGCTGGCTGAAGGCGATGATTTCCTTTCGGATGAAGATGTCGGAGGGAATGATACGGTTTTTCAGCACCAGTCCCTCGAGCGAAGTGCAACGGCTGAGGGCGACGTACGTCTGTCCACCGGCGAAGACACCTCCGGTCAAATCGACGACGACGCGGCTGAACGTAAGACCCTGACTCTTATGCACCGTGATAGCCCAGGCAAGACGGATGGGCAGTTGCTGGAAAGAGCCGATGATTTCCTCCTCAATGCACTTCTTCTCTTCGTTGTAACGGTATTTGTAATTGTTCCAGATGGTAGGCTCGACCAGATGTTCCTTGCCGTTCTCCAACAAGACATAGACGTGGCCCTCGTCGTCGATGCCGGAGACCATGCCGATGGTGCCGTTTACCCAACGCTTCTCCCGGTCGTTTTCGATGAAGATGACTTGCGCCTGTTCTTTGATGGAAAGTTTCAGTTGGGTGGGCAAAGAAGACTCGGGGAACTCGCCCTCGATACGGCCGACGGAGACGTACTCCTTTCCCTCCAGTTCCGCCAGCTTCTTTTCGTTGATAAAATCCACTTGGTCGCGGCGGGTGGCGAGGGTGATGTACATATCTTCGTTTCGAGGCTCGAACTGGGGGAAATAGCGGGCGTTCAGGACGTCCAAGTCCCGGCGCTGGGCGGCATTGTTCCGAATCTTATCCAAGATAGAGATGAAGGTCTCGTCCTTCTGCCGATAGACCTTGCGCAATTCGATAGGCACCAGATTTATCTCCTTGAAGACGCGGGCGGAGAAGAAAAAGGGGCTGGCGTAGAAGAGGCTCAGTATTTCTTTTTGGTCGGAGGGCACGACAGGCTCCAATTGGAAAACATCGCCGACGAAAAGCAACTGCTTCCCCCCGAAAGGCAAACGCATATTGTTGGAGAAGACGCGGAGGATACGGTCCACGCAATCGATGATGTCCGCCCGAACCATGGATATCTCATCGATGATAATCAATTCGACTTCAGCCAGGAGCTTGCGCCGTTCCTTGGTGTATTTGAAGAAATCGAAGATGCGTCCCTTCGCCAAACTTAAATCCGGGTCGTCGGGAAGCATCGGACGGAAAGGGAGTTTGAAGAAGGAATGGAGCGTTACGCCTCCGGCATTGATAGCAGCAATTCCGGTCGGAGCCAAGACGACGAACTTCTTCTTTGTATGCTTACAGATATATTTAAGGAAGGTAGATTTCCCCGTTCCAGCTTTCCCGGTCAGGAAAACCGACTGGCGGGTACGGGTTATCAGTTGCAAGGCATCTTGGAACTCCTTATTATCGGTGTCTAAAACAAATTCGGCGGACATGACATAGAGGGAAACGTCATCGGCTGATGAACAACCACGCGTCTTTGTAGGTCGCGTTCTTCCGAACGGTTTGGAGATACGATTCCGCCTCCTCGCGATTGTCGAAGCGGTCGGCATAGACACGGTACTTGCCGTTGCGCACAATCACATTGGCTTTCGCGTAGGCTGACTTGTCCACCTTGGCTAAATATTCGTCGGCTTGCTCTTGGTTGGGGAAGCTGGCGATGACGATGTGATACATCTTGCGGTTGGGTTTCGGAGCCTCAGGTTTGGCGGCGGGAGTCTCCGTCTTGGGCGCCTCGACGACTTCGACCTTCTTGGGTGCCGGTGGCGTTACTGGGGCGACATCAACTTTCGGGTTCTCAGCTGGAGCGGAGATTGCCGGGGTATAAGAGACGATTTCGGTGGGAACGAAACTTGCCTTGTACGTCGAAGGATTGACATCTTTCACCGGAGTGGAGACTAAGAGGAACAAGGAAATCGCAGCCACCATCCCCGCCACGGTTCGTATCAACCGACGGCTGATGGGAATATAGAACACGTCCTTGTGCTGAGGCATACTCACCTCCTCGCCTCTCTGCGGTACAACCGAGGCTTCCAATGTTTCCAACTTCGGCAGGTTGAACGAAGCCAACCCGTAGGAATAGGCCGCACGAACCGCCGTATTGTCCGGCACAAAGACGAGCTTTCCTTCCGCCCCGACGCGGAAACATCCGAGGAAGCCAAGCGATACTTCGCCATCGGCATAGAGCCGGGCCTTCAACGCCTCGATGTCTCCCTCAAGCATCCGCTGGGCTTCCCGGTAATCGACGCCGTAGGTCTGCATGTAGGACTCGCTCAGCAACCCGTCATTGTGTTGCAGTGTCGTATTGAAGACAACTTCCTTCTGCATCGGCACGAATACTTCTTCCTCTGCATTATAGGCAGCATTAACTACCTGCAAAACAAAACCTCCTAAGCCGGGGACAAGGACACAATCCTGTGCCAGCAACAATCGTTCAATATGTGTGATGAGTCTAAGCATGAGGCAAAGGTAAATATCTTTCGGATGAAAAGCAAAAGAGTATCCTTTTTTCCGCTATTTTTGCACCGAAATTTAAAGGTGAATGCTGACGATGTTCGTTTCTTGGAATCTTTTTGCCGCCTCGCGCGCCTTGCCCTTCGTGGCCGGATGGATCGGAGACCGCCTCTTGGGTGATCCCGAGGGTTGGTGGCACCCGGTCGTCTCCTTCGGGAAAGCTATCGCGGCCGGAGAGCGGAGGCTCAACCGTGGCGAGCAGCGACGCTCGAAAGGGGCTATCTTCTCGCTTGCCCTCATCGTGGGTATGTACCTCGCGACGGCTCTCCTCCTCGGTTTGGCGGGGATGATTAGTGAACCGTTGCGGATTGCACTCGTAGCCGTCGGTGTCTTCTACTGCCTCGCGGGGAAGACATTGGCCTCGGAAGTTCGGATGGTTTTTGAGGCAGTGGAGCGGAGCACGGAGGCGGGAAGGCAACAGGTCTCACGCATCGTAGGTCGCGACACCTCTCGCCTCAGTCCGCAAGAAATCCGCACGGCGGCTCTGGAGACGCTCTCCGAGAACCTCAGCGACGGCGTCATTGCCCCGATGTTCTGGTTCCTCCTCTTAGGTCTGCCCGGCATGATGGCATACAAGATGGTGAACACGCTGGACTCGATGATTGGCTACCGCTCGGAACGTTACCGCGACTTTGGTGCCTGCGCGGCCCGCATCGACGACGTAGCAAACTTCGTCCCAGCCCGGCTGACGGCCTGCCTCATGCTTCTCGTCTCGGGCAAGTGGAGGCACTGGGATTTCGTCCGCCGTTACGGAAGGGCACACGCCAGCCCCAACTCGGGTTACCCGGAGTCGGCTCTGGCGGCCATCCTCGACTGCCGCTTCGGGGGGACACACGACTACTTCGGGCAACCGGTCGAGAAACCTTATATCGGGACCAACGACCGCCTGCTCACCTCTGCCGATATGGAGCGGGCAGTCCGCATCAACGAACGTGCCGAGCTGGCGATGGGTCTCCTCGTCGCCCTCCTCTCCCTCTCCTATACATTATATAATATATAACGCACAAACAACACATAACTCATAATTCATAACTCATAACTTCTGAAGTATGGACATCAGACTAAACAAATTTATCAGCGACTCGGGCCTCTGCTCCCGCCGTGAGGCCGACAAATTCATCGAGATGGGCCGCGTTACGGTGAACGGCAAACAGCCCATCATCGGCCAACGTGTCTCGGAGCAAGACGTCGTCCTCGTCGATGGCGAACCGGTGCGCTGGGGCAAGCGTTCCCTCGCGGGTCAAATCAAGGCCGCCCCGGGCAAGTCTGCCCACCTCATCTCCGATGCATCCGCCCCGCGCCCCCGCGCCCGCCGCTCCTCTCCTTCCGCCTCGCAACCGGCCGCAGAGGGAGCTCCGGGCACCCGACGCGAGCACTACGGCAAGTTCAACAAATACGCCGCAGCCCGCCATGCCGCCCGCGAACGGGGCGAGGAACCCGTGAAGCCCAAGCGACCCGCTCCGACGCCGACCGAGGGCCTGCACCCCAAAGCTGCCGCCCTCCGAAAGACGAGCCGCAACAATCCCCTCAACACCGCCAAACGCCGTGCCGAGCGTAAACGAAAGGAGCGCGGTGATGAATAGCCCGCGCATCACGCTCATCACGGGTGGCGAACGCTCGGGCAAGAGCCGTTTTGCCCAAGAGATGGCCATGAAAGAGACACCGACGCCCGTCTATCTCGCCACCGCACGTGTCTGGGACGACGAGTTCCGCCTCCGCATCGAACGGCACCAGAGGGACAGGGGTGAACAGTGGACAACTATCGAGGAAGAGAAGTTCCTCAGCCGGCATGACCTCGCGGGACGCACGGTGGTCATCGACTGCGTAACGCTCTGGCTCACCAACTTCTTCTGCGATGCTGGGAATGATTGTCCTTTGGACGACATCCTCCGCGAGGCGCGCGAAGAGTTCGACCGCTTCACCCGCCACGCCGCGCACTACATCTTCGTCTCAAACGAAATCGGCATGGGGGGTGTGCCCATCGACCCTGTCCAGCGGCGCTTCACCGACCTGCAAGGGTGGATGAACCAATACATCGCAGCGCGGGCGGACGAAGTCGTGCTGATGGTGAGCGGCATCCCGGTCGGGGTGAAAGGCGGGAGGCGGTAAGCTCCAACTCTTGGAGGTTATAAGCTCCAACACTTGGAGGCGGTAAGCTCCAACACTTGGAGGTGGTAAGCTCCAACCTTTGGAGATTCCACTACCAACACTTGGTAGCGATAACTACCGACACTCGGTAGCGGCAAGGACAGACGCACTGAGGTTATAAGGACAGACAATATAAGACGATAAAGAAATAGATACCAATGCTAACATTTGACATTGCCCGACCCGACGAGGGGCTCCGGGCCGAACTGACAGAGAAAATCAATAACCTCGCCAAACCCAAAGGCTCGCTTGGCCGACTGGAGGAACTGGCGATGCAGATAGGGCTGGTGCAGCAGACGCTTTCGCCCCGGCTCGAGAGACCTATGAACGTGATATTCGCCGCCGACCACGGGATAGCCGACGAAGGGGTCAGCCTTTCGCCCAAGGAAGTAACTCGGCAGGTGGTGTTCAACTTCCTAAGCGGAGGCGCGGGCGTATGCTTTCTTGCCCGGCAGCATGGTTTCGGGATGAAGATTGTGGACGCGGGCGTGGACTACGACTTTCCCCCTCGCGACGGACTGATTGAGCACAAGATCCGGAAGGGGACGCGCAACTTCCTTCACGAAGCCGCTATGACGGAGGCGGAACGGGACGACGCGCTAGCGTTCGGGGCGGCGACCGTCTCGGATTGCCACGCGGAAGGTTGCAACATCATCAGCTTCGGGGAGATGGGGATAGGGAACACGTCCGCCTCGAGTATGTGGATGACACTGCTCACCGCAATCCCCCTCACCCAGTGCGTAGGGGCAGGCAGTGGTCTGAACGAAGCCGGCATCAACCACAAGTACAAAGTGCTGAAGAAAGCCTTGGATAACTATCGTGGAGACGGGAGCGCGGCAGATGTCATGCGCTACTTCGGAGGGTATGAGATGGTCATGGCTGTCGGAGGGATGCTGCGGGCGGCGGAGCTGGGGATGCTTATCCTTGTGGACGGGTTCATCATGACGAATTGCGTGCTGGTAGCTTCCCGCCTCTATCCGGCGATGCTGGACTATTGCATCTTCGGACATTGCGGGGACGAGGCGGGGCACCGCCGGGTGTTGGATTACCTCGGAGCCAAACCCCTGTTGGATTTAGGTCTGAGGCTGGGCGAAGGTTCGGGGGCCGTGTGCGCCTATCCCATCGTGGACTCTGCGGTGCGTATGCTGAACGAGATGCACACCTTCGAGCAGGAAGCAATCACGAAATACTTTTAGGGGGTATGGTACTACGAGCTTTGGCGGCGTTGATGTTCTTCACGAGGCTCCCGTTCTGGAAGATAGCGGAAGTTCCGGCGGAGTACTTCAAGAACATCGTGAGCCTTTGGCCGCTCGCGGGGTGGCTGACGTCGGGGATAAGTGTGTTGGTGTTATACGCGGCGGCGTTGGTCTTTCCGGCGAGCGTTGCGGTCGTGCTGGCCATAGCGAGTCGGCTCCTTGTAACCGGGTGCCTGCATGAAGACGGGCTGGCCGACTTCTTCGATGGCTTCGGAGGAGGAAGGAATCGCGAAGGTATCCTCGCCATCATGAAAGACTCGCACATCGGGAGCTATGGCACCATAGGGCTTATACTCTACTTTGCCCTCCTCTACGCCACACTCAGCAGCCTACCTCTCGAAGTGGCAGGTGCGGCGATGTTGGCGGGCGACCCCTTCAGCAAAGCCGTCTCCGGCATGATTATAAACCGCCTCCCCTACGCTCGCAAGGCAGAGGAAGCGAAGAACAGGACGGTTTATAGCAGGATGACGGCTGGGGAATATGCGGCTTGCATCCTCTGCGGCATCGTCCCGCTCGTGTGGCTGCCCTCGATGCACTACCTTTGGGCGACACTTGCCCCCCTCCTCGTCTGGTATCTGCTGACCAGCTATATGAAGAAGAAGATAGGAGGATATACGGGGGATTGCTGTGGGGCGATGTTTTTGCTGACGGAGCTGGCGTTCTATCTTACTGTCGCAGCACTGACCAATTCTTAAGCATTGCTCATCCGCTTTTTTTCGTACATTTGCCACGCAATAAGAATATCATGAATGTAACTCAATACATAGAAGCTGTCAAGGATATAAAGGAAGCCATCTTGCGCAGCCAATACCGCGCCGCAGCATCGGTGAACAAAGAACAACTGTCCTTGTATTATGGCATCGAAAGCTATGTCTCGGCGAACTCCCGAAAAGGCTTTTGGGGGAAAGGTGCGATAGAACAGATTTCTGCCCTACTACAGAAAGAGCTTCCAGGATTAAGGGGCTTTTCAACCCGGAGCATCAAAAATATGCGGCAGTTCTATGAAGAATGGGAAGGTATCATAAATCGGCAGCCAGTGGCTGCCGATTTGGAATTGGATGAGAATTTGCTCCTTGTGGAAATTCGTCAGCCAGTGGCTGACGATTTCGATTGGCAAGATTTCCTTTCTATCGGGTTCAGCCATCATACGGAAATCATAGCTAAAACCAAGACTTTAGAGGAGCGGTTGTTCTATATACATGAATGCGCAATCCGCCATTGGAGCAAATATACTTTGCGGGATTACTTGAAGGCCGACCTCTATCACCATCAGGGAAAGCTACCCAACAACTTTACTCAAACCCTGCCCGATACGAAGCAAGCCATTAAAGCAATTCGTTCTTTTAAAGATGAATACTTGCTGGACTTTATCAATATCGAAGCGCTGGATGAACAAGAAGAAGATTTAAACGAACGGGTTATCGAGAAAGCTATTGTAGCAAACGTGAAGAAGTTCATCATGACTTTCGGACAAGACTTCAGCTTTATAGGCAACCAGTATCGCATTGAGATGGCTGGAGAGGAAATGTTCATCGATTTGTTGTTCTTCAACCGGGAACTTAATTCGTTAGTAGCGGTAGAATTGAAGTCCGGCAAGTTCCGCTCTTCCTACTTAGGTCAGTTAAACACCTATCTCTCAGCTCTGGACTCACACGTAAGGAAACCGCATGAGAACCCCTCCATCGGCATCATCTTGTGCCGAGAGATGAATCAAACCTTTGTTGAATTTGCCGTGCGTGATTATAACAAACCGATGGGTGTAGCCACTTACCGAGCATCAGAAGAGATGCCGGAGCGACTCCGTAGAGCCTTGCCAGCTATCGAAGACTTAAAGAAATTATTATAACTCGTAACTCATAATTCATAACTCTCATGAAGCTCTTTCTCATCCGCCACACCTCCGTCCTCGTCCCGCAAGGCACCACCTACGGTTTCACCGATGTCCCCCTCCGTCCAACCTTCGAAGAGGAAGCGGCACGGACACGTGCCCGGCTCGAAGGCTTGCAGTTCGACCAAGTCTATTGCAGCCCTTTAAGCCGTTGCCGACGCTTAGCTGCCGCCTGCGGATACGCAAACCCTATCCTCGACGACCGCCTGAAAGAACTCAACTTTGGGGAATGGGAAATGAAAACATGGGAGGAAGTATCGGCCGACCCACGCTCCGAGCGTTGGTTTGCCGACTGGATACATACGCCCGCTCCAGGAGGAGAATCTCTTCAAGACCAATATAATCGCCTTGCCAACTTCCTTGACGAACTACGCCGGAAGCCTTATCAGCAGGTCGCTATCTTTGCGCATGGCGGGATATTGACTTGCGCACGAGTGTATGCTGGGGAGTATGGATTGGAGGAGGCGTTTAGGCATGTAACGGAGTATGGTGGGGTGATTGAGATAGCATTAGAGGAGGGAAACGCTTTGCCATAGGCTGCGAGGTTAAAAGGTATTAAGAGACATAGTTATCTTAAAACTTTTTGATAGATAACACTTCGTAAACTATTAGGTATCAAACGAACAACGGTACGTACTATATCATTCTTCAGCATTTGACAAAAACTAATATAGCCCAACGTGTAAAAGCGATATTGCAATTTTATTTCAGTCAAAGCATACTTTAGTCCTCCCCTCCGCTTAAACATATCCGGTGAAGTACGGAAATAAAGTAACGATTCTTGAATATTATAAAACTTAGAACCGTTCATCAACATTCGTACCCAAAGATAATAATCTTCAAACAAAGGAAAATGCTGATAACTACCACTTCGCAGCACAGCAGACTTGCGAAACATTACTGCCGGATGATTTATTGGATTACGCGACTTTCCATACTGAAACAAATCCTCCGGAGTCTCTGGTAATTTGCGAACAGAAAAGATATTATCTATTGTCCCTTCAAATTCATCAATCCAAGAACCAACAACATCTATTTCAGGATGAGTTTCCAAGAAAGATAATTGCTTTTCAAAGCGATCAGGTTTAGCTATATCATCCGTATCCATTCGGGCTACAATATCGTATGTACAATGCTTTAAACCTTCATTCAAAGCACGACCTAAGCCTTGATTTTGTGGCAATGAAACAATCTTCAGAGAAGAACATCTCTGTTGATAACCCAGAAGTATTTTCTCCAACTCATCTGTTAAAGGGCCATCTTTAACTAAGACAACCTCTGCAGGAATAGCTGTTTGATCAAAAATACTTGCCAGACTTTGGTATAAAAAATCAGGTCTCTCCTTATAATATAAAGAAAGCAAAACAGAAAATTGGGATAGCATAGAATTTATAAATTAAGATACTAATCGTCTAATAGCAGCGACTAATTTTGGAGGGAAATAATAGAATAAATACTTTATATAACGTTTTGCCTTTTGTCTTGGATTTTGAGATCTATGAAGGATCCGAATTGTAGAACTCAGTGGAAGATTTCTATCAGATAAACTATCCAATAATTTGCGACGTATAACTTCATTCGGCTGATAAATTCTTCCATAACTTTGATATGGTAAAAAGTCCCTATATAAATGTTCTTGATATTCTATCCTATCCAAAATCGATTCAAACAAAGCTCTTCCTCGTTTTGTATTAAGACTAACTGCTGATACACCTTCGATATTCATCGCATATTTCTTTCCCCAAAAATCTCCCAAACGAATATCAGCATACGCCATCGTACTACGAAGTTTACAATCAGCGCAAGCCACATTCAATATCTGATCAGAGAAGAATAGTTCATAAAATTCATCCTTTCTAGGTGAACTAATAAAAGCCTTAACTCCCTGTACTACTACTACGTAAAAATTACCCCAGCCCTTCACTTTATCACGGAATGAAACAGCATCAATTCTCGGTTTCTGAATTATAGATTTCACTTCTTCTATATACTTCTGCCAAGCATATATTGAAGGACAACCATGACAATATAAGTCCACTAAGACAAATTTCTCCCGCAATTTCCGAAAACTAAGATACCGACTTATCGCATATATCTGACAGGGAGTACCAAATACAGCATACCGCTGATGCAAACAGTGTTGTACTAATTCTTTAAAAGCTGGAAATGTAAATGATTGTATATATTTTGAACCCCTAAAAATATCCGTTTCCTTTGCATTAGAAGCGACAGCATGAAATGCTACATCCTCTTTGTTATCATAAGCAACTCCTATGCATTGATATCCCTCTTGGATTAACTGTTTAGCCAATATGTCTGCAATCCCCCCCGAAGTTACTTCGTTAAGTAGAGCTTTATCTCGAACCGAGGCGGCATAAAGAGGCATATCATCCAACTCTAGTAAAGAGGTCTGCTCTACTTCTTCATCGTATTTATAACAAACCTTTTTACATAAGCCACAATCTATACAAAGTGAATTTTCTATATATGGACGATAAAAACCATCACCATCCAAACGGATCGTTATAGCACCCTTCGGGCAAACAGCTGCACACATTTGACAGCTTGTACATGAATGCACTATGCTGGGATCTGCAATATTATTCATTGCTTAACTTTATCAAATCGTTCAAGAATGACATTGATTCTTTTCTTCGCCTTTCTACTTCCTGATTAACATTTAACCAATCTATTTTCTGTTCAAAAATTGATTGCAGTATCGTCAAATGGAAATCCGAAATCATCCTATTAGACAAACTATACTCATCCAATAAATTATATAGCTTATTATAATTGCTTGCCCTTGTCTTTACCACAAAAGATGAATTGGTTATGATTGACATAACACACCCATGAAAAGTATCAGTAACAATGCCGTCCGCAAACCGAAAAAATTTCAATAAATCAATTGGATCAACATTTAGATTATAATCACACCAAGCATGATAGAAACCCGGAGACACAAGTTTTAAACCCTTAAGTTTAGCATACGCTCTTATTGCTTTCAATTCCTCAGCTTCATTCATTCGATTATCATACGCATATACCAACAAATAAGGAGGCAACTTAGGTCTCCTCGTATTTGCAATTTCCTTCTGATAGCCATATAAGATTACTGGATCACATACCAGAACAGGCTTTATTCCAGTCAATTCTTGTATAACCATCTGACTATTTAGATCTCGAACAGACACTTTTTTCATTGCCCGCAAACCACTCGAAACAAAAGCCTCACAATGACGGAATTTTACATCATCAATGGTTGTTGGCCCAAAACTTCCTGCATACGCAAAAACATTATTTGAAGGCAAGGCATGACCAAAAAACACAGGAGTTGGGCCTGTATGCAAAGCAAAAACTTCATCACTACCCACAATCACTGCACTTAAAGAATCTATTTTGCTATAATACGCGCCAATCAGTTCATTTTGAATCTTAAAACTATTCAATATCCTACGCTTCTTTATATTAAAAACAGTCTTCTTAAAACCCATCTGAAATAAATACGTCAAATAGAATCCTATAGATTTTATAGAAACATTATACTTTGATTTTAATTCAATCCCTAAAAAATCATAGTTCTTATCAAACTGCAAAGCCTTAGCCTCGATTCCCTTCTGGGTTAGAACTCTAATCAAAGCCGTCAGCTGAAGTATGGCACCATGATTATGCACATCATAATGTGTTATTATTCCGAATTGCATATTTACATTTTATAGTTTTTCATTATACTCATTCCACATTTTATCATATAAACGCATATAAGAAATAGCCATAGTCTTTGCAGAAAAGCGATTACAAACATCCAAGCTAATTTCTTTCATTTCTTGTTGCTTTACAGTATTTACAGCCAAAATCATTTTATCAGCCAATTCTGATACATTTCCTGGAGCAAATTGCAACTGAGCCAATTGAGGATATAAAGCAGAGAACTCATTAAAAGGTCCTATCTTAGAACTTATTACCGGAGTTCCAGCCATCAGAGATTCAATATAATTCAATCCAAAACCTTCTGAATGCGATGCGCAAATAGAAAAATCAGCAACTTTCAAATAATCAAATACATTAAAAACATATCCCCGAAATTCTATATTACTATTTCCTTCCGACAGTGATTTACACTTATCCATTAAAGGCCCCATTCCAAGGAAAATTAATCGCATATTCATTCTTGACTCATGCTTGGAAGCTAATCTAAAAGCCTTTATTATCGTTTCTGGATCTTTCCTTTTAGACAATGCTCCAACAACTAAAAAGATTAAATCAGACTTCTCCAACTTCAAAGAAGTATATAAGGTATCTTCCGTAGATTTACCAATAGAATCTAAAACCTCAACACCATTGTATATAACAAGAACATTCTTATTACTAGTCAGTTTATTATTATAGAATTCACAAACTGTCTTAGATATTGCAGCACAGTAATCTATAGACTGCAAAGATTTCAAATATCTAAGATTCATCCAGTTACCAACAAAAAAGCCTTTAGATAAGGGATAATCTTCCTTTGATATACAATGCAATGTTTCTACTTTAGGCACTCTATATTTTAATAGAGAGGCAACTAATACAGGATGATAACCATGCATATGAATCACATCTGGTGCAATCTCTAATAACAATAAGTCCAACTTCTTGGCTACAGTATATGTTCTTAATTCTAAAGACCAAAAAGACAAATTCATTTCATAAATATCCACATCCAACTCAAGGAATTTATCAGTGATACTTCTATTTATATCATCCTGCATAAATTTAATAATAATAGGCTTGTAATGGTTACGATCCAAATTTTGAATAATATTTCTAAGTACATTCACAGGACCAGATTGCCTTAGTTGGTTTATTAGATATACTATCTTTAACATATTCTATATACTCTATCTATTATAAATTCTATTTCTCAATGATTTTAATTTATTAGTAACACAACAAATTACATAAGATAATGCAGGATGTAATACAGAAGATAATAAAACTAATCGATACAAAGGTGAAAGAGATGCCTTTGAGATATAAATACTCAAGTCAGGATATAGCGAAGTATACTTTTTCAAATCACTATAATTATCAGAATGATAAATAAGACTTGCTTTTATTGATAACTTAAAGGATATATAAGCATATAACACATCTTTATCAGGACTATTATTCTGGTAAAAATCATCCATATAAGCAACCAAATCCAGCATATTCTTCTGAGAAGAAACCGACAAAACAGTACAATAACTATTCTGATTAGTCTGATTGTAATGATAAAAGGGAGTTGATATATGGCATCCTGTATGTGCATAAAATAATAATCGAAAGACTACAGATACATCTTCTAGCATATTCAACCCCGCCCAATATGTGATATTATATTCAGTAAACAGAGAGCGACGAAATAGTTTAATCCAAGTACCACCATGATTCTTCCCTAATAAAATAGATATCATATATTCCTTAGGCGTACTATATGGAATTTGTTTACGGACAATCGTTCTCTTTTTGTATTCAACAAAATAATCACAGCTCACTACATCGCAATCATTTTGTAAAGCAGAATACATTAAGGTCTCAACCATATTCTCTTCTATCCAATCATCGCTATCCACAGTCAATACATATAACCCAGATGCAGCATTAATAGCCGTTTGGCGGCTTACGGCAAGACCTCTATTTCTATCATGGGTCAAAATATGCACAGATTGCTTTCTATTAGGATAAAACTCTAATACCTTCTTAAGCAGCTCCACACTTTTATCTGGCGAACAATCATCAACAAAAATATATTCAATTTCACTATACGTTTGTGAAAATAGAGAATGCGCACAACGTGTCATATACTTTTCCACATTATATATAGGGACTAATATTGAAACCAAACCTATCATATCACTATCTATTAAATAAATCAAATCGCATTTGATAATTCTGATCCCACACAGAATTCATAAGGAAGCAAACAAATACAAATATTATCAAGAAAAAGACTATTCTATTCACAGGATATTTAAGACCATATTTATAAACAGGAAGAAGCAAAACTATATACATAAAGAAATATTCATACATTCTTCTATACACCTGAAATGTATAAAATATATTATATACACATATAGAAAAGAGAAAAAGATTCAAAAAGAACAACACATTATCGTTTTTCTCTTTCTCTCTAATACACTTATACAAAAACAACAAAATAAGAGCTATAGAATTGTATACATATCGTAATAGTCCACTACCAATCCCTGCAGAAAAACTATCGGTATCATATTCATAGGCTCTATTCGTAAATGAAATAAGCTGACCGACCCATGGTGATAAAACATTAAGCACATAATTCATAACAGGCGTTCCATACAACAAAGTAGCTAAAAGTAATATCACCCAAATAGATTTATTTATTCTCCTATAGAATAACGGAATAATTAAAGCAATCAGAGCTGAATAATGGAACAAGATGGCAAATAAAACAGCGATACAATAATAAAAGTATTTCTTTTGCAAAATATAACAAGAGGCAAAAAACACAATAGACATTGCCACATATTGGCGAACAGTATTAAATGATGTATCAAGCAATGGAGTAGCACAAAACACCACAAATGCATCACATATGTTTATACACATTCGTCTGATCCCTGCATAAAACCCTCCTATTATCAACACAGACGTCAATAAAGTCCACCCCACAAAAGAAAAATTTGCTTTATGCAACATAATATCAAAAACACTCCAAGCTGGTTCTATAATTGACAAATAATTATCAATGTCTCGCATATAAATTATTTCATAATTCTCATAATCCACCCCTACATTATAACGGAAACCTGAAAGTATTATCATCCCTAACAAAACTATAGAGACAAGAATATGAATCTTATCATTTTTAAAAAAAGATAATACAATCCATATAAAGATGATTACTAAATAAAAAATAGGCATAAACACATATTCATTATCAAGATTATAAAAATATCACATAACATAATAAGGCTACCAACAAGTCTAAAATTCCATACATTTTCTCTCTTCATCATACTATAAGAAAGCATACGTCGCTTCCGTTCTAAATCCAAAATATATAAAATAAAATAGTAGTGATAAGAAATATATTAGAAATAACATACACCAATCATTCTTCGTAAGGTGCTATTAGTAGTTAATGTCTTTTTATATACATTTAAAACTATCACATAACATATTGCTGTTAGTATAAATCTTAACAATTTTAAAATTAATCCAATCACAGAAGCTCCGAACACGCATAATAAAAATATTATTCAACTATTTACAAGAGAATTAAACTAAAGTTAATTGCTTCATCAAAAGACTGATAAGCATACACTTTAAGTCACTCATAATATCTATATTGATTTCCAAACGAGAAATAAAACATAGACAATAAGCCCATAAATACAGCTAAGAATATCAAGGCATAATACTTTCCATCATAGATCTTCCCCCAAATAAAAAACAAAGAGAAAAACGGGAATAATATAAACGAGATAAGAAGTATAATAAAATCTCGCTTTTCTTCATTTCCATATATATTAATTCTCATAACAAAGCCTAATAATTCTATAGTGGCTATTCTATATTTTCAAGTTAAAACAAAATCTTTCTCAATTCATCACTTATAGCCTGATTTCCATTCTTCCGTACAATGTATTTCCATAATACAGGATCTGGAGTAATTGTACCTTTCAAATATTTTCGACAACACTTTCTATTTTCTGCTAATACACTATCAACTCTTATCCAATCAATATTGTCCGCTAAAATACTCCCCAATATCTTCTTATCTTCCCCAACACATCTTTCCTCCACCTCCAACTGCCTCAACAACGAACTTACCTTTTCTTCATTAGTAACCGTAGCCTTCTTCCTCACCAGCGTTACAAACTTCCTCCCCGTTATTATCGAAAATATCGTCCCATGAAACGTATCCGTTACCACATATTCCGCACCTTTAAACCATCCCAACACATCAAACGGTGTCTCCGGTATGATTGCTTCATCGCACCAATCATATCTACAGAATATGGATATCAGTTTTAGTTTATGCTCCTTTGCAAAAGATGTTATCTCCTTTATTTCCATTTTATCATTTATCCGTCCTTGATAGGAATATATTACCATGTATTTCTCCGGATAATTGACTTTCCTTTCTGCTATTTCCTTCTCATACCCATATATCAGCACCGGATCCAAATGCATCTCCGCCTTAATCCCTGTCAGCTTCTCCACTATATCATACGAATTCTGGTCTCTTACCGAAATTGCCGCCATCGTTTTCATCGTCTCGCCAATCTCTTTATCTATACCCAACTGAACCAATTGTTCATATCGGGTATGTCCAAATGAACCTGCGTAGGATACTACTTTCTTTGCATTTAATACTCTGCCATATAGTTGCAAGGTATATCCCCACGGAGCAGGCTGACAGCAATTAAATACTTCATCGCTGCCGATTACAACTAAATCAAATTCTTTGGGGGCTGCTTTATCTAATTCCAATATTGGGAAACAATCCTCTATACTCTTCTTAAGTCTTTTGGAAAATTTCCTATCCCGAATCTTCTGGAACAGCAATCCGGTAAATATAATCTGCAATAGCCTTTTCAATTTATGCCATTTACTTTGGCTCTTTGAATATTCAAATCCAGGCAACTCTCGTCCTTTTTCTATATCAATAAAATAAACTTCATCTGCCCCATTCTGTAACAGCAATTGCTTCAAAGCATACGCCTGCAAGAATGAACCATAGTTTATTACTCGTTGCATCGAAAGGATACCTACTATCTTTCCCATTTTATTATTCTGATTATTTTGTTTATTACTCGTTTCGGCAAACATGCTATTTTGTATAAACGAACCGTAGTTTTAGAGATATGAAACAATGACTTTCCTTCTCGCAATTGTTCGATTATTCGTTTGCGGATATAAGGCATCGGTGGTGATTTCCGCATCTGGCCTTCCATCACGACTTCTGCCGTTCGCTTTTCAAAAACACAGTATTCTTGCATTTCCTTTATCAAGGCTTTTCCTTTTTCTGTCAATGCCAATACCGCACTTACGCCGTCTTCATTTTCCTTATAAGCCTTTCCCCACAGGTCGCCGATCCGGATATCCGCCGACGATGAGGACATTTTGTATTTGCAATTCTTGTAGCAAGCCTTTCCGAGGCAGGCGTTTCCCAAAAAGAATTGGTAAAACAGGTCGCCTGTGCTCAGGCGGGAAAAATAGTGGTAACTTTTTTTTCCCCGCATTAACATTGCGTAACTATCATGCCAGTTTATCTTTTCTCCTCCGTCCTCGCCTTCGATTCCCATACTCCACGAATCGTGCCAACCCGTCTGTTTGTTCCGCCACGATACGTAAGTCAATTTGCCCGTAAGCTTTTCAACCTCCTTCACATATTGTTTCCAAACCCACATGGACGGAACACCATGACAAAAGAAATCCATCAGAACGAAATGGTCTTCAATCCGCAATTTCCGGATATAACGACGCATCGAATCTATCTGGCAAGGCGTGCCGGTTACCAAAAACTTGTCTTTCCGATTCAATTCCTTAAAACCGGACAACGTATAACTCTGGATATATTTGGAACCGATGCTCGGAATATAGGCTTCCACCGTATCCGCCATATAATGTTCCGCCCTGTTCGCATCACAATCATAACGGACACCGCAAGCCTTATACCCTTGACTTATCAAATACTTTCCGATTTCAAAACCAATTCCTCCGGATGAACATTTCCGACGAACCGCATTATCCTTGCTCCAAGCCGCATAATATTCAATATCATTTGCCTTCAATGCCACTTCCTTATCCACGAAAGAGCAAACCGACAAACACAAACCGCATTCCGTACAACGCGACGTGTCCTTTATCCGAGGCTCATAAAAACCTTCCGGATTAAGTTCGATATCGATTATCTTGGGAGGACAGATGGTGGCGCAGACGCCACAGCCGTAGCAAGAGTGTAAAGATGAGATGTTTTTCATCTATTCAATTTTCTTCGAATTATATTCTGGACATATACTTTCTCTGCTTTTGTAAAACCGACAAAGAAAGTTACAGTTAATACGCAAAATATGGATACTATCGTTGTTATTACAAATCCTTGCCATGAAGGATAGAGCTTATTAATAAATAAAGGTATCGGCGTTGACAAGATCGCTACTAAAAGAGATATGCCTAATACTTCTTTCATATATTGCCAAACCGGGAAAGCAATTCGTCTTTTTAAATATCCTATTCGCGCAATATAGGTAATCAGATTTACCAAAACTCGAATAACCAAAACACTTTCCGGTTTTAATCCGCAATACAAGACTAAATACCCTAATGGTAGATTTAATAATATCAGAAAGCTCATCAATATTTGATAATTCCGAATATTCCCCATAGCTTGTACTGATATCCATAAGGGTGCGGATATTGCGTCTATCATTAAAAATATCAAGATAAGCTGGGTAAATGGTACGGCATATTCCGGAACTTCTTTCAACCAAATGGATAAGACAAAATCGCACTTCAACAAAAAGGGCAAAGAAATAATAAACAATAAAAAGAAAGAGAACTTGGATGCTTGAAATATCAATCTTTCAAAATATGCTTTATCACCAGCCGCATACGATTTTACAATCTGCGGATTAAAGGCTACCTGAAAATTAGAAACAAAGCTATAAACCGCATGGCTCACTTGATTAGCAATCCCCATCGCTGCATTCACCGTTACCCCGCAAAATATATTCAGCAATATATTCAATCCTTGCTGTGCTCCAACATTCGCCGCACTCCCAAACAAGCTCCACCCGGAAAAGCTCATCAATTTCTTATATAAGGTTTTGTCCCAAAAGAAGGAATACCGACTGATATTGAAATTACGGTTACATGCTATCTTATAAGCATAACAGACAGCTACTGTAACCAAAAACATCAATATGGAATAAAGTATCAGTTTATCGAATCCCCCTATTGACAATAAAAATACAATCAACAATTTTAATATCACTTCCAATATGCTTATATAGGCATAAAAGGACATCCGCTCGTATGCAATAATACAAGCATTATAAGGTACTCGGATTATCTGAACGCAAGTCGTTAAAATAGAAAATTGATAACACCAGACGGCGGCATTCATTCTTCCGTCTGGGATATTCATTTGGGTTAAAAGGAACCATAATCCAATAGTTTCAGCCAAAAGCAAAACCAATAACGCAATGCTGATATGAGCCGTCATGCTCATACTAAATACCCGTCCGACTTCTTTTAAATCATTCCTTCCTAATTCAAAATTCAAAAAGCGTTGGGTCGCCGTCGCCATCGCATTATTAATGAACGAAAACAAGACTACGACCCCACCAACAATATTATAAATCCCAAAGTCCTCCACCCCCAGCACTTCCAACACGACGCGGGACGTATATAACGTAACCGCCATGATCAGAAGCATACGGATGTAGAGCATCGCCGTATTCTTCGCTATGCGCTTGCTATTTTCGGAAGTAGAAGACATTTTTATCTCATTTATCTTTTTTAGAGATCCACTTTTTTAAATCGATATTCGTATCCTCTTTTAAAACACACATAGATGACGTTGTTATGGAGATTCTGGGATACAAATTCCAATAAGGAGGAAGAAGATCTTCACTTATTTCTTGCGGATAATATACACAAACCGGTTTACCTAAAGCATGAAAATAACCAACTTCCCATGGAGTCCATTTTGATGCTAAGCAGTTTTCTGTCAAAACCAAAATCATGCTCTTACATTTTTGCAGCCGATCAATAATAACTTTTGCAGTATTTACATCCATTAAATCTCGACTCAACATATTTCTATCATTAACCCAATCTACATAAACAGTAATACTCTCACTATTTAATTGAGCTTTTAGCTTTATCAACTCATTTTCATCATACGAACTATGAGAAAGAAAAACATCAAATACTTTATTTGCTTCAATTTGGTAGTTATAAATAGCATCCAATAAATCCTTTGGAGTATTTTGTATTGTTGGTTCTATTGTCATACTTAGCTTCTTCTTACCTTTTCTTTTTTTACGTAAACGGACTTGCTCTCCTAATTCTTGTAGTGCTTTAAATGCAGCATATTGCAATACATAATTTTTCTCGCAAGCATTTATTTTCTGAAGAAATTCAACAGTTTTATCACATTTAAACTTTGCAGCCTCTAATATTATCAGATAACGAGGATTAACATCCAATGTATTTTTGCGTCGCAAGCGAAAATATTCAGTAATAAAATAATTCACATACTCTGGTGTTACTTTCTGCTTATATCTCAGTTTTTCACTTCTATTTCTCTCTCGTTTTTCTATACGCTTCGCTGCTTCATTTTTCAATCTTTCTATCTGGTTTTCTCGTTCCTCTGCACATAATATAGTCTCATTCCTCTTATGTCGAGCACGAACATTAGAGATATGAGCTTTTGATATCATATCCAAATAAGTATTAGGCTCAGTGAAATTAAAGGTTTTCTTACCTTTTGCTCTTCTCCTTATATTATCCTTCCTATATTTATAACTCCGCTCTCTTATATCATCCCATAAATATGGATAGCATTGCTTAAATATCTCATAAAACATCTTATTTGTAAAACCTACTGGCATTAAACTACTAATCATCTTTAGAGGTTTACGCAATGTTTTATAGAAAAGCTGACAATCCTTATTATACTTGCGCTTCAAAATCCCCATACACTATTTAAGAGATTTAATAGTCTGCATAATACCAATATTATAATACAAACTACATATAAAGGCCATATTGAAGCAGAAAACAAGGCCGAAGCATATTTTTCATTATACTTCTTTAAGGACATATCCATCAATTTCAATTGGTTCTGTTGAGCCGAAGAATTCTGCTTATTCGTTTTTGCTATCGCATCATTCACAATCTCTTCGTATAGTTTTCGAAATTTTCTTTCCAGTTGTAGATAATACGCATCTAACCCCCAAAAAGTTAAAATAGGGCAAAGTGCAATTATAAGATATCCTGTCTTTTCTTTACTTGCATAAATTGCCAATAATGCAGATACAATGGTAAGCATCCATCCTTTCATTTTAAACGAATTGTTAGCCATTCGAGTAATGGCATTTTCCACATAATCCAAATGTTTCAATTGTGTATCTGTCATTCTAAACTCCATTTATAAAAGATTTTGCACTGTTAGACTTTTCATTCTGACGCTCAAACAATATTCTTTTTTATTTTCCAAAACCTAGCTTCACTCCTAACCAAACCCTCCCTTCAGTCCTAACTAAAGCCCCTCTTCAGTCCTAACCAAAGCCACCCTTTAGTTAGAACCAAACGCTCCTTTCAGTTCTAACTAAAGAGCCTCTTCAGTTAGAACTGAAGCCTGGCTTTGGAACGATGAGGACTACTGAACTTGCGGGCCGTCCTCTTCTTCATCGTCATCGCCCACAACAGGTGCATCCGTCTCTTCTTCGCCAATAATTAATGTGCTGGTGAAGGTGCGCGGTGTTTTCAAAAGCCAGTTGCCGGAAGAGAACTGGGTGGTCAGTTTCAACTCGTATTCCCCATCTTCCAAATTCTCCGGCACAATAAATGCCACCTTCGAGGGGGTGTTTTGGTAAAGCAAGTCGCCCTCGATTTTCGTTACGACGCTGTCGGAACTGGTCAGGGTAATGCCGACCGACGGGTCGTCGCCAGCTACCTTGATGTTCTTGCCGTTCAATGTGAAAATGCGACCGGCTTTGACGCGATAACCTGCGCCTTGGGCGGATTCGCCACCAGCAACGGTCATGCCGCCTTTGCTTTCGCCGGTTACGTTGATGATGCAGCTGTCCAGTATCTCACGTAATTCTTTGGTGGGTGTGATACTGATTTGCAGCGAGTTCTTTGCCGGGTCCCATTTGCCGTTATAAGTTACGCCCTTGCAGACTAACTCGATGATAAACAAGCCGGTGTTGATGCGAAGGCCGAGGAGGAGCAGCTTGATAATGATGCGGTTGAAGAGTTCTAGCACCATCCCGATGTTTTCCTGCTCCAGGCCGGGGTTCACATCCATCATTTCCCGGACGATGCGGTCTATTTCCGCTGTTCCCTGGGAGTTTACAGTAAAATACTTGTCGTTCGGATCGTTTGTTGTCAATGTGTTATCTTGGTATGACACATTGATCTGGTAAGTTGTTTTCTTGGCCATGATATTATGTATTTAAAATTAGTAATTTCAACTCAATATATCTTCAAATTGCTTCACCTCCCGCCGGTGCCACGCCCTGTATTGCCGCAGGTTCAGCTTCGGAGCCTTCAATGTCAGCCGTCCGCTCAACGACGTATCCATCAAATCCTTAACTTGGATGCTTGCCATTAGGACGGGGAACGGGTAATTGTCAAAGAAGAACGGGGTCAGGTCGGATTCTGGATACTGGCGGCAAAGCTGGTAGGCGGAATGCTCGAAGGCGACCCAGTGGGTGCCGGTGCTATATAAATGGATAGCTGCGTCGTTATCAAGCTCTTGGTGCAGGATGGTTGTTATTTCATGCTGCAGGAGAGATTGGAGGCGGAGGCCGGAGGATAAAATCATAATTATATATGGAAAACTATTCCAACCTCGCGAATCGCGACGTTATAAATAGCCGTAGGTTTTAACCTACGGATTACGTGAAATACGATATTAATACGTTCATTTTGTGCACCGTAGGTTGAAACCTACGGCTATTTATGACCCTCATTGCATTCGGGTCGGAAATGATTTTTATTTTAAAACTTCTTCCCTCCCACTATCTTCATAAACGTCATTATCAATATCTTGAAATCGAACAGCCACGAGCGGTGCTCCAAATAGAAGAGGTCGTAGCGGAGGCGGCGGAGCATTTTCTCAATCGTGTCGGTATATCCATTATATAAGGTAGCGTAGGAGGTTACGCCGGGACGGATCTGATAGAGGAAACGGTAGCGCGGGTCGCGTTCCATGATTTGGTCGATGTAGAACTGGCGTTCGGGACGCGGACCGATGAACGACATGTCGCCGACAAAGACGTTCCAAAGTTGGGGCAGTTCGTCTAAATGGTGCTCGCGGAGGAACTTGCCGACTTTTGTCAGGCGATGGTCTTTGCCGCCTTTGTACAATGCCGGACCAAGTTTCTCGGCATCCAGGCGCATACTTCGGAACTTGTAGATATTAAATGGCTTACCGAAACGACCGATGCGCTCCTGCTTGAAGATGGCAGGACCGCCGTCTTCCCGTTTCACGGCTATATAACAGATTAAGAATAAAGGGGAAAAGACTATCAAGGCGATGAGTGCCAGGAAACAATCCCCGATGCGTTTCACACTCCGCTCAAAATCATTCATCCCGTCCTTGATAAAACGGGGCTGAGGGGCTTTTTCTTCTTCCATGGTGGTACTAATAATTGTAGTGTTATATTTTTTAAGTTCTTTAAAGCAATTGAATATCTTCCGGTTTCACCTCCACCGCCGCCGCGACGACATCGGAGAGCCTTACTATCAGACGTTTCACCTTCGAGCCTCGGATGGAAAGCAGTTGGCCTTCGTAACCACACAACGGACCACCAATGATGCGGACTTGACGGCCGCATTGCTGGGGAGTCAGTTCGCCGGGAAGGTAATAACGGGGAGATTCTGTGGATGTTACCGCGTGGATAAAACGGGTCATTTCCGCCTCCGCTACTGTCATGGGCTTGCAATAGGCACCGTGGAGATAACGGTATTGTAAGGTTGTCGTTTGTTCAACAACCTCATCCAGAACTGATTTCAGCTCATGAACAAACAAAAGATCTTGGAGGACAGGGACTTCTTCGACAATCCTCTTTCCCCGACGTACTACCTTCCGCGTCTGCATCGGTGTAAAAACTTCCATGCCTATTTCCGTCAGTTGTCTATAAGCCGGGAGTTTCGCATTCGGACGTTTCAGGTCGCGCATCACAAACCATTGCTTGGCGTTGATTTCCATGTGGTTGCGTTGTTGATCAAAAAAAAGACACAAACTCTAATCCTGCAAGAAAGATTAAAACTCTATCTTTCAACCAGTTCTAATAATAGTAGGAAAAAGTTCGGAGATTTTACGTCTCCATTTCTTACTAGAGAAAAACACTCTATTTGTTGCTCAACTGAAAAATCATTTCAAGCTCAAACAGAGGGAGTTTTCCCTAATTTTGGTTGTCCTTCTCTTGGTAAGAGAGAGACAAGCACATGTAAACAACTATATATCAATAGGGAAAATTTAGGATTGAGGGGAAATAGGCCCAAATTTGGTCAACATCTCGTTAAAAAAATCGCATTTTTTTCGGGGATTAACTTGTCTGTTCCAATATTTTGCCTACCTTTGCCGCGTTGTTGTCTCTCTCTTACCAAGAGAAGGACAAAATCTATTCCACAAACTGTCTTTCTACATAACCTTAGAAAAGACCTTCCTGCAAATACAATAGTTCAAACTTTTTCTTGGAAGAAGCCACCAATATTCAAAAACGATTTACTACATTTGCCCGAAAGTATATATAAATGTATATATCATGAAAAAACAAGAGAGATACAACGCTATCCTAACGTGGTTTCAAACGAATGTGCCGGTGGCCGAGACGGAACTGCATTACGACAATCCCTATCAGTTGCTGGTTGCCGTCATCCTCTCCGCCCAGTGCACGGATAAACGGGTGAACATGGTTACGCCCGCCTTATTTGAGGCATTCCCTACTGCGGAGGTAATGGCTGAAACTACGCCGGAGGTCGTCTATGAATACATCAAAAGCGTTTCTTACCCTAACAACAAGGCAAAACATCTGGTTGGCATGGCTAAGATGTTGATGAAAGATTTCCAAGGGGAGGTCCCGAGTGATATTGACAAACTGATGAAGCTGCCCGGCGTCGGTCGAAAGACGGCAAACGTTATTGCATCCGTCGTTTTTGACAAACCGGCAATGGCTGTCGATACGCATGTCTTCCGCGTCGCCAATCGCCTCGGCCTGACAGACCACAGCAAGACTCCGCTGGAAACTGAAAAGGAATTGGTTAAAAATATACCCGAGGATTTGATACCTATCGCCCACCATTGGCTAATTCTACATGGGCGTTACACCTGTTTGGCACGCAAACCGAAATGTGAAAGCTGCGGCCTGCAGCCTTGGTGCCAATATTTCATGGAACAAAAATGAGGCGATTGAAAGAAGATATAGGTATCATCGTGCTGTCGCTCCTGATAGCCGCCGTATCCGCCAGTTATTTCCTGGGATTTCTCCAACGGGAAAAAGAGGCGGAGACGCAAGACCTTTATTATCTTCTTCCTACCCAGCCAAAATCCGTATTGGCCATCAACCAACCCACGGCCTTTGCCCATCTCCTCTTAGAGAAAACGCCGGGAGTGGATATTTTGCAGCGTTGGATACCTGAAGCTTTTCTGTATTTACTCCGGCAGGAGCCTGAAACCCCTTTCCTCCTTTTTTCTTTCCACCAAGAGGGGGTTATATGTTATGCTAAAGCGAACAAAAAGCAGGCCGAGAAGTTAGAACATGATATTCTCCGTTCGTATTTCTCCGCCTACGAGCCGCAGGAAGAGACACTGCACGATATTCGCTTCCGCTACTATGCCGATACGGGCAGTCGCTTCCTGGGTTGTTACCAATACGGGGGTATATGGGTGGCCAGCTACAGCAAAAGGCTTCTCGAGCAGGTCGTCCGCAAGCAATTGTTGCCGCAAAAGCAAACGGATGACGATGATCTCTCTCCTTTCTTCCGGCAATTCGACCGCAACGCCACCGCAAACCTCCTCTTCCCTTCCGACGGATGGCAAATCCAGGTAGCGCGCCATGATACCATCCTTTGGAAATACAATCTGCCGTGGGTCTGCACCGATTTGTTTCCCAGCGAGGGGAATATTTGCGGCTTCTGCTCCTTTCCCTACGCTGTTCCGAATGATTCGCTCTACGAGGCCATGGGCGACAGCCTGGCTATCCAGCTTGAAGCGCTCTTTCCCCGCTTACACGTAACGCCGCAGACCAGTCAAGACAGCTCGGAAGTCTATTTCACTTTTTGTAGTCCGTTATAAGCTCCAACCCATCGTAAGCCAGATGGACGTGAGGCGGTAATTGCTTCTCCACCTCCGCGTGCAAACCGATGCGATGGCTTGCGTGAGTCAAGAAAGCCCTTCGCGGTTGCAGGCTAGCGATTTCTTCCAGCGCCGCGTCCACTCCCTGATGCGAAGGATGGCGGTTGTCCATGCGCAGGGCATTAACCACCAAAATATCCAAGCCTTGTAGCTTGGCATACTCCTCTTCGGGCAACGTTTTCATGTCTGTGATGTAGGCAAAGTCCCCGATGCGGAATCCCAAAATGGGCAAGCGTCCGTGCATAACCCGTATCGGGATAACCGGAATCCCTGCCGCTTCGAACGGAGCCGTCGTTATTTCCGTCAAATAGAGTTTCGGGACACCGGGATAGCGATTTTCCTCGCGGAAAGCGTAGGGCATACGGGTGCGGATGGCCTCGCACACATTGGCTTCAGCATATATCGGCAAATCGCGGCGGAAACAAAACGGCCGCAAATCGTCCAGTCCGCCCACATGGTCATAATGCTCGTGCGTTATCAGGACGGCATCCATCAACGAATGGATATGCGCCAGCGCCTGATAATAAAAATCCGGCCCGCAATCGATTAAAATATGTTTGTCTTCGACCTCTATCCAGAGCGAACACCTCGACCGCCGGTCGCGTGGGTCTTTGCTCCGGCAAACCTCGCATTCGCACAATAATTCCGGCACTCCTGTCGAAGTACCGGTCCCTAAAAATGTTATCTTCATTATACGATGTATTTAACTTCGGGCATTAGCTCGATTCCAAAACGCTCCTGCACGGCCGTGCGGATACTTTCAGCCAGCAAAGCAATCTCATCGCCCGTCGCCCCGCCATAATTCACCAGCACCAAGGCCTGTTTTTCGTAAACGCCGACCTCTCCCTCGCGTTTTCCCTTGTATCCGCACTGCTCGATGAGCCATCCCGCCGGAATTTTGACCTTTCCTTCCTCCGCAGGATAGGATGGCATCGCGGGATACTGCGTTTGCAGCCGCCGAAACTGCTCTGCCCCGACGACCGGATTCTTAAAATAGCTCCCGGCATTCCCCAGCACCGCCGGATCGGGGAGTTTTTCGCGACGGATGGCGATTACCGCCTCGCGCACGCCCTCCAGCGTCGGCTTTTCCCCTACCCGCTCCCGCAGTTGGCCATATTCTAGGGTGAAATGGGGGCGTTTGGAAAGGCGGAGATTGACTTGCGTGATGATATGCGGGTCTTCGTGCGGATTTTTGAACCTGCTCTCGCGATAGCCATAGCCGCACGCCTCAGCCGGATATATTTGTTTCTCGAAAGTGAGCTGATTGTAGGCTTCGACGCTCTCTACAACGTCCTTCAACTCTACTCCGTAAGCTCCGATATTCTGTACAGCCGCCGCGCCCATCTCTCCCGGTATCGCCGAGAGGTTTTCGATGCCGTACCAGCCTTGTGAGACGGCGTAGGCAACGACTTCGTCCCAGACGCAGCCTGCTCCCACGCGCAGAATAACTGTCTCCTCGTCCTCGGAGGTTATTTCCATCCCTCCGATGCGGGAATGCAGCACGATTCCGTTATAATCATTTAAAAATAAGAGATTGCTACCTTGCCCGATATGGATTGACAGGCATTCCTGGAAATATTCATCGCGCAAAATCTTGCCTAAATCTTCTTCGTTCTCGTATTCCATGAACCAGCGCGTCTTCACCGGCAGATGAAAGGTGTTGCGTTGCGCCAACGAGATGTTTTGTTGTATTTTCAGCACGGTTTTTGAATTATGTATTATGTTTTCTTTTCGATTAATGGCGGCAAACTTACAAAGAAAATGCGAGTTTCGGAGATTATCCACAAATAAATTGCGGGCTGCAGCGTCTTTCGACCGACCTGCAGCCCGCTGTTCTCGCGCATCTTTGGAGGAAGGGCTGCCGTGAAAGGTCTGTTCCCGGGGGCTGGACTATCACGACCGCCTCACTTCCTCTTTATCATTTGAATCCAATCATTCTTAGTATAACATCTTTCTTCTCGAATCCTATGTGTTCTTTTCGCGTATCAGTGGTTTTGTTTTACACTGCAAAAGTAGGATTGGCACGTTATGAAAAGATGTAGATTGGATGACAATCCGATGTCATTTTCAGAATTCGGCTACAACCATCACCGGGAAGTGGTCTGACGGGAAATGGCTATACTGCTGCTCGTTCAAAACGCCATATTTCTTGACTGCCACGCCATCTGTTACCCAAACATAGTCGATTCGCCCTTTCATCGGAGCGTCCATTTGGAAGCTGCTGAACGTCCCCACCGTCCCGTAAGGCGGTTCTTCCGTAATCGAATACGCATCCTTCAGCAGTCCATCCCCGGCCAGCGTCGTAATAGGCTCGTCTGTCGGCACGGCATTGAAGTCGCCGGTGGCGAAAACCACTGCGTCCGTCCCGGCAATCTCCTTGATCTTCTTCAAAAGCAGTTTCGAGGATTCCCGGCGGGCTATTTTGCCCTGATGGTCATAGTGCGAATTAAAGAAATAGAACGTCTTGCCGCTCCGGAGGTCTTTGAATTTTCCCCAAGAGCAGATTCGGTTGCAGCACGTCGCGTCCCAGCCTTTGCCAGGGACGTCCGGCGTCTCGGAAAACCAGAAATTCCCCTGGTCGAGCACCTCGAAGCGGTCTTTTTTATAGATTATCGCCGAGTGCTCGCCCGCATCCTTGCCGTCATCGCGGCCTGCGCCGATGTAGGCATAGTTTCCCAGCTCGAGGATGCCCTCCAGCTGGTGCTTGAAGCCCTCTTGCGTGCCGAAGATGTCAAAATCATGGAAGCGCACGAGGCTTTTCACCATCTCCTTGCGGTTTGGCCACGCGTCGGCGCCGTCGTTAGGCGTGTCCATGCGTAAATTAAAGGTAGCGACGTTCATTCGACAGCGCGCCGCCTGCTTTTCCGTCTTTTCATTGCCTGCCCACGCATCCAAAAGGAAGGCCAGCAGGACGACAGAAGCAAATACTAAACAAACTTTCTTCATATTCTTCTCATTTTAATCGTTTTATAGTTCGAGCAAACCCCTTTTCCCCGTCCTTCAAAGGTTTTTTACCGGCGTAAAAGTCATTTTACAAAACTGAAAAATGAGTTTTACTGGCGTAAAAATGATTTTGCAATTCTGAAAAATGAGTTTTACCGCGGTAAAAGACACTTTTCACGTTTGAAAAATGGGTTTTACGCGCGTAAAAGGCATTTTACATATTTGAAAAATACGTTTTACCGCAGTAAAAAACATTTTACAGATTTGAAAAATGAGTTTTACCGCGGTAAAAGGGAGTTCCAACTTATTCCCAACCCGGATTTTGCGTCAAATTACCGTTCAGCGTGATGGCCGACTTAGGTATAGGGTAGTAATACTGGCGTCCGTCTTCGTACCAAACACGGTCCGGGTCGTTGTCGTACCATGTCAGGTTGCCGGAATCGCTTCCCGTCAGCGCCTGGCGGTTTGTGCCGCTTGCTTCAACCGAAATCGGCGTGCACGAAGCGGGAAGACCGGTCGGCGTTTCGCCTTTGTAGAAGATCACGTCCGTTGTGCCGTCGCGGTCGAGGTCCATCTGCACGTTCAAAGCCGGTACGTAGATTCCGGTCCAACGCATTGTCATCAATTCACCACGCTTCCAGCGCAAGAGATCTGTGAAGCGGAAGCCCTCGAGGGCTAATTCCACAGAACGCTCGCGGCGAACTTCGAGGATGACAGGGTCTGAAATATTCGGGAAATAGGTATCCTTGATGTAATTATCTACTTTCGTCGGTTTAGCAGTCAATCCACCGGTGATGCCGGCACGTGCACGGAGGACACCGATGGTGTTAGCCCAATCAGCATCGGTCAGCGTACCCATTTCAGCCTTGGCCTCGGCGTAATTCAGTAATACCTCGGCGTAACGGAACAAAGGAATGGCATTTGTATTATAACCACCGCCATCATAATACGGATCATCCAAACAATACTTGATTGGCTGATAGCCGGTATAGGAATAACCATTGAAATTAGGGGCTGTCGGGACGCCATTACGGGTATATCCCGGCGTGCGGATAGTTTGCGCGAGGCGTTTATCACGATTTTGACACTCGTCGTAGAATTCAATCTGCTCGTGATTGGGTTTGTCGGTGAACGGAGTTCCATCTGTCATCAGGAACAGATTGATGAACGAGCGAATCATGCTGAAACGCGAGCCGTAAGTACCCGAAGTCCACCACCAGTTAGCATCACCTAAAACGCCAAGACCCTCGTCGGCGACGCTGGCCAGCATTACTTCGCTGGTGATGGGGGCGTCGCTCGTAAACAAGGCGCGGAAGGAAGCATCTTCGCCACCGCCGGTGTAGATAGAGAGGCCGCTTTCGTTCATAACCGTCTGTGCGGCGTCGGCAGCCTGCTGGAGGAGTTCGTTAGCCGTGTCGGTCAGACCCAATTCCGTATGATATTTACGGAAAGTACCTTCGAAGAGGCAAACGCGGGATTTGAAAGCGTAGGCAACCCACTTCGTAACCAACGAACCCGTCTCGTCGCTTGTCCGAGAAATATTCTGGCAAGCAAAGTCCAAATCTTCCAACATGTGCTGGACAACTACCGTACGCGAATCGCGTGGAGCATAAAGCAATTCGTCATCGACAGCCAATGGATGGTCAATCCAAGGCACATCACCGAATCTTACTAACTTTTCATAGTAAAAATATGCCCGGAAAAAGCGAGCCAGACCCAAATAATCGTTGCGGACGGATTCATCAATAGCCTCGCTCGTGCAATTCTCGATAAAATAGTTGATATTACGGAGCTCGCTCCAACTCCAACCCGAGCTGACATCAGAAGAATAGGCGCCGCGACGGATGAAATCGTCGTAATTCGTTACAGCACCGTAGTCGCACATCGCATCCTGGCGAAAACCGTCGTCCACGGAAGGCAACATGTTGTAAAACGAGTAAGAATAAGTTTCCAAACCCTTTTCGTTGCTGAAAACGGTCTCTTTATCGACCGAAGCCTGCGGGATTTCATCCATCGAACAAGCAGAGAAGAACAGGCAGGTAAAAGCGAACGGAATTATTAATTGTTTCTTCATTGTCTTTCTTTAATTAAAATGTTACAGATACACCTAAACTAATACTCATCATCTGCGGATAGCTCTGGCCGTCGCCACTACCGTGGTCCACGCTGACGCCACCCTTGTTGTTATCCACATTCGCGCTCGTCAATTCGGGGTCGGAGCCGTAAATATTCGTTACGTCCAAATCCTTCGTATGCTTATAGAGCGGAGACCAGCACCAAACGTTTTCAGCAGAGATATAGACACGCGCGTTCTGCATTCGCATCTTCGAAGTGATGTTGTGCGGCAAGTTATATCCAACCTGCAAATTCTTCAGACGGATATAGGCCACATTCTGGAGATAACGCGTCTGCGGAGTTGTCTTGATAGAATTGTTATAACCGGCATAACGCGGCAAGTAAGCATCGCGATTATCCTCCGTCCAATAGTTTCCTAAGTGCCAAGAAGGAAGGTTGTTGTACGGACGGTTATACTGTCCCCAGAAGATACATTCGTTACTTGGATACCAATCCTGCTTTCCGACACCCTGGAAGAAGGCCGAAACGAAGAAGTTGTTCCAATCTGCACTCAGGTTGATGCTATACGAGAAGCGAGGCAGGCTATTACCGATGACCTTTTTATCTCCATGGTCGTCCAATGTATTGATACCATAATCGATAACGCCATCACCGTTCTGGTCTTTAATCTTCACGTCGCCCGGATAAGTTACGTGCTGGGAAGAAGACTGAATCAATGTTTGGTCGGCATGGTTGTCGATTTCCTCCTGGCTCTGGAACAAGCCTTCGGTTTCATAACCCCAGATTTCTCCCAACTGCATGCCTTCGTAATAATCATCCAAGTTCTTCGTCGTATTATTGTAACGGTCAATAGTTGACTTGTAATCAGCCAAAGTACCACGGATTTCGTAGTTGAAAGGTTTGTCAGCCAACTGGAACTGGTCGCGCCAGGTAAGGGTGATTTCCCAGCCGCGAGTCGTCATATCGGCATAGTTACCTTTCGGAGAACTAGCACCGAATACATCCGGCAAGGTCTGACCTACCGTGTACATGTCGGTGGTTTTACGGATATAATAGTCGCCCGAGAAGCGGAGGCGGCCATCCAGCGAACCGAAGTCAGCACCAATATCGGTCGTCGTCGCAGTTTCCCAAGTCAAACCATCAGGCATAACGGCCGGAGCGCTGGTGTATTTGTTCAGCAATCCGTTCAACACACGGCCGGAAGTTGAGATACCTAACAACTCCATGAAGCTATACGGACTGACATTACCATTTCCCAAAGAACCGTAAGAAGCACGAATCTTGAGGTCGGAGATAATCTTCGAATCAACTTTCCAGAAAGCTTCCTCTGAAGGACGCCAACCGGCAGAAATAGAGGGGAAGAATGCCCACTGCTGGTCCATCGGGAATTTGGAAGAACCGTCGTAGCGTCCGTTAACTTCCACCAAATAGCGATCGTGGTATGCATAGTTTAAACGGAAGAACCCACCGGCAACACGCCACTTATTATAAGCACCTGAAGTCGTGATGGCATCACCCAAAGCCAAGTTGATGTTCTCAGAATCTTCCAGCAACAAACCGTTACGACGGACAGTCAATGCATCATAGCTTGATTGTTCGTAGTTATAACCAATCATACCTTTAAAATAATGTACATCGTTAAAGGTATTCTCGTAATCGGCATAAATATTGGTTGCGATGTAGTTTGTCTGTGTCTTGTATTCCTGCAAGTCATTCGTGTCTGAACCCAACATGGTTGTCTGTCCTTGCACCGTGCTATAAGGAATAGCGACACGGCGCTGTGTCTGCCCTTCATCCGTATTGCGGAACGTAAAGTCGCCGCGTACATGCAGCTTATCCTCTAAGAAAGAAGCGGTGAAACTGGTCGTGTTGCGCAACACGCGGTTGTTCGTATCGATACCGTTCTTCCCGTAGATAAAGTCGCCCAAAGTAAAAGCAGCTGAATGGGTGAACGAGCCGTCGGGGTTATAAATCGGCGAGCTGGGATGTCCTTCATCGGCCAAGTTACGCCAGATACCGCCGCCCTCGCCGATGTTGATGGGGTTGTGGTAGTCCATGTTCGAGAATTCCATGTTGTTCTCGATCTTCAACCAGTCGAAAACTTGGATAGAGCCCTTCGCACGGAGGTTCATCGTCTTATAATCGTCCGTGTTGTACTTGAACAAACCATCGTAGCCGTAGAAACGACCGGAAACGTAGTAGTTTAGCTTGCCATTATTACCACTGATAGAAACATTATGGTCTTGGGCAAAGGTATTCTTCTTGTACAGTTCGCTATACCAGTCCGTATTGCCATAATACGTATATTTGCCGTTGGCATCGACTTCCCATTCTTGCGTAATGCCCTGTTCCTTGCGGCGGCGGAATTCTTCCAACCAAGCCAGGGAGAATTCTTGCGTCTTATTGATGTTCTTCGGGTCGGCCGAGTAGTTGTTCCAAGCATGATATGCCTCGTAGAAGTGGCTGGCATATTCATAACCATCGGTAACGAAGTCGGGCACCGTCGTCGGACGCTGCAGCGAGAAGTTTCCTGAATACGTAATCGACGTCTTGTCCTTGTTCGGCTCTTTAGTCGTAATCAAAACAACACCGAAGGTTCCGCGTGCACCGTAGATAGCTGCCGAAGCGGCATCCTTCAAGACAGACACACTGGCGATATCGTTCGGGTTCAGCATCGAGGGGTCGCCTTCCACACCGTCAATCAATACCAGCGCGTTACCACCCTGACCGATAGATGTCGTACCGCGGACGTTGAAGCTGGCCGTGCGTGTCGGCTTACCGTCGGTAATCTGCAGGTTCAAGTTAGGGATTGAGCCTTGCAGGGCCTGCGTCGCGTTGGCCACGGAACGGTTGTCGAAGACCTCGCTCGTTACCTGCTCGACGGCTCCGGTCAGGTTCACCTTCTTCTGCGTACCGTAACCTACGACTACAACCTCGTCCAGCGACTGGGAATCTTCTTTCAAAACGACATTCAATGTTTTATTCCCTTCCACTCTGATTTCTTGGGAAACGTATCCGATATACGATACGCTGAGGACGGAATGGGCGCCGACCTGAATAGAGAAATTACCATCAATGTCGGTAACTGTACCATTCGTAGTCCCTTTTTCAACGATATTCGCTCCAATCACCGGAATACCGCTTTCATCAACGATCGAACCTGTCAGCAAGTAGGTTCCTTCTTGTTGTTGGATAAAATCCGGAATCCTGTTCGGAATAGAGGCATACATAGATGGGATTCCTTGCAACGCCCCTGCCACGCAAAAAGCTCCGGTTATCCGGAGTAATTTACTTGATAACTCCATGTTTTAAAGATTTTATTAATGAAAGATACTTTTTTAAAACGCTGCAAAGGAACAAAGGCGATGTTTAAACCGGGTTTAGATAGAATGACAAAACGGTTACATCTTTTCCGGGGCAAAATTCCCTTTTAGAACACAGGGATTTCCATCCTGGACAGTCAAACCTCCATTTCACTTTCCGGCTTCCCGACGGCGTCGGCAAGCTGGAAAGTCGTGCATCTTCCTTCCCAGCCACGCTGCGGAGCCGGATGCAGATCTTTTTCATATCGGCAGATACCGAAAATCGAAGAATAAGTCGGAAAGAGGGGAAATTTTTAGGCCGAAAGAAAAACTTTTTTCTCTGGTCATTTGTTTTTTGAATAGAGCAACACATTTGCTTAAAGCCTTCTTATTCTAAACTTTTAGGCACGGGTAACGCGTTTTATCCGTGCCTTTTTGCCGGCGATGCCTCAATTTTTTTCATCCAACTACTTGCAGATATCAAAATAATACCTACCTTTGCACCCGCAATCGAGAGAGATGCAATGCCTCTTTAGCTCAGTTGGCCAGAGCACGTGATTTGTAATCTCGGGGTCGTTGGTTCGAATCCGACAAGAGGC
>CALUZV010000030.1 GCA_944325345.1 uncultured Parabacteroides sp.
TAGTTGTGAGGCCAGCCAAGCCCGCTTGGGAGCCTCCACAAGTAGTTGTGAGGCCAGCCAAGCCCGCTTGGGAGCCTTCACAAGTAGTTGTGGAACCAGCCAAGCCCGCTTGACTGACAAAATGAGTAGTTTAACACTTTAATCTATATGGTTATGGCAGATCAAATTAAATCTTTTAACATTTCGCAGATGGATTTGGGTTCCACTCTGGACTTTCACAAAAACACTTACGAGTTTATTACCCAGAAAACACCCGAGACATTGCATATCGTCGAACTTGCGACGAGATACCAGAAAGCTATTGACAGCCTTTCCTTGGTGGTAAACCGCGCTACGAAGTATATCGCTACGCTTTCCCTGGAAGAGCAGGATATCATTCGCGACCGACTGACGGGCGTCATCATGAATGTAACCCGCGCTCACCTGACTTCTCCGATTGAAGCAAAGCGGCAGGCGGCCATATTACTGGATGCGGTGCTCGCCCCGTACAAAGGGGTATATAACCACAAATATGCGAAGGCAACTCAGGAAATCGACGGTATCTTGCGCGTGCTGGCCGAAACTGCCAACGCAGCCGCCATCGCCGAGTTGCATTTGGAAGACGAAGTCGAACAGCTGCGCCTGGCCAATGAAAACTTCAAGAAGGCGCAGAAGGCAAAGTTTGCGGAAAACAAGGAGCGTTCGCCCCTCTCCGATACGGATTCGGATGCGCTCAAGGATGCCGCCGACGCAATCTATCGAGAGATTGTCCAGACTGTCAACGCCTACGCCATCGTCCAGCCGACGGACGAAATCAACGACTTCATCGCCGATATGAATGGGATGATTGTTACGTATGTGCAGGCGATGGACGGGACAAGCTCGGGCGGCAGCACCGAGAAGCCGGGCGAAACCGAGCCGGGCGGCGAGGACGACAACGAAGACTTGCCAAGCGTGGAAGAACCCGAACCGGGCGGCGAGGGCGAAGAAGAACCCGACCGGCCTGTCGTTCAATAGGCTGCGCCGTTGTTCTTGGGACATAAAAAAAGCTCCTTGGTCTTGCGGACCTTGGAGCTTTTTCATTTTGCCTTACGGCGAGTCCAACTTTAATTATTCAGCTTTCTCGATGTGAACCGAGAGCTTGAAATCTTCGAAGTCGAGTTCCACGGCATCGCTCACGGCCTCGTCCTCAATCTCGATGGAAGCGGCCAAGACTTGGTTGGCGATGTAGTCGCGATACTCGCGGATAGCGTCGTCGATCATGTCGTTCGAGAGGATGAAGAGGTTCACCTTGTCCGTGATGTCGAAGCCGCTGCTCTTGCGGAGGTTCTGGACACGGTTCACCAGTTCGCGGGCCAAGCCCTCCTTACGGAGTTCCTCGGTAACCGTGATGTCGAGGGCGACAGTCAAGCGGCCTTCGTTGGCAACCAGCCAGCCGGGGATATCCTCGGAGATGATTTCGACGTCGGCGCGGTCGAGCTGGACGTCTTGGTCATTGACCTTCAGGGCGAACGAGCCAGCCTTCTCGAAGGCGTTGATGTCGTCCTGGCTCATCTGCTGGATGGCGGCGGCGAGGGGCTTCATAATCTTGCCGTAGCGCGGGCCGAGTTTCTTGAAGTCCGGCTTGATGCGCTTGACGAGGATGCCGGCGGTATTTTCGACGAATTTCATTTCCTTCACGTTCACTTCGCTCAGGATAAGCTGTTTCACAGCCTCGATGCTTTCCTGCTGGTGGCTGTCGAGGACGGGAATCATCAGCGTGTGGAGTGGCTGGCGCACCTTGATGTTCACCTTGCGGCGCAGGGCGAGTACCATAGAGGAAATACTCTGAGCCATCTGCATCCGTTCTTCGAGGGACTTGTCGATAAGCTCTTCGTGGCAAACCGGGAAGTCGGCGAGGTGTACGGACTCGACGGACTCGCGACCGGTTACGGCAATCAAGTCGCAGAACAGCTTGTCGGCGTAGAACGGGGCGATGGGCGCCATCAGTTTGGCAACCGTCTCCAAGCAAGTATAGAGGGTCTGGTAAGCCGAGAGCTTGTCTTCGGTAATGCCCCCGCCCCAGAAGCGGCGACGGTTCAGGCGGACGTACCAGTTGCTGAGGTTGTCGTTCACGAAGTCGGAGATGGCGCGGCCGGCGCGGGTCGGCTCGTAGCTGTCGAGGTACGAATCCACGTCCTTCACAAGCGAGTTGAGGAGAGAGAGAATCCAGCGGTCGATTTCCGGACGTTTCTCCCATGCCACGTCGGGTTCGGAGTAGTCGAAGCCGTCCACGTTGGCGTAGAGGGCGAAGAACGAGTACGTATTATATAAGGTACCGAAGAATTTGCGGCGGACCTCCTCGATGCCATCGACGTCGAACTTGATGTTGTCCCACGGCGAGGCGTTCGTAATCATGTACCAGCGGAGCGGGTCGGAACCGTATTTCTCGATGGTAGCAAACGGATCGACGGCGTTGCCGAGACGCTTGGACATCTTGTTGCCGTTCTTGTCCAATACCAAACCGTTGGAGACAACCGCCTTGAACGCCACGCTGTCGAAAATCATCGTCGCGATGGCATGGAGCGTGAAGAACCAACCGCGTGTCTGATCGACACCCTCGGCGATGAAGTCGGCGGGATAGACCGTGCGGCTGTCGAGCAGCTCCTTGTTCTCGAACGGATAGTGGATTTGGGCGTAAGGCATGGAGCCGGAGTCGAACCAGACGTCGATGAGGTCGCTCTCGCGCTTCATCGGCTTGCCGCTGTCGGAGACGAGCGTGATCTCGTCCACGTAGGGACGGTGCAAATCGATTTTGTCGTAGTTCTCAGCCGTATATTCGCCGGGGACAAAGCCTTGCGACTTGTACGGATTGGATTCCATGAAGCCGGCAGCGACTGCCTTGTCTATTTCCTTATATAATTCTTCGACGGAACCGATGCACTTTTCTTCCTTGCCGTCCTCGGTACGCCAAATTGGGAGCGGCGTTCCCCAGTAACGGCTGCGGCTGAGGTTCCAGTCCTGGAGGTTCTCCAGCCATTTACCGAAGCGGCCGGTGCCGGTGCTTTGCGGTTTCCAGTTAATCGTGTTGTTCAGTTCAATCATGCGGTCGCGGCAAGCCGTCGTGCGGATAAACCAGCTATCCAAGGGGTAATAGAGGACCGGCTTGTCGGTGCGCCAGCAGTGCGGGTAGTTGTGGACGTGCTTTTCAATCTTGAAGACACGGTTTTGCATCTTCAGCATCATGCAGATGGAGATGTCGAGGGTTTCGTCCTTGTCCGTGAGCTTCGGGTCGTAGGCATTCTTGACGAAGCGGCCCTGGTAGGGGTCGTAGTCGGCGGCGTTCATCCGTTCGCGGACGAAGGTAGCGTCCAAATCCTCGAGGCGGAAGAACTTACCGGTCAGATCGACCATCGGACGCATGTTGCCGTCCTTGTCCATCATCATCAGCGCGGGGACGCCGTTGGCCTTGGCCACCTTGTTATCGTCGGCACCGAAGGTCGGGGCGATGTGGACGATACCCGTACCGTCTTCGATGGTTACGAAGTCGCCCGTGATGACGCGAAAAGCACCTTCGCCGGGATTGACCCAAGGGATGAGCTGCTCGTACTGCATACCGGCCAGGTCAGAGCCTTTCCATTCGCCCACCACCTTATATGGGATGAGCTTGTCGCCCTCCTTGTAGTCCTCCAGTTTCAGTTCGGCAGCCTTCGGATTGAAATAAGCATGGAGCAAATCCTTGCACAAGACCACCGTCTCCGGAATGCCCGTGTAAGGATTATAAGTCTGCACCGCCACGTAGGTAAAGGACGGGCCGACGCAGAGCGCCGTGTTCGAAGGCAAGGTCCAGGGAGTAGTCGTCCAGGCCAGGAAGAACGGGTCGCCGAAGCCGGTCATCTCCGGTTTCGGGTTGAGGATGCGGAACTGCGCGGTGCACGTCGTATCCTTCACGTCGCGGTAGCAGCCCGGCTGGTTCAGCTCGTGCGTACTCAAGCCCGTGCCGGCGGCCGGGGAATACGGCTGGATGGTGTAGCCTTTGTAGAGCAAGCCCTTCTTGTAAAGCTCCTTCAATAAATACCAGAGCGTTTCGATGTAGCGGTTGTCGTAGGTAATATAAGGATGTTCCAGATCGACCCAGTAGCCCATTTTCTCGGTCAGGTCGGTCCATTCCTTTGTAAACTTCATCACGTCGCGGCGGCAAGCGGCATTGTAATCCGCCACGCTAATTTTTTTGCCAATATCTTCCTTTGTGATACCCAAGGCTTTTTCAACGCCAAGCTCGACCGGCAGTCCGTGCGTGTCCCAGCCGGCTTTGCGGTTCACCTTGAAGCCTTTCATCGTCTTGTAACGGCAGAAAATATCCTTGATAGAGCGGGCGATGACGTGGTGGATACCCGGCATTCCGTTGGCGGAAGGAGGACCTTCGTAAAAGACGAAAGAAGGATGTCCCTCACGGATTTCAAGACTCTTGTGGAAAACGTCGCCGTCCTGCCACTTCTTCAGCATTTCTTTATTCACGTTCGAGAGGTCGAACTTGGAATATTCGGCAAATTTCTTACTCATATATCTGTATTCAGTTTGTTTTTCTTCTAAAAAAGCTCGGCAAAGTTACTGACTTTATTCTGAATGCACAAAAAATCCCGCTTTCGATTGCCATCAGACAACCCAAAGTGGGATACTTTCACCTTGCGTGGAAATAAAAACTCCCGATTCCGGCAGGGAATCAGGAGCTTGAGGAGGTTTGAAAGTGGTGCCACCAGGAATCGAACCGGGGACACAAGGATTTTCAGTCCTTTGCTCTACCAACTGAGCTATGGCACCTTTTCTATGTCTCGTAACCGTCGTTGTTTCGATTACGGGTGCAAAGGTAGGAAGTTTTTTTGATCCTGCAATAGCTGTTGGTGTTTTTTTCGAAAAAAAGTTCAGGCGAGGGAATTCCAGCCTTGGGATTTCAGCTCTACTTCGCCTCCATCGCGGCCTATGAGATAGTTGCCCAACTCGGGTTTCGTGATGTGGCCGATGACTTTTATTCCATTCAGGCTCTCTACTTTATCGTGGTCAGTGAGAGGGACGGTGAAGAGAAGCTCGTAGTCCTCGCCGCCATTGAGGGCTGCCGTAACGAGGTTCATGTTGAACTGCTCGGCCATGACTGCGGTCTGGTAGTCGATGGGGATGCGGTCTTCGTAAACCCGGCATCCGACGTTGCTCGCCTTCGAGATATGCAGCAATTCCGAGGAGAGGCCGTCGGAAACATCCATCATCGCCGTCGGCTGCACTCCGGCGTTGCGGAGCATCTCGATGACGTCCTTGCGCGCTTCGGGTTTCAGCTGCCGCTCCAGGAGGTATTCCTTGCCGCTGAAGTCGGGGGTGAAATCTTTCTCGCCGTTGAAGACGCGCTTCTCGCGCTCCAATAATTGCAATCCCATGTAGGCAGCGCCCAGATCACCGGAGACGCAGATCAAGTCGGTCTCCCGTGCCCCGCTCCGATAGACGATTTTCCCTTTCTCTCCCTCGCCGAGGCAGGTGATGCTGATGCACAGCCCTGTCAGCGAGGCCGACGTATCGCCTCCGACGAGGTCCACGCCATAGACGTCGCACGCCAGCCGTATCCCGCTGTAAAATTCCTCCAGGTCTTCGATGCAGAACCGCTTCGAAAGGCCGATGGAGACGGTGATTTGCTTCGGCTGCCCATTCATGGCGTAAATATCCGAGAAGTTTACCACGGCCGATTTGTATCCGAGATGCTTCAGCGGCACGTAGGTCAGGTCGAAATGCACGCCTTCGAGCAGGAGGTCGGTCGTCATCAGGACTTCCTTGTCTCCGTAGTCCATCACGGCGGCATCGTCGCCCACCCCTTTCCGTGTGCTGGCATTTTTCAATTCAATATCTTTTGTCAGATGGCGAATCAATCCGAATTCACCCAGCGTTGCAATCTCAGTTCTCTTTGTCATATCTTTTGCTTTAATTGTTCTAAGAATTCGTTTTCCCCGTCGCCGCAGAAGCGAATGGTGATGGGTATATAATATAGGTATAGCTTCAGGGCCTCGCCGACCCACCGGTTCCCTTGCAGGCGGACAGCATCTTTCTCGGTCGTGATGATGTATTTCCGCTTTGCCCGCAGCCGTCCGAACCGTTCTTCCACCCGCCGCAGGTCGTCGTCGCCAAACGCGTGATGGTCGGCAAAGGCCAGCAGCTCCACTTCGCCCGCGTGTTCCTTCACTTTCTCCACCAACAGCCGTGGGTTGGCGATTCCCGAGACGATTAGCACGCCGTCGTCCTTCGTCAGGCTCCGGAGCGAGAGGATGTGCGCCACTTCGGGAAATAGCGGCCGCAGGTCTTCGTATTCGATGCCGGTGAAATAGATGGGTTTCCCGCCCGCCTTCCGCCCGATTTCCTTGCGGATACGGTCGCGCTCGCTCTCAGTTATTCCGCGCGGGCATTTGGTTACAAGGATGATGTCTGCCCGTCCGGCTCCCCGTCTTGGTTCGCGGAGTCGCCCGACCGGCAGCAGACGGTCCCGCGTGAAAAGCCGCGCATGGTCTGTCAATAGGATAGATAGCGTTGGCCGCACGTAGCGGTGCTGGAACGCATCGTCCAGCAGGATGATTTCGGGCCGAATCTCCGGCGGCAAGGAGAGCAGCAGCCGGATTCCGCGTCGCCGGTTGGCATCGACAGCCACCAGCACATCGGGAAACTTCTGCTTTATCTGAAACGGCTCGTCGCCCAGTTCCTCCGCCGTCGTAACTTCGTTGGCCAGCACAAAGCCGCGCGACCGCCGTTTGTAGCCCCGGCTCAAGACCGCGACGCGCCGTTTGCCTTGGAGCATACCGGCCAGATATTCCGTGTGCGGTGTCTTCCCAGTCCCGCCAACGGCCAAATTGCCAATGCAGATGACTGGCACCGGGAACTGTTCCGACGGCAACACATTCCAATCGAACAGTCGATTGCGCAGCCTGACGACGCAGCCGTAGAGCCAGGCGAGAGGGGTTAGGGCGGGGTAAAAATCTTTCATTCTTTCTTCAATTCCTTATATAAATCATCCATTGTAAGTGCGCTAGCCTTGCCAGCTTCAATATCTTTCACTTCCTGCAAAGCTTCACATAAATCTTTTTTCAAAGATTGCCGGAATTTTTCCTTCCCTCTATGCCGATTATTCAAGTCTAATGTCTTCATGTAAAATATCCGATAGGCATCAATGATTTTCATTTATGCTACTCACCTGCGCAAAGGTACAATATTTCTTCGGATATACGGCTGATTATTCACTCCTTTCGGCATTTACTTCTTAATCCTTTTATTTACAACCGCTTTAGAATGGGAAATGGCCAGAAAATACCATCGATTAAATTGGCCACGTTTTTGAGATTTCTGGCGGCAAATTTAGGCAAAAAATTAAATACGCAAACTTTTCGTACTAAGAAATTTAGCTTTTATGTTGCAAAACATAAAAATCGGCACCATCGTGGCCAATTTAATCGATCATTTTCTATTGCCACCGCTTTTGAGGTTCTTAGAAAACAGTTTTCCAGCGTTTTCAACTGGATTTTCAAGCGAAGAATACATTATTCTGTCGTCAAAAATCCAGTTTCAAGCGAAGAATACTGTTTTCCGAGGCTAAAAATTGAGTTGGGATGCGAAGAATACATTATTCCGGCATTGAAAATGAATTTTCGAACGAAGAATACATTATTCTAGCTTTGAAAATTGAGTTGAGAGTCCCAGAATAATGTTTTCTGGGCTTGAAAATGGATTTTCGGAGCAAGAATACATTATTCCAGGCTTGTTAGACGGCATGATATGTTTAGCACGGCAATAAATTGCCGTGAACAAGTGCAACTTACTACTATCCGCACTGCTCCCCTGCGAAGGGGAGCTGGCAGCGAAGCTGACTGAGGGGTCGAGACTGAGGGGTTGAGACTAAATATTCAGGTATAAACCCCATCCCCCCTTCGGGGTACTTCCCCTTCGCAGGGGAAGAGTTTGGATAGTATTAGAGGCACGAAATCATTAAGATGAACTTTATTTTTTAATTAACAATTTAAATAGTAGTGCGATATGAAAAAGATTTTTACTTTATTAGTGGCAATGCTGCTGGTGCCTTGGGTTGGATGGGGGCAAGAAACAATAACAATAAACACAGCTAAAGATCTGAGAGATTTTGCAGAAGAAGTGAATGGCAATACGGATGAAGATGCTAGTTGGAATGTTGTATTAGGAACTGATATTAATTTAGAGGGAGAAGATAATCCTTGGACACCAATAGATAATTTTAAAGGAACTTTCGATGGAAAAGGATATTCAATTAGCAATATTTACATAGAGCAAACATTACAAAAGCACTCTACATCCTCTTTTGGACTATTTGGATTAGTTGAAGGGACTATTCAGAATTTGAATGTGGAGAATAGTAATATAAAAGTTATCGTGGGAGATTATACAAGTACTGCTTATATTGGCGGTATTGCTGGACGCGTAGGAAGTTATGGGAAAATCTTAAATTGTTCTTTTGCTGGAACGATAGACGCTGAAGCTAATAATGCCAAAATGACGGGTCTATCAATCGGGGGAATATGTGGTGAGTATGAAAATGATGTGATAGAATCTTGTTATAATGCTGGAACTATAAATGTTTCCATTAAGAGTATTTCATTTGGTGTAGTTAATCCTGGGGGAACATTAGAATTATATATTAGTGGTATATGTAATACTCCTAAAGTTGAATCTAATACATTGAATATAGAAAATTCGTATAATACGGGTTCTATCAACGTATCAGTAAATGGTTTTAAACACTCTCAAGATATTCTTTATGGATTAAGTGTTAGTGGAATTGCACATGGCAATAAGAGCAACATTACATCTTGTTATAATACTGGGGAAATAAAAGTATCAGGAAGCAATGGCTGTATAATGAAAATCAATGGTATAGGAGATACTACAAATGAGATTAATTATTGCTATAACATAGGGACTATAGAAACAACAGGATTAATTAATACTGGTGAGACAGCAATAACAATGTATGGAAGCATTTCTGGATCTGCAGGCGCAACATATAACAACAATTATTACTTTCCCCAAGACGGCATAAATGCTGTTGGCGGAAATAATGATAGCTATAATAATAAAGAAGGCGAAATAGAATCAGCTACACTTGAGCAATTTTCCAGCGGTGAAATAGCCCATGCACTGCGTGAAGGCGGTTACGGCCAATCCTTAGATGCTAATGGAGACTACCAAAATAATGAATCATCCCCTGTCCTCCTCGCCTTCTTCTCCGAAAACAAAGGCAAAGAAGTCTATCAATTGAATCTATCATCAGAAGATGAAAATATAACTATACCTGAAACTCCAATCTACCGCAACGCCATCGAAAGCAACTTATTGCCACAAGAGACATACGAAGAAATTATGGCAGATGCAGCAGAAGGGCAGGATTTAGTTTGGACTACATCGGATAATAAAGTATTCTCCGGAAATAGCTACAAGGTAACTAAAGATGAAACATTGACCGGAGAATTAAAAGGCGTTTATAATATCAATACCGTAGTAACACCGGAAGGAGCTGGAGAAATCGATGTAAAAGAAACGGCTGCTAATGGTGAAAAAGTTTCGTTCTCATTAGGAATAAATGATGGCTATAAGCTATTGTCCGTTACCATGAATGGAGAAATATTGACAGATGAAGATGCAGACAATATTTACACCTTCACCATGCCAGCAGCTGACGTTACCATCACCGCCACTTTCGAAAAGACAGAAACCGGCGGAGATGACGACGAAGAAGGCAGCATCTCCACCAAACGCTACCAGCTCTTCCTCGCCGACCGCGACTTCTACCTGAACGACAAATACGATGCCGAGGGCTTGGTATTGTTCTCACGCCACGACAAACGATATGCCGAAGTGGGCGGCAGCTTCACTGTCTATTACGAAAAGGACGGCGAGATGAATGCCGGCGACTACCGCATCTTCTGGAGCAAGAGCGCGAACGGAGAATACAAGGAAGTGAAGCTCGACGAGGTGAGCGGCTACTACCAGATTCGCAACGTGCAGAGCGACGTCTATGTCAAGATATACAGCAGGGATGGTTTCCCCGTCTCCAACGAGGCCATCGAAGCCACGGAAGCACGTGCCTACGCCCAAGCCAACAAGATAATTGTCGTAACGCATGAACCAATGGACGTGCAAATTGTTTCTATGGCAGGAGCTGTGGTGGGCAATGCGAAGGTAGCCGGACAGCAAGAGTTTGGAAACTTGGCTGAAGGCGTTTATATTGTCCGCTTAGGCGAAACAGTAGTGAAGTTGCAAGTAAGAAATTGATACGACAAAAAGTATCAATATGATCGTTTATAATTTTTAAGTTTTGCACGGGAGGGGATGGGCCGCGAGGTTCGTCCCTTTCTTATTTTAAGGGTAGAATGGCGTATTTCCCAGCCATCTATTTGTATATCTCGCGGAACTTTCCGTAATTTGCCCTCGCTAAAAAATAACAAGTTGATAAAAATGGAAACTAAACAGTTGCAGGGTTTAACCTCACAACAAGTAGAAGAGAGCAGAAGGCTGCACGGGGCAAACATCTTGACACCCCCCGAGAAGACTTCGTTATGGAAACAGTTTTTAGAAAAATTCGAAGACCCGATTATCCGCATCCTGTTGGTAGCGTGGGTGCTGTCGATGGTGATAGCGGGCGTACATTGCTGGGGGCCGGAGGCGAAGGGGCTGACGGCGTTCCTCGAGCCCGTAGGTATCTTGTTCGCCATATTGCTGGCAAGCTGCGTAGGCTTCGTATTCGAGGTGAAAGCCAATAAAGCATTTGAAGTACTGAATACGGTGAACGACGATATTCTGGTGAAGGTCATTCGCGACGGACATATCCAGGAAGTGCCGCGCAAGGATGTCGTGGTAGGCGATATCGTAGTCTTGGGGACGGGCGAGGAAATCCCGGCGGACGGGCATCTGCTCGAAGCCGTATCGCTGCAAGTAAACGAATCGACGCTGACGGGCGAGCCGGTTATCGGGAAGACAACCAACGAGGCGGAATTTGATGCGGATGCGACCTATCCCTCGAACGTGGTGATGCGCGGGACGACGGTGGTCGATGGACACGGCGTGATGGAAGTGGAGAAAGTAGGCGATGCGACCGGGTACGGCAAAGTATATGAAGGCTCGCAGATAGATAACAACATCGATACGCCGCTGCAAATCCAGTTGAAAGGGTTGGCGGGCGTGATTAGCAAGGCGGGATATACGATAGCCGGGGTTACGTTTGCGGCGCTGACGGCGAAGTTGATATTCTTCAGCGGGCCGATGCCGACGATGGACTTCATCTCTCATCTGCTGAACTATTTCATGGTAGCCGTAACACTGATTGTAGTATCCGTGCCGGAAGGACTGCCGATGAGTGTAACGCTGAGCCTCGCGTTGAGCATGAACCGGATGCTGAAGACAAACAACTTAGTCCGCAAGATGCACGCTTGCGAAACGATGGGAGCGACAACCGTCATCTGTACCGACAAGACGGGAACGCTGACGCAAAACCAGATGCAGGTCTATGAAACGCGATTCTATAACCTGCCGGAACAGAAGTTGGGAGACGATGAATTGAGTAAGCTGATCAAAGAAGGCATTTCGGTAAACTCGACAGCCTATCTGGAAGAAGCGGACGGAAAGATAAAGACACTGGGGAATCCGACGGAGGCGGCATTGCTTTTGTGGCTGAATACCCAGGGAGAAGATTATCTGAAGTTGCGCGAGGCAGCACCGATAGTTAGCCAACTGACCTTCTCGACTGAACGGAAGTATATGGCGACTGTCGTCAATTCTCCGTTGCTCGGCAAGAAAGTATTATATGTAAAAGGAGCACCGGAAATCGTGTTGGCCAACAGCCGCCAAGTAGCTACGCCGGAAGGGTTGAAACCCTCGGAGGCATGTCGGGCGGAAATCGAACAACAGTTGTTGGCTTATCAGAACCAGGCGAAACGAACGCTGGGCTTTGCCTACCAGATATTGGAAGACGGCATGAGCGATGCGCCGTATAAAGACGGACGTTTGGATAATGTCGATTTGATATACTTGGGCATTGTTGCCATCTCCGACCCGGTTCGCGCCGATGTGCCGGCAGCTGTGCAAAGCTGTCTCCGTGCCGGTATCGATGTCAAGATTGTTACCGGAGACACACCGGGAACAGCGAAAGAGATAGGCCGACAAATCGGAACATGGACCGACAAGGACACCGACCGCAATATCATCACCGGACCAGGCTTCGAGGCATTGACAGATGAAGAAGCGCTGGACCGCGTCTTGGATTTGAAAATCATGTGCCGTGCCCGTCCGACAGACAAACAACGCCTGGTACAACTGCTGCAACAGAAAGGAGCCGTTGTTGCCGTAACCGGAGACGGGACAAACGATGCGCCGGCATTGAAGGCTGCGCAAGTAGGTCTTTCGATGGGCGACGGGACATCCGTGGCCAAGGAAGCCAGCGATATTACGATCATCGACAACTCGTTCAGCAGTATAACGCGGGCTGTGATGTGGGGACGTTCGCTCTATCGGAACATTCAGAAGTTCCTGCTCTTCCAGCTGACCATCAACGTGGCGGCTTGCCTTATCGTGTTGTTCGGCTCATTGATTGGAACAGAATCACCGCTGACGATTACGCAGATGCTGTGGGTGAATTTGATTATGGATACGTTTGCTGCCGGAGCATTAGCTTCCTTGCCACCTAATCCAAGAGTGATGAACGACAAACCGCGCAAGAGCGGACCGAATGGAGACTTCATCATTACCCGTCCGATGACATACAATATCTTCGGCGTAGGTATTATCTTTGTGGTTGTCCTGATGGGTTTATTGCTCCACTTCCATGCCAATACGGGATTGACGGCACACGATCTTTCGTGGTTCTTCAGCTTCTTCGTCATGTTGCAGTTCTGGAATATGTTCAATGCGAAAGCGTTTATGGAAGGACGTTCAGCCTTTGCCAATATGAAAGACAGCAAGAGCTTCTTATTGGTGGCTGCTATCATCTTAGTGGGACAAATCCTGATAGTGTCGTTCGGAGGAGAGATGTTCAATGTAACGCCGCTGCCGGTGGATGATTGGATTATTATCATCGCCTCATCATCGCTGGTACTTTGGGTAGGCGAGATTGGCCGCCTCTTCAGCAGACATCGGAATAAATAATAATGGAATACAAATTAAAATCGAAATAACATGGAAATAAAGATTCAAAATGGTGAAACGACAACGGTAGCCTTGACAGGGCAGTTGGATACACTGACTACGGTTGATGCAGAAAAGGCGATTTCTCCTATTCTGGCAAGCGACGTGAAAGAACTCGTGTTGGATTGTAGCGGTCTGGACTATATCAGTAGTGCCGGCTTACGCTTGTTGCTCATTATCCAAAAAGGGATGGCATCAAAGAAAGGCACATTCCGCTTGGTAAATACAAAGAAGGAAGTTCGGGAAATATTCGACTTGACGGGCTTCTCTTCCATCTTGACGATCGAATAAGTAAACTTACAGGTTATGCATCATACGTTATATATTAAGAATGAGTTGTGTGAACTCTCCCGGGTATTTGAGTTTATAGAACGGAATCTGCCCTCTTGCGTGTCTGACAAGCGAAAGTTATCGCAGGTCAAGTTGGCCATTGAAGAGTTAGTGGCCAATGTCATTATGTATGCGTATGGTGAACGGAAAGATCAGGATATCCAAATAGAGATGGAATGTCGGGGGACACAGTTGCAAGTAACGGTGATCGACTCCGGCATTCCATTCAATCCGTTGGAGAGCAAAGACCCGGATTTGTCTCTGTCGGTGGAAGAACGACCTATCGGCGGATTGGGTATATTTCTGGTCAAGCAATTGATGACGGAGCTAAGATACGAACGCGCCTCGGGAAAGAATGTACTGACAATGATTAAAGACTTGGGTTGAGTATGGCTGATTTCGACGTAAAAGAAATTACCGCCTTGAAGCGGAAGATCTGGCTAACCGAGAATATCATCGTTGGTTGCTGGATATTCCTCTTATTATTTGGCTACTTCAACTGGGACAATTGGGTGCCTTTGCTCGTGATTGCCCTGATAGGTCTTTATATCCAGAAGAAACACTACAAGAAGCAACTGAAGCAAAAGGAATACTTGGCGAAGATTGTGGAAGAACGCACGATTGAGCTGCGTATCCAGCGCGACCAAATCCTGAAAGAATCCAAGGAACTCTCGAATGCTTTGCAAGCGTTGGAGAAAGCCCAGAATGAATTGGTTCAAAAGGAACGCTTGGCTACGGTCGGTCAATTGACACAAGGTTTGGTAGATCGCATCCTGAATCCGATTAACTACATCAATAACTTTGCCGGACTTTCTTCCAATCTGGTGGACGACTTGAGAAAGAACCTCGAAGAAGGGAAGGCGGCTTTGCCTAAGGATACGTATGAGGATAGCTTGGATATTCTGGACATGTTAGATAGCAACCTCAAGAAGATAGGCCAGCATGGTTATAATACGATGCGTGTCGTTAAAGGTATGGAGGAGATGCTGAAAGACCGGCATGGCGATATTACCCAAGTCGATTTAGAGGATTTATGCCAGGTAGCAGTAAAGACTTTCACAAAGCAATTCCAGCAAGAGGTGGAAGGAAAGCATATCCGCATCGAAGTTACGGCTCCGGGTGGCCCGGTAATGGCGGAAGTCTATATCGAGCAGATGCACAAAGTGCTATTCAGTCTATTAAAGAACAGCCTTTATGCCTTGTCCAAGAAATTGCAGAAGGAAGCCTTCGAACCGCTTATCCGTATTACTGTAGAGAACATACCGAACGATACAGCGTCGATAGCTATCTACGACAACGGCATAGGCATCGAGGACCAGATAAAGAGTAAAATCTTTGAACCCTTCTTTACAACAAAACCGACATCCGAAGCGGCCGGTGTGGGATTGTATCTTTGCCGCGAAATGATTCTGAACCATCAAGGCTCGATTATCGTCAAGAGCAAGAAAGATGTTTCGACTGAGTTTATCATAACCATTCCGGTTAAATTAAAAACTACGACGCACCATGAATGATTCCCAATCTGAAATTGATTATTTGAAGAAGCAGATAAGCAAACAAGAGAAGATGGCTTCGCTGGGTTTGCTAAGTGCCGGTATTGCGCATGAAATCCAGAATCCGCTGAACTTCGTCATCAACTTTAGTGTCTCCTCGGCTCGCCTCCTCCGGGATTTGAAAGAGATTATCGACGAATCAGCTGATGCTTTCTCGGAAGAGCAGAAGAATGAGCTTCAGGAGATCCTTACTGATTTGCAAAACAATATGCGAAAGATAGAGGCCAATGGCAACCGCGCCTCCAGCATCGTCAAAGGCATCTTGCTTTATTCCCGAGGGAAAGAGAATGAATATATTCCGACGAACCTGGCGCAACTAACCAAAGAATACGTCTGGCTCTCTTTCCATGCTGCCCGGGCCAACAACAAGAGTTTCAACGTCTCTATCGTGGAGCACTACGAGGAAGGTCTGCCGCCGGCCTGTGTCATCCCGCAAGATTTCAGCCGAGTTGTCTTAAACCTGATGAGCAACGCCTGCTATGCCGTCTATCACAAGTCGCAACAGACGAAGGATTTGCACTATAAACCGACGATATGCATCGAACTGAAGCACGAAGGGGATAGCGTCCGCCTTGTCATCGAAGACAACGGCACGGGTATTTCCGAGGAAGTCCAGTCGCACCTTTATACGCCTTTCTATACGACGAAGCCTATCGGCGAGGGCACCGGTCTCGGCCTTGCCATTTCCAAATCGATTGTCGAACGGAAGCATCATGGCCAACTGATCATGGAGACGGCGGTCGGAGAGTTTACCCGCTTCACGATTCTAATCCCTATCAAACAAACTTCTCATTAATTAAGTGTGCATAAGATGAATACCAATCCCGTTAAAATATTGAGCGTCGATGACGAACTGGACTTAGAGGATTTGTTTACCCAGTATTTCCGCCGGAAGATAAGAAAGGGGGAATACGAGTTTACTTTCGTGCACGACGGACTGGAGGCGTTGCAGACGCTGCTTGCCCACCCGGACATCGACATTATCCTGAGTGATATTAATATGCCGGAGATGGACGGGCTGACTCTCCTGGCTAAGATTAATGAGATGCGCAATCCGGCGCTGAAGTGCATCATGGTCTCGGCCTACGGTGATATGGAGAATATCCGCACGGCAATGAACGAGGGGGCTTTCGACTTTACAACCAAGCCGATTAACCTGACCGATCTGGAACGGACTATCGAGAAGGCTGTCGCCCAAATCCAATTCATCAAGAAGGCGCAGCTGGAGCATTCCCAACTCGAGTCTATCCGCTCGGACTTACACGTCGCCCAAGAAATCCAGCAGACCATCCTGCCTAAGAACTTCCATCCTTTCCCGAAGTTAGACACACTGGAGATTTATGCCCACATGAACGCGGCGCAATACGTCGGCGGTGATTTCTACGACTTCTTCCCTATCGACGACTGCCGCCTGGGGTTTGTGATTGCCGATGTCTCGGGGAAAGGTGTCCCTGCCGCTATCTTCATGGCTATCAGCCGGACTGTCATCCGCGCAATTGCCCTGACGGAGAAGTCGGCGGCGGAATGCATGGCGCGTGCCAACACCATTCTTTGCGGTGAGAGTGTAAATGATATGTTCGTTACGGCCTTCTATGGCATCCTGAATGTCCGGAACGGTCTGATGCTCTATTGCAATGCGGGGCACAATCTCCCGCTCTTGTTGCGAGGCAGCGGCGAAATCAGTTGGGTGCCCAAAACCGGCGACCTGGTGCTGGGGGCTTATCCCAATATGCCTTACCACGAGCAGACGCTCCAGTTCGAGCCGGGCGACAGCCTCCTGCTCTACACCGACGGGGTAACGGAGGCCCAGAACAAAGCCCGCGAGTTCTATGGCAACGACCGCCTCATCAAAGCATGCCGCCATCTGCCGGGCAGCAAACCGGAAGCCATCATCCATGCCGTCAGTGAAAACCTGCAGGCTTTTACCAAAGGGGCGGAGCAGTCTGACGATATCACAATGCTGGCGATAAAGGTTAGAAACGAAGAATAAGGTTGCATCACCATCGAGTGAGCCTCGCCATTCGATGCGAGTGTGCTTCGCCACTCGATGCGAGTGAGCCTCGTCATTCAACGTGAGTGAGCCTCGCCACTCGATGTGAATGGCGAGGCTCACTCGGTATCAATACAAGGGGAAAGCCCGTTTTACTCCCCTTTTTCATAGGTAAACTTCAGAATCCGCACCGAATTGCCGGGGATTATCACCTGGTAGGGCCATGCATCAGTCAGCGTGCTGATGGTGGTATGGCCGGTGAGGAGGTCGGTTTCCGTCGCGGCGCGGTTCTCGCCGAAGCCGAGGGTCTGGAAGGCATCGGCAGGAATGGCGACGCGGACTTTCTGCTCGGCGCGGTCGAAGTTGGCGACTACAAGAATCACCTCGTTCTCGTATTTCCGCAGGAAAGCATATTGATGGTGGGCATTGAAGTAGGGGTTCTTGCCGTTTACATACATCAGGTCGTAGAAGGCACCGTTGACGATAGCCGGCTCAGACGCTGCAATGTTGAGGATGCGGCGGTAGAGGTCGCGCAGGAGACGCTGCTCGCTGCCGAGGTGTCCGCCGTCGAACTTGCCCCCATTTATCCAGTCTCGGAGCGAACGGAGGCTCCAGTAGTCGAAGATAGTCGTGCGGCCGTCGCGCCCGCTGAAGCCTTCTTCGTCCATGCCGGGTTCGCCGAGTTCCTGTCCGCTGTAAATCATCACCGGGTTGGTATTCATCAGCGCGGCTACCGCCAGACCGGGGATGCCGGGCCAGGGCGAGCGGGCGAAGAAGTCGGAGGCGATGCGTTGCTCGTCGTGGTTCTCGAGGAAGTTGAGCATGTGCTCCTGGATTCCTTCGAGCGACTGCCAGCAGCGGGTGATGTCGGAGGCATATTGGTGGCCGCACATGACGGCACGCAGGGTGTCATACAAGCCTACCTTATCATATAAGTAATCGAAGTGTCCGGTGAAGATATAGTCCCTATAGAGCGAGGGGTTATAGACCTCAGCTATGAAGCATACATTATACGCCTGTTTGACAATAGGGATGACCCACTGCCAGAACTGCACGGGCACCATCTCCGCCATGTCGCAGCGGAAGCCATCCACACCCTTTCCGGCCCAGAAGAGGAGGATGTCGCGCATCTTGAGCCAAGTGCTGGGAATGGGGTCGAAGTGTTTCGTATGGCCGTTCAGGTAATCGACGCCGTAGTTGAGCTTGACCGTCTCGTACCAATCGTTGCGACCGGGATGAGCCGAGAAGCAATCGTTGCCTGTTACCTTGGCCGGGAACTCGCCGTACTCGTAGAACTCGGGGTCGGTCTCTGTGGCGAAGGGCAAGGTAAGGGCTTGGCCGGGGAGATAGTAGAAGTTGTTGTTCGGGTCGAAGGCTTTCGTGGTATTGTCGCGCTGGCCGAGGTCTTCGACGAAGGGAAGACGGACATCGGAATGGTATTCGCGGGCGACATGGTTCGGGACGAAGTCGATGATAACCTTCAAGCCGGCATCGTGAGTGCGGGCGACCAAGTCCTCGAACTCCTCCATGCGGTTCATGACGGAGTCGGCCAAGTCGGGGTCCACATCGTAATAATCCTTGATGGCGTAGGGCGAACCTGCATTCCCTTTGACCACAGCACTGTGATCTTTCTGGATATGGAAAAAGGAATAATCCGTGCGGGTAGCGTGTTCGATGACGCCGGTGTACCAGATGTGGGTAACACCCAGTTCCTTGATGCTTGCCAAAGCCTTCGGGGTGAAGAAGGAAAACTTTCCTACCCCGTTATCAATAATAGTCCCGTTGTGCACGAGGCCGGCATTCAGGTTGCCGAACCATCGGGGAAATACCTGGTAGATGACTACTTTTTCTCTTTGTTCTCTTCGTTTGTCCATAGATGTTACAATTATCTATATTAATATAAGGTAGAAGCGCAGAAGGCCGTCCGCCCTCTCGGGGGACTACGGCTCCAAAGCCCGGGGAGGCATACCCGCCCGGATCGCTTCGACCAGTGAATTATCCAACTTGTTATCGCGAACGACTTGCTCGAAGGCGTGGACGGCAGCCTCATAACCGAGGTGCGCCAACTCCTCGATGCTCTCGAGGTCGAACGTCTTATACAGTCCCACTTGCTTCGACTCGATCAAGACATCGCACAGCTCGCGGTCTTCCAGCGTATTGGCCTGGAAGATGTAGTGGTATGAACGCTCAGCTATTCCCAACAATGTCTGCTTGTACTTCTGAGGCAACAGGGGACTGACATTGACACCTATCACCCGCTCGCAGACCTCCCGGATGACCGAGACAGGGAAGTTGCGGAACAAACCTCCATCCACATAATGCACGCCGCCGATGGCAACGGGACTGAAGATAATCGGGATGCTGCACGAGGCTGTTACGGCATCGACCAACGGCCCCTCGCGGAACTCATGGCTCTTGCCATTGTCCAAGTCCGTAGCCACAATGACCATCGGTATGCTCAGGTCCTCGATGCGCTTCACCCGGAAATGTCCACTGAGGAAGTCGCGGAAGCGCTTCGTATCGAACAGGCCGGACTTCGGAATCTGCAACTCCGTGAACTCCGAGAACTCCCGCCCCGTGAAGAGCGTCTTTATCTCCTCAGCCGAATATCCGTCGGCATAGAGGGAACCCATCAGCGCCCCCACGCTTGTCCCGGCAATGATATCCGGCTTCAAGCCGCATTCTTCCAGCACCTTAAAGGCTCCTATGTGGGCATATCCCCGTGCCCCTCCCCCGCTGAGGGCGAGGCCCAGCTTGTAGGGTCTCTCTTCCATCTTCTCTGTCATACTCCCGTCTCTACATCGTTCGCAGTGCCAAAGATGCCACTTTTATTTGTAATATCCGCCTTTTCCGAAGGCTTTTTTGCAAAGTAAGCCTAATTTTACCCATTTGTTGCGCATTTGGAACAGCCGTTACGAAGTCTTGACACCCCTCCTCCCTTGCCATTTCCTGAGAAAGCCGTACCTTTGCGCGACACAGATTCACATCCCTATGAAGCAACTGAACGTACCCCATATCCCCGGCCTCGACAGCCTGGATTTGTCTTCCGTCGCCTCCGTCCTCGAAGTAAAGGGGACGCGGGCATACATCGACTCGCTCAACTGGCCGACTACCTTCCCCTACCAGCCCATCACCGCCTTCGACATCGCCCGGAGCGACGACGAACTCTTCCTCCACTTCTTCTCCCGCGGCTTCTCGCTCCGCGCCGAGGCAGACTGCGACGGCACGCCCGTCTATCCCGACAGCTGCGTGGAATTCTTTGTCCAAGAGGCCGGAGCGGAGACGTACCAGAACTTCGAGTTCAACTGCATCGGAACGTGCGAGGCCGGTCGCCGGCGTTCGCGCACCGAGGTCGAGCCTTTCTCCGCCGAGGAGTATGCCACCATCCGGCGATACACACAGCTGCCGCGCCGCCGCTTCTCCGAGCAGGGTGGCATCCACGCTTGGGAGCTTACGGTCGCCATCCCCTTCCGTCTCATGGGGCTGGACGCGGCGGAGCTTCCCGACAGCCTCCGGGCGAACTTCTACAAATGCGCCGACGGGACGCGCTTCCCCCACTACCTGAGTTGGAATCCCATCGACCTGCCGGAGCCTAACTTCCACTGCCCGCAGTTCTTTGGGAAAATAATCTTCGAGAAATAAAGCATATAGTATGAAGAATGAAGAATTACATCCTGCCGAAGGGGGCCTGAAGAACTCCGGCTTCTCCCTCCGCAAGCGTCTCCGCAGCTTCCGCTACGCCTTCAACGGCATCCGACTTTTAATCACCGGAGAGGCTAACGCCTGGATTCACTGCGCCGCCGCCATCACCGTCCTCATCCTCGGTTTCGCCCTGGGCCTGAGCCGCTGGGAGTGGGTCGCCGTCGTCTTCGCCATCGGTGCGGTACTCTCGGCCGAGGCATTCAACAGTGCCATCGAAGCCCTCGCCGACGAGGTCTCGGAGGAATATCGCGAGCGTATCAAGCGGACCAAAGACATGGCCGCCGGCGCCGTCCTCCTCATCGCCCTGGCCGCCGCCGTGGTAGGTTGTATCATCTTTATCCCCAAACTCATAACTCTCAACTCTTAATGCTCAACTCTCAACTCTATGAAGACTCTCATCCTCTCCCTCTGCCTTGCCTTCGCCACCCTCTTCTCAGCCTTTGCCCAAGAAATACCGGTGCATGGCTCGCGCAAGGCCGTCCGAACCTCCGGCGACGTCCTCGCCTTGGTTACTCCCGCCGCCAGCCTCATCACCGTCCTCGCCCTTCAGGACTGGCAGGGCCTGAAGCAAGGCGCACTGGCCGGCGCGACCACCCTCGGAGTTACCTACGCCCTGAAGTACATCGTCAAGAAGGAACGCCCCGACCGCAGCGACCGCCACTCCTTCCCTTCGATGCACACCTCTGTCTCGTTCGCCGGGGCAGCCTTCATCCAGCGTCGCTACGGATGGCAGTGGGGCATACCGGCTTACGCCCTCTCAGCCTACGTGGGATGGAGCCGCGTCTATGGCAAGAAGCACGACTGGTGGGACGTCGCTGCCGGGGCTGCCATCGGTGCCGCCAGCTCCTACATATTCACCCGCCCGTTTGCCCGCAAGCATGACGTATCTATCGCCCCGGTAGCCGGCGACGGGGCTATGGGGGTTTACTTCTCCATGCGCTTCTGAATAAAACTGACGACTCTGCGGAGAAAAATTTGCATCTCTGCGGAGAGAAAGTTATCTTTGTGCCAGAGAAGAAGTGAAATCACAGTGTGATTTGAATAAAACCACAGTATGATTTTATATAAATCACAGTATGATTTGGGTGAAATCACAGTGTGAATTCAGTTTTACTTCGAAGAGTAATTAACTTTACTCTGGGGAGTCATAAACTTTACTCCGCAGAGTCTAAAACATTACACCATGGCAGCAGAATACATCATGCAGGAGATGAGAGACCTGCACAACGAGGGGAAGACCCTGCTCTACCCCCGCATCGTCCTCAAAGGTCAGATTGGGACGGAGGAGATGCTCGAGTCGATGACCCACGGGACGACCTTCAACGCAGCCGAGGCCGGGGGTGTGCTGAAGCTCGCGGCGACCTATCTGGCAAAGATGATGGCCAACGGTTACTCGGTTCGTATCGAGGGCATTGGCATCTTCGCGCCCACCATCGGGCTGAAGAAGGGGAAGGAACGCGAGCAGGCCGACGGCAGCGGGACGCGGCGCAATGCGTCGAGCCTCCGGTTCACCGGCGCCAGCTTCAGGCCGGACACGGAACTGATTCAACAGATGCAGTTGATGGGGCAACTCCGCCGCTCGGAGCAGGACGGGAGCCTGCGGAAGCCGAAGTATGATGCCGAGGAGAGGCTGGTGAAGTTGAAGGAGTATCTAACTAAGAAAAAGCGGATTAGCGTCGGCGAATATGCCTATATGATGGGGATGAGCCACTCGACGGCGGGGCGCGAACTGCGCCGCTGGGCCGGGGACGAGGCGAGCGGGATTGAGAGCCGGGGGGCCAGGGCGTGGCTGCGATACACCCTGCGGGAGTTATGAGTTATGAAGTATGAGTAAAAGTCCGTATCTTTGCGAAAGCGTTCCGAGCGACTCGGGACTCGTAACTCATAACACATAACTCAACAAGAGATGCTCTGTCTGATAAGTCTGGAGTGGATATTCAGTTCCATCTTCCTTCTGCTCTACATGGTAACGATACTGGGCCTGTGCGTAGTCATCATTGCCGAGAACCGCAACCCGCTGAAGACGATACCGTGGGTGGTGGCGGTGCTCCTTGCGCCGGGTATCGGGCTGTTGTTCTACCTCTTCTTCGGGCAAGACAACCGCAAGCAGCGCATCATCTCGCGCCGTACCTACAAACGCATCATGAAGCGGCCTCACACCGAGCGTATCCTGCAAGATGCCTGCAACCTGCCGCCGGAGTACCAGTCGCTGGCGACGCTGCTGCGCAACAACAACCGTGCCTCGTTGCTCTATGGCAGTCGCCTCGAAGTATTTACCGATGGGAAGGCGAAGTTCGAAGCCCTGCTGCGGGACCTGCGCGGGGCGCGACGCTACATACATATCGAGTACTACATCTTCTGTGATGACCGTGTCGGCGGTGCGGTGCGCGATGTGCTGGTGGCGAAGGCACGGGAGGGGGTGAAGGTGCGGTTGCTCTATGACGACGTAGGCTGTTGGAACGTGCCGAACTCCTTCTTCCGGGAGATGCGCGATGCCGGGGTGGAGGTATATCCCTTCCTGCGGGTAGCCTTCCCGAGCTTCACCAGCAAGGTGAACTACAGGAACCACAGAAAGATAGTTGTAATAGACGGGGTGATAGGATACGTGGGAGGCATGAATGTGGCCGACCGATATGAGGATGGGTTCTCGTGGGGCATCTGGCGAGATACACACTTCCGCGTCGAGGGGAAAGGGGTGCATGGACTGCAGGCAGCCTTCCTGGTGGACTGGTATGCCGTCAGCAAGCAGTTCCTGAATAGCCGGCAGTACTATCCGAAGGTGGAGGTCCTGGACGATACCGTCCTGCAGGTCGTAACCAGTGGGCCGGTCGGACCGTGGCGTAACCTGCTCCAAGGCATCATCCGTACCGTAACCAATGCCCGGCAATACGTCTATATCCAAACACCTTACTTCCTGCCGACGGAAGGGCTGAACCAGGCGATGCAGATAGCCGCCCTCGGGGGGACCGATATCCGGCTGATGCTGCCGCTGCATTCCGACACACGGGCGACGCACTTGGCGAGCCGCTCCTTCATCGATGATATGCTGCGTGCGGGGGTGAAGGTCTATTTCTACCGGCCAGGGTTCCTGCACTCCAAGCTCGTGGTTTGTGATGACTACGTAACGTGCATAGGGTCGGCTAACATGGACTTCCGGAGCTTCGAGCACAACTTCGAGGTCAATTGCTTCGTCTATCAGGCAGCCTTTGCCCGGCAGATGAAGAAACTGTTCATGCGGGACCTGCAAGGGTGCGACCGTGTGATGCCCGAGGCGTGGAAGAAGCGGCCGATGAAGCAGAAGTTCTGCGAGTCGTTCATGCGTCTGTTCTCGCCTCTTCTTTGACGAAGATGCTGAAGTTCACCGAGCCATAGACGCGGTGTTGGGCGAAGAAAGGCAGCGCGGAGAAGTCGAACGAGGCAGGGTGCTCCATGACGAAGACACCGCCGTCGCGCAACAAGTCCTGCTCGAAGACCAGGCGGGGGACATCCGGCAGCTCCTTGAGGGCATACGGTGGGTCGGCAAAGATGAAGTCATAGCCTTGCCGTTGCGCCCCGGAGTGCAGGAAGCGGAAGACATCTCCGCGGACGAGATGGAGGTTGTCGTCCTTCAGCTCCTTGGCAACCTTGGCGATGAAAGAAGCATGGAGGTTGTTCTTCTCCACCACCGTAACTGAGGAGCAGCCACGCGAGAGAAGCTCGAAGGCGATGCTGCCCGTACCGGAGAAGAGGTCGAGGGCATCCAGGCCGTCGAAGTCGATAAGGTTGGAGAGTACGTTGAACAAGTTCTCCTTCGCGAAGTCCGTCGTCGGACGGGCGCTGAAGGAGGAAGGGACGTCGAAGCGACGCCGGCCATATTTGCCACTGATGATTCGCATAATTCAAGAGAATAAATAGATAATATCCAAGGGGGCATCCGCCCATTCCTCCCGTCTCAGATACGCCTCGGCGGGCAGAGGCACCGGCGAGACATGCCGGAGATAAAGGGACAAAGCCTGGCGAAGTTCCGCACAACGGGCTGGGGAGCCGGAGAGGAAGAGACGGTCGTTGAACTGGTCGAGTCCCTCCTGTTTCCATACATATAATATATAGTATAAGATATCGCGCGTACTCCGGACCTCGAAGGAGTTGGCCAGCCGAAGCCTTCCCTGCGGGGCAAAACAGGCCAATTCGATATGCTGCCCACATACCTGCACAAACAGTTGCTTGTAGAGGGAAGTCTCGCTCAACCGCTTCCATTGCTCGAGCAGCAGAGCCGCCGAATGCAAGAACTCGGGAGCGGCAAAGGAACGGGCGCAGAAGGAATAAACCTCCTCCGGCAAGGCGTAGAGTAAGACGGTGCCATCCGCCAGCTTGTTCTCCAGGATTTGCCTGGTTGCCGATGCTTCGGGGAAGTTGAAGGCGAAAAGCGCGTCTCGCCGCTCCTTCTCGTAGTATGTCTCCGGCACCAAGGTATAAGGAGTCTCTGTAGCCAGGAGGCAGAGTTGCTTGTACTTCCACGACAGACACTCGTTGTCAAAGAAGCATTCCTTGAGGGCTGAAACATAGCTTTGCGGCTGCTCAAACTGTACTTTCGCACTGAAGAAGTCCTCTCCCGTAGCAGCATGGCAACAGAAAAAAGAAAGTCCACCCGGCTCAAGCCGGATGGACGCTAAATACTTTTCTGATTGCTCTACTGTAAACGTATCTGGAATACGGATAACCATAGGCTCAGCAGATTACTCCCAGTTACCTGCGTTGTTGTTGATTTCTTCCAAAGAACCTACACGCAGACCCGGGAACTTGCCCTGCTTTTCAGCCTTGTCTTTGAGGTTGTACTCCAACTGCGCGTTCAAGTCGCCCAGATAAGCGTCATAAGGAACGTCGCATACGAATACCTTGATGGCATAACCTGAACCGGAAGTCAGAGTAGCTGTGTCCATGTGGAACTCAACCTTCTTACCACCCGGGATACCTGGAACATAACGCATACCATCTACGTCATAACCTTTGCCCAGCAACGTATCAACAGCTGTGTACCATACCGTATCACGGCGGATCAAGCCTTTCTTAGCTGCTTCAGCTTCAGTCATACCCTGTTCCAACTGTTCGTCTGTCAAGACACCTTCCTTAATCAGGAACGGGATCTTGTCTTCCTTCAGGAACTTACCCAACTCGTCAAAGTTTGCCGCGTGTCTATTGTACATGTTCTTGTACTCGATTTGCGCCTTACGGATATCGATCAAACGAGCGATGATTGCCTTTTCACGAGCCTCTTTCTCTTTGTCGAAGTTAATCGGCGTGATAATACTTACATAACACATGTACGCCAGCACCACAACGGCTGCTGCTAATAAAATCTTCAATGTAACTTTCATGGTGTATTTCTGTTTTAAATTTATTCTTGTTATTTCACTCGGCAAATTTAGAAAAGAATATTTAAAGCACTATCTTTATCGCCAAAATAATTCAAAGAAAATGATAAATAATTTCCTCAGCACCCAAATTGCACGAAAATTTCCCCATAATCCGACCGAAGAACAGCGTCTGGCGATGCAAACCATTGCTGATTTCCTCCTTTCCGGCGAGGCAGACGGCCTCTTGCTCCTGAAAGGTTACGCAGGTACAGGGAAGACATCCTTGGTAGGCGCACTGGTTCGGACACTGACCGAACTCGGACGGAAATCCGTCTTGCTGGCCCCCACCGGTAGGGCTGCCAAAGTCTTTTCCGCTTATGCCGGGCATAAAGCCTTTACGATTCACAAAAAGATTTACCGGCAAAAGGCTTACTCCAACGACATGGGTAATTTTCTCCCCGCCGATAACGTGCACAAAGATACAATTTTTATCGTAGATGAAGCATCAATGATAGCAAATCAAACATCGGAGGGCTATATTTTTGGTTCCGGAAGGCTTTTGGACGACCTTATCCACTACGTTTACGCCGGTGAAGGCTGCCGTTTGATGCTGATGGGCGACACAGCCCAGCTCCCTCCCGTCGGGCAGAACTGTAGTCCGGCACTCGAACGGGCGGTCCTCGAGGGCTACGGTTTGCAAGTCCACGAAATCTCCCTGACGCAGGTTGTCCGCCAAGAACACGACTCCGGCATCCTTTTCAACGCAACCCGCCTCCGCGACGCCCTGCGCAACCAAGCTGTCGAAATCTTCCCCAAGCTCCGCCTCGCCGACTTCCACGACTTCCGAAGTATCAGTGGCGAGGATCTCATCGAGGCCATCTCTTCTGCCTACGACCACGACGGCTTGGAAGAAACCATCGTTATCACCCGCTCAAACCGCCGCGCTACTATATATAATAATGGTATAAGGGCACGCATCCTCTGGCGCGAGGAAGAATTGTCGTCGGGCGACCGCCTCATGGTGGCGCGCAACAACTATTTCTGGACAGCCGGACAGAAGGAGACCGACTTCATTGCCAACGGCGAAATCATCCGTCTCCGCCGCATCCGCCGCACCTATGAGATGTATGGTTTCCGCTTCGCAGATGTCCAAGCGGAGTTTCAAGAGCAAGACACCGAACAGGAAATGGATCTCAAAGTACTCCTCGATACCTTGCAAAACGATTCACCTGCACTGACTAAAGGACAAAACGACCGCCTTTTCTATGCCGTCCTCGAGGATTATATGGATGTTCCGACCAAGGCTGGCAAGCTCCGCAAGATGAAGGCCGACCCGCATTACAATGCGCTCCAGGTGAAATATGCCTACGCCATCACCTGCCACAAAGCACAGGGCGGACAATGGCGTAATGTCTTTCTCGACATCGGCTATATTACCGAAGAAATGCTCGGCGAAGACTTCTACCGCTGGCTCTATACCGCCTTCACCCGAGCTACGGAATGCCTCTATTTGGTTAATCTTCCTTCTGAATTCATAGAATAAGCCCAATGAAGCCCTTTCTTTCATAAGGTTTCACTATCTTTGCGCCGCACTCAGGTTCGCAGGACAACCCTGCAGCCTACTGCAGGACATCCCTGCACGAGCTTGCAGGACACCTCTGCAGCCTACTGCAGGGCTTCCCTGCACGGGGCTGCAGAACTCTTCTGCACGAGTATGCAGCCCGGTTAGGGGAAAAAGATACTATATACATTATATAATATAGAGAACAATGACGACTATCGACGAAATACGACAAAGCCTCGGCAGCTTGGACGAAAGGTTGCGGCAAACAGACGGCGACCATCCCTCGGCTGAAGACGTAGCGGCTATCACCCGTGGCATCGCAGAGCTATGGGAGAAGGCCGGGCAGTTGCAAACCGAGTTTTGCGTGCGAGTTGAGAACAAATTGAAGCAACGCGAGGAGACGATTCGTATCTTGGAAGAACGGTTGGCCGAAAAGCCGGCTGTGGAAGTTCAGCCCGAACCGGCGCCTGCTCCCACTCTTGTCCCTGAGCCGCAACCAGCGGAAACGCCGGTGGTGGAAAAAACGACGACCTCATTGGCTGATCTCCTCGAACGGCAACAACTGAGCGACCTTCGCAAAGCATTTAGTCTCAACGACCGCTTCCGTTATCGGAAAGAACTGTTCGATGGAGACGAGGCGCGGATGAATGCGGCTATCGACGAGTTGAACCGCCTCAGCTCACACGCCGAGGTGCTTGAATATATCCACCGTACGCTGGAGGAAAAGAAAGATAACCCTGCGTTGGCGGATTTCATTAAACTATTGGAGAAACGAAAAATCTAACGGAATGATGCATGAAGAAAGAAAAGCGCATTCTTCACGCTTCATTCATCATTCTTCATTAAAAAAGTTATGGCAAAGCTAACAGTAGTTCCCACGCCGGTAGGCAATTTGGAAGACATGACCTTCCGCGCTATCCGAGTGCTGAAGGAGGCCGACCTCATCCTTGCGGAGGACACACGGACGACAGGCATCCTGCTCAAGCATTTCGAGATAACGAACAAGATGCAGTCGCACCACAAGTTCAACGAGCACAAGACCGTTGAGCAGATAGCTGCCCGCATCCGTGGTGGCGAGAACATCGCGCTGGTATCCGATGCTGGAACGCCCGCCATCTCCGACCCAGGCTTCCTGCTGGTGAGAGAATGTGTACGTCAAGGTGTCGAAGTCGAGTGTTTGCCCGGCGCGACGGCTTTCGTCCCGGCACTGGTAGCTTCCGGATTGCCCAACGAGAAGTTTTGCTTCGAAGGCTTTTTGCCCCAGAAAAAAGGGAGACAGACGCGACTGATGGAGTTAGCGAGCGAAAGCCGGACGATGGTGTTCTACGAATCGCCTTTCCGCTTAGTAAAGACACTCCAGCAATTCGCCGAGGTATTCGGGGCAGAAAGGGAAGTATCGGTATCGCGGGAAATCTCGAAGGTTCACGAAGAGACCGTCCGTGGTACATTAGCTGAAGTAGCTGCCCATTTTACCGAACACGAGCCGAAGGGGGAAATCGTCATCGTCCTCGCCGGCTTGAAAGACAAAAAGGAAAAGAAATATGAAAGAGATAAGGAAGAATAAGTTTAACGTAACACAACATCAATGTAACATGAAGAAAGTAGCATTAGTAGCCTGTTTCTGCACGACGTTATTGATTTCGTGCAACCAGCAGTCCGCCGAGAACAAGCGGCTTCAGGCAGAAAACGATTCGCTGAAGATTGAGAACCTGAAAGCGACAGAAGAACTGAACGATATGTTATCTACCTTGGATGATATCGAGGCAGATTTCCAATCCATACGTGATGCCGAAAACTACCTCACCATCCAGCAGCAGCAAGGTGGCGAGATGACTCCCGACCGCAAGGAGAAAATCAAACAGAACATGAAGCTCATCTCCGAGACCTTGAAGCGGAACAAGGAGCAGATTGCCAAGCTGGAAGACCAACTGAAGAAAAGTGGTATCCAAAGTGCTGCCCTGCGCAAGACGATCGACCGCCTCAACAAGGAAATCGCTACCAAGAGTGCTGAAATCGCTACCCTCCGCGACCAGCTTGCCCAGAAGGATGTCCGCATCCAAGAGTTAGACGAAATGGTAAGCGACCTCAACGATGATGTCGAAAACCTCGCGACGACTACCGCCGCCCAAGCCGAGAAGCTGAGCGAGCAGGACAAGGCGTTGCACACCGCATTCTATTGCTTCGGCACCTCGAAAGAGTTGAAAGCACAGAATATTCTGAGCAAGAACGGTCTCTTTGGCAAGACGAAAGTCCTGCAGGCTGGCTTCAACAAGGATTATTTCATCTCTATTGATATTCGCGAAGTTACCGAGATTCCACTCTTTGCGTCGAAGGCTAAACTCCGCTCGAACCATCCGGAAGGTAGCTACGAGTTTGTGGAAGATGCCGAAAAGAACCTGACGCTCCACATCACGAATATTGAACAATTCTGGAGCTTGGGCAAATACTTGGTTATCGAAGTAGGATGAAACCATACAAGAACCTATTCATCGATTTGGACGATACCCTGCTGGATACCGCCCAAAACAATCGGGAATGCCTCGAAGAGATGTATGCCGACTACCATTGGGATCGGTACTATGCCTCCTTCGAGGCTTTCTATTCTATCTATATGCCTCACAACCTTGACCTCTGGGCACAATACCGAAACGGTGAGATCGACCGGAATACGCTTATCGTCGAGCGGTTCCGCTATGTCCTCAGCCCGCTGGGTATCGAAGACAAAAGGGATGTCCTCGCCGTAAACCGCAACTTCCTCCGGCGGACGACCTATAAGAAACGGACGCTCCCCGGCGCTCACGAACTAATGGAATACCTGCACGGCCACTACCGGACTTTCATCCTCTCCAACGGCTTCCGCGAAGTGCAGTCCCGCAAACTGGCTTCCGCCGGTCTCGCGCCCTACTTCGACGGTATCATCCTCTCCGAAGACGCCGCCAGCAACAAGCCTAACCGTCGCATCTTTCATCATGCCCTCACCACCACCAACTCCCGCCGCGTCGAATCGCTGATGATTGGCGACAGTTGGGATGCCGATATCGTCGGGGCGCACAACGCGAACATCGACCAAATCTGGTTCAATCCTTCCGGACTGGAACCTAAGGACTTCACCCCAACTTACACCGTTGCTTCGCTTGACGAAATCCGGGATATCCTGTAATTCATCCATTCTTCTTATATTTTGACCACAAGAGATTCCTCGGAGTTATTATGTACAATTAATTAAAATCGTACCTTTGCCCCATAGCTTTTAAAAAGGACACACGATGAAAACTATCTATTTAAAGTTATGGACTTTGCTTCTTGTCGCACCAACCTTTTTCCCGGCATGTACAGAAGAATACGGACCAATGTCCGACTTGGTTGCCACCCCTGGCATCTCGCTCCCGGAACAAGCGACAGAGTTCCTCAATTACCTATATCCCAACGATGAATACACCGACTTGCAATATCTGCCCAACGCCATCACGAGCGAAGGAATGTATTATGTAGCCTACAAAGATGGGCAGACGGTCTGCTTCGACGATGCCGGAGAGCTTTTGGAAATAACCTTCCCAGACGGGGAAGTTCCGGTGCGTTTGCAAGCATTAGCCAGCACTATTCAAGGAATTACTCAGGTTTATGATTCTGCCGTCATCGGTGCGATGCAAACGGCATACGGTGTTGCATACGAACTGGAAGACGGGCGTCGTGTCGCGGCGTATGAAGAAGGAAAGCTGGGTTTCGAACAACTGAACCTGCACGAAGGGCCGACGGCCGACGAACTCCTTCCTCCGACAATCTTCGCTTTTGCCAATGCCCATTTCCCGGAAACGACGATTCGGAATATAGTCTGCCCCGACACGGATTATAATCCAGAGGAAGATTTTAGCTACCGCCTTTGGATAGGAGACGGCATTACGATGACCTTCGACCGCGACGAGCAGTTGCAGTCCGTCATGAACGAAACCCGAGAACTTTTGCCTGAAAGCATTATCCAGTCCATGCCCGAAGAGGTGCAAGTATGGCTGCGGGAAACAAGACCGGAGATGGACATCTGTGGCGTGGACATCACACGGGACGAGAACAGCATTGTCTATACCTTCGATACGCAGGGCGGCGGGACGTATAGCATAAGTGTAGAGAATAAAAATCAACCGATTACCATCCCGTCTATCGAAATCAAAGCTTTTATTGATGAGCATTTCGGAGAACAAGAATGCAGCCGAACTGTCCTGTATTCCGAATTCAAAGACCGTTTCTTTACCTCCATCCCAAACGGCTTCGACATGGTATTCAACGAAACCGGCGAATGGCTTGCGATTGATGGAAACAACCAATCGCTCCTCAACATGAAAGTAACACCTATCAAGTCTGAAATTATTGAAAAGATTGAAACACAATACGGAGTGATGGCTGTACGCATAGAACGGGACGCTTCCGAAGCCTCATCATCCCTCCTCACCCTTGCCGACAACCGCGCGCTAACACTCGATGCCGACGGAAAGATTACCGGCGAAAGCACGCGCACGTTCACCCCGCTGGAAAAAGCCTATCGGCAAGTCCGCGCGCTCTATCCGGATAAATTGGATTTCTACGAGACATCGAATGAAGAAGGCTACCTCTTCCGCTTCGACGATGGGACGGAGATACGGTTTGATAAGGATGGGGTGATTCGGTAGTGAAACACGCACCGTCGAATTAGCCCCAACATCTTTGTGTGGATTTAGCCCCAAAAGGTTATCTTTGCAACCAGGAACATTGAAAACATCCGTTTATGAACAAATCCGTCAGCATATTAGACAAAGAATATAAAGAATGGGTGAAAGACCTCGCCCTGCGGTATAGGAGCAGCCAGATAAAGGCTGCAGTGAAGGTGAACGCGGAGCTATTAAGATACAACTGGCTCCTCGGTCGAGATATCGTTGAAATGAATGTAGAACAGCGTTGGGGCGAAAGCGTTATCACGCAGTTAAGTAAAGATTTACGCCATGTGCTACCCGGTGTGCAGGGATTATCCAAAAGCAATATCTACTATTGCAAGAAGTTCTATCTGCTTTATAACAAGGAAGAACAACTTTTCCAACAAGCTGTTGGAAAAATCGGAAGCGAAGCATCTTTCCAACAACTTGCTGGAATTTTTGAAATTCCATGGGGGCATCATTGCGTGATAATGGATAAAGCGAAAGACAATATTGACAAAGCCTTGTTCTATGTCCGCCAAACCATAGAAAACGGTTGGAGCCGAGCCATGTTGCTCAACTTCATCGGTACAGACATGTACGAGCGGCAAGGAAAGGCTTTGACCAACTTCAAGCACACGTTGCCCGACGTCAACAGCGAGCTGGCTCAGGAAATGACGAGAGATCCTTATAACTTTGCATTTACAGGCATCACCAAGCCTTATAATGAGCGTATTCTCAAAGATGCGCTGCTCCATAACATTACCCGCTTCCTGACCGAATTGGGTACGGGTTTTGCATACGTCGGCAAGGAATACCGCTTGCAGGTGGGCGAAACGGAAAACTTCATCGACCTGCTTTTCTACAACCTCAACCTGTCATGCTATGTCGTGATAGAGGTAAAGATAGGAAAATTCACCTTCAACGATGTAGGGCAGTTGGGTGGTTATGTCGTGGCTTGCAACCATATCTTGCGCAAGGAAGGGAGGGATAATCCTACCATCGGGCTGCTTATCTGCAAGGAGAAAGACCGCATACAGGCGCAGTATGCTTTGGAGTCGAGCAGCCAGCCCATCGGTATTTCAGAGTACGACCTCGAACGGTTCTATCCCGAAAAGATAGAGGGCACGATGCCGACCATCGAAGAACTGGAATCGTCCTTGGGCGATGAATGACGTTGGAACATGCGGAAGTTTGTTGATTAGATATGCTTGACCACCCTTGCCGGCACCCCGACCGCCACCGTATCGGCAGGGATGTCGCCCGTAACGACCGCCCCGGCACCTATCACGGCATTGTCGCCGATGGTTACGCCTTGCAGGATAGTGACATTGGAACCTACCCAGACATTCTTCCCCAAGACGATAGGCGCAGAATAAGTCATCTTGCGCTTCTCCGGCTCCAGAAAATGGTTGAGCGTGGCAAACACCACATTGTGCCCTATCTGGCATCCGTCCCCGATGCGCACGCCGCCATGGTCCTGAAAATGGCAGCAGGCATTGATGAACACATCCTCGCCCACCTCGATGTTCTTGCCGAAATCGGTATAAAACGGCGGGAACACACGGAGCGTGGAGGGGACGGCTTTCCCGAAAAGCTCGGAAAGGATGTCCCTGATTTCCTCCGGAGTATGATAGGCGGAGTTCAGCCGGAAAGTGATTTTCCGCGCCTCCCCTCCCATTTTGTCCATAAACTGATGTATCTCTTCCGTGTCAAGCGGCTTGCCGGTCTTGACGAAATCCTTGAATTCTTCGAGTGTCATAATCATTTTCCTTAATCGGTTATATTATTTGCATGTTAGTCATTATGGCTACAAATAATTAATATTCTATTTCTTGATTTCAATCTTCTTGATAAATCTCGCCGGATTACCACCCACAATCGTCATAGGCGGCACATCGTGTGTTACAACACTATTAGCCCCAATGATAGAACCGTAACCGATGCGCACGCCGGGCAGAACGGTAGCACCGATGCCAATCCACACTTTGTCTTCGATGACTATCGGACGACCGTATGTCGCGCTGCGGTTGTCGGGGTTCGGGTCGTGGTTGATGGTGATGAGGTTCACTTTCGGGGCGATGAACACGCCGTCGCCGATGGTGATGCCGCCACGGTCGAAGAAGGTGCAACCCTGCTGAATCCAGCACCCTTTGCCGATGCGGATATTCTTGCCGTAGTCCACATAGAACGGGGGCAACAGCGTGGTACTGGGGTCAATCTCCCGTCCCGTAATGCGGCGCAAGTAGTCGTGTACCTCTTCGGGCGAGAGCCACCCTTTCGCATTCATTTCCGCAGCCGTCTTCATCGTGTCGAAAATGACACTGATAAGTTGGTCGTAACCGGGTTCCTCCGGCGATACCATCGCGCCGGAAAGGTCTTTTTCAAAAATGTCATTCATTGCTTATTCCTTTTAATTTATTGTACTTATTGATACGACAAAGATACGGCAACACGACAAGCGGGAAGGTAAACATATCCCCGATGTTTGTATCTATTTTACGGAAATAAAAACATTAACTATCAGGATACACCTCTCGCCTGCCACCTCAACGAATCCTCCCCAATCACCACATCGAGCTTGCCGCTGTCTTTCATCCACGAAAGGTAGGAGCGTATGGTGGAGCCCACAAGCACGTATTGCTCGGCGCTCATGCTCAGGCGATAGGCGCGAAAGATGGCTTCGATGCGGTCGAGCGTGGCAAGGTATTGGGCCACATCATAAATGAAGGTTACGCCATACTTTTCCAAGACCGCCGGACTGCTGACGCAATCCGCCAGGAAGACCGTGTTGTCGGGGGTGCGGATTCCCACCATGTCGAAAAAGTGCCCGGGCAGGGGAATAAGCTCCAGCTCTCGCGGGAAGGCGGGCGACGTGCAATCTTGATTTAATTCGTACATAAGAATCTTGTATTCAAATTGATTTGGTGGCGAAGATAGAAAATTTCGCGAAGCAGGGCAAACATTCGATTTTGTTTATGCTCAATGCTTCAATACAAACGCTTCCCCCGGCGCCAATACATGAATACGCCCGGGATTCACTATCCGCCCTTCCAATTCCTTCGGGTCGGCATTAAAGGGTTTCATGTCGGGGGCATCCACCGTCCCCCAATGCGAAAGCAGCAGCTGGGCGTTCGGGTAAGCGTTCGCCACCTTAATGGCATTCTCCAGTCCGATGTGCCAACCGTCGTCCGAGAAATCGAAGAAGATGACGTCGGGCGCGGGCAGTCGCAGGAATTCGGGCAGAAAGCGCGAATCGCCCGGCGCCCAAATCAGCCCGTCCGCCGTCCGAATCAGGAAGCCGCAGAAGTCTTCGCGTTGGAATACACGCTCGAATCCCCCGAACTCATTTTGCCAAGTATGGTACGCCGGCGTCAGACTGACCGTAATGTCTTCGATTCGGAATGTATCTTTCATACCATGCCCCACCGAAGGCAACCGGAGATTCGTCATCAACGAATCCACATAGTGCGTGGAATGATAGACCTTGCAAACCGGCGCAAGCTGCTGGCAGGTCGGCACGCTGAAATGGTCGTTATCGCTATGCGTTATCAAAACTGCGTCTAAGGCAGGGACTTCCGTCGGCAGAATCGGGACATCAATCAGCAGGGGCATATCAAAACCGACGAGCAGCGGGTCCACCATCAGGCACGTCCCCCGGCTATTGATGAAGAAACCAGCGTTTCCCAGCCAGCGGATTACGGTATTCCCCGTCGGGGAAAAAGCCTCTTTGCCAAACGCTTGTGTCTGCGGAGGGATAGCCTGCCCTTTCTCGTTATAGGCGACCTGCGCCTGAGCCAAAAGGGAAAGGCACAACATCAATGTCAAGAATATTCGTTTGCGTATCATCATATTATTACGGTTTCATACTTGCGCAAAGGTAGCCCAAACCGCATTTCCCCTCCTAATCCTTTTTACCGACATTTGTAACCATTTTACTTCTTACTATACATAGGGTTAAAACCCCGCGCAGAAGGTTGTATTCCAACCCGGCGAATTTCGCCGGGTTATAAATAGCCGTAGGTTTCAACCTACGGAAACATACGGCGCCCATCCACACATACATCCGTAGGTTGAAACCTACGGCTATTTATAATCCCGCTCGCGCGGGATTGGGATAGCTTCAACCCACGCTTGGCGAAACCTGAAACGGTCGAAAAATCCTTTTGCAGCGGTGCAAAATACTTTTTACGGTCGTTTTTGCCCTTCTGCTGCCTTGCGAAAGCCTGAAAACCGTCGTAAAATCCTTTTGCAGCGGTGCAAAATACTTTTTACGGTCGTTTTTGCCATTTTGCAGCCTTGCGAAAGCTTGAAACCGTCGTAAAAACCTCTTTGCAGCGATGCAAAAGGCTTTTTACGGCCTTTTTTGCCATTTTGCAGCCTTGCGAAAGCCTGAAACCGTCGTAAAAACCTCTTTGCAGCGATGCAAAAAGCTATCCG
>CALUZV010000031.1 GCA_944325345.1 uncultured Parabacteroides sp.
TGAACACTATAAAGTTACAACAATTTTCGCTAATCACCAAATTTACAAATAGTTATAATTCATCGAACTCACGTTATGATAAATAATGTTTTAATATACTAGAAGTTATGATTCACAAACTAGAAAAAATTTTATTTGAAAAAACAAAAGACTCTCAAAGTGATATATTATATACTCAATGGATTTATGATAAAAAGTTGGTACCAAGAGCATTATCATTAATTGCTGGAATATTTCCACACTATAGCATGCATGATCAATCTCATTCAGAAACAATCATCAATAATATTGTTAGAATAGTAGGAGAAGATGTTATTGAGAAATTTACAGCAATAGATATTTGGTTATTATTAACTTCCGCTTATTATCACGATATAGGAATGGCTATTCCTGCCGATCGTATTGAAGAGGCCTTAAAAAGCAAAGATTTTTTATCCTACATATCTGACATTCAAAGTGATTTATCACATCCATTATATCTTTATGCTTCACATTTCAAGGAAGAACATAGACAACTAGTATTAAAAGATAGCTCATTTAATATTAATATATATGATAGCGTAAAGTTCTTATTAGCAGATTACTTTAGAAGATTTCATGCAGATCGTTCCGAACAAGTAATAATAAATCCAGAAAAAGAAATATCTCTTAATTCGCCAAGAGGCGTTATACCCCAAAGGCTTATAAAAATATTAGGAGCAATTTGCGCCTCACATACCGAAGATTTTAATAAAGTATTAGAATTGCCTCAAAATGAGGTAGAAATAGATATTAATGATGCTCATCCCAGATATATTGCTTGCTTATTAAGGCTTGGTGACCTATTAGATTTAGATAATAATCGCTTTTCTGATGTATTCTTAAGATCAGTAAAATCTATACCAAAAGATTCTTTGCTACACAAAGAAAAGCATTTTTCAATTACACATTTTAGCGTTGACACAACAACTATAGATATTACAGCAAGTTGCGATGACTATAATGTTGCTAATATAACTCAATCTTGGTTTGAATATATTAGACAAGAAATCGTAAATCAGATGCTAAATTGGAACAACATAGTTCCTAATAAATCTATGGGATATCTCCCTACAATAAAGAATCTTAAAGTAAATTTAAACACATGGAGATATATACATGATAAAGAGAAACCTAGATTTAAAGTTGATAATGAACAAGCATTACAGTTACTAAAAGGTGCTGGATTATACCAAACTCCATGGCAATGTTTAAGAGAAATTTTACAAAACTCTGTTGATGCCTCTCTATTAAGACTTTGGTTGGAGAAAAATGAGAATGATGACTTCAATTCTCCCAATGATCCTAAATTATTAAAGATGTTGGAAAACTATCCTATTAACGTTACAATTGAAGAAGTTTCCAAGAATGATAATGAGGATATGGAGTGGAAAATTACAATTGAAGATTATGGTATAGGATTATCAATTAATGATTTAGAATATTTGTCAATAACAGGAAGTAGCAGAAAAAATAAAATACGAAATCAAATCATAGCTGAGATGCCAGAATGGTTACAACCTTCTGGAGAATTTGGTATTGGCTTTCAAAGTATTTTTATGATAACAGATTTAGTCCATATTAATACTAAAAGTTTCTTTACTCAGCAAGAATTAGAAATAGAACTTTCTAATCCTGATTCTGAAAGACGTGGTGACATTCTTGTAAAACAGGTAGCATCAACATATAAACGAAAACCTGGGACAATTTTAAGTTTTATAATTAAGACAAGTCCTATATTTCCCAAAAAAGAAAAGCAATATTATACTGATACTAAAATAAATACATATAAATTCTATAGAGAATTATATATTGATCCATTTGAACATAAAAAGGTATCAGCTGAACTAGAGTTTATTATGCATGAATTACATAAATTTGCCAAAGCTTCGTGCCTAAGCATTTATTTATCGATAAAGGGAGACAAACATAGATTGAACGATAAAAGTAACAATATAAATAATACATTTCAGTTTTTTAATCAAGAAGAACAAATTCAATTTAATATAATTCCTAAAGTAAAGAACAATGAAACAATTTTTTATTATAAAGGACAAAGAATTGAAAGCAGAATAGATTTCAACTTCCTCTGTTTCGAAGTAAATATATTGAAATGTAATGCAAAAGATATCGTATCACTAGATCGAAACTATCTAAAATACGAATTTGAATTTGATTTTTTTGAAGTTCTAAAAGAGTGCATTATAAAAGAAATTCCTAAATATGCAAAAGAGCAATCTTCAAATACAGATATTCAGCATATGATTAGTATGTTTGTTAATTACTATTGGGAAGAAGATTATAGTGAATACCTAAATTTAGATACTTATCAACAATGGAAAGAATATCAGATAACGATTAATGATAATCAGTATAAACTTGAATACTTTGTAGATAATTGTAACGATATTTATATATACGATTATGCATATGGGCCAGACACCCCCATTAACTCATATGATATAAAAGATAATGTACTTTATATTTATGATAAAGGATATGACGAATTAGCTATTTCCAGATTTTTATATCGCATTTTTAAGAAATATTTCCAATATATTTCTGAGGAAGAATCTTCAGACAAAAGTTGTCGTATCCTGCATTTATCTAAAACAAAACCAGAACACATCATTTATGAAAATAAATTATTGGAATATATTACTGGTAAAAGTACAACCGAAGAACAAGACGATGATGATGACATCTTTTCATTTATTCCCGCTAATTTGAGATATATTATACCTTGTGAAGATAAATATAAAGCTCTTAAATTAAAAGATGCCGATGACTTGAAATTTGTAGACACAGTATATTTCCCAAGTTTCATTTCAAATTCATATCCTAAAATGATTTCTCCATTTACGTTCAAGAAAGATGAAGGAAGTTCAAAATACATTTATGAAGTAAAAATTACAGAATTCCTAATAGACTGGGTTAAAGAACACAATGATAATCCATCTATCACACGAGAAGAAATAAAAGAAGCATACTCAAAATTTGTTGACGAATATAAGGGTAAACTTAACAGAAATACAAATTAAAATTCCTATCTTTGTCTTAGGAAACTTCCACGTGAAATTGCGCAAAATACTGCAAGCCTCCGGTGGAGCAATAGCGGGAGATTATTTCTTTAGCTAAAAGTTACATCAAAGATATTCAGCCACTTATCGTTAGATTACGATTCCTGGTGGCACCACTAGGAAGAAATGCTAATCGATTAAAATAAAATCGGTTAGCATTTTTCTTTTATACTGCTAAAGTATTTTGCCACCACATTGCCACCACCTATAAAAGAAAATGTTTTCTCACTGGCTAATATATAGCCAAGACTTTGTCTATTTTCATGATTAATCATTACTTTTGCAATCATTATTAATCTATAGTTGCATACTTGCAATACAAATCGAATCTTATAACAAGATGATAACACTAGATAATTTCCGTAACTTATTGCAGATACTTGGATTTGAATTAGAGGAAAATTCATTTTCTACAATATATTCTAGAACTTTTGAAAAGTCCAATTCTACACTTTCTGTTGATTTTACGAATAAATGCTTAATGTACCCTAGTGGTATAGAAGCTGAACGTGAAACAACGAAGAATTTTCATCAGCTTGAAAATTTTGTTGTATTTGAATGTGTAGCTAGTCTTTTAGAAAGAGGCTATTTTCCTGAACAGATAATTCTTGAGAAAGGGATGCCTGGTGGACATGGTGATACAGGTGGTTTCTGTGATATTATAGTTAAAGATAATAATGGAGATGAGTATCTGTTGATTGAATGTAAGACAACGGAACATACTGAGAATGATGAGTTTAATAAAGCTTGGAAATTGATGCTCCAAAACGGTGGCCAATTATTTAATTATTATAATTCCTATAGAAAGGCAAAATATATTTGTCTTTATACTGCTGATTTAGTGAATAGTGTCTGTAAACGGACGTATCATGTTATCTCGATGTTGGACAACAAAGATTATTTGTTATCTAATAAAAATTTGATAAGTTTTGAAGAGGTAACAAAAAAGGGCGGAAACAGGGACGAATATTATCAAGTGTGGAAAAACACCTATCAGTTGGATTATAACACGAAAGGAATTTTTGAAGAAGAAATAGCCCCTTTTTGTATAGGTAAAAAGAAATTCACTATTGATGACTTGCAAATAGTTGATGCGACTGCAATCCAAAGGAAATATAATCAGTTCGCAACAATCATGCGCCAATACAATGTGTCAGGGCGTGAAAATGCTTTTGACAAATTGGTCAATTTATTTTTGGTTAAAATTGTAGATGAGACGCGTCATGGAAAAGAATTGCAGTTTATGTGGAAAGGTGCAGCTTATGATGACTACTACAATTTTCAAGACCGGTTGCAGAAGATGTATCAGATAGGAATGAAGGACTATTTGAACGAAGAAGTGACTTACATTGATAACGCAACCATTGAAGAAACATTCAAGATACAAAAGAATGATCCCGATGCTATTAAAGAGAAAATATTGGAATATTTCCGCCAATTGAAGTTTTTCTCAAACAACGATTTTGCGTTCTTGGATGTACACAATGAGCAACTTTTCAATCAGAATGCAGTCATATTGAAAGAAGTCGTAAGAATGCTGCAAGATATCCGCCTAAAAACGGAAGAGCAAAATCAATTCTTGGGAGATTTATTCGAAGGTTTTTTAGATCAAGGAGTAAAACAAAGCGAAGGACAATTCTTCACGCCTACGCCTATTGTGCGTTTCTTGGTTTCCTCTTTACCGCTGGAAAGCATAATTCGGGATAGCACCAGCATTCCTAAAGTGATAGATTATGCTTGTGGTGCTGGGCATTTCTTGAATGAATATGCCCAGCAGATTAGACCCTTTGTTGAGCAATACAAAGGTGATGAAGTAACAGAATATTATAAAGAAATATTTGGCATAGAGAAAGAATATCGCCTGTCTAAAGTAGCTAAGGTCTCTTCTTTTATGTATGGTCAGGAGGGGATTAATATCATTTATGCAGATGCCCTGTCTGATAAAACAGGAGTCAAAGATGGTTCATTTTCAGTGTTGATTGCTAATCCTCCTTACAGTGTAAAAGGATTTTTAGAAACTTTGAGCCTTGAGGAAAGGGAAAGATATGAATTGGCGGCTGAAGTAAGTGACATAATAAAGAACAACAGCATTGAAACATTCTTCATAGAACGTGCTAAACAATTGCTTTCTCCCGGTGGAGTTGCCGCAATCATTCTGCCATCGAGCGTGTTAAGCAATGGCAGCATTTATATCAAGTGTCGTGAAATTCTTTTGAAATATTTCGATATAATTTCTATTGTGGAAATGGGAAGCGGAACATTTGGCAAGACAGGAACAAATACAGTGACATTGTTCTTAAGGCGTAAGAGAGAGAATCCGGCTTTGGCCGTTCACTATAAATATCGGGTGGATGCGTGGTTTATGGGTAATACTGCCCATGACGAACGGTATGCAGACCTTGATTTGTTGGAGCAGTATTGCGGGCGCATTGGAGTAAGTGTGGAGGATTATAAGACCCTGTTTTCTTCTGCTCCCAATGATGCTTTACTGGGAATAGACCTGTTTAAAGACTATGTTGACAAGTTCAAGAATGATTCTCGTGCCAAGAAAATCAAGACAAAACGCATCACATCCAAGTATACGGAAGAAATGCGTAAAGTGGAACTACGTTCATATATCATTAGTAGTATAAAAGCAATAGAAAAGGAAAAACTTTATTTCTTCTTGTTGGCAATGAGTAATCCGCAACCGGTAGTGATAGTTAAGAGCCCCTCAAAAACGGGTGAAATAAAGAAGTTCTTGGGATATGAATGGAGCAGCAGTAAAGGGAATGAGGGTATTAAATACATAGGCGTAAGTGATGTAGATGAAGACAATGAATTAGAACGGAACAAAGGCATAGCTCAAATACAGACACCCTTATTCGATCCCGCCAATCTACACAATGAGGATAAAATCAATATGATTATCCGCCATAATTTCCTTGGGGAAGAGTTGAATATTGGTAAGGATTGCGAAGACTATGTATCTATCAACAATCTTGTTGATTTGATTGATTTCTCACGGGTGGAATTTGATAAGGCGATAAAGAGTGTTTCATTAAAAAAAGATGTGTTCGCATTTATATATGATTTAGTTCCTATCAAGAACATTTATAGTCAAATAGAAAGTGGTACTAGACCTACAGGTGGTGTTAGTTATATAAATGAGGGGGCATTATCTTTAGGAGGAGAACATATAGATAATAAAAATGGGCATCTCGTTTTATCTACTCCTAAATATGTTCCCATAGATTTTTACCAAAGTGCGGAGAAAGGACTTTTGCAAAAAGATGACATTTTAATTTGTAAAGATGGTGCTTTAACAGGGAAAGTTGCATTAGTTAGAAATGAATTAATTAATAAACCTGCCATGATTAATGAACATGTCTTTTTATTGCGAAACACTGATTGGCTCATTCAAATGTATGTGTATAATTTCTTATTTAGTAATATAGGGCAGTCTTTATTAAAAGCCAATATAACTGGATCGGCACAAGGCGGTTTGAATAGTACGAATTTGAAAAATATGAAAATTCCCTTTCCTCCAAAAGACATTCTAAAGAATATAGTGAGTGTGTGCAATAAGATAGATGAAGAATACGAAACAGCCATATCGCAAATTAATATCTTAAAATAGAAGATTGATGATATAATCTTGCCTGTTTTCAATCAGTATGAGCATAAAAGATTGGAAACATTATGCTCGTCTTTTGAATATGGTACTTCTTCCAAATCTTCACCAACAGGTAAGGTCTCCGTAGTGCGAATGGGGAATATACAGAACGGAAAGATTGTTTGGGATGATGTTGTGTATTCTAACGATCCAGATGATATTGCGCAATACATGTTATATGAAAATGATGTTTTGTTCAATCGCACCAATAGTCCTGTTCATGTAGGTAAGTCTGCCATATATACAGGTGACAGGCCTGCCATATTTGCCGGCTATCTGATTCGGGTAAATTACAAGAAAGATATGCTCAATCCTAAATTCCTCACATATATACTCAACAGCAAACCTATTCGGGAACATGGCTTTTCGGTGATGTCAAAATCGATAAATCAAGCCAATATCAGTGCTGGATTATTAAAACAATATGAGATACCGGTGCCTTCGTTAGAACAACAAGATGCAATAGTTGCTCAAATAGAGGTTTATGAAGCGGAAATGGATAAAGCGCAGGCTGTGATTGACAATTATATTGAAAGGAAAAATGAAATTCTTAATCGTTATTTGAAATAGGGTTTGGTATATAAAGTATAGAATGATATATATTAAAGAAATGGAAAAACAAATACCTGCATTTAAAGAGGCCTTTCAACTTTTAGAGCTTCCAGAATATTTGAATGGGACAGAAATTCGTTATAAATTGAATATTGTAGCATCTAAAAAAGAAAAGGCTGTACTAATTGAGACGTGCCGTCGATTGCAAGATTTGTATGATGAAATATGTGCAGCTCGTTTTGCTTTGATTACATCTTGTCAAGTGAAATATCCTGAGTACTTGTCTGCTGATGTCGACGACCGAGGTCATTTGTGGATACAATCTCAATTTGTTAATACTGCGATTCTATGGTATAATGCAACGTATGACATATTGTTGCAAGCCGTGTGGATATATTATGGACTGTATAAACAAGTGAAACATCCATTAGTCTTTAGCAACATAGATAAAGTCTTAGAAAGTTGCAAGAAAAGAATTGTCATAGATCTAATTCCAGATGGAGATGTGAAAAAAGAATTGGAATCCTTTCATGACAAGGAGCATCCGAGTGTTGGTGAGGTTCCATATAGGAATGGACATGTAGTTGAATGGGCGAACACTTTAAAACATCGCAGAATGATAGAGTATGAAGAGCTAAATAAGCGAAAACATTCTACTTGCTTTATCACATTATCTCGGTTTCCTGAAATTGTTGTTAAAGGACAAACTCCTTTAATAGAAAATCCACAAGAAGAAATAGAGACATTGTATAATTCAAATGAGACTTTGAAAATAATAAGTATGACTGATGTTATCAATGTATTGTTTGAATACCATAAAGATATATGTAAATTATCTAAATTGGTATTTGATAAAATAGAACTCTAACAATTTTATAAGAAATGGAAAGCTCTTTAATAACAGCCGGCCTAATTGGTTCAATCATTACAATTATTATACAAACACTGCTTAATAATTGGTTCGAAGAAGTAAAGAATAGAAGAGAAATTAGAAAATTGGTCTTTCAACGGAAAACAGAGATTGTAGAAAAAGCTATGCTGTGCTATCAAAATGCTATTGATGCTTATCTAACGCTTCAGACAGGTTTGAAAGGAAGTAATAAAGATTTTGTAAATCCAATCGCAGTTGGAAATATACAGGCAGCTATAGATAGACTCAATAAATTGTCTTATGATAATGAGAATCGTATATATCTTTATTATGATTTCTCAGATATAGTAAACAAATATCATGGAAAAGAATCTATGGATATTATAAACAAGTTATTCCTTTTGGTCGGAGAAATCAATCAAAAAATAGCAGCAATAGAGCCATCTGAATTTTCTAAACAATTGTATGAAGCTTTACATGAAAGGAAAATAGAAACTTTTCATATCTTGGCAGAAGCAATAAACAACCAAATTTGCATCCTAACTGAGATAGAAGCACGATTACGTAATGAATATAAAGAATATTTAAAATGAATACCGAATCCCAACGAATAGAATTCAAAGAATCCTGGCGCGATGAATACAAGAAATAGATTTGTGATTTTGCTAATGCACAAGGTGGTACGTTATATATATTGGTCTGCGCGACAATGGCGAAATATGCGGTGTACAGAATGCCAAGAAATTGATGGAAGATATTCCAAACAAGGTGCGCGACATGATGGGCATCAAGTACAAGAAAGCCGTCATTACTTACGAAGGCATCCAACGGATAGAAACTTAGCCCATGCCTCGTGAGGCTTTGCGTGAGGCGTTATTGAATGCTTGCATCAACAAAGACTATACAGAACCTTCTCCCATCCAAATCCGTGTGTATGAAAAACAAGTTGGAGATAATAAACAGTGGGGTATTGCCCGAAAGGTGGACGGTGGAAACCTTATTGTCTTCACATCGGAGTATGCTTTATAACCCTGATATTGCCAACACCTTCTTCTGTGCAGGTGAGATTGAAGCATGGAGACGCGGTATCGAGCGCATTATCACGGCTTGTAAAAATGACGGTTCCTTTACGCCAGAGTTCCGCTACGATGTGAACCAAGGTAGAGAAGTTCCTATAATTACATGCCTGACATTCAAAAGAAGCAGTATATTTGTGGTCGATAAAGGAAAGATTATGATGGAATGATGGGTGTTCCGTGATGACAACGACAACAACAGAAATACCCCGCAATCCAATATTGTCCAAATCCTTGGGAACGGTCATCCGTGGTGTGAAGGCGCGCATCAGTCGTGCGGCGCATCAAAATGGTATTCCTTTTGGATGGCAGACACGTTTTTACGATCTATTGTACGGAACAATTGGACGAATTGAATAAAAACGATTAGAACAATATGCCGTTGGATACGGATATTACCCAAACACCCCTTTCAACCACTCTGGCACCTCCACCCCCTTCTCCTTTATCTCCTCCAAACACCCTTTCCCTTGCTCTGTCAGCACGAAATACATCTGGCGTTTGTCGTGTTCGCCCAGCTTGCGGGTGAGCAGGTCTTTGGATTCTACCGAGCGGATGGTTTTCGAGGCGTGCGAGGGGGTCATGCCGGTGCTGGTGGTGATGTCGCCGGCCGAGACGGTGTCGTTGCCCACGCTGCAAAGGACCATCGCTTCGTTCAGGGTGATGCCGTAGGTGGTGATGAGTTGGGTTTCGAGGTCGGAGAGAGCCTTCATCAGGTCTCTCATCCGACAGATACATTGAATTTTCTCCATTTATATCAAATAGTCTCTTTCGGGAGGCCGACCGGCTTGGTGGCTGCCTTATACGTCTTGATACCTCCGCTCAAGTTGCGCACTTCCTTGAATCCATTATCTTTAAGTATGTTGCTGGCCAGATAACCTCGCAATCCGACGCCGCAATATATCCACACGGGTTTGTCGCGGGATATTTCTTCCATCCGTCCCCGCAATTCATCCAGCGGCAGGTTGATGGCACCCGGGATAGCTCCCGACTCAAACTCGTTTTTGGTCCGCACATCCACCAAAGTTACTCCGCTCAAGTCGGCATCCTTCAACTCGCGCCAATAAAGCGGCGTCATCTTCCCGCTCAGGATATTGCCGGCCACATAACCCGCAATCGCCACCGGGTCCTTAGCTGACGAGAATGGCGGAGCGTAGGCATGTTCTATCCGCGTCAAATCGTAAACTGTCCCGCCTTGTTTGATAATCAGGGCAAACTCATCGATGCGTTTGTCCACCCCATCGCAGCCTACAATCTGTGCTCCATACAGTTTCCCGTCCTTCGGCGAGAAGGTTATCTTGATACTCATCTGCGAAGCTCCCGGGTAATAGCTTGCGTGCGAGGCCGAGTGCGTCGTAGATGCCAAATACTCGATGCCCATCTGTTTCAGACGCTTCGCAGGTAGTCCCGTCGAGGCTACGGTGAGGTCGAACACCTTCGCTATCGAGGTCCCGATGGAGCCTTCGTATTTCACGCGGTTGCCAAATACGATATTATCCGCCACGATGCGTGCCTGCCGGTTCGCAGGTCCGGCCAGGAAGTTGAGCCACGGCTTCCCCGTGATGGGATGTGGAAATTCAATGGCATCGCCTACGGCATAGACGTTTTCGTCCGAGGTCTGAAGATATTCATTGACATATATGCCACGCATTTCGCCCAATTTCAACCCTGCCTCCGAAGCTAAACGCGTCTCGGCACGCACTCCGATAGACAAAAGTACCATATCCACATGCAGACGGATGCCCGACTTGAACGCGACCTCCAGTCCCGCGTCTGTCCGCCCGAATTCTTCCACGGCTTGCCCCAAATAGAGCTTCACACCTTTCCGCCTCAAATGCTCGTGCACAAACGACGCCATCGAAAAGTCTATCGGCCCCATCACCTGGTCTGCCATCTCGACGACAGACACTTCCACGCCTGCATGAACCAGATTCTCTGCCATTTCAAGCCCGATGAACCCTCCGCCGACAATTACCGCGCGTTTCACCTCCTTCTCGCCTAAATATTGCTTGATGCGGTCCGTGTCAGCTACGTTCCGCAGCGTGAAGATGCCCTCCGAATCGATGCCTTTGAGGGGCGGACGGACGGGCGAGGCTCCCGGCGAGAGCAAAAGTCGGTCGTAACTTTCGGTGTAGGTCTTCCCGTCTGCCGTCCGGACGGTTACTTCTTTCTGTTTTAAATTGATAGCCGTAATTTCCGAATGTGTGCGCACGTCGATGTTGAACCGCGTGCCGAAAGCCTTCGGCGTCTGTACGAAAAGCCGTTCGTGCTCTTCGATAATGCCTCCGATGTAATAGGGGAGGCCGCAGTTGGCATACGAAATGTGTTCCCCCTTTTCAAACAGGATGATTTCCGCTTTTTCGGTGTTCCGGCGGATGCGGGCGGCGGCTGTGGCGCCTCCGGCCACTCCGCCTACGATGATAATCTTCATGTCGTGATCTATTTTTTTGTTATTATTTTCCGTTGGAAACTTTTGCAAAAGTAGAATATAGAATCCAAGGAGAAAAATTTCCAAAGGAAAATATCATGCTATTTAATATTATTCTACATTTCATTTTCCACACATTCGAGCTTTTTCTCCGCAATTTTCGCCTTTTTCCAAAATGTTGGAAGTCTATTTCCCATATTTGGAGGCGTATTTCGACGAGTAAAAACTATGTTTTTACTAATGGGAGAAGTAGTTAGACGAGTAAAAAGTGTATTTCTAATAATGGGAGGAGTAGTTCGACAAGTGAAAAGTGGATTTTTAATATTAAAAAGAGTAGTTCGACAAGTGAAAAATGGATTTTTAATAATGGGAGGAGTACTTTCACTTGTGAAAAGTGTATTTCTAATAATGGGAGGAGTACTTTTACAAGTGAAAAAGATACTTCTAATAATGGGAGGAGTACTTTTGCTCTTTCGAAAGGAAATTTGGCTTATTTTATGACTTTGCGGAGGATTGCGCTTGGATAAGTCCCCACAGTTTTTGGGCCTGGTGCGCGTTGGAATAGGCCGGGAAGAGGAGGGCGCGGCGCTGGGCGATGGCCGTATCGTCGAACGGCATCTTCATTAGCTGGTTGCAGGCGCGGACAAGCTCCTCCGGCGTGTCGGCGATGTGGCAGAGCGAATCCAAACCGCTCCCCGCAAGCATCATGCGGTTCACGAGCGTGTGCCTACCGGCAAAAAGACTGTTGAGGAGCTTGAGCTTCAGGCCCGTATCCTGAAACGTGATGAGTGTGTGGACGTGTGCCTCGCGGATAAGCCAGTCCATGCGTTCGGCACTGGGATTCGCCTCGATGCAAATGTTCGGGAAGGGCGCGGCGGCCTTGTAGAGCGCGGGCGAGGGGTCCATCCCGGCGATGATGCAGCGGTGCGGCAGCTGCGAAAAGACCTGGCGGATGAGGAAAAGCGCCGCCTTTTCGTTCTCAGGCACAGAAAGTTTCGCGTGATAGAGGAGGAAGTCCGACGAACCCGGCCGCGAGGTTATCACCTCGTTCGCGTGGAAGCAGGGAATGAATTCGACGGGCTTCGCGGGGAAGACGGAGCGGAGGTAACGCGCGTCGGTCGTCGAGACGGAGAGGACGAGGTCGGCCCAACGCACCTCCCGCTGGTAGGCGCGGAACCTGAGGGCCTCGACGAGGAAGAAACATTTCTTCAGCCAGTTGTCCGTCGAGCGGACGAGGGCACGGTAGTAGTCGTGCTCGATGTTGCACTCGCGGAAAATCTTCAGGCGGTGGCGCAGACGCTTGTCGCCCAGGTAGTAACACGAGTGGAGTCCCTCGAAGAGGATGGGGTAGTCGTTCGTGAGCAACGCCGTGAGCAGGCGCGGGTCTTTGCGGCTGTAAACATTGTAAGGCAGGAGCGTGAGGTTTGTTCGGAGACCCGTATGCCGCTTATAATAATGTACTTCCTCGCAAATGTCGAGCAGTTCGGGCGCCTCGGGGCGTTCGTATTCAAAACAATGCAGGATGATGCGGACGCCGCAGTCGTGGAGCGCTTTCAGTTTGTAATAAATATCGATGACACCGCCGTAATTGGCAGGGTAGGGGATGTTTAAGGCGACGACGTTGATGAATTTATCCATTTTGCGAGTTGTTAGTCAGTTCGGTGATGAGTTGCATGAATTGTTCGGCCTGTTTGCTGCGCGAAAAACGCTGGACGGCAGCTCGGTCCGGCTCGATGGCCGTGTAGCCCTGCTGTTTCCAGATTTGATAGTGAGCAAGGATGAACCGATAGGCGTCGTCGGCAGTCCGGGCGCTCGCACCTGTGCGCGTTTCGCGGATAGTCTGTTCCAGACAGCTCTCGTCGCTCCGGACACAGAGGAGAGGCTTTTCCGTCGCCATGGCCTCGAAAAGTTTGGTGGACATGATGCCTTTCGGACCGTTCTCATCGCATTTGTTGGCGATTTGGAGGAGGATGGAGCTGTGGTGGAGGATGTCCGGGATGCGGTCGGCGCCCACGTAGGGGTGATATTCCATGAATTTCTCCACGTGATACATTTCCGCAGCTTCCGAAAGCAGGCGGCGCGAGTGGTCGTCCACATACCAGACGAGGGCGAAGTGCTCCGGCTCGATACGCTGCTCTTCGGTGAGGCGGGAAACGGCCTCCAGCAGCGGGCGCGGGTCGCGGATGCCGAAGCTGAGGATTCGGCCGGTGTAGGTGAGGAGGAAGCGCGGCGTCCGGGGGTGTTCCGGGAAAAACAATTCGGGGTCGTAGCCGTTGTAGATGAGGCGGACGTCCGGATTATAGGGACTGAGCGTCTCGACGTGCCACGGCGAGACTGTCGTGATACATGCCGCCTGTCGCAAGACGCGGTTGCGATTGCGGAGCAGATGTCGGCGGTAACGGAGCGTTATCTGACGGTCTAACCACGGGACTGTGTGGAACGACTTGGAGATATATTCGTCTGCGGCATATTGTTCGACGATGTCGCGAAGGTCGGCGATGAGCGGGAGCCGATATTTCTTGGCTACGCGGAGGGCAGCGGGCAGCGGGAATGTCCGGTAGGTACTGCACAAGACCGCATCGAAAGGCTGGGATTGCATGAGGCGGTCGGCGACCTGCGCCATCTTCCTGTCTTTATAATGAAAAAAGAAATCGAGGAGGAAAACCAAGAGCCATTCCACCTTTCGGAGCAGCGGGTGGCGGGCATGGAAGAAGCGGACGTAGGTTGCCGGGACGAGATGAGCCAGGAAAGCGAACATATTTTCCGGAATCTCTTCGGTAACAACCACCGGCTGCCACCCGGCTCGTTTCATGTACTTGCATAAATAACCCATGCGAGGCGCGAAGGCCGGCGGGAACATGTCGCAAAGGATTAAGACTTTCATGGGATTGTTTGCCATATTATATAATGTATAGGAAGAATCAGAGTCCCTCGTCCACGATTTCGGAAAGGATGCGCTGGAAGACGCGGCGGTAGTCCAAGCCTTTCGCGGAGGAAAACTCGCTGACGCGGTCGTTGTGCCAGAGCAAAACCAGCTCTCCGCCGTGGCGGGAAGCATTTTGGGCCAGGCGGAGGACGTAATTGACGGCCTCTTGCTCATTTAGTCCCATGTATTTGGCCTCGCCGAGGGTTGCGTCCATGCAAGCCAGCGGGTGGAGCTGCATATCCGAGATGCGTTTCGTAATTGGGTTAATCCAATGGACAGGCCGGCACGTTCCGAGACGGAAACCGGCGACGTCGGCATAGCCCATCGTGAAGTCGTCGGAGAATCCAGCCTTCTCAACGGTATTCAAGTCCTCCGGTTCGCGGCACGCCAGGTAATGATGGCGGTTGTAGGTAACGACGAAGCCTGTCGCCCGCTCCAGATGCCTTTTCTCGGCGATGATTTTGTTGGGCTGCAAGCCGGCACTGTAGCTCGAATGCAGGCCGATGCTTCCGCCCGATTCGGAACAGAAGCGCGAGAGGCGGTGGAGGAGTTTGAGGTTGAGGGGATAGTACGGCTTGTCCTGCGGAGCATTTCCCCCGCCTTTGAGGAAGAAAAGCGTTTGGCAGCGTTCCTCGCCCCAGGCGTCGCGGACGATTTGGCCCTGTTCGAGGAGCCAAGGGAAGGTGTAGTAAGGGTCTTCGTGCTCCGGGCGGAGATATAGTTTCCATGCCTCGGTCAGACCCATCCCCTTGAGTGTCTCTCGCGCCACGTGGCGGAGCGATTGGCAGAAGAGCGGGGCATCAACGTCGTGTGTCAGCCAGAGTTTCTGGAGCTGCGGTTCGGGTTCGTGGATGGCATTGCTCCCCGTAGTCATTCGCAACCATTGACGGACGAGCACGCCATATTCCTCGACAATCGGGCGTTCGATAAAGCCGGCGCGGAAAGGCAAAGACAGTTTGCCGGGGAAACGACCGTGGTCGTCGCGCTCCGTCCGGCGGACAATTTCTTCATATCGGGTCAGCAGGAAATAGGTACTGGCGATGAGGTCGGCATGAATGAGCAGTGTGTCGCCCACCCACTCTGTTTTGGGAGAGCCAAACAAGAGCGGGACACCCTCGATCTCTTGCAGGGGAAGAGTAGGGATGGATGCCTGTGTCCCATATACGCCTTCATTGAAGAATCCGGATGGCGTGAACACAATCAAGTAACGGTCGAAGAGCCGTTTGTCGGATGTATAGCCGATGCAGGGGGAGAGCCGCCCGGCTTGTTCCGTCCCGATCAGGAAGCGGATGATGTAGTCGATGATATCACGCATCTATAGTATTCCTTTATGATTCCGTTTATTTTGTCAGATTTAGTGTGTTCAGTTTGATACGCATCCTGTTCCATAAGCTCAAGTTTCCTTTCGTTATCGTGAAGAAGGGATACTGTTTGGCACCGAACTCGCGGAAGAAACGCTCGACGCCGGGGAGCATCGAACCCTCGAAATCGAACTGCCGCGTATGGGCTGCCAGCTCGCGGATGGCGGTCCAGAGCACCAGGCTGTGCGCACCGGAGTCCCTGAGTTCCGGATTGCCCCCGCCCGCCAGATAGTAAGCAGAACTCTTTTGCCATACGATGAAGGCGGCTGCGTGGAGGTTTCCTTCGGCATCGTAGCCTCCCCAGATGTCTCCTTGTCCACGTTCCCGACTTCGTAAGATAAGCTCGCGCAAGACGGGGATACCCTTAGGCCCGTCCAAGTCTTGCCGGCGGAAAGAAAGTTCCTGGATACGGAGGAAGTCCTCGACCGGGACGTTGCGGCGGACAACTATGCGGTAGCGTTGCTCTGCCCGGGTGATATTGCGGCGGATATTTGCACTCATCTGTTGCCAGAGATGCGTGGAGTCCGAGATGTCGTCCAAGATATAGGTATAACGTGTTGTCTGCTCATATCCTGCCCAGTAGAAAGGGAGCCAGTCGGTGATGTCCGGATGGAAGTTTTGCAGGAAAGTCGGTATATGCTTCAGTTCCTCGATAAATGTCTTCAGGATTTCCTGCCGCTTCGTGAGTTGCCGCCGATAAGAGAGCGTATCAGCATCCGGGGCGAACCACGGTCCCATCGTCTGTGTAAAGAAAGGCATGGATATGATGCCGGGGCACGGCGTATAGATAGGAAGTGCCGCCACGATAGCCTCTTTCTGCGTCGCCAGCAGGACATCCCAATGCTTTTCCCCGCACACAATGTCGAGCCACCAATCGCGGGAATAAATCGGAATGGAGGACTCAGAGAGGCACAGGAGGCGATATTGTTCTTTGGAAGACATTATTGGAGTTATGCGTTATGAGTTACGAGTTATGAGTATGGATTAAGAGTTTGGAACAGGGACTCGCAATCCATAACTCATAACCCGTAATTGAAAGGATTAGTTGCTCTTATCTTTCAGTGCCTCGAATATCAGCTTCGACAGCTCTTCAGCCAGCTCCGGATTGTCCGTTACGCACTGCTTGGCGGCATCCCGTCCCTGACCGAGCTTCGTGTCGTTATAACTGTACCACGAGCCACTCTTCTTGATAATGTTCAGCTCGGTACCGAGGTCGATGATTTCTCCGGCGCGGGAAATACCTTCGCCGAACATGATGTCGAACTCTGCTTTGCGGAATGGAGGCGCCACCTTGTTCTTAACCACCTTGACGCGTACCTGGTTTCCTTTCACCTCGTCCCCATCCTTCAACTGTCCGGCACGTCGGATATCCAGACGTACTGAAGCATAGAACTTCAGGGCGTTACCACCTGTCGTCGTCTCCGGGCTACCGAACATGACGCCTATCTTCTCGCGCAACTGGTTGATGAATATACACGTTGTTTTCGTCTTGCTGATAGCGGCTGTCAGCTTGCGCAATGCCTGGGACATCAGTCGTGCTTGCAGACCTACCTTGTTGTCGCCCATATCGCCTTCGATTTCTGCTTTCGGAGTCAGAGCGGCGACAGAATCGACTACCACGATGTCCACAGCCGACGAACGGATAAGCTGCTCGGCGATTTCCAACGCCTGCTCCCCACTGTCGGGCTGCGATATCCAGAGGTTATCGACATCCACGCCTAACTTTTCCGCATAGAAACGGTCGAAGGCGTGCTCTGCATCAACGAATGCAGCGATTCCGCCCGCCTTTTGTGCCTCGGCGATAGCATGGATGGCCAGGGTTGTTTTACCGGATGATTCGGGTCCGAATATCTCGATGATGCGCCCCTTAGGATAACCGCCGACACCCAGTGCAGCGTCGAGACCGATCGAGCCGGTCGGGATTACCTCGATGTTATCGATATGTTCATCACCCAGTTTCATGATAGAACCTTTCCCGTAGGTCTTCTCAATCTTGTCCATTGCTGCGCGGAGAGCCTTCAGCTTGTCGGCGTTCACGGCCGGCTTGCCTTCGGGAGTAGCTGCTTCCTGCTTTTCTTCAAAGAGATTGTCTTCTTTTGCCATTTTAAATGAGTTATTTAGTTAAGAGAATTTGATTTGCATGGTCTTTTGTCTTTACTTCCTTCGGTCCGATGACACGTTCGATTATGCCATCCTCCCCGATAATAAAGGTGGTGCGGAGCGTTCCCATGTATGTACGTCCACACATCTTCTTCTCTGCCCAGACGCCGAACTGCTGCTGCAACGTCGTTTCCGTGTCGGCAATGAGCGGGAAGGGTAGGTCGTGCTTCGTCTTGAAACCTTGGTGGGACTTCGCGCTGTCCTTGCTGACACCCACCACCTCGTAACCTGCCGCCTTCAACTCCCCGTATCCATCACGCAGGCTGCAAGCCTCTGCCGTGCAGCCACTCGTATTGTCTTTGGGATAAAAATACAAGGCAAGCTTCTTCCCCTTGTAATCACTGAGCTTTATCTCTTGCCCCGATTCGTCTCGTCCGAGCACTTCGGGTGCTTTGTCTCCTACTTGTAATGCCATAATGATAAGGATTCTTTGTATTGATACATCTATTCTTTTAACCGAGGAACAAATGTACAACAATTATTTGAATTAGGCTCTATTTTGCCGCTTTTTCCGCACGGACATAGACCTTGTACCGCCCGCCGCCGGACGCCGCGATGCCTCTGTCGCCCGCCTCGACCCACTCCCTCAGCTCCTTCGCCGCCGTGGTGCGCTTCAGTCCAGTCAGTGTCATGTAGTCCGCGACACGGAGGTAGGGGTGGCTATCAAGGTAGGAGAGTGCCCGCGCAAGGCGTTCCTCGGCCGTGTACTTCGTCGATGAGCGGCGGATAGTCTCGGGAGTCCGCACCAGTTCGCACGACCTGTCGGTCTCGCGCACCAACTGTTTGTCGGCCTTGAACCGCACGTTCCCGACGCCTATGCTCCGTGCATTGCGCCGCTCCTCCCCGGTTTCCCGCTCCTTCCCCTTATCCAGGGCGAGCGACGGGGTGAATATCCCAAGTCCGTCTATCTTAACCGAATACCCCATTCCCATCCACCGGGATAGTTGCTGCGTCAGACATCGGATAAGCCCACATACGTCGCCCGATGTGAACGAACTGCTTCCTTCGATCTGCTCCGCTATCATCTGCGTCCCTATTTGCCCCTCGAGACAGAGGCGGGGGAATAGCACGCGCTCCCCATCTTCACTGGGCAGGTTCATCTCCTGCATCGTATATTTTGCCATACTTCGTCCTATCTATCTTGTTATTACATTATACTTTAAACTTATCTTTCCCTATATTATAAATATATCTTACCTTATACTCTAAACTTGTTTTACCTTATACTCTAAACTTGAAACGCAGCTTGCGAACACGTATCCGCAACCTGCAAACACGTGTCCGCAGCCTGCGAATACGTATTCACAGCCTAAAGATAGAGTTTATATCCTAATGTAGCACAAGTTTATACTATATTTTAAGATAAATTTTCATTATAGTGAACAATAAGTTTAGGGTATAAAGAAGGGACTTGCCACATCCCGTGCAGCAAGTCCCTCGGTTAAATGCAGTAAATTCGTACAATGTATCTATCTGACAAACAGAAGCTCCCTGTATTTCGGCAACGTCCAGAGGCGGTCATCGACGATCAGCTCCAACTTGTCAATCTGGTAGCGTATATCCTCCAGCTTCGGGGCGATGATGTCGTGGTAAGCGACGGCCTTTTCGCGCACTTCAGTCAGGCGGTTGGCCACCTTCCGAGCCTCGATCATGGCATCGACGTGCTCCTTGATGTAGGCCACACGGCTTGTAATCTCCTCGATGAGGGCGAGATTCTGGGCCGAAAGTTCGCGGCATTTGTCCTCCGGATAGATTCCACGGAGTTTATAGACACTGTCAATCAGGCGGCTCTGATAGTCGAGGGCAACCGGTACGATATGGTTCATCGCCAAGTCGCCGAGGACGCGCGCCTCGATTTGAATCTTCTTAGTGTACATCTCCCACTTGACTTCGTTCCTCGCTTCCAGTTCCTTTTGGGTCATTACACCCATGGTTTCAAACATCCGGATGCTACTCGGGGCAAGGTATTGGTCGAAGATAACAGGTACGCTCGTCTCGCAATCCAGGCCCCTGCGTGCGGCTTCAGCCTTCCATTCCTCGCTGTATCCGTTGCCGTCGAAGCAGATGGGCTTACATTCTTTGATATACTTGCGGATGACGTGGAGTAGGGCGGAGACCTTCGGTTTGCCGGCGGCGATAAGCTCGTCCACCTCGTGTTTGAAGACCGTCAGTTGCTCGGCAACAGCCGTGTTCAGTGCGATCATCGCGCTGGCACAGTTAGCCTCCGAACCTACTGCACGGAACTCAAAGCGGTTGCCGGTAAAGGCAAAGGGGGAGGTACGGTTACGGTCCGTGTTGTCTATCATCAGTTCAGGAATCTGGGGGATACCGAGTTTCAACTCGTGCTTCCCGCCTACACTGAGGAGGTAGTCGTCGGGATTCTCCTCGATATGTTCCAAGACATGCGTCAGTTGCTCGCCAAGGAAAGAAGATATTATGGCAGGAGGCGCCTCGTTCGCACCCAGTCTGTGGGCGTTGGTTGCACTCATGATAGAAGCCTTCAAGAGTCCGTTGTGGCGATAGACAGCCATTAATGTATTTACAATAAAGGTTATGAAGCGGAGGTTCTCTTCGGGCGACTTGCCGGGAGACATGAGTAGGGTGCCGGTATCCGTTCCAAGCGACCAGTTGTTATGCTTTCCCGAACCATTGACCCCCTTGAACGGCTTCTCGTGGAGCAAAACACGGAACCCATGAGTCCGCGCCACCTTGCGCATGAGGGACATGATGAGCATGTTGTGATCCACTGCAAGGTTACATTCCTCATAGATCGGGGCGAGTTCGAACTGGTTAGGGGCGACCTCGTTGTGCCGTGTCTTGACCGGAATACCCAGCTCCAGAGCCTGAATCTCCAAGTCCTTCATAAAGCAGGCGACCCGTGTAGGGATTGCACCGAAGTAATGGTCCTCGAGTTGCTGGTTCTTCGAAGCCTCGTGTCCCATCAGTGTACGCCCCGTAAGCAGGAGGTCGGGCCGGGCGGCGTAGAGGCCTTCATCGACTAAGAAATATTCCTGCTCCCAACCCAAGTAAGCTACTACCTTCTTTACATCGGGGTCAAAGAAATGACAAACCTCCACAGCAGCCTTATCGACGGCACGCAATGCCTTGAGGAGAGGAGCCTTGTAGTCCAGCGACTCGCCAGTGTATGCAATAAATACCGTCGGGATGCAGAGCGTATCATCCACCACGAAAACCGGGGAGGAAGGATCCCATGCACTGTATCCGCGAGCCTCGAAGGTATTACGTATTCCCCCGTTCGGGAAGGACGAAGCATCCGGCTCCTGTTGAACCAAGAGACGGCCTGTGAACTCTTCCATGACACCGCCCTTGCCATTGTGCTCGATGAATGCGTCGTGCTTTTCAGCCGTGCCCTCCGTAAGGGGTTGGAACCAGTGAGTATAATGCGTTGCCCCGATACTCATGGCCCAGCGCTTCATTCCCTCGGCGACTAAGTCGGCCGTGTGTCGGTCTAAAGGAGCACCGTTGTCTATAACGTCGATGAGGCGTGCATAGACTGTAGCGGGGAGATACTTGAACATTTTCTCCCGGTTGAATACGTACTTGGCGAAGTAATCGCTCGGACGTTCCGAGGGGATAGAAACCTCGTGCGGCTTTGCTTGGAAAGCCTTTTCTACGACTCTGAATCTAAGTGTTGTCATACCATTATCATATTAAGTCATCAGATAAATCCTGTTTTATTTCTCGTAAGCCTCTTCGTGGATACCGGCTACGGCGCGTCCGCTGGGCTCGTTCATATTCTGGAAAGCCTTGTCCCACGCCAGAGCCTCGGCTGTTGAACAGGCGACACTTGGGACGCTGGGTACGCTGCGGGCAGCACTTTCACTCGGGAAATATTCCTCGAAGATGCTACGGTAGTAATATTCTTCCTTATTACGCGGCGTGTTGATAGGGAAGCGGTCGGCGGCATGTTCCATCTCTGTATCGCTGACGGCCTCGGCGGTTACGGCCTTCAAAGTGTCAATCCAGCTATAGCCTACACCGTCGCTGAATTGTTCCTTCTGCCGCCAGACGACACTCTCGGGGAGCATGTCGGAGAAGGCTTCACGCACGATTTTCTTCTCGATAGTCTTGCCCGGGCACATCTTATACTGCGGGTCGATACGCATTGCCACGTCGAGAAACTCCTTGTCGAGGAAGGGAACGCGGCCCTCGACTCCCCAGGCGGCAAGCGATTTGTTCGCCCTGAGGCAGTCGTACATATAGAGTTTGGAGAGCTTGCGGACGGTCTCCTCGTGGAATGCCCGCGCATCCGGCGCCTTGTGGAAGTAGAGGTAGCCACCGAAAACCTCGTCGGCACCTTCACCGCTCAATACCATTTTGATGCCCATACTCTTGATGACACGAGCCAGCAGATACATAGGGGTGGAGGCACGTACAGTAGTTACATCGTATGTCTCGATGAAGTATATCACGTCGCGAAGTGCATCTAAGCCCTCCTGTATCGTATAGTTAATCTCATGGTGCACCGTACCGATGAAGTCGGCCACCTCGCGAGCTTTAACCAAATCCGGTGCCCCTTTCAACCCGATAGCAAAGGAGTGAAGCTGCGGCCACCAAGCCTCTTTCTGTCCGTCCGTCTCGACGCGCCGGGCTGCATACTTCTTCGCAATAGCCGAAACCACCGAACTATCTAACCCGCCGGAAAGCAAGACACCATACGGAACATCGCTCATCAGCTGTCGGCGCACGGCAGCTTCGAGGGCATCATGCAAGGCAGATACAGGAACGGGATTGGACATAGCACCCTCGTAAGTCATCCAATCCCGTTTGTACCAGCGTACCATTTTACCCTCGCGGCTCGAATAGTAATGCCCCGGCAGAAAGGGTTCGTAACGTTCACAGAAACCCTCGAGGGCCTTCAGTTCGCTAGCACAATAAACCGTTCCATCGGAATCGTACCCTATATATAAAGGTATAACGCCAATCGGGTCTCGGGCTATAAGAAACTCGTCCTTCGCCTCGTCGTAGAGGGCAAAGGCAAAGATACCACTCAGTTCCTCCAGGAAATCAATCCCCTTCTCCCGATAGAGCGCCAAAATAACCTCGCAATCACTTCCCGTCTGGAAAGCATACGTCTGCTCATAACGTCTGCGGATATCACGGTGATTGTATATCTCTCCGTTGATGGCCAATACCTGCTGTTTATCCGGTGCAAACAAGGGCTGACCTCCGCTCTGAGGGTCCACAATGGAAAGACGTTCGTGAGCAAGGATGGCCGAGCCTCCACAATAGATGCCGCTCCAGTCCGGTCCGCGATGGCGAATCTTCTTAGACATGGACAAGGCTTTAGCCCGAAGTTCGGGCGTCTGTTCTTTAATGTTGAATATGGCTACAATACCGCACATAAGTTTTTCTATTTAGAGTTTGACAAATCTTCTGTCTATTTACTGTCTGTTTGCCTGCAAAAGTAGGGGTTTATCTTTCATATCGTATTTTATTTGCGCCTTTATCTGACGAAATATTATTTGCGGAAGCGTTTGGTTAATATTCATTCTGTATCGAGAAGAAAAAGCGTCAGATTGAAGCGACTTCTGTTGGAAAAGCTATAGATTGTTACCTGTCCGCAAAGGTTTTGTTTCCCCTCGTTTCCTCCCTTTGCGTGAAAATAGCTTACTTTGGCGGCTTTCTCGAAAATAAGTCGTACTTTAGGCGGCGAAATAAAAGATATAGGTTATGAAACTAAAAGTTATTCTTTTCTCCCTCTTCGTCTTCTGCCTCGTCGGGTGCGAGACGACGACTACAGACTCCGGCGATTTGGAACTGACTACCGATGTCTCCTCGAATATCAGTAGCAATGGTACCGAATTGGAGTTGGACATCACTAGTTCCGGCGATTGGATGATTCAGAGCGATGCCATCTGGTGTACCCCTGTTCCATCCGAGGGCAACGGCAATTGCACCATCAAATTGCTTGTCGGAGCTAATATTAACTCCTCTGAACGTTCTGCTTCGGTTACGCTTTCTGCCAACGGCCGGATGCAGACGATTCGTCTGACTCAAGATGCAGCAGACCCGAATGCCGGCGAATACCACTACGAGCTTCCGGTCATCTTCCATGTTCTATACGACAATGAAGCAGATGAAAATCAATATGTCCGTGAGGGCTGGCTGGCCCAAATCTTGGAAATCTGCAACCAACGATACCGCAATGCCTATTCCAGCGGCTTCCCGGGCAAGCAGGGTACGGATATTAATATCGAATTTGTGATGGCTGAGACCGACCCGGACGGCAATCTTCTCGACGAGCCGGGTGTGGACCGCCGCTACTGGCGCAACGCGACTATCGACTGCGAGACCTTCACTTCTGAATCCAATCCAGAGGCAGCCGAGTTAGTCTGGGACCTCAACCGCTACATTAATATATATGTATATACTTTCACCGATCAGCAAATCCTCGGCATCACCCATCTTCCTTATACCGGGACAACTCGTCCCTTGGAGGGTCTCATCGAGAGTGATTATTTCTACACCAACTCCGAGGTCAACTACCCGCGTGGTGTCTCGATTAACAACATTGCCATCTACGACCTCTCGTCCGACGGCACCTTCCGTTCGTCCGATATCGCTGTTACCTTGAGCCATGAGTTAGGCCACTACCTCGGTCTTTTCCATGCTTTCTCTTCGTCCGATGCCGACGACTCCGATGCCAGCGAGACGGACTATTGCGACGATACGCCCGATTACGACCGTTCAGCCTATCTCTCCTGGCTGGATTTGCATTCCAACAATCTCTCGATGAACGAAGCTATCCGCCGTGTCAGCACTACCGGTGTCTCTTTTGAGGCGCGCAATATCATGGACTATTTCTGGACACTTGCCGATGAATTTACCGCTGACCAGCGTGCCCGTATGCGCCACGTCCTCGAGAATAGTCCAATTATCCCCGGTCCGAAATACGAGCAGACCCGCACGCGTTCGACCGGCTCCGAGGTGGAACCTCCGATTCGAACGATGAAGTTGGTAAAACGGAATGATTTCTCTCAGACAATGAAATAAATGAAGTAATTTTTCAAATCGCATAATATGATTAAGAACCTAATATTCGACTTCGGCGGCGTCATCATCCAGCTTAACCATGCCCGCGCAGTCGAGGCTTTCCGTCGCCTCGGTTTGGCAGAGGCCGACAAGATTTTGGATAAATACCATCAGCGGGGAATTTTCCTCGACCTCGAGACGGGGCGGATGAGTGCCGAGGAGTACTTGGCTGAGTTGAGCCGTATGTGCTCCCGTCCGCTCTCGTGGGACGAGGTTGAGGATGCATGGCTGGCTTTCATCGAACCGGTATCCGTCCGCTTGCTCGACTTCATTGCCTCCCTGCGTCCGCGCTACCGAGTTTATTTATTGAGTAATACGAATCCCTTCGTGATGAACTGGGCTCGAAGTCCGCGCCTCTCCGCTGCCCATTTGCCACTTGATAATTACTTCGACCACCTCTTTCTTTCGTATCAGATGGGCGTGGCGAAACCCGACCGTGCCATCTACGAGCAGATGACAGCTTCGGCTGGCTTCCTCCCCGAGGAGTCTGTTTTCGTGGATGATAGCGAGACGAATCTTGCCGCTTCCCGCGCCCTTGGTTTCCGCACATTTTGTCCTCGGCCCGAGGAGGGGGTAGATTGGATTGAGCGTTTCGCGGCTTGGCTTGAGTCGTAAACATGGTTTTTTATATCCTTAAAGCCCTATTTTATCCCCAGTAAACCTATGGATGGGGTAAGATAGGGCTTTGTTTTGTTCTTGCCTGAAAAAAGAATAGGGGGAGGAAACATTATTTTGTCAAAAAACTTGGCAGAAGAAATAAATTCTGTAATTTTGCGGCGTGAATAATTAAAAAATAACAACAATGAGCGTCGTTTTTCATCATCACCATCATCATCACAGCGGGCAGTAGTTCGGTGGGCTTGACGATGTGTGGACGCACGAGTTGGAATAAGGATAAGGGCTTGCCGGTAGCGGTAAGCCTTTTTTGGTTTTCAGAAATAACGAATTAAAATAGATAAAAGCATGTTACGAATAGCAGTACAATCGAAAGGCCGTCTCTACGACGAGACGATGATGCTCCTCGAAGAAGCGGGCATCAAGTTGAACCGGGGCAAACGTATCTTGCTCCTCTCCGCCAAGGGCTTCCCCGTGGAGGTTCTTTTCTTGCGCGACGACGACATCCCGCAGTCGGTAGCGAATGGCGTGGCCGACGTGGGCATCGTGGGCGAGAACGAATATGTTGAGAAAGGTAGCGAGGCAAAACTCATAAAGCGTTTGGGCTTCAGCAAATGCCGCCTCTCGCTCGCCATCCCGAAGGATGAGGAATACGCTGGCGTCCAGTGGTTCGAGGGGAAGACAATCGCAACGTCGTACCCGAAGATTCTGACGGATTACTTGACGGAGAAGGGCGTAAAGGCCGACTTGCACGTCATCTCCGGTTCCGTAGAAATCGCGCCGGGCATCGGACTGGCTGATGCGATTTGCGATATCGTCAGCTCCGGGAGCACGCTGGTCAGCAATCAGTTGAAAGAGGTCGAAGTCGTCCTGCCGAGCGAGGCTCTCTTGATTGCGCACAACAACCTGAGTGCCGAGAAACAGGAAATCCTCGACGAGTTGTTGTTCCGCTTCGAAGCTATCCAAGAGGCTGAGGGCAAGAAGTACGTCCTCCTCAACGCGCCGAAAGACAAGGTGGACGAAATCATCGAGGTCTTGCCGGGAATGAAAAGCCCGACGGTAACGCCGCTGGCCAACGGCGACTGGGTCTCCATCCAGTCCGTCATCGCGGAGAAACATTTCTGGGAAATTATCGGGAAGTTAAAAGCCTTGGGAGCAGAAGGGATCCTGGTGCTGCCGATTGAGAAGATGATTCTTTAAGGAAGGAACTCATAACTAAAAAAGATGGAAGTTCTGTTTACCCCCTCCCGCTCCGACTGGAGCCGCCTCACCCGCCGGGCGACGATGGATGTCTCCGCCCTCTTCGGTACTGTCCGTACGGTCTTGGACGCCGTGCGTGCCGAAGGCGATGCTGCCGTGAAGCGTTACGAGGAACAATTCGATAAAGTCCAATTAGAGAGTCTGATTGTATCGGACGAAGAGAAAGAAGAAGCCTATCGCCTCGTGCCGGATGCGTTGAAAGAGGCTATCCGCCGCGCCGCCGAGAATATCCGCACCTTCCACGCCTCCCAGCGTTTCACGGGGCAGAAGGTCGAGACCGCCCCAGGCGTAGTCTGCTGGCAAAAGGCGGTGCCTATCGAGAAAGTCGGCTTGTACGTCCCGGGCGGGACGGCTCCGCTCTTCTCCACGGTTCTGATGCTTGCCGTTCCTGCGCAGATTGCCGGGTGTCGCGAGATAGTGCTTTGTACGCCGCCGGGAAAGGACGGGAAAGTGCATCCCGCCATCCTCTTCGCCGCGCAGGTGGCTGGCGTGCACCTCGTCTGCAAGATAGGCGGGAGCCAGGCGATTGCGGCCATGGCCTACGGGACCGAGTCTGTCCCTAAAGTATATAAGATATTCGGGCCGGGCAACCAATATGTAACCGCCGCCAAGCAATGGGTGAGCCTCCGCGACGTGGCGATAGACATGCCCGCCGGTCCCTCGGAGGTCGAGGTTATCGCCGACCTCTCCGCCAATCCGGAGTTCATCGCTGCCGATTTCCTCTCGCAGGCCGAGCACGGTGTGGATAGCCAAGCTCTCTTGGTTACGACCGAGGCGGCTTTGGTCGAGCCTGTCCGCGAAGCCATCGAGCGACAACTGGCCCGTCTTCCCCGCAAGGAGATTACGGCAAAGGCGCTGGAGCATAGCCGTATTATCGTCCTCAAAGACAAGCAGGAGGTAATCGACTTCACCAATGCCTACGCTCCGGAGCATCTGATTATCCAGACTTCGGATTACGCCGACCTCGCCGAGCATATCGAGAACGCCGGCAGCATCTTCATGGGTCCCTACACGCCGGAGAGCGCCGGGGATTACGCCTCGGGCACGAACCATACGCTCCCGACGAACGGCTATGCCCATGCTTATAGTGGCGTAAACCTCGACAGCTTTATCAAGAAGATGACCTTTCAGGAGATTTCCGCCTCGGGCATCCGTGGACTGGGCGACACCATCCGCACGATGGCCGAGAACGAGCAGCTGGAAGCGCATCGCAATGCCGTAACCGTCAGATTGAATGCCTTATGAAAGCGTTTGATGTAAATGTTTGGATGCGGCCGAACATCCGCGCCATGCAGCCTTATTCCTCTGCCCGCGATGAGTTCCACGGCTCCGCCTCGGTCTTCCTCGACGCCAACGAGAATCCCTATAACGCGCCGTATAACCGTTACCCCGACCCGATGCAGTGGCGGCTCAAGGAGCGAATCTCGGAGATTAAGGGTGTCCCCGTCGAGTCTATCTTCCTCGGCAACGGCAGCGACGAGCCTATCGACCTCCTCCTCCGCGCCTTCTGCGAGCCGGGAAAGGAAAAGATGCTGACGACCGACCCCACCTACGGCATGTATCAGGTCGCAGCCGAGGTGAATAACGTCGCCTGCGTGAAGGTCCCCTTGCGCGAGGATTTCTCCCTCGACCTCCCGGCTTTGCTCGCCCGTATCGACGACGCGACGAAGCTCATCTACCTCTGCTCGCCGAACAATCCGACGGGAAACAGCCTCGGGCACGACGTGATTCGCGAGGTGCTCCGCCGCTTCAGGGGCATCGTCGTGGTGGACGAGGCGTATATCGACTTCTCCGCCGGTCCGTCGTTCCTCCGCGAGCTGAGCGAGTGGCCGAACCTCGTCGTGCTCCAGACGCTCTCGAAGGCGTGGGGTTGCGCTGCCATCCGCCTCGGCATGGCCTTCGCTTCGCCCGAGATTATCGGCGTGTTGAACAAGATTAAATATCCCTACAACGTGAACCTCCTGACGCAGGAGAAGGCCCTCGAGCTGCTCGACGAGGACAGGATGCGCACCCAGCTCGCGCAAATCCTCCAGGAGCGCACCCGCCTCTGCCGCGACTTGAGCGCCATCCCTCTCGTCCGCCGCATCTATCCCACGGACGCGAACTTCCTGCTCGTCGATGTCGGCGACGCTGACGGCGTTTATCATAAATTAGTGGAAGAGGGCATTATCGTCCGCAACCGCAACCGCGTTACCCTCTGCCGGGGCTGCCTGCGCATCACGGTGGGGACGCCGGAGGAGGACGACAGACTTTTGGAGGCGCTGAAGAATATGTAACATAAAATTAGACGCGGATTACGCGGATGACACGGATTATTTTCTTTTGGAAATCCGCGTCCTCCGTGTCATCTGCGTCAAAAATAATCCGTGTTTTATGAAGAAAAGAGCTTTATTCATCGACCGCGACGGCACGCTCGTCATCGAGCCCCCCGTCGATTACCAACTAGATAGCCTGGAGAAGCTGGAGTTCTACCCCAAGGTCTTCCGCAACCTCTACTTTATCCGCAAAAACTTGGACTTCGAGTTCGTCATCGTCTCGAACCAAGACGGCCTCGGCACCTCTTCCTTCCCCGAGGAGACTTTCTGGCCGGCCCACAACAAGATGCTGAAAACGTTCGAGGGCGAGGGCATCACCTTCGACGACATCCTGATAGACCCCTCTTTCCCCGAGGAGCATTCCCCCAACCGCAAGCCCGCCACGGGTATGCTCACCGCCTACATGGACGGCTCCTACGACCTGGCTGGCTCTTTCGTCATCGGCGACCGCCTGAGCGATATGCAATTAGCCGCCAACCTCGGCGCGCAGGGCATCTGGCTCCACGCCGACGACGAGGTCGCCGCCGAGCTCCTCTCGCAGCATCCCGAGGTGCGCCCCGTCCTCATCACCCCCGACTGGGACCGCATCTCGGAGTTCCTCTTTGCCGGCGAGCGGCGCGCCTCCGTCCGTCGCACGACGAAGGAAACCGACATCGCCATCGACCTCAACCTCGACGGCGAGGGCCGCACCGACATCCTCACCGGCCTCGGCTTTTTCGACCACATGCTGGAGCAAATCGGCCGGCACTCGGGCATGGATTTGACTATCCGCGTCAAGGGCGACCTGCAGGTGGACGAGCATCACACTATCGAGGACACTGCGCTCGCGCTCGGCGAGGCATTGCGTAAGGCGCTGGGCGACAAGCGCGGCATCGAGCGTTACGGCTTCTGTCTCCCGATGGACGACTGCCTTTGCAGCGTCGCGCTCGACTTCGGCGGTCGGCCTTGGCTGGTTTGGGACGCCGAGTTCCACCGCGAATACGTCGGCGACGTCCCGACCGAGATGTTCCTCCATTTCTTCAAGAGCCTGAGCGACGCGGCGATGATGAACCTCAACATCCGCGCCGAGGGGACGAACGAGCATCACAAAATCGAGGGCGTCTTCAAAGCCTTCGCGCGCGCCGTCAAGATGGCCATCCGGCGGGATGTCTATCATTATCAGCTGCCTTCGACGAAAGGAAGCCTTTAGAATTGACAATTGATAATTGACAATGGACAATTTGAGGGGTAAGATTTGACTCTGATGTGGTGAAAAATACAAACGGAGGGCTAAGATTTGTCTATCAGGGTGGGTGGTAGTCAAGTCTGAGAGCAAAATTTGTAAAAGGGGGGTGGGAGGTAGTCAACTTTACGAGCGAAAATTGTATCAAGGGGGTGGGTAGTAGTCAAGTTTACGAGCGAAGATTGTTTTATAGGGGTGGGTAGTAGTCAAATCTTCGAGCGAAAATTGTCTTAGGCAGTGGGTGGTAGTCAAGTTTTATGTCTTTTTTATCATATTGCAAGGGGGAAAAAGGGTAAAAAAGGCCGTTGTTTCGAGGTAAAACCTCTATCTTTGGCAAAAAAAGAAGATGGAAAAGATTAAGTTTAAGAAATTTACGGTGAAGGATGTCTATATCTCGGTGATAAAGAATATGTTGAAGGTAAATGCCGAGGGCTGGCAGCGGATGGTGCCGGTGAAGAAGACCTTTGAGCCGACCGGCTCTATCGTGCTGGATGCCTTGGGCAAAGCGTTGCACGAGAACCCGACCATGACGGCCGAGCAATTCGCGGCGGCGGCAGGGGCAAGCGTCGCGACTTTCAACCAGATACTCCGTTTTCTGACGGGGATGGACTTGCGGCAGTTCATAGCCGAGTATCGCATGAAGCAAATCCGTGAGTGGCTGTCGTTCACGGACAAATCGATGACGGAGATAGCCCAGATATATGGGTTTAAGTCGCTCTCGGCGTTTTCCCATTTCGTCGAACGGAGGATGAAGGAGACGCCGGTCAGCTATCGCCGCCAGCACCGTCCGGCGAACTACGCCCAGCTTTACGAGTGGGAATAGGAAGATTTTCTGTAAATCTGTATAAGGAATATACCTCCTTGAAATCAAGAGAGTTAGAAGATTTACCTCGTTTTAGGGTAATGAGTTGGCAACCGTCCTAATTGCCGTGGTCTGCATCGCTTTGCTTGTTTAGGTAACTCCTACGGATGCAAAAATA
>CALUZV010000032.1 GCA_944325345.1 uncultured Parabacteroides sp.
AATTAATTAACAAAACTCGATTTAGGGCACTCAAAAGTGCCCTTTCAAAGGGGGATGCCCTAAATTGAGTGCTTACACATCAAATGCATACATATTGGACGGAACATGCTTTGGATGGTACGTTGAGTCCGGATTATCCTTATTATGCCATCGGCTATGATGAGAGTAAATATCAAATGTGGGATTTTTATTATGATGCCATCAAGGATGTCAATTACTTTATGGAACATATCGATCAAGTCCCGGCAACATCGGATAGCGATATCGAATGGCGCGACCGTCTGAAAGGACAGGGATATTTCCTCCGTGGCTATTTTTACCACATGCTTTACAGTTTGTTCGGTCGTGTTGTTTTGGTAACGCATACTTATGACTTGGATTCAGAGTTTACCGAAACGCGTGCCGACCTTGATGATGTGGGCGAATACATCGTTGCCCAATGCGATAGTGCGGCGGCTTTGCTCCCAGTAACATATACTTCAGCTGAAGATTTCGGACGTGCAACAAAGGGTGCAGCCTTGGCATTGAAGGGGCGCACATTGTTATATATGGCAAGTCCGCTCTTTGGTACGCCTTCTACGGAGAAATGGCAACGGGCGGCGGAAGCTAATAAGGCGGTCATTGATTTGGGCGTTTATAGTCTGAAGTCAGTTTCTAATTCGGATGAATATGCCGATTTGTTCCTTGACCCGAACAATCCGGAGGTTATCTTTGAAAAATTATATGATACGCAAAGCAAGGTGCAGGCAACCAACTGCGCTTTCCTTCACCAGGCTCCTTGTGGTACGGGTAGCGGTTTTGGCGGTTGGTGTACAATGGTTCCGACTGTAGAGTTTGTTGATTTGTTCCAAAATGCCGATGGTACGCCGTATGAGATTGAAGCTGAAACAGAATATCCATGGGATAACCGCGATATTCGCCTGAAAGCAAATATCCTGCTGGATGGAGATATGTGGGGCTATGGCGCGGATAACCGTGAAATTGAATATTTCATGCCGGGTGAAGATGGGGTAGTTGCAGGTTTGGATAGCCGTGGTGGTGCTTCTTATTGGAATGCGACGCTGACCGGTTATTGTATGCGCAAATTCCTGGACCCGAACTTCGATACGAACGGAACATTGAGCGACGACACGCCGTGGTTCGTCTTCCGTTTGGCAGAAGTTTATCTGAACTATGCCGAATGCCAGATAGAGTTGGGTAATAATGCCGAGGCCCTGCGGTATATCAACATGGTTCGCGAACGAGCATTACTTCCTCCTGCTACGGGCAGCGATATTCGTGCTGAATATGAATACGAACGCAGGATTGAGCTTTGCTTCGAAGGACAGCGTTGGTTCGACCTCCGTCGTTGGAAAAAACTGGAAGAGGTTTATAGCCATCCGCGCTATAGCATTACCATTTATAAATATTTGGATGGAAGCAAACGATATGTGCGCGATACCGAGCCTATTCGTACGATGACGTGGGGCGGCGAAAAGAATTATTGGATGCCTGTGCCTCGTTATGAAAACGAAAGTTCTGCGTTGATAGATTTGCAACCTTACGAATAATTGTTTTTGCGGGGACGTCCCGCTAACTGGCGGAACCTCCCCGCAATTTTGCGCGGGCTTCCGCTAATTGGCGGAACCTTCCCGCAGTTTTGCGCGGGCTTCCGCTAACTGGCGGAACCTTCTCGCAATTTTGCGCGGGCTTCCGCTAACTGGCGGGACCTTCTCGCAGTTTTGCGGGAGACTTCCGCTAGTTGGCGGGACCTTCCCGCAATTCTAAGCAATCAGATATAAAAAGAAAAATAGATGAGAAAGAAAAGAATAATGTCCCTCTTGGGAACTGTCGCCATGCTTTCCTTGACGTTCACGGCGTGCCAGCAAAATAAATTGCCGGAGGGAAAAGCCATCTACCAGCCGGAGGAATTTGCCGGACAGGATTGGTGGAGCGAGGACAACGATTATTCCTACCGGCGGATGGAGTGTACTGACAACTTGGCTATATTTTGGCAGAAAGGCTTCGGTGATAATCTGGCCAACCCGCCCGAACTGGAGGGGAAAGATATGCGTGTCGATTTGGAAAACTTGAAAGAACGGCTGGAGTGGTTCTACCGTTGTTTCCGCGATACGCTGCAATTTGTCAAGCCTGGTTCTGAGAGCGAGAAGTACCGAATGATGGTCATGATTATGTATTCGCTGGAAGGCACAGCTTACGGCGGGACATACGACGACAAGATTGGTGCCTTTTGGGCAGCTCCGAACAGGCTTCAGGATAAGAAACTCAACGCGGCGGCGCATGAGTTGGGGCATAGTTTCCAGCTTCAAATCATCGCAGACAAGCAGGGAGAAGCCTGGGGCGGGAGCGGATTCTACGAGATGACTTCGCAATGGATGCTGTGGCATGTGAATCCCGCGTGGATGACGGATGAAAATTATCATTGGCAGGCTTTCAAGAAGGCGATGCATAAGGCTTTCCTGCATGTGGAGAATATTTACCGTGCGCCCTACGTCTTGGAGTACTGGGGTGTGAAACATGGTCTTCCGTTTATTGCCGAAATGTATCGGCAGGGGAAAAAGGGTGAGGACCCCGTGATAACCTATAAACGGATGACGGGTATGAGCCAAGAAGCGTTTAACGACGAGATGCTGGATATCTATTTGCATCTGGTCAATCTGGATTATGACCGCGTTTATGCTGAAACTCGCCAATGGGCCAACGGCTACGAGCCTTTCCGGAATAAAATGGATGAAAAAGGTGGCTGGTGGCAGGTGAAAAAGGAAGTTTGTCCAGAGAATTACGGCTTTAATATCATCGGTCTGAAGGTTCCGAAGCCAGGAGCAAAGGTTTCGGTGGCATTCCAAGGGTTGCCCAACGCTAAAGGTTATGACCTGCAACATCCAGAGAAAGCGGGGTGGCGTTATGGCCTTGTTGGTATAACAGCTGATGGAAAGTCGCTGATAAGTGAAGAAATAGGAAAGTCTTCGAAAGGAGAAATTCATTTTGAAGCTCCTTCTGAACCCTTATCATATCTTTGGCTTGTTGTTATGGGTGCACCGACGGAACATTGGATGAATGGAACGACGGAAACAGATGCCCAATGGCCTTATAAGGTCAAAATAACAGGGAGCGACTTGTTATAGATTTGTCTTTTATACACTATTTAAATAAAAGGTTTGCAAAAAAGGGGGAGAAAAGAGTGTTTTTCTCACCTTTTTTGTTTTTCTTTGCGGAAAATATCAACGACAAGAATTGGATATATGGTACGAAGAAACGGCGTGGAGCACAATTTCGTGAAGAAGTTACCGTTAATACAAAGAGAAAAGGATCCTTGGGCGGAGATAACCGTACTATCTGCGGATAGAGTAGGCCGGAGTGTCGAGCCCCAGCGACAGAATATATTCCAAGCATTTGGTTTTTTTAACGGGCGGATGTCTGTTTTATTTTGAAAAGCCGGTTAAAAAATACCATCTTTGCAAGCATTAATGGATGTTGATAGGATTAAATAGAATCTTAGAGTATAATGTTGAAGTGTAAAAGATTAATAATCGCTGCTTTATTGCTGTTTGCCCAGTGGGGCATCATGGCTCAAAACAATTCAAATTCGCCTTATACCCGTTTCGGATATGGTAATTTGGCCGACCGCTCGTTCGGTGCGGGCCGCGCGATGGGTGGCGTTGGTATCGGAGTACGCGACTCGAAGCAAATCAATCCGATGAACCCGGCATCGTATAGCGGGATGGATTCGTTGACGTTTTTGTTTGATTTCGGGGCCTATTTGCAAGTTGGTAGATTCAGCGATGGCACAAATAAGGATAAAAGGCTCAATGGCAATGTGGAATACTTTGCACTCCAGTTCCCGATAACTCGTTGGCTGGCCATGTGCGCCGGAATGCGGCCCTATTCTTTTGTGGGATATCGCTACGGCTCCGTGGAATCGATAGGGGATACCTATTATAATAATGTATATTCGGGAGAAGGTTCATTAAACGATGCGTTCGTTGGCTTGTCTGTGGATATATGGAAAAAAAGATTGGCTGTCGGGGCTAATGTGGGCTATTTGTTCGGAAAGATAACTCATTTGCAGAGTTTGCAGTTCAATGGTACTTCAGAAGCCTACACGACGGCACGAAGCCAAGAACTTGAAGTGCGGGATGTGAAGCTGGATTTCGGTATTCAATATACGCATCCGTTGAGCGCAACGGAGAATATAACCGTTGGAGTAACTTACTCGCCGGCTAATAGCTTGAATGCAACGGCATATAATCTTTTGCAACGCTATGGAGGAAGCTCGAGTGAAGTCGTTGAGGCGGAATCGGATACCATCAAAGGATTGGCGACGGATTTGCCTGATTCCTACGGATTCGGGTTGTCTTATACGAAGATGAATAAATTGCGGGTAGCAGCCGATTTTACTTACGAGACGTGGGAAAAGGCAAGCTATTTAGGACAAGAAGGACAATTCAAGAATCGAATGCGAATCGGCGCAGGTGTAGAATATACGCCGGCCTATAATCGACGGTTGTATTTTAATCGTATCAAATATCGCGCGGGAGTCCATTATTCCAATTCTTATTTGAATATGCAGATGACAGAAGGCAATGTTCAGCGAGATTATGGATATAAGGAATATGGGGCATCGGTAGGATTTGGTTTCCCGTTGGTAGATAACCGCTCGTATTTGAATTTTGGTTTTGAGTATATCAAGGTGAAGCCGGAAGTTTCTGCGATGGTAGATGAACAATATTTCCGTTTGACTATCAGTTACGCGTTCAACGAGCTCTGGTTCTTTAAACGAAAAGTGGATTAAAAAATAAATAGTTAACTTTAATAGAAATAAAAATATGAAGATCAAAGTTTTACTGTTAGCGTTGGGCTGCACGATGGGTACATTGGGCGCTTATGCACAAAAAGGTGTTGATAACGGAACACAATTCGGTTCAGGCGAAGATAGTGTCCGTTGTATTACGAACATTAGTTTGTTTGTTCCGTATGCCAAGGCTGGAAATTTCAAAGATGCACAAGAATTCTGGAAGATTGCTTATGATGAATGTCCTGCAGCGACAAAGGATATTTATTTGTATGGCGTGCGCATCGTAGAATGGCAGATTGCAAATGAAAAGGATCCGGCTAAGAAGAAGGAATTGGTAAATAAGCTGATGGAAGTTTATGACAAACGTGTGAAGTATTTTGGAAACGACCGTCGCTATGGCAAAGACTGGATTGTAGGTCATAAGGCTTCTGATTATGTCAAGTATATGGGCAAGGAAGTGGATGCAAACCAGCTGTACACTTGGACTAAGGAAGTTGTTGATCAGTTTGGCAACAAGACTGAAGCATTGGCTGTGTCTATGTTTACTTATGCTTCTTTGTTGAAGATGCAGGCTGATCCTAATCTGAAAGACCAATATATTCAAGATTATTTGAAGGCTGCTTCTATTTTGGAAGCTCAGTTGAAAGCTGCTGAAGCTGCAAACAATGCAAAAGAAGTGAAGACCGTTCAGGCTTATGCCGAAAATCTTGAAAATGGATTTGCGAACAGTGGTGCTGCCGATTGCGAAACCTTGCAGAATGTTTACGCTTCTAAGGTTGAAGAAAAGAAAGACGATTTGGATTTCTTGAAGCAGACAATTGCTTTGTTGCGTCGTTCTCGTTGCCAGGAGTCTGAAGTTTACTTTACTGCTTCCGGTTATGCTTACGCTATCGAGCCGACAGCTGAATCGGCAGTAGGTTTGGCTAAGCAGGCTGTGAAGAAAGAAGATTATGCAACTGCCATCAAGTTCTTCGAGGAAGCTGTTACGATGGAAACCGATCCGGCAACAAAAGCTGAAGATTATTATATGATGGGCTTGTTGTCATACGACCAGAATAGCTATTCTAAGGCTCGTGAATATTGCCGCAAAGCTATTGCTGAGAATGCCAACTACGGTGCTCCTTGGATGTTGATTGGTAAGATGTATGCCGCAACAGCTAAGTCGGTTTATCCTGATGACGCTGTGATGGCAAGAGCCGTGTATTATGCAGCTATCGACAAGTTTGAAAAAGCAAGACAAGTCGATGAAACTTGTGCAGAAGAAGCTGCTAGCTTGATTTCTTCTTATCGCGCTCACTTGCCGTCTAACGAAGAAATCTTCATGCACCCGGATTTGGAAAAGGGTAAGTCTGTAACAATCGGCGGTTGGATTGGTGAAAGCGTCGTTGTTCGATAATCTTATTAAAAATGAATGTAATACGTTTTCTTAGTAAAACGAATACGGAAGGCATAACAACAACTCCTGTGGTTGTTGTTATGCTTCTTCTTTTTTTATCAATTGCTTGTAGTTCGGAAAAGAAGGAAATCGTTGATGTCGCTTTCGATCCGGAAAAGACTTATACGATGAAGGCGACGGAGGTGAATACCTTGATTTCCGATTCCGGCATTACGCGTTATCGCTTAAACGCTAAGGAGTGGTGGGTTTTTGAAAAGGCCAAGGATCCTTATTGGTATTTCCCCGAAAAGATTTATGTAGAGAAATTCGATACGTTGTTTCATACGGAAGCAAGCATCAAGGCGGATACCGCTTATTATTATACCAAACGGGAACTATGGGAACTGATTGGTCATGTCGAGGTCGAAAGTTTGCAAGGTGAGCATTTCGAGACTTCCCGTTTGTTTTGGAATCAGAAAGAAGAAAAAGTCTATTCCGATGAATATATCCGGATAGAACAGGAAGACAAAATTGTTACGGGCATTGGTTTTGAATCAAATCAGAACATGACTCAATATAAGATATTTAACTCTCAGGGTATCTTCCCTGTAGAGGATAAGCCTGCGGAAAATCCCCCTGATTCAGCACAGGTAAAAGTGGAGAATTGAACAAAAAATGAGATGAAAACGCTTTTGGCTTTTCATTTTTTTGTATCTTCGTGCGCTTAAAATGAACAGTGTAATATAAAAATTTAAAATTAGATAACTATAAATGGCTACGCTTGAGAAAATTAGAAACAGAGCCGGGCTGCTTGTCCTCGTGGTGGGAGTGGCCTTGTTCGCTTTTATTATCGGCGACTTTTTGAACTCGGGTTCGACTTATTTCAGACAGTCGCAAGAACGTATTGCTGAAATTAACGGTGAGGTTATCCATTATCAGGATTATCAGCAGCGTATTGATGAAATGACGGAAATGTACAAGATGCAGATGGGTACGACTAGTGTCCCCGAAGAATCCATGGTTCAGCTCCGTCAGATGGTATTTAATAATATGGTAGAAGAAATCGTGCTGGGCGAGGCTACCGCTGAAATCGGGATGACAGTTTCTCCCGACGAACTCTTTGACATGGTTCAGGGCGAAAACATTTCCCCGCTGATTCAGCAGATGCCGATGTTCACCAACCCGCAGACGGGTCAGTTCGATAAAGCGGCTCTTCTGAACTACCTGAAGGCTATTGACGACGAGAACATCGCCTCTCTGCCGGCAGACCAGCAGTCTCAATTCATCCAGGCTCGCAATTTCTGGTTGTTCTGGGAAAAGAATATCAAAAACCAGCGTCTGGAGCAGAAATATACTTCTTTGTTGAGCAAGGCTATCTCCGCCAACAAGCTGGATGCTCAGGAGTCTTTCAACGAAACGGCTGAAAGTTCAGATATTGTTTATGCCATGCAGTCTTACTCCACAATTCCTGATTCAACTATCGCAGTGAGCAAGAGCGAAATCGAGAAGCTCTACAACCAGCGCAAGGAATCTTTCAAGCAGAAGGAAGCTAAGGTCTTGACTTACGTTACACTCGATATCCGTCCGAGCCAGGAGGATTACGACAACGTCGAAAAGGACATCGACGCCATAAAGACTGAATTCTCGACTACGGAGAACGTCGCCGACTTGGTTAATGAAAACTCTGACGTTCCTTACGTGGACGCTTTCCTCACCGACAAATCTTTTGATGCCGAAATGAAGCAGTTCGCTACAACGGCTGCGATTGGCGATGTTTACGGTCCGGTCTTCGAAAGCGATCGCTACCGGATGTTCAAACTGGTTGCCAAGACGCAGGCTCCGGATTCCGTGAAGGTTTCGCACATCATGCTCGCCGGCCGGACTGAGGCTGAAACGGAAACTCTGACCGACAGCTTGATGACGGCTCTCAAAGGTGGTGCCGACTTCGCTGAATTGGCCAAGAAATATTCTGCTGACCAGGCCGCCGAGAACGGTGGCGAACTGGGTTGGTTCACCGAACTTACGGCTTTGCGCGGTGTAAATGAAGACTTCAAGGATGCGGTCTTCTCGGCTGCGTTGAACGAAATCAAGGTTGTGAAGTCGATGTACGGCACGCACTTGGTGAAGGTTACGGAAAAGACGAAAAACGTTACCAAATATAAAGTGGCTGATATCGAGATGGCTGTTTCTCCCAGCTCGAAGACATACAGCAAGTTGTACAACGACTTGAACCAATTCATCGCAAATAATCAGGATATCGACAAGCTGGATGCCGCTGCAAAAGAGGCCGGCTATAACGTCTCTACAAACCAGACGGTTACCGCCGATAACCAGATGTTGGGCATGATAAAGAATTCCCGTCCGGTGATTCGCTGGGCTTTCCAGAATGACAAGGGCGCGATTTCTGAAATCTTCGAGTGCGACGACAAGTTCGTGATTGCGGCTGTCGAGGGCTCTATCTCCGAGGGTTACCGTCCGCTCAGCATGGTTTCTGACGCCCTGAAGCGCGAGATTATTGCCCAGAAGAAGGGCGACCAGATTGCCAGCGAACTTTCTGCCAAGAACTTGACGACAGTCGAGGCTTACGCTGAAGCGATGGGCGCGCACGTCGATACGGTGAAATTCGTGAACTTCGGCACCCGCCGCATCTCCGGTATTGGGGTTGAGCCGAAACTGAATGCCGCCGTTGCCATGGCTCAGGTGGATCAGGTGAGTGCTCCGGTGAAGGGAAATAACGGCGTGTATGTCTTCAAAGTATATGCTCGCAACCAAGAGAACAAAGAGTTTAACGAGGCCGAGCAGGTACGCACGTTGGATGCCTCGAACACCTACCGCTTCGCTTATCAGGCCATCCAGTCGTTGATTAACGATGCGGACATTGAGGATAATAGAATCCGCTTCTATTAATAGACGGGTATGCTATATTTGCTTGTGTTTGATTGCCCCGGGCTTCGGCTTGGGGCAATTTTTTAGGATGAAGGTTTCCAGCTGCGGGAAAAACGGCGGGTGTGAAGCTGGATATTTTCCCGCCGCGGGAAAGCTTCCCGCACGCTGCGAGACGTTTTCCAGCAGCTGGAAATCTCCCTGCGCTCTGCAGGACGTTTTCCCGGAGCTGGAAACCTTCCTGCGCTTTGCAGGACGTTTTCCCGAAGCTGGAAACCTTCCTGCGCTCTGCGGGATGTTTTCCCGAAGCTGGAAACCTTCCCCAGCTGCTGGGGACGTTTTCCCGGTATCTAAATTGTAAAAACATTTTGAACAAAGAAAGATGGAAAAGACACCTTTGTTGGGCATGACGCTGGCGGAGTTGAAGGCTGTCGCCTCCGATGCCGGGCTGCCCGGGTACGCGGCCAAGCAATTGGCTGACTGGCTCTATAAGAAGAAAGTAACTTCGATTGGGGCGATGACGAACTTGGCGGCTGCGAAACGTGCCGCGCTGGAGGAGCGCTATGAGGTCGGTGCCGTGCCGCCCACGCACTGCCAGCGTTCGACGGACGGGACGGTCAAATACCTCTTCCCGGCAGGGACGGGGAATTTCGTGGAGTCGGTTTATATCCCGACCGACGACCGCGCGACGCTCTGCGTCTCGTCGCAAGTCGGGTGTAAGATGAACTGCCTGTTCTGCATGACTGGGAAACAGGGCTTTACGAAAAACCTGACGGCAAACGAAATCTTGAACCAAATCCAGTCGCTGCCCGAGCACGACCGGCTTACGAACTTGGTTTTCATGGGCATGGGCGAACCGCTGGATAATACCGACGAACTGTTTAAAGTTTTGGAAATCTTGACTTCGGACTACGGGTATGCTTGGAGCCCGAAACGCATCACGGTTTCGACCATCGGCGCGCGCGGACTGCGGCGTTTCCTCGAGGAAAGCGACTGCCACTTGGCGGTGAGCCTGCATTCGCCCTACCCGGCGGAACGGCTGTCGCTGATGCCGGTCGAGAAGGCGTTCCCGATGCACGGCGTCTTGGACATGATACGGCAATACGATTTCTCGCACCAGCGGCGTGTATCCTTTGAATATATCGTATTCAAGGGCTTAAATGATTCCGACCAACACGCACGGACGCTGGCGAACCTCCTGCGGGGTATCCCGTGCCGCGTGAACCTGATACGCTTCCATGCCATCCCGAACGTGCCGCTCGAGACCAGCGACCTCGGCCGGATGGAGGCATTCCGCGACCTTTTGAATGCGAAGGGCATCACGTGCACCATCCGGGCATCGCGGGGCGAAGACATCTTTGCAGCATGCGGAATGCTATCGACGATGAAGAAAGAAGGGAAAGAATGAGTATTGTCGGGAAAAAAGATTTACATTTGCGAAACTAAATCGTGAAATATGAAAAAGCAGTCTTTTTTACTTAGTTTGTGTATGCTTCTCGCCCTTGCGCTGGGAAGTTGTAATTCCGGAAGCGTGCTGACGCAGGCCACGGGATTTGCGTATGAAGTTATCGTCGTCATGGACCAGGCAAATTGGGAGGGCGACGGAGGAAAAGCCGTCAAGGGCGACTTGGGCTCGGCCGTATCCGGTTTGCCCCAGCCCGAGCCGTGCATGAAGATTACGTATTGCGAGCCGAAGGATTTCAACGGCTTGATGACGTATGTCCGGAATATCTTGATTGTGAACATTGATGAGACGATGTACACGAAGGTCTCCGTCGGCTACGAGGAAAACCGCTGGGCGCGGGGACAAGTCGTCATGTCGCTGAAAGCGCCGAATGCGCAGGCGGTGGCAACTTATTTGGATGAACATCCGAAGGTTTTGAGCAACTTCTTCGTGCGTGTAGAAATGGCGCGCGCCATCGATTTGTTGCAGGAAACTTATAGCTCTGTCGTGATGAATACGTTGAAAGATAAGTTCGGGCTGATGCTGAACGCTCCGGCCAATATCGAGACCTATACCGATTCCACCGATTTCTTTTGGGCAACCAACAACGCGGCCACGGGGCGGACAGACCTCTTGGTCTATACTTTCCCTTATACCGACGCGAATACCTTTACGCCGGAATATCTGGTGGCGAAGCGCGACTCTGTTTTGAAGTTGCACGTTCCCGGCTCGTTCCCCGGCTCGTATATGACGACGGAGACGCGGTTCGGCCTTTTGGTAGATTATAAACCGATAGAGCTGAACGGAAAATATTGCGGCGTGATGCGCGGTCTGTGGCGGATGGAAGGCGACATGATGGGCGGACCGTTCGTGAGCGTTGCCCGTTTGGACGAGCAGAATAACCGCGTCGTGGTGGCCGAGGGCTTTGTCTATGCCCCGGAGACAGACAAGCGGAACTTCATTCGTCGTATAGAGGCTGCATTATATACATTGAGATTGCCGGACGAGGTAGAAGAGGATTTTAAGAATCCGATGAAACTTTAGAGACCGGCGTATTGATTAAAAACAACATAGAATATGGAAGAACGATTGGTTAAAGTGGGCATTACCCACGGAGATATCAATGGCATAGGATACGAAGTCATACTGAAGACTTTTGGCGATGCACGTATGGCGGAGCTGTGCGTGCCGGTAATTTACGGTTCGTCTAAGGTTGCGGCCTACCATCGGAAGGTGCTGGAGTTGCCGATGGTGAACATGAACATCATCTCGCAGGCAGAAGAGGCGGGAGCAAACCGCGTGAACCTCATCAACTGCGTGGAAGATGAGATAAAGGTCGAGCTGTCGCAATCCACGGAAGTTGCCGGAGCCGCCGCCTTCAAATCCCTGGAAGCAGCAACGGCCGACTTGCGGCGCGGGGCGATTGACGTCTTGGTTACGGCGCCAATCAACAAGCACAATATCCAAAGCGACCAATTCCATTTCCCGGGGCATACCGAGTATTTGGAGGCTTGCTGCGGAGAGGAGAACAAGGCGCTGATGATATTGCTGAACGGTCGCCTGCGGGTGGCTCTGGTTACGGGGCATGTGCCGGTTGCGCAGATTGCATCTCAGCTCTCGATACCGGGCATCCTTTCCAAATTGTCGATATTCAATCATTCGCTGAAGCAAGACTTTGGCATCGTGAAACCCCGCATAGCAGTTTTGGCTCTGAATCCTCATGCCGGCGACGCAGGGTTGATTGGCACGGAAGAGCAAACGATAATCATCCCGGCGATTAAAGAGGCTGAGAAGAAGGGGATAGCGGCATTCGGACCTTTCCCGGCCGATGGCTTCTTCGGTTCGCAGATGTTAGACCGGTTCGACGGTGTGTTGGCGATGTATCACGACCAAGGGTTAGCTCCTTTCAAAGCCTTGGCTATGGACGAAGGGGTGAACTATACCGCTGGTCTGCCCATCATCCGCACATCGCCCGACCATGGGACAGCTTACGACATCGCAGGGAAGAACCTTGCGTCGGAGGCCTCTTTCCGGCAAGCGGTTTATACGGCTATTGATATATATAATAATCGTATGCGCTATAAAGAGGCAACGGCTCATCCGCTCCGCCGGCAGTATTTCGAGAAGGGCGGAGATAATGAGAAGCTTGATCTGACAAAAGAAGAAGCGGCAGAGTTGTAAGTCCCTCCGGATAGCTTGCCTTTTTCGCGGGAATGAAACACCATTTTCCTCTGCACGAAACATAATTTTCTTCTGGATGAAACTATGCTTTCTTCCAGGAGAAAATTTGCTTTTAGGGAGGAGAAATGATTGCTTTTCTCCGCTGTACTTTTTTCGTCGGAAAAAAATATGTAAGTTTGCGCTTTCAAAAAACAGAAGAGAAGATAAATTATGTTTAAAGATAAAACGATAGTATATACGTCCGGGACGTTCGATATGTTCCACTACAATCACCTGCGGATGATCAATTACGCTCGCAGTTTAGCTGATATCCTGATTGTTGGCGTGAGCACGGACGAACTGGTTTCGTCATACAAGCCGAAGCCTATCATCCCATTCCACGAACGATTGCAAATCATCGAAGCCCTGAAAACTCCCGATATCGTCATTCCCCAGCATACGTTAGACCATACTGAAATCGTCAAGAAGCTGAACATCGACGCTTTTGTCGTAGGGGATGACTGGTATGGCAAATACGATTACTTGAAAGACTTGGGCGTTCAGGTATTTTACTTCCCCTACGGGACGGGCGTTTCGTCTTCCAATCTGAAGAAGACCATCCACGATACTTACGAAAGCAACCTCCGCTCGCAACGCCAGGCAAAGCCGGAGTCGGTAAAAGGTTTTTCTGAAAAGAAGGGAGTCTCTCATGAATAAATGGGCATTGATAACCGGCGGAACGAAGGGCATCGGTTTTGCGGTGGCGGATTGTCTGGCGAAAGCCGGCTATAACCTGATTCTGACGTATGCCTCGAGCGACGATGTAGCCGCTAAGGTCCAATCTGATTTCCAAAATATTCATCATAATAAGGTGCATATTCTGCGGGCGGATGTCTCGGATATGAATACGATAGACGTGATAGACCGCTTCTTGGAAGGCGAGGATTTGAAGCTTGATGCCTTAGTCTTGAACGCCGGACTGACCTGCAGAGACCCCTTTGAAACCATGACCTTTGAATCGTGGAACCGCGTGTTCTATGCCAATGTACATTTCCCCGTCTTTTTGTTGCAGCGTATTGTCGGGCGGATGAACCGAGAAAGCTCGGTCGTCTTTACCGGCTCCTTGATGGGCATCGAGCCGCACTCCGTTTCGCTGGCCTACGGGGTAACGAAGAGTGCCGTCCATGCCTTGACAAAGAATCTGGTGAAGTTCCTGGCTCCTTATTCCATTCGGGTGAATGCCGTAGCCCCGGGCTTCGTCGATACCGAGTGGCAAAAGAACAAGCCGGCGGAAATACGGCAGAACATAGAGCGCAAAGTCTCGGTGGGGCGTTTTGCTGATCCCCATGAGGTTTCGGAAGTATATAAGATGTTGATAGAGAATAGCTACTTCAACGGAGAGGTCGTTGTGATAGACGGAGGCTATTCTTACAAATAAACGAGATAATGAGTGAGTTGAATAAAGAATACGAGGCTTCGTTGAAGTCTATAGAAACGGAAAACTACATCGACCGGATATTTTATCGCCCCATCGGGTTTCGTATCGCCCGGATGCTGAGGAACACGGGAGTTACCCCGAACATGATAACGGTCATTTCCATTTTTGTCGGAGCGGCAACGGGCTTTTTCTTCTATCATGCCGATTTGGTGCATACGGTTATCGGCATCTTATTCCTGATATTTGCCAATATCTTGGATTGCGTGGATGGGCAGTTGGCCCGTCTGACCGGTATCAAGTCGAAGATAGGTCGTATCTTGGATGGCTTTGCCGGAGATATTTGGTTTGCTTGTATCTATATCGGTTTGGCGATGCGCTTGGCGAACGAGACCGGCTCGCATTGGTTTTTCGCCCTCGCTTTGCTCTCCGCCTTGTCGCATTTATTCCAGGCGAATATAACGGATTACTATAAGACGTTACACTTGTATTTTATTAGCAAGGACAAGGGAGCAGAGTTCCAATCGCTCGAGCAGGTGGAAGCCCAGCATAAACAGTTGAAGTACGGCGTGGCGAAGTTCTTCTATTTCCTCTATCGTTGGTACACGCTCTTGCAGGTGAAAGCGACCCCTACATTGCAGAAGATGCTTCGCCACTTGCACGACCGCTATGGCGATGATATCCCACAAGATGTCCGCCTTGATTTCCGTCGGCAGAGTAAAGCCTTGATGCGCTACATCGACTTGATGACGTTCAATGGCCGGACGATTATCATGTTCATCATTGTCCTGAGCGGAAAGGTATGGTTGTACTATCTGTATGAAATCATTGTGCTGAACACCGTCTTGTTCTGCTGTATGCGTAAGCACGAACAGATGTGTGCGTCATTTATCAATAAATAAGGTTATATGAAGGAAACAGTTGTCGATATACAAGATTTGCAGGCGTTGGCTCCTTTCTTCAAGAGCCCGTTTGGGAGATTCATCGGGAAGTGTCTGTTGAAATGGTTGTCTATCGATAAGGTGAATCAGGCACATAAGAACAGCTGCCATCTCCGTGGTGCGGCCTTCACCAGTGCTTTGCTTCGCGACCCGCTGATTCAGTTGAAATACCGTCTGCATAACGCGGAGGTCTTGGACCACCTGCCCGAAGGGGCATTCATCACGGTTTCCAACCATCCGATAGGTTCCTTGGACGGGATTATCTTGATCGACATCATGGCTTCGCGCCGTCCGGACTTCAAGGTGATGGTTAATGGTATCTTGGAGAAGATTGGGGCGATGGCTGATAACTTCATCGCCGTTAAGCCGGATACCAAGCATCAGGGCAAGGGCAATCCGGCCAACCTCAACGGTGTCCGCCTCTCCCTCCAGCAGTTGCACGACGGGCATCCGATGGGTTTCTTCCCCGCCGGAGCCATGTCCTTTTATAATAAGGAAAAGAAACGGGTCTGCGACTTATCGTGGGCGCGGAGCGTCATCCGTCTGATTCGGAAGTCCAATGTCCCGGTCTATCCGGTCTATTTCGACTTCCAAAACTCGGCCTTCTTCTACTGGCTGGGCCGTATCAGTTGGCAATTACGGACGTTGCGTGTCCCTGCCGAAGTCTTCAACAAGAAGGGGCGGACGGTGGATGTCTATATCGGCCAGCCTATCTCGGTCGAAGAAATCCAAGCTATCCCCGACGATACGCAGCTGGCGGATTTCCTTTATACCCGAACTTACGATTCAAGACATGCTAACGAAAGGAGTGCAAGATGAAAATAGATATTCAACAAGTAAAACAACGCTTCGGCGTGATTGGCAACTGCCCGGCTCTGAACCGCGCTATCGACGTAGCTTTGCAGGTGGCTCCCACCGATTTGTCTGTTTTGATTACGGGCGAGAGTGGTGTCGGTAAGGAAATCTTCCCGCAGATTATCCACCAGTTCAGTCCGCGTAAGCATGGACAATATATCGCGGTCAATTGCGGAGCTATCCCGGAGGGCACCATCGACTCGGAGCTGTTCGGGCACGAGAAAGGCTCCTTCACCGGCGCCTTGGCCGACCGCAAGGGTTATTTCGAAGTGGCCGACGGCGGTACCATCTTCCTCGACGAGGCTGGCGAACTCCCGCTCCCCACGCAAGCCCGTCTGCTCCGTGTCTTGGAGAGCGGCGAGTTCATCAAGGTCGGTTCGTCCAAGGTGCAGAAGACCAACGTCCGCATCGTGGCGGCGACGAACGTGAATCTGGAGAAGGCCGTCTCGGAGGGCAAGTTCCGCGAGGACTTGTATTACCGACTGAACACGGTGCCTATCAAAGTCCCGGCCTTGCGCGACCGCAACGAGGATATCCTCCTCCTTTTCCGCAAGTTTGCCTACGATTGCGCCGAGAAGTACCACATGCCAGCTGTCCGTCTGGACGAAGAGGCGCGGCAGATGCTGCTTTCCTACCGTTGGCCCGGCAACGTCCGCGAGCTGAAGAATATCACGGAGCGTCTCTCCGTTATCGAGGAGAACCGCGACATCACGGCTTCCATCTTGCGTGAGTATTTGCCGGATGCCGGTGTGGACAAATACCCTGTGTTGGTGAAGCAAGAGAATGACCAAAAGGTCTTTAGCAGCGAGCGCGAAATCCTCTATCAAGTCTTGTTCGACATGAAGAAAGACGTGAACGACCTGAAGAAGCTGGTACACGACATTATGAGCGGCAATATCCAGCCGGTGGCTCCGAATACGACTTATACCCAACCGATTCAGACGGCGACGGTTACTTCTATGCCGACGACAGCAAATGTCTCTAGAGTCGCAGAGCAACCGATACAGGAGGCCGAGACCGTTGAAGACGAGAGCCTTTCGCTGGAAGATGCAGAGAAGACGATGATTCGCAAAGCCTTGGAGCGGCACGGTGGTCGGCGCAAGAGTGCGGCTGCCGACTTGAAGATTTCGGAGCGCACGCTTTATCGGAAAATAAAGGAATATGGGCTCGAGTAGGAATCCTGAAATTTCGCAGGGATGTCCTGCACGAGTTAGCAGGAATGTGCCGCCCGAGTGAGCGGGGATGTGCCGCCCGAGTGGGCGGAAGGGTGCCGCCTGAGTGGGCGGAGGTGTTCCGCCCTCTCGGGCGGGTCGATGCCGCCGAAATTAGAAGAATCAAGAAATAATTTATAAAGGTAAAAAAGATGAAGAAGAAGAGAAACATAATCGGATGCCTGCTGGGGCTGGTCGTGATGCTCTCGGCCTGCACCATTTCGTATAAGTTTAATGGGGCATCCATCGACTATACCAAGGTGAAGTCTATCTCTATCAAAGACTTCCCGAATCAAGCTCCTTTGGTCTATGCCCCGCTGGCGCAGTTGTTCACCGAGGAACTGAAAGATATTTATGTCCGTCAGACCCGCCTCAACATGGTGCGCGAGAACGGCGACTTGGACCTGGAGGGTGAAATCACGGGCTACGACCTGACGCAGTTGGCGGTGAAGGAGAATGCCTTCGCGTCGCAGTCGAAGCTGACGATAACCGTCCGTGTGCGTTACTCGAACCGTACGAAGCCGGAGGAAGACTTCGAGCAGAGTTTCTCGGCGTATCGCGAGTTTGAGAACACACAGCTTTTGCAGGACGTACAGGACCAGCTCTGTTCGGAGATGGTGGAGGAGATAGCCGACCAAATCTATAACGCGACCGTAGCCAACTGGTAACCAACGATGGACGCTGCCGATTTATACCGATGGATAACCGACCCGGCACAGCTGGCCGAGGCTTCGCTGGACGACCTGCGTGGGGTAGTGGAGGCATATCCCTTTTTCCACACCGCGAAGCTCCTCTACCTGAAGAAGCTCTCCCTGGCCGGTGATGCCTCGTTCGCGGCTGAACTGCAACGGCTTTCGCCGGGTGTGGGCGACCGCAAGCAGCTTTTCCTTTTGGTTGAGGGCGAACGCTACGGGTTGCCATTCATGCCCCCTGAATCTCCGGAAGGAGAAGGCGATGCCTTTTCCTTGATAGACGCGTTCCTGTCGGGACACCGCGAACCGGAACCGCAACAACCTGCCGGAGAGGAGGCTAAACCCGTCGATTCGTTCATCCAGCCAACGGCGGCAACCGACTATTTCCATTGGGCGCAGTCGGAGGGAGAAGAGGCGCAACCGACGGCGACCGAGGATGCTGGGGCAAAACTCCGCCATCAGGATTGGATAGACTCGTTTATCGCCGAAGACGAGCGTCGCGCTCCGGGGCGAGGATTCCGCTTTCAGCCGGAGCGTCCGGAAGATAAGTCTCAGGCCGCTGATGCAAAAGAGCATGATGCGCCGAAACTGCCGGGAAATGCCTATTTCACGGAAACATTAGCGCGAATTTATGTTAAACAGAAGCGATATGAGAAGGCACTGCAAATAATTAGGGGTTTAAGTTTGAAATATCCGGAAAAAAACATTTACTTTGCAGACCAAATTAGATTCCTTGAAAAATTGATTATTAACACTAAAAAATAGATAAAAAGATGTACGTATTTATTTCTATCTTAATTCTGATTGCTGCAATACTTTTGATTCTGATTGTACTGATTCAGAATTCCAAGGGAGGTGGTTTGGCTTCGGGATTCTCTTCGTCCAACCAAATCATGGGTGTCCGGAAGACAACAGATTTCTTGGAGAAGGCAACTTGGACATTGGCCGGCGCAGTAATCGTGTTGAGTATAATTATCACTGCTTTCATCCCTCGCCATGAAAGTGCTAACCAATCGGAAATCAAGCAGCAAGTGGAAGACGCTGTTGCTATCGACCCGAACACGGTAGCACCCAACTTCGGTACGGCGAACCAGTCGGAAGCTCCGGCAACAGAAACAGCCCCGGCTGCCGAGAACACGGAGAAAGCAGAATAACAATAGCTCCTTTCTTTTATTTAATAATTTGAATTGTAGAGCCGTTTCGACATAGCTTGAGGCGGCTCTCTTTTTGTTTAATAAGGTGGTGGCAAGCTGCCATCCGGTAATGTGGCGGGTCGCCACACGGTAATGTGGCACGTTGCCACACGGTAATGTGGCGAGTCGCCATAGGAGAATGTGGCGCATCGCCACAGCCTAATGTGGCACGTTGCCACGAAAATATAAAAATAAGAGCATAATATGGATATGAATTTTGACGGCCTGCTGATAGGCGTGGCTACGTTCTTGATTATCGGCTTCTTTCATCCGGTAGTCGTAAAGGCGGAATATTATTGGGGGACGAAGTGCTGGTGGGTGTTCCTCGTGTTGGGAATTGCGGGCACACTGGCGTCTCTCTTCATCGGGGATACGTTCTGGTCGGTCATCTGTGGCGTATTTGCCTTTTCGTCGTTCTGGACAATAAAGGAAGTGTTCGAGCAGCGGGAGAGAGTCCGGAAGGGATGGTTCCCGAAGAATCCGAAGCGGAATGATTATGCGTAGATGATTTTTGGCCAAACGTTTTTTTCTTAGAAAATTTATTTGTTACTTCGCGTTTTGTAAACAATCTCTATAATATACATGGAAATATTTATAATTGTAGGTCTTATTTTGTTGAACGGCCTGCTCTCGATGTCCGAGATGGCATTAGTCTCGGCGCGAAAATCTCGTTTGGAAACAGAAGCCAAGAAAGGCAACAAATCGGCCAAGACCGCACTATCCCTGGCTGAAGAACCCGACCAGTTCTTATCGACGGTTCAGATAGGTATCACGTTGATAGGAATCCTGACCGGTCTTTATTCGGGAGAATCCTTGTCGCACCATCTGGCTGTCTTGATGGACCGGATACCGGAGTTGCAACCTTATTCGAAGACCATAGCGCAAGCTATAATCGTTATCCTTGTTACGTATTTTACACTGATATTTGGCGAATTGGTTCCGAAGCGAATTGGTTTGGGACGTGCCGAAAGGGTGTCGATGGCGATAGCTCGTCCGATGCACCTCTTGTCGTTGATAGCATCGCCGTTCGTCTGGTTGCTTTCCAAAAGCACGGAAATCTCTGTCAAAATGCTGGGGATAAATGCCGATGAAGACAATAAGGTAACGGAAGAAGAAATCAAGGCTATCGTGAAGGAAGGGTACGATGGCGGCGAAGTGCAGGAAGTGGAGCAGGACATCGTGGAGCGAGTCTTTAATCTGGGCGACCGCAAAGTGGGTTCCATCATGACGCACCGCAGCGATATGGTTTGGCTGGACTTGAACGACTCGCTGGAAAATATCAAGCAGTTGGTTGAGGCTAATTTATATAATGTATATCCGGTTTCCTCCGGACGACTGGACAACTTGTTGGGTGTTGTTTATCTGAAAGACTTGTTTGGGAAACTGGATACCCCGGGTTTCTCCCTCCAGCATGTAATTCGCCCGGCACAATACGTTCCGGAGAACCAGACGGTCTATAATGCTTTGGAGCAGATTAAGCAGACGCGCGTCCACTCGGCTATCGTAACGGACGAGTTTGGTAGCGTGCAGGGTATCGTAACGCTGAAAGACATCATGGTCGGTCTGATTGGCCAAGTGCCGGAGCCGGACGACGAGCAGGATATAGTGGAGCGTGCCGACGGCTCGTATCTGGTCGATGGCCAATATTCTTTCTACGATTTCTTGGAGTTCTTCGATAAGGAAGACCTCTATACCGAATATGATTATAATACATTGAGCGGTTTGATTCTGGAAATCCTTGAGCATGTGCCGAAGACCGGGGAAACACTGGACTGGCTCGACTTCTCGTTCGAGATTGTCGATATGGACGGTGCCCGCATCGACAAGGTCTTGGTGCGGAAGCGGCCGGAAGAACCTGCAGAATGATATTTTACAACATATTCCATGAAAAACACAGTCCGAAAGCGTCCGTCGTATGTGTTTTATTCCTTATATTTGCTGGACGGTCAGAAGCAAGAAATTAAAATAGAATAGATATGTATTTATTAGGATGCGATTTGGGAAGTTCTTCTGTGAAGGCTTCCATAGTTGATGCCGAAAGCGGTTTGACGGTCGGCTCGGATTTCTACCCGAAAGAAGAAGCCCCGATTATCGCCCATCGACCCGGGTGGGCGGAGCAGAATCCGGAGGATTGGTGGACTTATATGACGCAAGCCATCCGAGGTGCGATAGCCAAAGCTGGCATCTCGGGAGAGGATATCAAGGCCATCGGTATTTCTTATCAAATGCACGGGTTGGTTTTGGTTAACGAGAAGATGGAAGTCTTGCGCCCTTCGATTATCTGGTGCGATAGCCGTGCGGTGTCTTATGGCGAGCGGGCTTTCCAGAGTATAGGGGACAAACACTGCCTCTCTCATTTGTTGAATTCGCCGGGAAACTTCACGGCTGCTAAGTTGGCTTGGGTGAAGGAATACGAACCGGCGGTTTACCATTCCATCTATAAAATTATGTTGCCGGGAGATTATATCGCCATGCGGATGACAGGCGACATTGTAACGACGGTCTCCGGTCTATCAGAAGGTATCTTTTGGGATTTCCAGGAGGAGAAAGTTTCGGATGACTTGATGAACTACTTCGGTTTCGACAAGCATATCATCCCCGATATCCGTCCGACCTTCGGCTTGCAGGGCGAACTGCTTCCCTCCGTAGCTGCCGAGTTGGGTCTGAAGAAGGGAACTCCGGTAACATACCGCGCTGGCGACCAACCGAACAATGCGCTTTCCTTGAATGTCTTGAATCCGGGAGAAGTTGCTGCCACAGCTGGCACTTCGGGAGTCGTCTATGGGGTAAACGGGCGGGTGAACTACGACGTCCTTTCCCGTGTCAATACCTTTGCCCATGTAAATCATACGGCAGAGCAGACCCGTTTGGGTGTTCTGCTCTGTATCAATGGAGTGGGAATCCTTAATTCGTGGGTAAAACGGAACATTGCTCCCGAAGGTATTAGCTATAACGAATTGAATGACTTGGCGGCAGAGGCTCCTGTGGGTTCCGCAGGCTTGTCTATCCTGCCTTTTGGTAATGGAGCTGAGCGGATGTTACAAAACCGCCAGGTAAATTGTTCTATTCAGGGCTTAAACTTCAATATTCACTCGAAGGCACATATTGCCCGGGCTGCCCAGGAGGGTATCGTCTTCTCGTTCAAATATGGTATGGATATCATGAGCGAGATGGGGATTGACATCAGTGTCATCCGTGCCGGACACGCCAATATGTTCCTTAGCCCGATATTCCGCGAAGCCTTGGCGTGTGTATCAGGTGCGGTAATTGAGCTATATGATACGAATGGGGCTGTAGGCGCGGCAAAAGGTGCGGGAATCGGTGCCGGTATCTATCAGTCGCCGGAAGAAGCCTTTGCTTCATTGAAGAAAATCGACGTAATCGAACCGGACGGCCTCAAAGCAAATGCTTATTGCGGGGCGTACGATATATGGAAAGAAAGACTGGAAAAATTAATCTAAAAAACACATTGCAGTATGAGTTACTTTAAAGGAGAAAAAGAATTTTTCCCCGGAATCGGGAAGATTCAGTTTGAAGGACGCGAATCCAAGAATCCGTTGGCCTTCCATTTTTATGACGAAAACAAGGTGGTGATGGGTAAGACTCTGAAAGAACACCTCCGCTTCTCTATGGCTTATTGGCATACGCTCTGCGCCGAGGGTGGCGACCAGTTTGGTGGCGGTACGAAGACATTCCCATGGAATGACAGCGCCGATGCCATCACGCGTGCCAAATATAAAATGGATGCGGCTTTTGAATTCATGACGAAGTGCAGTATCCCGTTCTATTGCTTCCACGATGTGGATATGGTGGACGAGGGAGATAGCCTAGCCGAGTTCGAAAAACGTTTGCAGACGATGGTGGGACACGCTAAGGAGCACCAGGAGGCTACGGGTGTCAAGCTGCTGTGGTCTACTGCCAACGTATTCGGTCATAAGCGCTATATGAATGGTGCTGCTACGAATCCTTACTTCCCGACAGTCGCGTGCGCAGCTACTCAAATCAAGAATGCGATTGATGCGTGCATCGCTTTGGGTGGTGAAAACTATGTATTCTGGGGTGGTCGCGAAGGGTATATGAGCCTTTTAAATACTGATATGAAGCGTGAGAAGGAACACCTCGCTATGATGCTGACTATGGCTCGCGATTACGGCCGTAAGAATGGTTTCAAAGGTATGTTCCTCATCGAACCGAAGCCGATGGAGCCGACTAAACATCAGTATGATGTGGATTCCGAAACGGTTATCGGTTTCCTCCGCCACTACGGTTTGGATAAGGACTTCGCTTTGAATATCGAAGCTAATCATGCTACGTTGGCCGGTCATACATTCGAACACGAGTTGCAGGCGGCTGCCGATGCAGGTATGTTCTGCAGTATCGATGCCAACCGAGGCGATTATCAGAACGGTTGGGATACCGACCAGTTCCCTGTTGATTTGTATGAATTGACACAGGCTTGGATGGTTATGCTTCAAGCAGGTGGTTTCAAGACTGGCGGTACGAACTTCGACGCGAAAACACGTCGCAACTCGACCGACCTCGACGATATCTTCTTCGCACATATTTGCGGCATGGACGCTTTCGCCCGCGCCTTGATGATTGCGGCTGATATCCTGGAGAACTCGGATTATTTGAAGATGCGCCACGACCGCTACGCTTCCTTCGACAGCGGCGAGGGCAAGGCTTTCGAAGAAGGCAAGCTGACGCTCGAAGACCTTCGCAACATTGCTCTCCGCGACGGCGAACCGAAGCAAATCAGCGGTAAGCAAGAACTCTATGAAATGCTCATTAATCAATACATTTAAATAAAATGAAGAACTGAAAGGAGTTCCGAGTGATGGGTTATGAGTTATGAGTTATGGGTTTGGATTATAACTCATAATTCGTAACTCATCTCTCATAACTCTTTTCGGCTTCCTCATTTAATATTTGCCATGAGAAATAACACCTACATCATTTGTATTACGCTCGTCGCCACCCTCGGCGGTCTCCTGTTCGGCTACGACACGGCGGTCATTTCCGGTGCGGAGCAAGCGTTGCAGAAGCACATGGGACTCGACGACGTCTGGCACGGTCTGACGGTTTCGAGCGCATTAATCGGTTGCGTCATCGGTAGCGCGCTTTCGGGGAGTTTTGCCTCCTCGCTGGGTCGCAGGGATTCGCTCCGCGTGGCTGCGTTGCTTTTCTTCCTCTCGGCATTAGGCTCAGCCTATCCCGAGTTCCCATTTTTCGAAAAAGGGGATACGTCCTTTGCATTAATCCTGATGTTTAACTTTTATCGCATTATCGGCGGCATCGGTGTCGGCCTTGCTTCGGCGATTTGTCCGATGTACATTGCCGAGATTGCCCCGTCGGACATCCGAGGGAAATTAGTCTCGTGCAACCAGTTCGCCATCATCTTCGGGATGCTTGTCGTCTACTTCGTCAATTACTCCATCAAGGCAAGCATCACGGAAGAAGTCCTCATCACCGACGGCTGGCGCTACATGTTCCTCTCCGGAGCCGTCCCCGCCGCCTTGTTCGGTATCCTGCTGTTTTTTATCCCGCGCACGCCGCGCTTTCTGGTGATGACCGGGCGGCACGAGGCTGCCCTCGCCGTCTTGAAGCGGGTGAATGGGGAAGAACGCGCCCACGCCATCCTCAAAGAGATTCAATCTGTATCCAAAGAGAAGAAAGAAAAACTCTTGACTTACGGATTAACCGTCGTCATCGTCGGCATCCTCCTCTCTGTCTTCCAACAAGCGATTGGTATCAACGCTGTCCTTTATTACGCCCCGCGTATATTTGAAAAAATCAGTGGTGGCGGCGACAGCATGATGCAGACCGTTGTCATGGGTTGCGTGAACATCGTCTTCACGCTCGTCGCCATCTTCACGGTCGAGAAGGTCGGGCGCAAACCGCTCTTGATTGTCGGCTCCGTCGGGATGGCCATCGGTGCTTTCTGCGTGGCACTGTGTGATGAGTTGCACGTCGAGGGGATTCTGCCCGTCCTTTCGATTATCGTCTATGCCGCCTTCTTCATGATGTCGTGGGGACCTATCTGCTGGGTCTTGATTTCAGAGATTTTCCCCAATACGATACGCAGCCAGGCCGTTGCCATCGCCGTTGCCTTCCAATGGATATTCAACTATTTGGTATCCTCGACGTTCCCGGCGCTGTACGAGTTCAGTCCCGGCTTCGCCTACGGCCTCTACGGTGTGATATGCGTCATCGCCGCCTTGTTTGTCTGGCGTATGGTGCCCGAAACGAAAGGTTTGACTTTGGAACAAATGTCTAACCTCTGGAGTCGAAAGAAATCATCAACTTTTTAATCGAATACAGCAACATGAAAACATTATTTCCCTCTTTGCTCCCCCTCTTGGGAGTTTTTGTGGCTTGCCAACAGCCGCAGCAACCGGTCCAGCCGGCACAGGTGGAAGAAGTATCCGAGGTTTTAGCCTTGGTGGATACACCGGAAATCACCGCGCCCCCCGCCGAACTAAAGCTCGACCCGTTTTATAAGAAATACATGAACGTGAACGGCATCCACGTCGTCAGCTCCTGGCGCGTCCCGGACAGCTGCTTCTATGCTGCCTACGTGTGCCTTGATGCCCTGACGAAAGCCCTTCCTGCCGACGTGATGGAGTCGCTCACGAGCCGCAACACCCGCATCGGCATCATGGCGCGTTATGAAGGTACTACGGATATCCCCGAACACGCTTTTCTTGTCAATGACACGACGATAAATTGGGACCTCCGCGCTCGTGGACTTGGTGGCACGCTCGAAATGCCCTTCTCGACCTGCGCAGAGGAGAATATCCTGGCCTACCAAATCGATAAGTATCATGCAGAGGATATTATGATTCATGAATTTGCCCATACGATTCATAATGTGGGCATCGCACCGATACACCCGGAGTTCAACGACGAATTACAAGCTGCCCTCGACGATGTTGTCTCCAAAGGCCGCTGGAAAAATGTCTATGCCTCCACCAACATCGAGGAATATTGGGCAGAAGGAGTTCAAAACTGGTTCAACGTCAATGCCGAAGTCAATAATGACAATGGCGACGGCAAGCACAACAAGGTAAACACCCGCGAAGAACTCAAACGCTACGATCCCGGCCTCTATGCCATCCTGGCAAAGTATTTCCCCGAGGTGGACAAACAAATCAGCCGGCATAAAAAGGTTAATCTCTACGATGTCGGACAGTAATATCGCCTGAAAGGCTTTAATATTGGTTGAAAAAAGCTCTCCCATGCCCGGAGAGCTTTTTTTGTGCCGCGCGCAAGGGAGAATATCTTGAAAAAAGCTATTTGCATGTGGGGGAAAAATGAGAATACCTTAGGTAGAGCTATTATTCCCTGGAGGATTTTTGCCTCTACCTAAGGTATAAGGGAATATTAGCTCTACTTAAGGTACAGGTGTTATTCCCCGGGGGAATATTAGCTCTACCTAAGGTATAAGTAATATTCCCTGGGGGAATAATAGCTCTACCTAAGGTATTTTCTTTTTTCCCTCCTTTATTCGAGCTTTCTAATGGCTGTTTGTACCAAATCTTCCATGATTTTATAGCCTTCAAGCGTTGGATGTACGCCATCATCGGAATATTTTTTAGGCAAACCGCCATGTTCATCCGCCATCGCGCGATGATAGTCCACATACGGGATATTTTTCGCTTCCGCGTAGGCTTTTACCTGCTTGTTCAGCTCGATAATGGTTTGCGCAGCGTCCTTGATGTCCGGATGCCAGCCGAAGGAACTGGCGGGCATGGTGGAGCAAAGAATCACCTTGATATTGTTTGCTTCGGCCAATTCGACCATTGATTTTATGTTGCCGAAGGTTTGTTGCGGCGTAACCGCGAAGTCGTTATGCGCGACATCGTTTGTCCCCGCGAGAATCACCACGATTTGAGGCTGCAACTCGATGACGTCCGGGCGGAAACGCATCAGCATCTGCGCAGAGACTTGTCCGCTGATGCCGCGGCCTACATATCCGTTCTGGGTGAAGAAATCGGGGTCGATGTTACGCCAATTCTCGGTGATGGAGTTGCCCATGAAGACGACTTTGACCGGTTTCTCGACCGCCTGGTTCTCGGCGGCATACTTACCAAAGTTTGCCCAGTCTTTAAGCTCCTGGGCGGGGAGGCTGGCCGTGCCCATCAGGCAGAGGGCGGAGAAAATGAGAAGTCTTTTTTTCATGATTATCTGGATTGGAAATGAAGAATTAAGAATGAAGAATGAAGAATCGGGGGGACAATCCCATTCTTCATTCTTCATTCCTCATTCTTCATTCAATTAATAGATTTCTTTCGCGATGCGCCGCACACTCTCCGACGCCATCATCGTATAGAAGTGGAGGCTGGGGACTCCGTAGGCAATAAGCTCTTTGCATTGCTGGATGGACCATTCGATACCGACCTCCTTGGCCTCGTCGTCGGTCTTGCACTTGCGAAGTTCGGCGGCGAAGGGCTCGGGGATGTCGGAGCGGAAGACGCGCGGGAGGACCGTCAGCTGGTTGCGGAAGACGATAGGCTTGATGCCGGGGATGATGGGGATGGTGATGCCCTCGGCGCGGCAACGCTCGACGAAGGCGAAGTATTTCGCGTTGTCGAAGAACATCTGGGTAACGAGGTAGTCGGCGCCGTTGCGGACTTTTTCCTTGAGATAGAAGATGTCGGAATCCATGTTCGGGGCCTCCTCGTGTTTCTCGGGATAGCAGGCCATGCCGTAGGAGAAGGGAGTCTCGATGCCCTCCATGCGCGAGCCGTCGAGGAGGAAACCCTCGTTGAAGCGGTTCACCTGCTGCTGGAGGTCGGTCGCATGGTCGTGATAAAGCTCCGGTTTCTGTTCGACCTCGAGGGTCTTGATGTCTCCGCGGAGGAGGAGGAGGTTGTAGACGCCGAGGAAGTTGAGGTCGATCAGCGCATACTCCGTCTCGTCCTTGGTGAAACCCTTGCAGATGATGTGGGGGACGGCGGGGATGCCGTATTTATTCTGAATGGCGGAGGCGATGGCGACGGAGCCGGGGCGTTTGCGGATATTCACCTTCTGGAAGCTGCCGTCGGGCATGCTTTTATAAATGTATTCGCTGTGATGGGCGGTGATGTTGATGTATTTCGGGTCGAATTCCCGGAGTTTGTCAATCACGTTATAGACTTTCTGTATGCTATTTCCCCGGAGGGGCGGTAAGATCTCGAACGAGAAGGCGGTACTGCGGCTCTCGTTGATTAAATCGATTACTTTCTTCATGTCTGATGAATTTATCTGTAAAAGTGTTGCAAAAATACGTCCATTTTTTTGTTTATGCTTATCTTTGCGGCCGGAAAAATATAAAAATCTAATTGAAGAATGTCATGGAAACATTGAATTGGTCCGAACTTGGCTTCGGATATATCAAAACAGACTACAACATCCGCTGCTATTATCGCGACGGTAAATGGGGTGAGTTGGAAGTATCCTCTTCCGAAATAATCAACATACACATGGCGGCAACATGCCTTCACTACGGCCAGGAAGCCTTTGAAGGACTGAAAGCTTTCCGTGGAAAGGACGGGAAAGTCCGTGTCTTCCGCATGGACGAGAACGCCAAGCGTCTGCAATCTTCCTGCCGGGGCATCAAGATGGCCGAATTCCCCGTCGAAATGTTTGAAGAGGCTGTCCGTAAGGTAGTGAAGCTGAACGGACGCTTCGTCCCGCCTTACGAGAGCGGCGCTGCGCTGTATATCCGTCCGTTGCTCCTTGGTTTAGGTGCTCAGGTCGGCGTGAAACCGGCTCCGGAGTATATGTTTGTTGTTTTTGTAACGCCCGTGGGCCCGTATTTCAAGGGAGGATTCCAACCGTCGAAAGTATGTATCCTGCGCGAGTACGACCGGGCCGCTCCGAATGGTACGGGTACGATCAAGGTCGGCGGAAACTACGCAGCCTCGTTGGTAGCCGGCGAAATCGCCCACGAAAAAGGCTATGCCGCCGTTTTATATCTTGACCCGAAGGAAAAGAAATACCTCGACGAGTGCGGACCGGCTAACTTCTTCGGTGTACGGGGAAATAGCTACATCACACCGCAATCACACTCTATCCTTCCGTCCATTACGAACAAGAGTCTGCAGCAATTGGCTGAAGATATGGGCTTGACTGTCGAGCGTCGTCCCATCCCACTGGAAGAAATCGCTACGTTCGACGAAGCAGCCGAGTGCGGAACCGCTGCCGTTATCGCTCCGATTTCAGAAATCGACGATTTGGATACCGACAAGCACTATGTGATAGCTAAAGACGGCAAACCCGGCCCTGTCTGCGAAAAATTGTATCACAAACTCCGCGCTATCCAGTACGGCGACGAGCCGGATACATACGGATGGGTAAAAATTGTTGAATAAAAAACGTAGTTTCGTTATCTAGGCGTTTCCTGACCCATTGGAAGAAATTCCGAGGGCGGAAACGCCTTTTTTGTTGTAAAAATTTTGTGATGCGGCTCACGACGGTCGGTGGTGCGGCTATATTTTAATCGTCCGCATACCGGAATTATTAAAGCACAGCCGCAATCTTCCTTATGTTTGCAAGCCGCTCCATGAACGACTTGTCCTTCTTGGCGGTCTGCATATTGTAATCCATCTGCAACCCGGTAAGGATGTGCGCAGGGATTCCCAAGGCAGCTTCCACAAGTAAAGCAGTGTTTGTGGTAATAGGCCGGCGGCAATTCAAAATGTCATTTAAGACTTTATAAGAGATGCCTATTTCTTTCGCCAACTTCTTTTGTGAAATACCCCGGTATTCGATTTCCTCTTTAAGCAGTTCGCCCGGATGTGTCGGTTCAGACGGTTCAAGGTTGTTGGCAATCATTTTGGGGTCTATTCCTTTGATCGTAACCATAGCTGATTTATTTATAATGATTTGACAATTCCAATATGTTGCAGATGTAAACAATCGTTTCAGAATCTTGGTCTGACACAGTGAATTCGATACGGTATTGGTCATTTACCCTTATGGATGAAATGCCAGCCTTGTCGCCTTTCAACACTTCGTAATTGAGAGAATGGATTGTGAACAATTCTTCGATGTTTAAGGCTCGTTTAAGCGTGTCTATGCGTTTTTGGTATCGCTTCACGATGTCGGGCTGAAAGCGGTGTTTTTTATCACCTTTTCCCCTTTCATAAAGTTCACGCAAATATTCCTTGTCGAAAGTTACAATCATGCTGTTTATTATTTACTGGTGCAAAGATAATACAAAAAAGTGAGATACTGAGCAAATCACGGAAATATGATTGAAAGTTAATGATTTATGGGGTTT
>CALUZV010000033.1 GCA_944325345.1 uncultured Parabacteroides sp.
AAAACTATGCTGCATTTTACGACATAGTTTTTTGGGTCTGAAAAACTATGCTGCATTTTACGACATAGTTTTTTGGGGATAAAATACTATGTTGATGTTTTCCGGCATAGCGTTTCAAAGGAGCAAAAAAGAAACGGGGCCGCGTCGTTTCCGCCGCAGCCCCGCAATCGTTATGCTTCAATTTTCACCATCAAATGGTCTTTTGGAATATGTTCCCCGACGTGGACATTGACTACCGAGACCGTGCCCGCGATGGGGGCGACGACCCGGTTCAACATCTTCATCGCCTGATGGATGAGGAGGAGCTGTCCTGCCTCGACGTGGTCGCCTTCCTTGACCTCGACTTCCACGATGGAGCCGGGGAGATGGGAGATGACGTCGCCGGCGTAGGGCTTCTTCCAGACGGGGCGGTTTTTATATTTCTCGGTCAGCGTAGTCTTGTACTTGCGTGCGGTAACTACGAAATCGACCAGTTCTTTCTGTTCTTTTTCCATGATAAATCACTGTTTTAGAACGGAGGAAGGCCGTGCTTTTTGGCCGGACGGAATTCCTCTTTGGACTCGGAGAATTTCAACGCATGGAGCAGGAGGGCGCGGGTTTCCTTCGGTTCGATGACGGAATCGATGAAGCCGCGTGCGGCTGCGACATACGGGTTGGCGAACTTCTCGGTATATTCTTTCACTTTTTCCTGGCGCATAGCCTCTTGGTCTTCGGCAGCCATGATTTCCTTGCGGAAGATGATGTTGGCTGCGCCCTCGGGACCCATGACGGCGATTTCGGCGCTCGGCCAAGCGAAGACGAAATCGGCACCTAAGTGGCGGGAGTTCATGGCGATATAACCGCCGCCGTAAGCCTTGCGGAGGATGACCGTAATCTTAGGCACGGTCGCCTCGGAGTAGGCGTAGAGCACCTTCGCGCCGTGGCGGATGACGCCGGCGTGTTCCTGATCCACACCCGGCAGGTAGCCCGGCATGTCCTCGAGCGTGATGATAGGAATATTGAATGAGTCGCAGAAGCGGATGAAGCGTGCAGCCTTGTCTGCGCTGTCGCAATCCAAGACACCGGCGAGAACCATCGGCTGGTTGGCTACGAAGCCCACCGTCTCGCCACCCATGCGGCCGAAGCCGATGACGATGTTCGATGCCCACATCTCCTGGATTTCGAGGAAGTCGGAATCATCAACGATACATTTAATAATATCACGCACGTCGTAGGGCTGTTTCGGGTCGGACGGAACCACCTCTTCGATGTTCATCACGGCCGACGGCTCCTTTGGCTCGAAAGCCTTGGCACGACGCTGGTTGTTCCAGGGGATGAAGCTGACCAGACGTTTCACCTGATCGAAGCATTCCTGCTCGCTCTTGGCGTAGAAATGCGCGTTACCTGTCGTTTCGGCGTGGACGCGCGCGCCGCCGAGGTCTTCCATCGAGATGTCCTCGCCCAGAACCGTCTTGATGACGTTCGGTCCGGTGATAAACATCTTCGAGATATTTTCAACCACGAATACGAAGTCGGTCAGCGCCGGAGAATAAACCGCGCCGCCGGCACACGGGCCGAGAATCAAGGAAATCTGCGGGATAACGCCAGACGCGATGGTGTTGCGGTAGAAGATTTCGCCGTAGCCGGCCAACGCGCCGACACCCTCCTGAATACGGGCGCCACCGGAATCGTTGATACCGATAATCGGGCATTTCATCTTCAGCGCATGATCCATAATCTTGGTAATCTTGCGGGCGTGTTGGAGACCCAGCGAACCGCCGGCCACCGTGAAGTCTTGCGCGTAGATGCAGACCGGGGCACCGAAAATCGTACCCGTACCCGTAACTACACCATCACCCGGAAGGTCTTTCTTGTCCATGCCAAAATCGCGACCGTCGTGCTTGACGAACATGTCGTACTCGTGAAAAGAATTCTTGTCCAGCAGGGAGAGGATACGTTCGCGCGCCGTCATCTTGCCCATGGCAATTTGCTTCTCGATGGCAGCCTCGCCGCCACCCATTTCAACGACCGCTTTCTTCTCTCGAAGTGCCTGGATGTTTTTGTTCAACTCTGTCATAATACAATAAATTATTTACCTACAGCCTTCGTCCGGTAAGAACAACGGGCTGTACCTTTAATAATATTATTCAACTTGCTCTTGTTTAACTGCCTGCGGATAGCAGAGATATTGTCGATGAAGACGTGGCCGCCGAGATGCTCGCACTCGTGCTGGACGACGCGGGCGGCGAAACCCTCGAGCGCTTCCTCGTGCTCCGTCCAATTCTCGTCCCAATATTTCACACGGATACGGACCGAGCGCGCCACCTTCTCGTGGATGCCCGGCAAACTGAGGCAACCCTCCTCGAGGGCAACCGTTTCTTCGCTCTTCTCCAGAAAGACGGGATTAATCATCGTGCGTTTGAAGCCCTTGCATTCCGGATAGTCGCGCTTCAATTCGTCAGCGTCGATAACCAGCAGTTGCAGGGAAAGGCCGACTTGCGGGGCAGCCAAGCCGACGCCCTCAGCCTTGTACATCGTTTCAAACATATTCGCTACCAATTGTTTCAAGTCCGGGTAGTCCTTCGGAACCTCTTCAGCCTCTTTCCGCAAGACAGGCTGACCATATAAATATACGGGTAAAATCATATTATAATTGATATTTTTTACTTTCCATATACGCCTGCAAGATTATCACTGCGCTAATCTCATCAACCAGCCCTTTGTCTTGCCGCTTCTTCTTCTTCAGGCCACCGTCGATCATTGCGCGGTGGGCCAAGACCGAAGTAAAGCGTTCGTCGTAATAAACTACAGGGATATTGGGGATTATTCGTTTTAGATGGGAGACAAAAGCTTCGACATACTTCATGTTTTCCGAAGGCTCGTTGTTCATTTGTTTGGGCAGACCGACAACGAAGGTATCGACCGGTTCCTTGCGGACATAGTCGGACAAGTATTGGACAACCTCTCCGCTCGGTACGGTACCTAAGCCGTTAGCTATCATTTGCAACGTATCGCTTGCGGCAAGGCCGGTACGTTTTCTGCCATAATCTATTGCTATTATTCTTCCCATTGCGGCTGCAAAGATAACACAAAAACCAATATGAGTTACTAATAGGCGTTCTTTTCTCCGCGAGACATGTTCAGCAACGTAACGACGATGATTTTCAGGTCCAGGAAGAAAGTCCAGTTTTCGATGTACCAAACATCACGTTTGACACGGCCTTCCATCTGTTCCAAGGTCTTCGTTTCGCCGCGATAGCCGGTAACTTGCGCCCAGCCCGTGATGCCGGGTTTAACCAAGTGCCGAACCATGTATTTATCAATCAAAGCGGAGTATTGCTCGGTATGCTTCAGCATGTGGGGGCGGGGACCCACGACGGACATGTCGCCCTTTAATACATTAATAAATTGGGGGAACTCGTCGAGATTCGTTTTGCGGAGGAAGTTCCCGATTTTGGTTTTGCGCGGGTCGTCTTTGATGGCCTGCTTCGTATCGGCTTCCGCATTGACCTTCATCGTCCGGAACTTATAGCATTCGAAGTCATGGCCGTACAAACCCGTCCGCTTCTGTTTGAAAAGGATAGGGCCGGGGGAACTTAGCTTGATGAGGATGCCGATGATGATGTACATAATCGGGAATACGGTAACGAGGATTACCAAAGAGAAAACGATATCGAAGGAGCGTTTCAGTATCCGGTTATAGACAGCCTGCAAAGGTTCGCGGCGTATTGTCAGCAGAGGTACAGATTCCAGAACCTCCATCACGAGGCTCTTCTTGACATTTCGGTAAAACTCAGGGACGATGAAGAAACGAATCATGTGCTTGTCCGCGAAGTTGAGTAGGCGGGCAATCTTCTCGTCGTTTGTTCCGGGCAAAGTACAATAAATCTCGTCCACACCATGTGCCAGAGCATATTCTTCGACGTTAGCAGTTGTGCCCAACAAGTTAGGTAGGCTTGCGGCGAGGGCGGGATTATCGTCGAAGAATCCCAGGATATTGAAACCGTAGGATAAGTCGTCCTTCATGACATGGTACAAATCCATCCCGTTCTTTCCGGCCCCGACGATGATAACTTTCTTGAAATTATATCCTTTCCGTCGATACCATTTCAATAAAAGGCGCACGAATACGCGCCAAAGAGAAAAGATGACGGCGGTAGAGAGATAATAGACTAATAGGAATGTGGCTAAAACATCTCCTACATTGAGGAATATTAGGCAGGTAGCAAAGAGGAATATATGGGTTGTTACCAACGTAACCGCACGTTGGACAATCTTGTCAATGAAGACGATGGAATAGTGTAGTTGTATCGGGACAAAATACAAGGATAAGAAATAACAGAAGTTCAGGAGCAATAATACTTCCCGCATACTATGCGTGATAGCACCTACGTATATAGCCCCCAATTCTTTATACACTAAAAAGAATACGGAGTTTAATACGATTAAATCTCCAATCCCTATCAACCAGCGTATTAAATATCCATATCTGTTGTTCGAATTCATTATCTGCGAGTTTAAATATTCACAAATGTAGTACTTTTATCCCAAATAAAAAAGGCCGCACTCGAAAGTGCAGCCTTTTTATCAATTTATGGTGCAATTATTTGTCTGCGCTCATAATAACAACACGGTTCCAGCTATTTTCGCCGTACGGTTGTTCTTCGCAACCCTTCCATTCTACCGTGATTTGGTCAGACGGGATACCGTATTTCTCCATCAACTCCTTAGCAACGGCCTTAGCACGTTTTTCAGACAACTGCATGTTGTAGTCTGCCTTACCTGTGTTCTTGTCGGCGTAACCGATAACCTTGATAGGTGTATTGTTAGCCTTGATGTATTCAGCCGTGTTGTAGATATTAATGTGCTGGTTCTTGTCAATCTTCGAACTGTTGATGCGGAAGAATACCACATTGTCGATTACGTGATTAACGACTTCAGTAACCGTTTCCTTGCATTCCGGACAAGATTCAGGACGCTTGCTCAATTCGTCGTTTTCAGCACGCAATGCATTGATTTGGCTGTTCAAATCGTTCAACAAATCGTAATCCATCGGCTCGAGAACTTCGAAATCGGTCTTGCCCAATTTGAAAGTCAAACCTGCACTTACCTGAGCGATACCGTCTGTCAGGTGATTCATCGAAACGCGGTTGAATTCTTCGTTCAGCAACGAACCTTGAGCTTCAACATTGATATCGACACGCTTGCTAACACGGAATGCCATCAAGACACCGAAGTTCAACGTCGGAGATTCTGTTCTTGCACGTTCAACAGATTCCGTCGTCTTGAAGCGCTGTGCATAACCGAGACCGACCCAAGGAATCAAACGGAATACGCGTTTCTCGTTATACGGTCCCCAGAAGTTGGTTACATCCCACAACAAGTCTGCATGAGCTGCAAAGTAACGGTTGTGTTGCATGATGGTTGCACCTTCGTTTTCAAATCCGTGCAAGATACCGCCGTTGAACTGTGCGCGGAACGCCAAATATGGATTGAACCACTTACCAAAAGAGAGTTGAGGAGCAAAGTTCCAACGGCTGCCCAGATCAGCTTCACTATTCTGGTCGCCCATCAAGATACTTGCACCACCGGCAATAGAGATAAACCAGTTATCCTTTGCTTTGTTCTTTTTGAAATTCGTCTTGTAACCTTTTTCAGTACTGAATCCAACCTGCGGTTGAAATTCCTGAGCAGATGCCGTTACGAAGCAACCTGCCAATAACGCTAAAAATAAAGCCCTGATTTTCATATTCAATAAACTTTTAATTAAACAAATTCTTTTATAACACAAAATATGTTCATCTAAACGGGGGCAAATTTATGTCCCTTTTACTACTAAAACAAGTAATTTCTGATTTTGTTTAGAAATATGTTCAAAATAATTCATCCTTTTCTTTTGCCAATTTCTTTAAATATTGTCCGTACTGGTTCTTGGACATCGGTTCGGCCAGTCGGTTTAATTGCTTGGAGTCAATCCATCTGTTCCGATAAGCTATCTCTTCCAGGCAGGCAACTTTCAGTCCTTGCCGCTTCTCGATGACTTCGATAAAGGTCGAGGCTTCCGACAAAGAATCGTGTGTCCCCGTATCCAGCCAAGCGAAACCTCGGCCCAGCAGTTGCACCCTCAGCTTCGATTGCTCCAGATAGGCTTGATTGACCGAGGTGATTTCCAATTCCCCGCGTGCCGACGGCTTTATCCCTTCGGCGATTTGTACCACACTGTTCGGATAGAAGTATAGTCCGACTACGGCATAATTCGAACGCGGCTGCTTCGGTTTCTCTTCGATGTGGAGCGCATTCCCTTGGGCATCGAACTCCACGACACCGTATCGCTCCGGGTCGGTAACATAATATCCGAACACGGTAGCCAAGCCTTTTTCCTTTGCCGTCCGGACGCTCTCCGTCAGCATCGCCGTGAAACTTTGTCCGTAAAAGATATTGTCGCCCAAGACCAGGCAGACGGAATCTGTGCCGATAAACTCTTTGCCAATGATAAATGCCTGCGCCAACCCGTCGGGCGATGGCTGCTCGGCGTATTCGAACCGTACACCCCAGTCGGAGCCGTCGCCCAGCAGCCGCCGGAAACTGGGCAGGTCTTGCGGGGTGGATATAATCAGAATCTCCCGGATGCCCGCAAGCATCAGCACCGAGATGGGGTAGTAAACCATCGGTTTGTCGAAGATGGGAAGGAGTTGCTTGGAGACTCCTTTTGTTATCGGGTAGAGCCGCGTTCCCGAGCCTCCCGCCAAAACTATGCCTTTCATATATGTCGCCTATTTATATAATGTAAGGACAAAAGTAATACAATTAGGGGAAAAGTTGTCTCCCTCGGGAGAAAAAAGTCGATAGGTCGGGAGATAAACTTTAAACGACAGTGTCGTTTGTATAAACAGCACTGTCGTTTGTAAAAACAACACAGTCGTCTGTACAAACGACACTGTCGTTTTGAGTTTATGTCGAGACAAAAGAAACTTTATCTCGGTACCTATTCGATAAAAAGTCGGGGGAAAGGCATTTATTGTAAGGGGGAAAAGAGTAACTTTGCCGTAGTAAGGAAAAGATTTAAGCCTATGTTAAAGATAAAAGACATCATCCGGGAGATAGAGCTGTATGCTCCCCTCCCGTTGCAAGAGAGTTTCGATAATGCCGGGGTGCAGGTGGGCGACGTGAATCAAGAGGCTACCGGCGCCTTACTCTGTCTCGATGTAACCGAGGAAGTTATTGACGAGGCGATAGAGGAAAACTGCAACTTGATTATTGCACACCATCCGCTGGCCTTCCGTTCCTTTAAGTCGCTGACGGGGCGGAACTATATCGAGCGGTGCATGATGAAGGCGTGCAAGTACGACTTGGTGGTGTATGCTGCCCATACGAACTTGGACAATGCCGTCGGGGGCGTGAACTACCGTCTGGCGGAACTGATTGGATTGCAGAATGTCCGCATACTCAGTCCGCAGAAGGATGCGTTGCTCAAGCTGGTAACCTTCGTGCCGGAGAGCCATGCCGACTTGGTACGGACAACCTTGTTCAATGCCGGAGCCGGAAAGGTTGGCAATTATGATTCCTCGAGTTTCAACCTTCACGGGACGGGAACGTTCCGGGCTGGCGAGGGATGCCATCCGTTCTGCGGAGAGGTCGGAGAGCTACATACGGAAAGCGAAGTGCGTATTGAGACGATTCTTCCTGCTTATCGGAAAGGGACGGTGCTCCGGGCGTTGCTCTCGGTGCATCCATACGAAGAGCCGGCGTTCGACTTCTATCGGTTGGAGAACTCGTGGGAGCAGGCCGGTTCGGGTGTCGTCGGGGAGTTGCCCGAGGAGGAAGAAGAACTGGCTTTCCTGCAACGAATCAAAGACTTGTTCCATGTCGGTTGCGTGAAGTATTCGGCTTTGACGGGCAATCCTATCCGCGAGGTGGCGATATGCGGGGGGAGCGGAGCCTTCCTGATTAACGACGCTATCGCATACGGGGCGGATGTTTTCATTACAGGCGAGGCAAAGTACAACGACTTCTATGACGTGGAAGACCGCATCCTGCTGGCCGTAATCGGGCATTACGAGTCGGAAGTTTGTACAAAAGATATCTTTTATTCCATTATTTCGAAAAAATTCCCTACCTTTGCCGTACTTTTTTCGAATGTTAATTCAAACCCAGTAAAATATTTATAGAGAATGGCTACAGAGAAACAATCAGCTGAAAAGGAATACACGGTTGAGGAAAAGCTTTCTACTTTGTATCAACTCCAGAAGACAATGACTGAGATTGATAAGATTAGAACGCTCCGTGGCGAACTTCCGTTGGAGGTGCAAGACCTGGAAGACGAGATTGCCGGACTGGAAACTCGTCTGCAGAACTATCAGTCTGAAATCAAACAATATGAGGCTTCTGTCAGCGAACAGAAACATAAAATCACGGAATCATCCGGTTTGATTGAAAAATACAAGGCACAACTGGACAATGTGCGTAACAATCGTGAATTTGATAATTTGTCGAAGGAAATCGAATTCCAAGGTTTGGAAATCGAGTTCGCGGAGAAGAAGATTCGCGAGTTCAACGAAGCGATTGACAAGAAGAAGAAAGATATCGTTGAGTTAAAGGAAAGAATGGAAGGCCGCAAGGCAGATTTGTCTCAGAAGAAAGGCGAATTGGATCAAATCATCGCCGAGACAAAGCAAACCGAAGAGAACTTGCGCGAGAAAGCCAAGAAGCTGGAGAGCGTAATCGAACCGCGTTTGCTGAATGCCTTCAAGCGCATCCGCAAAGGTGCCCGCAATGGTTTGGCGGTGGTTTATATCCAGCGCGATGCTTGCGGTGGTTGCTTTAACAAGATTCCGCCTCAGAAACAACTGGATATTAAATTGCGTAAGAAGATTATCGTTTGCGAATATTGCGGTCGCATTATGATAGACCCTGAATTGGCAGGCGTAGAAGAATAAGTGGATTCAGTATCTGTTTAGAAAGGCAAGTTGGCAGTGCTTAGCAATGAGCGTTGTCAACTTGTTTCTTATTAACCGGTCCCTATACCTTTATATAATATATGCTACACACAATCCGTACTTACATCGAGAAGCATCGGTTGCTCCGAGACGATGGTTCGCCGATATTGGTAGGCTTGAGCGGGGGAGCCGATTCCGTAGCTTTGCTTTCGGTTCTGGTCCGCTTGGGCTATCCTTGTATCGCGGCGCATTGTAACTTCCATTTGCGAGGAGAAGAGTCGATGCGGGACGAAGTCTTTGCCCGGCAGTTTGCGGAAAAACTATCTATCCCCTTTCTAAAGATAGATTTTGACACACGTAAATATGCATCCGAGCATCACGTATCCATAGAGATGGCAGCTCGCGATTTGCGCTATGCTTGGTTTGAAGAGCAGCGCAAGCGGGAAGGGGCACAGGCTATTGCGGTAGCCCATCATCGGGATGATAGTGTGGAAACCGTCGTGATGAATCTGGTGCGGGGAAGTGGTCTGCGGGGATTGACGGGGATACGTCCGAAGAATGGACATGTCGTTCGCCCGTTGTTATGCGTAAGTCGGAAAGAGATAGAGGTTTGGCTGGCTAAGGAAGGCTTGGCTTTCGTCTCGGATTCCACAAACTTTTCTACCGAATATACTCGGAATTTCATCCGGATGCGTTTGCTCCCGGCCATGGAAGAAATTAATCCTGCGGCAAGGCTGACAATCGCTCGCACGGCAGAACACCTGGCGGATGCTGAGGCTATCTATTCCTATATGGTAGAAGAAGTTCGGAGGCAAGTATGGGTAGGAGATAGGTTGAATACACAAGTCTTGTTGTCCTATCCCGCTCCGGAAACCTTGCTCTATGAAATGCTACGTCCATACGGCTTCTCCCGCTTGGTATGTGCCGATGTGTTTGCAGCTTTGGAGAAAGAGCCGGGCAGATGGTTTGCTTCAGAGGAATGGCGGATTGTAACGGCTCGCGGCTATCTGCAACTATCTTCTCGGCAGATGGGAGAGGGGGAAAAAGAAGAATATCAAGTAGATTGGACGCAACCCGCTAAAGGTTTGCCCATCTCTTTGAGCTTCACCCGAATTGACGATTATGATCCTAAGTCCTTTGTTTTCGATAAAGACCGTTCCATTGCCTATTTGGATTTAGGCAAACTCTCGGGTGCATTTACCTTACGGCGCTGGGAAAAAGGCGATTGGTTTGTCCCTTTCGGCATGAGTGGCCGTAAGAAATTGAGCGATTATTTCACAGACCGGAAGTACAATCGGGTTCAGAAAGAAGAGGCTTGGGTATTGACATGTGGCGATAAGATTGCCTGGATAGTCAATGAACGAGCCGATAATCGTTTCCGTGTGGATTCCAAGACAAAAAGCGTGTTGCAGATAAAATTTCAAGGAAAAAGATAGTCCGGTTTAAAAAAAATCTTTACTTTTGCGTCATCTTACTCCACAGGAGTGCTTCTTTACGGCACTCTAAATTCACATTAAATATTATCTTTTCTCACAAATATGCAGAAATACAATATTCTCGAACTAAATGAAAAACTTCTTCCCGAGTTGCAAGGCATCGCGGAGGAATTAGGTATTAAAAAGGTTCGTTCGTATAAAAAAGAAGAATTAGTTTATAAGATTCTGGACGAACAAGCTATTTCTCTGGCGGGTATCCAGGTTGAAAAAGCGAAGGAAAAGGAGATAAAAAGGGCTGAACGAAAGAGTCGTTCGAAGAAAAAGGCCGCACCGGAGTCTCCTGCTGAACCTTCTCTTCCTATCCTACCGGCTCCCGCTATAATTGAGTCTGATACCTTGACCGAAACGACAACGTCATTAACTCCCGAACAACAACCCGAACGAAAGAAAAAGACCCGCGAAAAACGGGAAAAACAGACAAATACAACTACGGATACAATGATTGAAGAAAACAAGGCTCCGGAAGCTCCGAGCGTTCCGGATATGGTGAAGGAGGCTGAAGTTGCTCCCCAGGCCAATAATACAACTGATAAGAGTGATAACAACAGTGTTCCGGTTGAGGAAAAACCTCTCTTGCCTCCCGTCGTCCCGGAATTCCCTGTAGAGGATGAACCGGCCGAGGAAGAGAAGCCTGTTCCTTCGGATGTCGTCATCGATACGGTTTCCAAGCAAGAGGATGAGCCGAAGCGTCTTGTCTTCCGTCATCGCGATACGAAGTCGGTGTTGGACCAGATCATCCCTTTCACTCCCGCTCCTAAGCAAGAAAAGAAAGCCGCTCAGAACAACAATAACCAAGAGCAGGAACAAAATGCTCCGGCCAATAACAACAATAATAACAATAGCAACAATAACAACAACCGCCAGAACCAAAACAAGAACAGTAAGAACAATAATAACAACAATAACAGCAACAACAATAATTCCAATAATAACAACCAGCCGCAAGAAAAACAATACGACTTCGACGGCATCCTCACCGGCACCGGCGTCTTAGAGATGATGTCCGACGGCTACGGCTTCCTCCGTTCTTCGGACTACAACTACCTCACGTCGCCCGATGATATTTACGTCTCCCAGTCTCAAATAAAGCTCTTCGGACTCAAGACCGGAGATGTTGTGGAGGGTTCCATTCGTCCCCCGAAAGAGGGCGAGAAGTATTTCCCGCTGGTTAAGGTGGACCGGATTAACGGTCGCACGCCGGAGGAAGTCCGCGACCGCGTCCCCTTCGAACATCTTACCCCTCTCTTCCCCGACGAGAAGTTCATGCTTTGTGAACGTCGTTCCGCAAAGGTGGACGATAGAACTGCTGTTCGCCTCGTGGATCTTTTCTCTCCGATAGGCAAGGGACAACGTGGTCTGATCGTGGCTCCTCCGAAAACCGGTAAGACGGTACTGCTCAAGAATATCGCAAATGCTATCGCGGCGAACCATCCGGAGGTCTATATGATTATCCTGCTGATTGACGAACGTCCCGAGGAAGTTACCGATATGGCTCGCAGTGTCGATGCCGAAGTCATCGCTTCGACTTTCGATGAGCCGGCCGAACGCCACGTAAAGATTGCCGAGATTGTGCTCAACAAGGCGAAACGTATGGTAGAATGTGGCCACGACGTCGTCATCATGCTCGACTCCATCACGCGTCTGGCGCGTGCCTACAATACCGTTCAGCCGGCTTCCGGCAAGGTGCTCTCCGGGGGTGTGGATGCGAATGCACTTCAGAAGCCTAAGCGTTTCTTCGGGGCTGCCCGTAATATCGAGAATGGGGGTAGTCTCACAATCCTCGCCACGGCTTTGATCGAGACCGGATCGAAGATGGACGAGGTAATCTTCGAAGAATTCAAAGGTACCGGCAATATGGAACTGCAACTCGACCGCAAGCTCTCGAACAAGCGCATCTTCCCGGCTGTGGATATCATGTCATCCAGCACGCGCCGCGACGATTTGCTCCAAGACGAGACGACGCGCAACCGTATGTGGATTCTCCGCAAATACCTCTCCGACATGAATTCCATCGAAGCGATGGAGTTCGTCAAGAAGCAGCTCGAACAGACGGTGGACAATGCCGAGTTCCTTGCTTCGATGAACGGATAAATTTTGGGATAGCTCTTCATCCGTCTGCTGACACTTGAAGAGGTAGTTTCTGATACTTGAGCAAGTAGTTTCCGACAGATGCTCATCTATCTGTGGACAGATGCTCATCTATCCGTGGACAGATGCTCAAGTATCGGAAACTACTTCTTCAAGTATCGGCGGACGGTACTTCAAACAATAACATTTAAATCTTCAAATCACATGAAACACTCCATCTTCAGGAAATCTATTTTCCTTCTCGCGGCCTGCTGCCTTTGCTGTGCCGCTTTTGCGATTCAACCCATCAAGACATTGATTATTACGGGGCAGAACAACCATAACTGGAAGGTCAGCCACGTTGCCATCGAGCAAATCTTGGAAAATTCCGGCTTATTCGATGTTGATCTGGCCATCTCGCCCTCGGCGGGACAAGATATGTCGGGTTTCGTCCTCGACTTCAAGCCCTATCTACTGGTTGTGCTGGACTATAACGGCGATGCCTGGCCGAAGGAAACGAACGACGGCTTCCTCGAATTTGTCCGCAACGGCGGGGGCGTCGTCATCTACCATGCCGCCGACAATGCTTTCTCCAACTGGCCGGCTTTCAATCAGATATGTGCCCTTGGCGGTTGGGAAAACCGCGACGAGAACTCCGGCCCCTACGTTTATTGGAAAGACGGACAGTTGGTTAAGGATTACTCTGCGGGTGTCGGCGGTTCGCACGGGCGTCAGCATGAGTATGTCCTGAATGGTCGCGATGCTCAACATCCTGTGATGAAGGGTCTGCCCACGCGCTGGAAACACGCTCAGGATGAACTTTACGACCGTATGCGCGGGCCGGGAAATGTCAAAGACCTGCTCTATTCTGCTTTCTCAGAGAAGAGTACCGGGGGGTCCGGGCGGGAGGAACCGCTCGTCTTCACTGTCGATTACGGCAAGGCGCGCATCTTCCACCTCATGCTTGGTCATGCCGGCGAAAGTCTTGAGAATAATCCTGCCATGCAGTGCACCGGCTTCCAGGTTCTCCTTCTGCGCGGAAGCGAATGGGCGGCGACGGGAGCTGTAACCCAAGCTGTGCCAGACGATTTCCCCACTGAATCAACGGTATCTTTACGTAAAAACTATAAGAAATAGAACGTAGATGAACGGGCAAGAAGTCATCACCCTCCTCCGTCCGACCCATTGGGCAAAGAATTTCTTTGTCTTCATCCCGCTATTCTTCAACGGAGAGCTATTCGACGGCGGGAAGTTGGCGGGGGCTGTGGTGGCCTTCCTTGCTTTCTCTTTTGCCGCCAGCGGAATCTACTGTCTGAACGACATCTGCGACGCCGAAGCCGACCGGCAACACCCCGTCAAGTGTCGCCGGCCGGTGGCGAGCGGTGCGCTGACGAAGGCGCAGGCGGCAGCTTGGATGGCGGTGCTCATCGCCGCTGCGTTCTTGCTCTCGGCGCTCATGTTGCCGGGGGCGGAGGCGGTGGGAATCATTGTCCTCTATGTACTGCTGAATATTGCTTACTGCTTCGGACTGAAGCGGGTAGCGATAGTCGATGTTTTCGTTATCGCGCTCGGATTTGTCTTTCGCATCATGGCGGGGGCCTTCGCTACGGGGGCGCCTTTGTCGCATTGGGTGGTGATGATTGCCTTCCTGCTCGCCCTCTTCCTGGCCTTGGCCAAGAGGCGCGACGACGTGTTGCTTTTCGAGAAAACCGGCGTTGCGATGCGGCGGAATACCGAACGCTTGAACCGGACTTTCCTCGACGCCGCGCTGGTGATTGTCGCTACGGTACTGATGGTGTCGTATATCATGTACACCGTTTCCGATTCGGTCATCCGTCGGTTGGGAACGGATTATCTGTATGTTACGAGCCTCTTTGTCCTCCTCGGCATCTTGCGCTACTTGCAACGGACGCTGGTCGATAACGAGAGCGGGAGTCCGACACGCATCTTGTTGCACGACCGCTTCGTGCAGTTTGCCATTGCCGGCTGGCTCTTGGTCTTTGGCATAATCATTTATAGCTGATGGACGGGAAGATTCGTTTGGCTCTCTTTGATTTCGACGGGACGCTGACGAGGCGGGACACGTTCCTCGAGTTCATCCGCTTCTGCTTCGGCTCAGGTCGTCTCTACGCCGGGCTGCTCCTCTTTTCTCCCCTTCTTATTCTGATGAAACTCCGCCTCTATCCGAACGGAAAAGCCAAGCAGCAAGTCTTTTCCCACTTCTTTCGAGGCATGGACGAGCGTCGCTTCGAGGCATACTGCTCCGACTTCTGCCACCTCCGCCTGCCTGCCCTCTTACGTCCCGAGATGCTGCGCGAAGTCGATAGGCAGCGAGCTGAAGGTGCCCGTCTTTGCATCGTCAGCGCCTCCATCGACCGCTGGATACGGTCGTGGGCACTCCATCAAGGCTTCGAGCGCGTCATAGCCACCGAGTTAGAAATCCGCGACGCACGACTTACCGGCCATTTCCGCACGCCCAACTGCTACGGAGCCGAGAAAGTCCGCCGCCTCCGCGCCATCTATCCCCTCCGCTCCGCCTACTATGTGGTGGCGTATGGAGACAGCCGGGGGGATAGGGAGATGATGGGGTGGGCGGATGAGAGCGTCCGCATCCCCGGGTTTATACGGCATAAAGCGGAATGTTCGTGAGGTTATTCTGGACTTTATAAGGCAACATGGAGTAGCGTTCCGCCTGCAAGTCCGGCGTATTGCTCAGGAACTTCGTTAATGAATTGGCTCTGACATTGCCTTCTGCCTTTACCTCGATGGGAATCATTTCCGTCCCCCGTTGGATGATAAAATCCAGTTCAAGCCGGGAGCTATCGGTGTTGTAATAATAGATAGGGTCTATCCCCTTGCTTTTCATCTCTTGAAGCACATATTGCTCGGTCATCCCCCCTTTGTATTCTTTGAATATATCGTTCTTTATCAGAATCTGGGCAGGGTCTGTCTTCACCATAGCCCCCATCAGTCCGATATCGACCATATAAAGTTTGAATGCCGCCAAGTCTTCATAGATATGCAGCGGCAGTGCGGGTTTGGTGCATCGGGGAACCTTATACAACAGCCCGGAATTGACGAGCCACTGAATAGCCAGTTCGAAATCATTGGCTCGTGCCCCTTTTCGCAAAGCTCCGTAAATGAATTTTTTATTCTCTTTGAACAATTGAGAGGGGACACTGTTCCAAACCATCCGGATTCGGGGAACTTGTTCTCGGGGCGCATGTTTCGAGAAATCAAGTTCGTAGCCTTGCAGTATTTCCAATTGGATGCGCCGTACATCTTGTAAGGCATTAGTCTCTACGTAGCTGAGGACGGCTTCCGGCATTCCGCCCACATAGTAGTATTGGCGCAGCAGGTCGATATATTTGTCATGCAGCAAGTTAGTCGTATCGAAATCTCGTTGCATCAGTATCTTGCAGGCCTCTTCTTCGCCTTTGGCTATCAGAAATTCCTCGAAATTCATGGGATACAGATTGAGCACGTTCACTTTGCCAACCGGATAGGAGACATCCTCGTGCAGCGAGATGCCCAAAAGGGAACCCGCCACGGCTATATGATAGTCCGGCGCTTCCTCTTTGAAATATTTCAAGGCTTCCAAGGCTTCGGGGATATCTTGCACTTCATCGAGGATGATGAGCGTGTCGCCAGGAGTGATGTCTGTCGAGGTCAAGGCGCGTAAACCGCGCAAAATCCGATCGATATTGAAATCTTGCCTGAATAATTGGCGGGCCAGGTCGTTCTTGCGGCATATCACATACGCCTCTTTCTTGTATTCCGTCCGGGCAAACTCCCTGAGTAGCCAAGTCTTGCCGACTTGCCGGGCACCGTTAAGGATGAGCGGCTTTCGGTGGGCGTCGTTCTTCCAATCTATAAGTTTTTGTAAAGCAAACCGTTTCATCTCGATTATACATTTTTCTGCAGATAATATTTCCACAAAGATACATAAATTGACACATAAAAGCGGTTCCTGGATACACTTTTCGACACTTTCCTTTCTCCCGACGAGTAACCAGAGCCGCCGGCTCTTGCATCCTTTCGCCCGACGAGTAGCTAGAGCCTGCGGCTCTTGCGTCCTTTTTCCCGACGAGTGGCTAGAGCCTGCGGCTCTTGCTTCCTTTCGCGAGAAAAGTTCGTAGAGCCGCCGGCTCTAGCAAGAAATCTTGCGAAATGGGGCTAGAGCCGGTGATTCTAGCGTCCTTTCGCCCGACGTCAATGCCGATGATTGGCCTCAAACAACCGCAACCGTTCGTCGAGGAGCGTGTACTGGTGGTCCTTGATGAACGACGTGCAGGCGCGGAGTCCCTCCTGCTTGCTCCCCGTCGTGCTGAGCGAGATGGCGCTGATGCCGTAGTAGATCAGTTCCTTCATCAGTTCGCCGCCGGTCATGCCGGGGTAGGCGATGGTGAAGTAGAAGCCGTCGGCGATGGGCTGGTCGAGGTCATGGTCGTAAACGATCTTGAAGCCGTGGTCGGTGAAGATTTTCTTCAGCCGCGCGGCCCGCCGGCCGTATTCCTTGATGGTGGAAACGAAGTCGAACTTGCCGTCCGAGGCGGCCTTGAACATCGCTGCCAGCGCGTACTGCGCCGAGTGGCTCGTGCCGGAGGAGAGGGCGTAGAGAACGCGGTGGATATAGACCGTGCCGAAGGTCCCGCCGCCGTAGCGTGCCGTCAGACTGGGGTAGGCGCGGTGGTAAAGTTTGTCGGAGATGGCGGTGATGCCGATGCGCTGTCCGGCGTAGCTAAATGCCTTGGAGCCGGAGATTTGCAGGATGTAATTATCGGTATAACGACCGACGCTGGCCTGGTACGGCGGCTCGAAAGGACGACCCAGGTCTTTGCGGAAATCCATCGCGAAGTAGGCGAGGTCCTCGATGATGATGACGTCGTATTTCTCAGCCATTTCCGCCAAAATCTTCAGCTCATCTTCTGTCAGGCAGAACCACGCGGGGTTATTCGGGTTGGAATAGATGACCGCCGCGATGCGCCCGCTCTGGAAGTGGCGTTCGAGCTCGTCGCGGAGCTTTTCGCCCCGGAAATCATAGACATCGAACGAGTCGTAGCGGTAGCCCATGACGGTGATTTGCTGTTTCTGCACGGGGAAGCCCGGGTCGATGAAGAGAATCGTGTCCTTGCCCGGCGTACACTGCCCGGCCGTTAGGAACGAGGCGAAAGTGCCTTGCATCGAGCCGGTAACCGGGACGCAACCCTCCGGGCTGACGTCGATATTGATGAACGCTTTGATGAAACGGGAGGCTTCTTGCTTCAATTCAGGAAGCCCGTTGATATTCGGATAGATGGAGGCGATGCCGTCTTGGAGGGCCTTGATTTCAGCCTCGACGCCGACCTCGGCAGCCTTGAGGCCGGGGACGCCCATTTCCATGTGGATGAACTCGGTGCCGGTTTCTTGCTCCAGTTGGGTAGAGATGGCGACCACCTCGCGGATAGTAGCCTTGCCGAAATCGGGCAGCTGGTAGGAATCGATGACAGCTTGCGCCTTCTCGAAATTGACAGGTGTATTGTTTTCCATGAATGTAATGTTTTTGATAACGCGGGCAAAGGTAAGGAAAAAAACGGGTTGTTGGGCGGGGAGGGTTGAGTTGTTTTAAGAGTTTTCTTTTGGGTATATATGAAGTTATGGTTATTTTTGCGCGAAAATAAACAAAAAGAAACGACTATGGCATACGATGTAAAGGAAATAGCAAAAAAGATTCTGGCGAAGGCTTGTCCGGATTGTGGAGATGAAATAACCAATCTGAAATTGCAGAAGATGCTGTATTATATGCAGGGCTTCCATTTGGCCTGTTTTGACGAACCTTTGTTTTGTGATGAAATAGAGGCGTGGATGTATGGGCCTGTGGTTCCTTTGGTATATGATATTTATAAAATGTATGGTAGTAGCGGGATACCATGTCCGGAAGGAGAAATTATTTCGCTTTCGCCAGAGGAAGAAGATATATTTGACCAAGTATATGATGCTTATGGGCAGTTCTCTGCATTGAAATTGATGGAAATGACGCATAGTGAGGAGCCGTGGAAATCGACTCCTGTCGGTATAGGCAATGTTATATCGAAAGAGAAAATCAAAAAGTATTTCCTGACTCAAATAGAATCCTGATGGCTAAAGGCAAGAAAATAAAGAAGCCTCTTGTCCATACGGCTGTTGAGAAAAGAGCCGTGAATGAGATTTCCATCGATTACCCTGTCTTTTGTTTCAAGTATTTCCAAAAAGAATGCCTTGACGCTTGTTCCGAATCGCAGGTAAAGGATTTTTTCGAGCGGTTGCAGCGTTTGGGCGAATTGGGCTGGAATGAAATCAATACGAGCGGGAGGCATGACTATGGTTGGGAGATGCTTCCCGTAGGACAGATAAAGAAAAAGCTACCCTCTTTTATTACGCCGGATATTCCTCGCTTGATGGTTTTTCGTTATAACAATGATAATTATCCGTTCATCGTCCATCGGAATGGAAATATACTTCATGTCCTTCTGATCGAAGGAAAGTTCGGCGATGTCTATGACCATAAAACGAAGTAAATCTTTCTTTGGGGAACATCCTTGGGGAATTTTTCCCCGCCTTCTACACTCCTTTCCCCGCTTTTCCCCGTTTCCCCAATGGCATCAAGGGGAATGGGATTCCTTTTAAGTTATTGTTTTATAGTGATATGATGCATTCGTTGTGAATGTTCCCGGATTGTGGCACGGATTTGGCAATATTCTCTGCCGTAAAGATGAAAATAAGTTTCTACATTTATCCGTGGAATCTGAACAAAATGATTTAGGTTGTTTAGAAGATAAAAAAGACATAAGAAAGTAAGTTTAAAGAGGTTTTTTTGATTAAGTCTGCACACACAATGGAAGGGTCGTTTCTGGGAAGAGATGACCCTTATTTTTTGTATTCCCCTCGTATATAAAAGGATATTAAAAAAGGCATAGTCTTCGTAGGACTACGCCCAATTTGTAGTTTTTCCTTTTTTTCTATAAATCTGATTATGAATTATCTATATCCTACCTCATAATGTATTGAAAGGAATAGGTGTATTTTTATGCATAATAGCCCTTGTTGTAAAATTAAGTTAAAGTTGATATTTCTTTTTGTGTATGTTATCTTTATAATTGGAATATGCATTATTTTTGCGGCATGAAAAAGGCGTAGTCCTACGAAGACTACGCCCGATTCACACTATTATAGATTAATACTAAGGAAAACTTTAAACGTGCAATACATGAATTGGAAAAGAGTATTATTGTCAGTGTTGCTGCTTTGCTTGGCGCTCCCAAACCATGCGCAGGATTTCTTCTCTGAAAGCAAAGCTCCTATCGTGGGATTGAAAACCAACATCCCTTATTGGGCTACGGCTACATTTAATGCCGGGCTGGAGTTCCGTCTTGCCCCCAAATGGTCGCTCGATATCGAGGCCGGGTTGAATCCCTTCGATGGCAAGAACGATGATGGGTCGTACGACCGTTCCCTCAAACATTTCCGCCTCCATCCGGAGGTGCGCTATTGGTTCTGCGAAGCCTTCAACGGGCATTTCGTAGGTCTCCATGTCCCTTACCTTATATATAATATAGCGGACATCAAGATTCTCGGCACCGAGAACGAACGTCATCAGGGCTGGGGCACGGGTGTCGGCCTGAGCTATGGTTATTCCTGGCTCTTGGGTAAGCATTGGAACATCGAGGCGACGGTCGGTGTTGGTTATCTCTATCTCGAGTCCGACCGCTATCCGTGTACCAACTGCGGCACCAAGCAGGAGGTGAAGAAGAAACATTATGTCGGTCCTACGCAGGCGGCTGTCAATCTGATTTATGTATTCTAAAACGCAGACGAACATGAAACATTTAGCTTATACCTTATTATATATGGCTGCGTTCGCGGCTCCGGCTGTGGCGCAGACGAACGATACGCTGCGGGTTGTCGAGAGTGGAGCTTCGCGCGTAGGCGACGATGTGATTATCGATATGAAGTTGGATCTGAGTGATATCGAGGTGGGGCGCAACCGCACCTTGGTCTATCGTCCGCTCCTGATGCAGGGCGACAGCGTGGCCGAACTTCCTCCGATTATCGTGAACGGCCGTGTGCGCCATATCCAATACCAACGCCTCGAGCGTGCCGAGGATTTCCCCAACGAGATAGAAATACGCCGCGAGAACGGTGAGGAGCAGATGCTCGATTACCACGCGCGCGTTCCTTATAATAATTGGATGGCGAAGTCGGAAGTCGTCATGGTCAGCGACCTTTGCGGCTGCGGCTGGGAGTCTTTGCAAAACGACCGCTCGCCGCTCTTCCCTGTCAATCTGGTGCGCGAGCCGATTATCCCGGCTATCCTTTATATCACACCAGAGGCTGAGGTGAAAGTCCGCGAGAAGTCGGGTAGCGCTTATCTGGACTTCCCGGTGAACCAGATTGTTATCCGTCCGGACTACCGCCGCAACTCTACCGAACTGGCTGCAATCGATGCGACTATACAATCTGTTGAGGACGACCCGAACGCGACGATTACGAAGGTAACAATCAAGGGTTATGCATCTCCCGAAGGTTCGTACGCCAATAACGAACGTCTGGCCAAGGGTCGTTCCAACGCTTTGCTCGAATACGTGAAGGGCTTGCACGACTTTGGCAATGCTGAGTTCGCGGTTAGCTACGAGCCGGAAGATTGGGAAGGCTTGGAGCGGCGCATCGAGTCGTCGAACATCGAAGACAAGGATAAGTGGCTCACTATCATCCGCGACTCCGAACCTTCGGACCTCGACAAGAAGGAATGGAAGCTGAAGCAGTTGCCGACCTACCGCAAGGTCTTGAACGAGATTTATCCTGCCCTCCGTCATTCCGATTATACGGTGGAATACCATATCCGCAATTTCACAACCGAAGAGGCGCGCGAGATGCTCTACAAAGACCCGTCGCAACTTAGCCTCGAGGAGATGTATCGCGTGGCGCAGACCTACGAGCCTGGCACACCGCAGTATAACGAGGTCTTCGAAATCGCCGTTCGTCTCTATCCGAACGACCCGATATCGAATCTGAATGCGGCGAACAACGCTATCCAGAACCGCCAGCCCGAGAAAGCGCGTCAGTATTTGGCTAAGGCTCAGCCCGGAGCAGAAAAGCAGTTGGCTGAGGCGGCTATCTTGATGCTCGAAGAGAAATGGGACGAGGCGAAGGCTGCGCTGGAGGCTATCTCCGGGGATGCGAAGGTGATGGAGGCGGTTGAGAAGAACAAGGGGTTAATTGACAATTAGGGATTGAACCCCTTCCCCCTTCGGGGACTTCCCCTTCGCAGGGGAAGAGTTCAGATAGTATTAGAAGCACCTTATGTTTAGCACGGCATTTTAATGCCGTGAACAGATGCGAACTAACACTATCTGCACTGCTCCCCTGCGAAGGGGAGCTGGCAGCGAAGCTGACTGAGGGGTCGAGACTGAGGGGTTGAGATTAAATATTCAGGTATTAATCCCATCCCCCACCCCATCCCCCGGAGGGGGGAAGGGGTATGTAAAAGAATAGAATCCGGGTTGAAACCCTCATGAATAGATTACAAGATGTGAAACGCATAAACAAGAATATAAATAATTAAACTACTAATATTTATTGTACTATGAAATTGAATAGCAAATTATGGATGCTCGCCGTGGCGATGGCGACGGTGGGGTGTCAAGATGACATCGATGATCGTATCGATAAGGGTTCTAATGGAGCGAATGGACCTCAGACGTATATGAAAGTGAATATAAACACTGAGACTGTAACTAAAGCTCCTCAAGGTGATACAGGTAAACCATCAGGTGGGGAAGATGGCGATGATTTTGAAGTCGGTGAGAAGTACGAATACAATGTTGATGACGTAACTATCGTTTTGTTCCGTAACGCTGATAATTCACCAGTGGACGAAATTAATCCTAAAAGTGTTTTGGTTGCTGCGGGTTATGCCTCTAATGGAAACGGAATGGAGGATAGTGAGGAACCTCAGCATTCTAAAATGGCTACTGTTACGTTGAATGTTACTAATGAAGCTGAGAATTTTGATGGGCAGACTTATGGTGTTATTGCTATTACAAACTTGGGTGCAAAATCTGTTTTAGCAGACCGAATTTCGACAACAGATATTCATACAGGTGCCCAACTTGCTAATTATTTGCAGAAAAAAGTATATACTAGCAATGACGGTTCTGTTTCAAAGTTTATCATGTCCTCTCATCTTCCGGACGTGGAAACCATAACTTTGGAAGCTGGCGCAACAGAAAAAGATGCTCCTGAAACGAATGTGCATGTAGAACGTTTGGCTGCGAAGATTCGCATTAACGACTTATCGACTACAAGTGGTGAACAAACAACTTATGGTAATTATATCTACGAAATCAAAGAAGGCGAAACGTCAAACCAGACTACAGTGGCAAAGGTTCGTCTGGATCAAGTAGCTGTTGTGAACCAATTAACATCTGGTACTTATTTATTGAAACGTGTAACTAGTTCGGTTACAACATCCGGTACAGAACCAGATATGTTGATACCTGCCGTTGCTAATGATACTTATCTAGGCAATGAATTGTGGAGTGCTACGAGTGCCAATTACGTTATTGACCCGTGGACTCGAAACAAAAATTTGGCAAATGTTTCTAATGTTACAAGTATTACGGCAGCTACAGGCGTAGAGTTACCTAGTGGAGAAACAACAAGTAATCTTTCTTTTGCGAATCAGTTTACTGGAACGAACTATTCAGGTATGTGGAGTGTATTGAATGATAAGCAAGATTTGGCAAATACAAAAGATACGGATGGCCAAATAGACCTTGCTTATGTGCAGGAAAATACCACATCTGCCGATAATTCTTTGAATGGTTATTCTACAGGCTTAATCTTCAGAGCAACTTATTTTCCAGCTAAAGTTTCGGCTATTGGTGGTGAAGAGTCTAATCAAATTGTTACGGAATCTGTATCTGGATTTGACTATTTCGATAAAGATACACAAAGTGGTTTGCCAACATTCTACGTTTATAATAATGTAGCTTATAAGGATTCTGTTGCTATTTGGGCTGAACATGTTTGGGGATATCAGAAAACTGTTGAACAACGTAATGCAGTTGATTATGATGATTTCCTTTCTAGTGGCATTACTAGTTTAAGCCATGATGCTTTTATGAAAAGCGATCTTGCAAAATCTTTGGGAGATCCGTTCGGCTATATTGCTTTCTTGAAGACTAAAGTAGGTGAGCCAACTGAGGGTGCATATAGTGGAAATTTTACAACTAATGAATCGTTTGAAGCCTATTTGAAAACAGATGCAGGGCAAGAAGCGATGCTTGAAAATGTGAATAGATACATTGATGGTGTATGCTATTATCCTTTTTGGATTCGCCATGCTAACAATGATAAGGCCAGTGTTATGGGTGTGATGGAGTTTGGTATTGTTCGCAATAATATCTACGATGTTACGGTAGAAGGTATTAATGGGTTTGGATTATCTGGAACTGACAAACCAGATCCAACTATTCCGGATGAAGAAGATAGCTACTTTATGAAAGTGAACCTCTTCGTTCGCGACTGGGTAGTCCGCTCCAACAGTGGCATCATCCTCTAACACTCACACTCCCTTTTTTACTAAGAGAGTCTTTTCATATCACTAACCGGCGCGGCTGCGCCCTGCACGCGCAGCCCGCCACATTTTTTTCGCTGGATTATCTTTGG
>CALUZV010000034.1 GCA_944325345.1 uncultured Parabacteroides sp.
TTTTATAAACCCCTTAAACGTGGAAGATGATGAAAGAAGATGTTATAGCCGCAAATCTCGCAAATTTGCGTCAAAGTATGAATGAATTGAAGGAAACCGTCAATAACCTGAATGAGGCTTCCCAAAATCATACGCAGACTGCCCAATCAGCCATTGACGAACAGACTATTTGCAATAGCGTTGAAAAAAGTTTCTGTAACTGCTGGAACGATGCCTTGTCGATATTGAAGAAATCCGTGAGAAAGGAACAACCGGATAAGATTCCTTTCTCTATATGGATTCCCAAACTGATAGACTTGCTTAAACGGAAGTTCAGCCTGATAGACTATCTCTATATTCATGTTTGCGATTACAACACGAATCGCTTGAAGATAGAAGCCAATACGGAAAGAATCCTCAAAAGACAGAATGAAATACTCGCAAGAGTTAATGAATTGAGGTGTCCGCTGACCATCATTCCGCCCAACGTCAACGGCCTGTTCTTGCGTGGTTATCACTTCAAACTTCGTTATGTGATAATTGTTGTCATTGCCATTCTCTCATGGGCTGTGGCTGCTTCCGTCAGCAGTATGAAGTATAAAGAGGAATCATTTGCACATTATTCCATGTATCGGGCGGTAAAGGAGCAGCACCAACATTTGATAAAAATCACTTGTACAAAATCTAAACTCGATACGGAATGAGATGTTACTCAATGGATATTATAGGTTAATTTTACCATATAGTACTTTCAGATCATCAGCCATGAAAACAATCGTGATTTCAATAACTCATTTGAGTGACTTCCTTATCTACTTAAAAATGTGGTTAAAGAAGTATGAGATATAATACATAAACTTTCTTCCTGTAACTGACATTATATCTCAGTTTTCTGAAAGGACTTTTATCAATCGGGTATGACATCAGCCTGACACGGTTCAGATGACATACCCGATTTTTACATTAGCTTTATGAAATAGAAAAGTCACAGAATTGTAACGCTAAAATTGGTTAAAATAATGTCGGGAATATACGAGAAAGCATTCCATAGACTGAGACTCCAACCATCTTATCTAACATAATTGATTTTGCTCCTTCAATCATACACTGTTGTTCGTATTGTGAGTATTCGCTTTCTATCATCATCTTAATGATTGCATTCTCTACTGCATTGTTAACAAGTTTTATAAGATTATTCTTCTCTTTTTCGGTATTGAAGTTGCAATAAATCATAATATATTGCCATTCGACCATTTCCCACATAATTTCTCCACCAAGAGCATAAAATTTTGCATCATTATCATTATAATCTGCTTTGTTTTTTTTACAGACAGATTGCGCCAATAGTCCTGCAATTCTACTGGTAACTGCATTACGAGTAGCATTAGGGCTTAGTCCCAGTTGGGTTGGTATTAATGCATCAATCTTTACTAATGCGTTGTAAATTGACATAAAGTCTTCATCGTTAAACTTCTCATAGTATTTTCGGTCTATCCCTAAAATGTCTAATATGGTATGTATATAAGAAATTGCAGAAGTTGTATTTTGTGTCATTCTGTTTTTCAACAATGATGCCAATGTGATTTTCTTTAACGGATATGGAAGTTTTTCCTGCTCTTCTTCTTTTGGCTCTTCTTTCACTATTCGTTTGACAGGCTGACCAATAACAGGGCGAATAGTCCTACCATAGAATCGCGTATCATCAACCACGACAATAGTATCTGTTCCATCTTTGAATCTTAGATTGTATGCTGAATAATTGCTTTCATCTCTTGTTGCTGTCCAATATCTCCCCAATTCATTAACGCCAGCTATTCTATACGAACTTGCTGCCCCAGATGCAGGAAGAAAGATGTAATTGTTATTGGAACCAATAACCTTCCATCCTAATTGACCATTTAGACTCGTCCACTTCCATTCACATTCTTCTACGAGTTCTTCCATATCCTCTTTGGTCGGAATCCTCCACTCTCCGCCAAGCATAGATTTCGCAACATCATCCTGAGAATCCAGAACTTTTTTCCCGTCAGTCTCGGTATACTTAAAGATTGAATTGTATGAACCTCGGCACAATTTATAGGTATCCCATCCGTATACATCTTTGGGCTCTCTTTCTCCCCATGCAAAATAATCACCAATTTCAGAAGGTGACGATGCGCCAATATTACAAGTTGCCCATAGAATTCCAGACGATAATCCCAAATCGACTCTTTCCTCCTGAGCATTATTTGATTTGGATATAGACGATTTGGATTCACCACAATTGACCTTATGTACACTCTTATAATATCCCTTTAAGAAACTTGCGAGATCTGGGTCTATTGTAACGTTAAGTTTGTATCCCAGGTTCTTACCAAATGAAGCATGTTTTTCGGTATACAGTCCTTCACCATATTTCACCATCAGCGGAAACACTTTATCAGCAAAAGTATAATCTCCTGACGGAATTTTGTCTATTAGACCTTTGGTCAAGAAATCAAGATTAAACTGTACTTTATCATTTCCTCGAAGAAAGATATAGGAAGCGAGATTTATAGCTTCTGCCTCCAACTTTTCGGATGTCAATGTACCTGAGCATTTTTTCAGATGTTCTACACTTTCTTTTACTACTTGCTCAATCGGTGGAAGTGTCTTCACCACAGCACTCTCATCGTTTGGTTTGTTAAACAGAAAATCAAAAAACTTCATGATTTATATTTGTTAAAATTTAATATATTATTGCGAAATCTATTGAAATTATTGTTATAATCTAGCTCAATGAGTGTAAAGATTCTATTTGTATCAGATTCTGTAAGGATATCTTCACCTCTATTTAATTCTTCCCAATATTCATGAGCATTCATTATTGCATTTTTATGTATCCTTTCTACCAGCTGTTCATATGTTTCATCTGTCATGTCAAGATAACCTCCAGTATCATTAGGCCACAAAGAGGCATTACGATAATATGTGAGTGACTTCATATAGTAGTTGTTGTTCGTAATTATCGAAACGTCTGTCGCTGTTTGATTACAGAAATGAGCATAGTACAAATCTGATATATAGAGTAAATCAGGATTTTGTCCTATAAATGGAAGAAAGGTATATGCTAATGGCATCTTTACTAAGTCTGCTCGATTAACATACGCAGACTGTTCCAACAAATTATCTCTTGTTATACAAGCCATTCTTGACAAATAAAGATAATTGTATTTGAATATCTTTCGTGACAAGTCAATATCATCTTGACACATAAGTCTTAGCCATCGAAATGTATTAGCGGCTCCAGTTACCGCAAGTTCACTATTCCAGTGCTTATTGGGGAACTCTGTCAAGAGATTAAGGCTTCTACGCAAATAGCAGAATGACTCTTCTATCTTCTGGCTATATATCAAAATTCCAGCTATGTCTGCCAAAATATAAGGATGTGCGATACCGCCGTATTCAATAATTAACCAATCAAAGTCAATAGGCGAAATATGACGGAAAGGAAGAACTTCTGTCTTTGTCCTATATGGCGATTTCAAATATTCAACATTCTTTATGTCTTTTGATGCAAGTCTTTGTTGATTAATAATGTACTCAAATACGTTAGATTCATCAAGACAAAGACTTCTGTCAAGAGAGGTAATTTCTGCGAAAGGAGCTTTTATACTTTCACTATGAAAAAGCATCCCTAACTCTTTTAACAGTTCAACAATCACTGGATTCTTAACTTCTTCCGTATAAAACTCATACAAAGCAGGAAAAAGCCAATTTCCGTTTGCCTCAGTGAAACAACTAGCATGCTCAGAAGAGAATTTAGCAAAAGATTCACTATCTTCTATCTGAATCTTCATCAATATGTCTTTGACTTCTTCTATTCTATCCATTACAATGTTTTTATGAATAATATATTAAAAAAGACTCTATATTAAAATATACTTTATAGTATATCATGTAAAAACTACTGGGACTTATTTTCTTTCTTCCTTTTCTCCTTAACCTTATCCAATCCCGGCATTTTCTTTGATACAGAACTCTCACCAGCAGGAAAGTATGCCTTAAAGACCTGGCATAAGAAACTCACAATGTCACTGCGCTTCTTGCTCATGTTGGAGAAAGCGGAGTAAACATAATACATGAGTTCTTGCTGACTGCACATTTCGTTTGGCTGGACTGTGATTGAGGGTGGAAGAATCAAATCGTGTTCTGCAAATGCGTAGGCACTGGCAAGAATAGCCTTTTGTTCCTCTTCGCTAAACATCTTGATTTTTCCGGCAAACCATTCAAGTTCTCCTTTTTGAAGTGCTTGTTGTTGTTCGCTCTGACGTTCCATCAGAATGGATACTTTCTCTTGCTCTTTTACGGTAAGGGCTTCTTCAAGTACGCGGTTCTTACGCTTCAGGACATTATACTTTTCCATACAAGCAATAAAAATACAGAGATAACCTACGGCTATGGCAAGCACTAATACCGCATGGAAGCGGAACTTGGAAGGGAAGTCCGGCAAAGCATCAACATAGTCGCAAACGATAAGGGCAACTACAAGCATAAGCGCAGCTCCGACATACATCGCCCGAACTTTGACTTTTTGGCTCGCAGGAGAAACGCCCACAAGCATAGCTATAGCCAAAGCAGCAACCAATAAGATGGATGTCAATATAAAAATTGTCATGTGTCACGTCCTCCCTATTATGGTTTTACTATGATGCGCCAGTAGCCGCCATGGTCAGCTCCTTCTCTGACAAGTAATCCTTTGGCTTTTAGATTTGCAATTTGCATTTCAATGGCACGTTTGCTTACTCCAATCGTTTCTGCCATCTTGTCTTGGGATATGGAACCGTCTGATATTACAAGGTCGAGAATGCTTTGCGCCGTTCTACCCAATCGTTTCTTTTTCACCGAAGATTTTTGCGAATCACCGAAGTTTTTCACCGAAGATTTTTGTGAATCACCGAAGTTTTTCACCGAACTTTCTTCGGTTACACCGAATTTTTCAGCATTTACACCGAACTTTTCCTCCGAATCTTCTTCGTTTACGGGGTACTTTTTGAGGGTGTTGTTTACCCTGTCGGCTACCTCTTCTACGGGGATTCTGCCGTTCTCGCCCCAATTCAGATTATAGAAAGTAGTGAAGAACGAGGAGGCTTCTGTTTTGTAACGGGGTTCTTTGCCGGGCAGGAAGTTGGGCAGCTTCTCGGTTAGTTCACGCATCTTGCGCAGGCCGGAACCACGCTTCTCCATATAGTCAAGCTGGGTAAACATATCAGCGATGACGGGGTTGCGACGTATGGACGGAACATTGTAAATATCGCGGTCTTGAATCTGTGTGCCGTCAGGCATCGCGCCGGGCGAAACCAATTCCACACGGTCATCGTAGATGTCGATATGTACCTCGCCGCCCATCACCGTGTAATCCCGATGGATAAGGTGATTTACCAACCCTTCAAAGATAGCCCGGTCGGAATAGTCGGGTAAATTGAGGCGGTAGTTAGGCATCTTGACCCAACCGCTCATGGTGTAGTTCTTAATGAAGTCCATGCCATATTTCAAAAGCAAAACGAGGTTGGCTCTGTGTTCTACAGAACTGATAGCGTCATCCTTATAAAGCCCCGTCCATCGGGTACAGAAGATGCGGGATTGAAACACGGTGCAGTTATCCACAAATAACAGTCCGGCATTGGTAAGTTTTCCGTCAGAAGTTACCAAGCCAAATGATTCAAGATATTTGTCGTTCCATTCCTGGTGTGTCTGTTCACGGAACGTATTAGCAAGGATGATGAAAGAGTGTTTATTTGCATCCACTTGTGTAGGTAACGAATCCCACGTCATGTGCGTACCTTTCAGTACCAACGAGAGAAGTTGCTGAGAGTTGCATTCCACGCTTTCGTTGCCAACTCTTACATAAGCCGTGCGCGTTCCGTCTTGATAGTAATAATAAGGTGTCAAAACACCAGCCTTTACTTTGACTTCAAGCAAAGAGCGTCCTTCGTGTTCAATCGGGATAAGTTGTACTTCCGGTACAGGGTCAAGCCTTGCTTTTATCATTTCGCTGATAAAGTCGGCATCCGCCTGTACGTTCTTCAATCCTACAATTTCACCTTCATCGTTTACGCCATAGAACAAGCTGCCACCATCCGTATTGGCGAAAGCCGACACGGATTTGAGCCACGACTTCACTTTCTTGCGTTCCAGCATCTCCTTGAAATCGTAAGACGTACATTCTGCTATGAGTCTGTTATCGTGTATCTGCATGATTTTCTCGTTATTATATGGGTATAATAAACCAATATCGCATACAAAGTTAGTGATAATATCGAAGAATCTGTTAAAACCTTTGTTATCTTTTGTTTTTTAGGTGATTGTTTCTGTTTTCAAGCGATTTTTGAATAAAGAGGCAACTACTGAGAGAAATTCGGTCGTTCAAGAATAAAAAGTGGTTGTTCCCAAAATGGAAATAACCACCCAACATACTACGATAGAGGATAAGATTCAAACGTCATAAATTGGGTTATAAAACTGAAACTATTGAAGAAAACTTCCCCGATGCTATTTTAGGCTATCATTTAACATTGATATTTTCCTCGTTTTTCTTTCGTTATTTTCGGCGAAAAATCGTACTTTTGCGACATAGAGCTGTGGTTGCTTATGGATGCTTATTTTCGGGTTTGCATGATATTTGCAACACGTTCACGCAAGTCGCTGATAGATATAACGTATTGATTTTGAGGAAGTCAAGTAAGTATCGGTAAACAACGATAACCAACGATAGAAAAATAGGGTGTAGCTACAAGAGTTACGCCCTATTTTATTCTAGCTTTCCAAAACCTATGCCCGGACATAGCAAGGCGCGGAGGAGAAGCGGCCAGATTCTGTTTGACTACAGAACGCGTACCGCATTTCCTCCGCGCCTTTCTTGCTATTTCTCTAAACGGGGCTATCCGCAACGGGATGCTCCGCAGGATGTACATATCAGGCAGCCTTCCTGATAGATGAGCGTTTTTCCACCGCAAATCGGGCACGTTTGACCTTTGGCGACGGTGCCGTTTGGCAAGTATTTCTTCAACGCACGCTCGACACCCGCTTTCCATGTGTTGATAGACTCATTATTCAAATCCATGCCTTGGACAAGCTTGATTACTTGGTCAATCGGCATTCCGTAGCGCAGGACACCCGAAATCAGTTTCGCATAATTCCAGTATTCCGGATTAAACTTGCCGTCCAAGCCCTCAATCGTCATCTTGTAACCTCGACGGTTCTTGAACTGGAAGTCGTAGTGCTTCTTACCATCTTCATCATAGCTCTTTATTATCGATCCGTGCGAAATGTTCTTGGGCAACATGATACCTTCCTCATCGTCTGCAAGACCAGTGAAAATCTCGTATGGACGACCGTTCAGCAAACCGACGAAAGCAATCCACCGCTCACGCTTGTTCTGGAACCGCACGACATCGGCCTCTAACTCGCGTGGACGAGTAGAAACAATGAGAGGAGCATCTGATCCAGATGAGGACTGCTTCCGTTCCTTCTTATTGTCTGCAGACAGCAAGACACCTGAGCGCGAGCCATCGCGATAGACCGTGCACCCCTTGCAACCGCAACGCCACGCCTCAACATAGAGGTCGTTGACAAGGTCTTCGGTAACATCCGCCGGGAGGTTGATGGTTACACTGATAGAATGGTCCACCCACTTCTGGATTCGCCCTTGCATTCGTACCTTCTGCATCCAATCCACGTCGTTGGAGGTTGCTTTGTAATAAGGCGAGCGGCGAACCAAGTCGTCCACCTCTTCCTGCGTGTATTTCTTGGCAGTCGGTAAACCGTTAGCTTCCATCCACGTAACAAACTTATGATGGAATACGATATATTCTTCAAAAGCATCACCGGTTTCATCCACATAATCGACACGAGTCTCGGCATCGTTGGGATTTACCTTCCGCCGACGTTTATAGACTGGGAGAAAGACAGGCTCGATACCAGATGTTGTCTGAGTCATCAGACTCGTAGTGCCCGTAGGTGCAATCGTCAGACAAGCAATATTCCGGCGACCAAAACGAACCATATCCTCGTAGAGTGCAGGGTCTGCCTCACGTAACCGGGAGATAAACGGATTCTCCTTTTCGCGATCTGCATCGTAAATTTCAAAAGCACCACGTTCCTTGGCCAACTCCACCGAAGAACGGTAAGCTGCTAACGCAAGTGTCTTCTGCACCTGCTCAGCCACATCGATCGCCTCGTCGCTACCGTAGCGCAGACCAAGAGCGGCAAGCATATCGCCTTCCGCAGTGATCCCCACGCCTGTACGACGCCCCATCAGCGTTTTCCGTTGAATTTTCTCCCAGAGATGACGTTCAGCCTGCTTAACTTCCATCGATTCAGGGTCGGAATCTATCTTCGCCAGAATCTGCTCGATTTTCTCAGATTCAAGATCGATAATATCGTCCATGATTCGCTGCGCTAACGCCACGTGCTGCTTAAACAACTCGAAGTCGAAGTATGCATCCGGCTTAAACGGGTTTACGACATAGGAATAAAGGTTGATCGCCAGGAGGCGGCAACTATCATACGGGCAGAGCGGTATTTCACCACAGGGATTAGTCGAAACTGTACGGAATCCCAAGTCTGCATACGAATCCGGAACTGATTCCCGAAGGATGGTATCCCAAAACAAGACGCCCGGTTCCGCCGACTTCCACGCGTTGTGGATAATCTTACGCCAAAGTGCTGGCGCGTCAATTTCCTTCGAGACCATTGGATGATCAGAATCAATCGGATACTGCTGAACGTAAGACGTACCGTTGATGACTGCATTCATAAAGTCATCGTCGATTTTTACTGACACATTAGCACCCGTAACCTTGCCCTCTGTCATTTTCGCATCGATAAACGATTCCGAATCGGGGTGTTTAATCGATACACTGAGCATCAAAGCTCCGCGCCGTCCGTCTTGTGCCACTTCACGGGTGGAATTAGAATACCGCTCCATGAAAGGAACCAAACCAGTGGATGTAAGAGCAGAGTTCTTAACAGGAGAACCTTTGGGGCGGATGTGAGAAAGGTCGTGCCCGACGCCACCCCGTCGTTTCATCAGTTGCACCTGCTCCTCGTCGATTCTGATAATCGCGCCATAAGAGTCTGCAGAGCCATCCAAACCGATAACAAAGCAATTGGACAGCGAAGCGACTTGAAAATCATTTCCAATTCCCGTCATAGGACTACCCTGAGGTATAATATAACGGAAATGGTCAAACAACTCAAACAATTCTTGCTCAGAAAGAGGATTCGGATAAGTACGCTCTATCCGGGCGATTTCGCGTGCAAGGCGATGATGCATATCACGCGGAGATTGCTCGTAGATATTTCCGAACGCATCTTTCAGAGCATACTTATTAACCCAGACCTTTGCCGCGAGCTCATCACCGGTAAAATAATCCAGGGAAGCTTTATAGGCTTCATCGAATGTATAAGTCTTTTGCTCCACGATATTATTTTATTTAGTTTTTTGCATATACAAAACTGAAAACGAAAGCGAGCGAAGAAAAAAAGAGGCTGTCTCACATGCGGGCAGCCTCTTCTCGCGCTTACTTTGTGTCTATCAGTTTTTCAACAGATTCTCTATCTCTACGACCGTTGCTCGGAACGTTTTGTTTGTTTCGATTTGGTCTTTGACGGTCTTACAAGCATGGAGCACCGTGGCATGGTCTTTCTTTCCCACGATTTTTCCAATATGAGAGAATGAGCAATCAGTGTATTTCTTGGCTAAGAACATGGTGATTTGGCGTGCTTGTACAATCTCACGCTTCCGCGAACTCGTCTGAATCGCCGCTTGTTCCAAGTTGAAATACCGACAAACCACTTCCTGAATCGATTGAACAGAAAGTTGCTTCTTCTCCAACCGGACAGCCATGCTGACAACTCGCTTGGCAAGCGGCAAATCAATTTCTTTGTTATTCACAACGGCATTAGCCATCAAAGAAACCAAAATACCTTCCAAATCACGCACATTATCCGTAACATTATCCGCGATGAAATTGAACACCTCATCGGACATCCTGATACCGTCATGGCTTATCTTGTTCTGCAGAATTTTTTTGCGCAAATCCAAATCCGGACGGCTCAACTCAGCAGTCAATCCCCACTTCAAACGCGTAATCAAGCGTTCTTCCATTCCCTGCAAATCAACCGGCGGCTTATCCGAAGTCAAGATAAGCTGCTTATTCAGCATGTGCAAATGGTTAAATATATGGAAGAACGTATTCTGCGTCTTATCTTTTCCGATTAATTCCTGAATATCATCCAATATCAGGACATCAATCCCTTGGTAGAAATACAAGAAATCATTTACCGTATTTCTCCGAACGGCATCCGTAAACTGGATGCTAAACAAATGCGCCGAGACATAAAGCACTTTCTTATCCGGATGACTCTCTTGTATCTTGTTTCCTATGGCATGACACAAGTGCGTTTTTCCTACTCCCGATGCACCAAAGATAAACATCGGATTGAATGGCGTCTTCCCCGGATTTTGTGCGATAGCTTCACTTGCCGAACGCACCAGCTTGTTACTTACTCCTTCGAAATAATTATCGAAGCTATATTTCGGATTCAGGTACGAATTCCAATCTTGCGGTGCCCATGAATCAAACAATCCGGGAACAGTAGTCCGCGCTTGTGGTTTCTTCCCTTCCGAAGGCTTGTCAATCATGCTTCGGTCGTCCCGCATATCGCCCAGCGATGCCATGCGGTACGTAAGTCTTGTTCCTTCTCCTACGACACGATATAAGACAGGCTGTAGTACGTGCTGGTAATGCTCATCCAAATATTCAGCGAAGAATTGGCTTGGCACATTAATCTTAAACTCCTTGTTCTCGTAAGAATAGGGTACTATCGGTTCGAACCATGTGATGAACACAGCCTCCGGTACGATATCCTTAATGATAGCAAGGCACTTACCCCACAATATCTGACAATCAGTCTGCATGTCTTTATACTTCCAAACTATATTTTATTCTTTTTCCGGCTACAAAGTTTAGAAATAAATTCTGAAAAAAAAAGCCCATTTTTATTTGCAAAATATCTTTCTAAAATATCCTATTTATCTTCAACAACTTATTTGCGCAAGTTTTTTTCGAGCCCTTGAAAGTCGTTTTTCCACGCTTAAAAAACGGAGAAATGTACGTAGCGTTTCGGGTTCTCACGCAAGTCCAACAATAACTTCGAGGCATTTTCCGTCGTGCTGTTCAGATTATCATATAAAGCTCTATCATTGAGCAGCAAGCCGATACTGTTGTCTGTCGCATTCAGTTTATCCGTAGTCAGCTTCAGATTATCCAACGTAGCATTGACGCTATTGACGGTCGCAGCCAGATTCAAATCTTTCAGCTCGGCACTCACCGTAGAGAAGTTATCCGTGATTATTTTCAGGTTGTCCACAATCCCCGGGACGTCGTTTGCCAACAATTGATTCAGCTGGCGCGTCGAGGTCTCGAGATTTGAAGTTGTGTTCTCGATATGCGAAAGCGATTGCGAGAGCGCCGGATGGTTCACCAACGTCTGAATGCCGCCCAGGATAGAATCCAACTTCGGGAGCATAGCCTCTACGCTCGGCAAGATATTCTCCTGCAAGGATTGCATCATCTCTTCGGTCATACGCCCTTCGATTTGGTCGCCCGGCTTCAGGAATTCGTTCACATATTTATTTAAATGTATATGCAACTCCGCTCCACCCAGAAAGCTATTCACGATGGAAATATAGCTGCCCTTGTTTATCCGCATCTCATCCTCCAGACTGATATCAACCAAGATTTTGTTGGTCGTATCGTAGTCGTAAACGATGTCGCGAACCAAACCGACCTTGAAGCCTTCCACATAGACCGGACTGGAGATGGTAATCCCCTTCACGTTCGTAAACAGCACTTCGTAGTGGTTCACCGGCTTAAACAAGTTTATCCCTTTCAGGTAATTAATCCCGAAATAAAGCAACCCCAAGCTAATAATAGAGACTAAACCTATTATCGCTTCCTTCGATAACTTCGTCTTCATATTGTTTTTCTTTTTTATTTCCGTTTTTAATTGATTCTTTGTTTAATAATTCATCCGCTGCCCGTCCTTGAACGAGACGATGAAGGCATCCTTAAAATCCCGACGGGTCTTGCGCCACAGCTTCATGATTTCGTTGAAACTGGTCGTCTCCCCATACGTATATTTATAAAGTCCCTTCTCGCGGAACATCCCGACATTCTTGTAGCCCTTGAAATAGCGCGAATCCGGCTCCAGCCGTTTGTCCGAGGTCAGGATTTGTATCTTAAAGACTACCTTCCCTTCCTTCTCTTTCTTTTTCGCCTTGACCGGCTCAGCCTTTGTTTCCGCCTTAGGCGAAGACGGTGTGACAGCCGCAGCTTGTCGGACTCCTCCTAACTGCTTCTTGTCAAACGCCTGCTTGTAGCGGTCAAATGCCTTGGAGATTGATTTAGCCAGCGTTTCCTGCCCTGCCTTCGAGCGCATGAAGCGTTCTTCCCGGGCATTGGAGATAAATCCCAACTCAATCAGCACACTCGGCATACTGGTCTTGCGTAAAACCAAGAAACCGGCTTGACGAACGCCCCGGTCTGCCCTATCCGCCTCGGCAAAGCATTTCTGCACTTCGGAGGCAAAGTTGATGCTCTGCTCTACGTGCTTGTTCTGCATGAACTCGAAGATGATATACGATTCCGAGGAATTCGGGTCGAAGCCCTCATACTTCTGCTCGTAATTATCCTCCAGCAGGATGGCAGAGTTTTCGCGCATAGCCACCTCCAGGTTCTCGTCCGTCCGCGCCAAACCTAAGGTATAGGTCTCCGCGCCCCGGACACTGCTGCCCCGCCTGACGGAATTGACATGGATCGAGATAAACAAGTCCGCCTTGTTGCGATTGGCTATCTCCGCCCGCTCGTCCAGCTCGATAAAACGGTCTGTCTTGCGGGTATAGACCACGTTCACCTCCGGATGGTTCTTCTGAATCAGACTCCCCAACTTCAGGGCGACCTGCAGGTTTATCTCCTTCTCGTTGATTTGCGAGCCACGGGCTCCCGGGTCTTTCCCGCCGTGCCCGGCATCGATAACCACCGTAAAGCCATTCGTTTGCGCCCCTATCGCCGGCAGACAGAGGAGAGCCAGCAATAAGCAAACAGACCATTTGACTATTCTTGACGCGAACAACATTGCTTTACCGAGATTTGATTCCAGCCCACAAAAGTAATGCTTTTTGATATAAGCCCTCCTTTTCCCTTCTTCCTTTTACAAAGTTTTAGACATTTACTCCCGCCTTTTGAAAATTATCCATGCGCTTATGGCATATTTTCACTGCGATACCCTATCTTTGCGCCAGTTATTTGGGAAATATTTACGACAATGAAAGTAATGAAATTCGGCGGAACCTCCGTCGGCACGGCCGAGCGGATGAAACACGTCGCCTCGTTGATTCAAGATGGAGAGCGGAACATCGTAGTCATTTCCGCCATGGGCAGCACGACCAACGTGCTGGTGGATATCGCCAACTGCTTCTATCACAAGGAGCCTGACGAAGCCAAACGTATCCTCGAACAAATGCGGCAAGCCTACGCCGCCGAGATTGACAAACTCTACGACTCGCCCGATACGAAGGACAAGGCCCTGGTCCTCATCAACCAGTGCCTCGACACCGTCTGGTCGTTTGCCAAAGGTCCCTTCACCATCTTCGACGAGAAGGTCATCGTGGCACAGGGCGAACTGATGTCCGCCGGCATGGTGGCCTACTATCTGGAGGAACAGGGCGTCGCCGCCATCCACCTGCCTGCGCTCGACTTCATGCGCATCACCAAAGACAGCGAGCCGGACTTGGAATACATCGAACACAAGCTCCACATGCGGCTCGACGCTTATCCCGAAATCCAGATTTTCATTACCGAGGGTTTCATCTGCCGCAACGCTTTCGGCGAAATCGACAACCTCTTGCGCGGCGGTAGCGACTACAGTGCGTCTATCATCGGCGCCGCCATCCACGCCCGCGAAATCCAGATTTGGACCGATATCGACGGCCTCCACAACAACGACCCGCGCTTTGTCCGCCAGACTGTCCCCGTCCGCCAGTTGAACTTCGACGAGGCGGCCAAACTCGCCCACTTCGGCGCGAAAATCCTCCACCCGGAGTGCATCGAACCGGCCAAACGCTACAACATCCCTGTCCGTCTGCTGAATACCTTCACCCCCGACGCACCGGGCACGCTCATCTCCAACTTTGCCGAGAAGGGGCGCATCAAGGCGGTCGCTGCCAAAGACGGCATCACCTACATCAAAATCCTATCGACGCGCGTCTATCTCAACCCCGAATTCCTCAACCGCGTCTTCGATGCCTTCGCCCGCTACAAGGTTCCCGTCGATTTGATTTCGACCTCCGAGGCCAGCGTCTCCGTCGCTGTCGAGGAGAAATTCACGATGGAAGTCATCCACACCTTAGAGCGCTTTGCCACCGTCCAGATAGACCGCGGCATGGTCATCGTCTGCGTCGTCGGCGACTTGGAGTGGCAAAACATCGGTTTCGAGGCGCGCATCATCAACGCGCTGAAAGACATTCCTATCCGCATGATTTCCTACGGCGGCAGCAGTAGCAACGTCTCCCTCGTCCTCCGCGCATCCGACAAGGTGCGGGCGCTCGAGGCGCTGAACAGCCGCGTGTTTTTCGAAAATAATTAGACGCGGATGACACGGATGACGCGGATTTTTCTCTATACATTAATATAATATATCCGCGTTATCCGCGCAATCCGCGTCTAAAATACCAACTACTTCTCCGCCTTCTTCCTCTTTTTCGGCTTCTTGATAATCTCCTCCTCGTAACGCTCAATCATCTTGTTCATTGCATCGACAAACGCGCTGTAGTCCTCCGGACCGTTCAGCGTAACGAGGGCATTCACCTTCCTGACGAAGCTGTGGTAGGCCGTGAAGACCTCTGCCCGCGCCTTCTTCATCCCGCCGACGACGCGCCGGGCCTCCATCTTGCCGCGCTCGAGCAGCAACTCATTCACTAAATCATTCTCTTCCTTCAGCTTCTGGACGAAAAGCAGCACACCCAGCCCCTCGATTTCGGTGGCATATTGCGTCAGCAGGAGGTCGGTGAAGGTCAGCAAGTCGCCCGTCTGCTGGTCGAGTTGCTTCCGTGCGGAGATTCCCGAGGTCTTGATACGATGCCATAACGTCTTGGCCATCACCTGTTTTTCGGGCGTGGGAAAGCGGAGCATTCCCCTCACCACCACCTTGAGACCGTTCCAATAGCCATCGCGCAGGCGGTCGTGCAGGGCGATTTCGGCGGTCAGCGGGTTCTTCCTCGAGACGCCGAAGAAGCGGCGGAACAGCTCCTGCGCCTCCTCCATCGCGACGATCTCGGCAGATAAGCTACTGGCAATCTTTTCGTTCTTCCGCGCCAGTTCAATCGTGGTTTTAATAAAACGGTTGTGCGCGCCGTTGGGGACACGCTGCAAACTGATGTTTTTGATTTCTCCGGGTAGCTGTTTTCGTCTCATTGTTTTGATTTTTTTCTCTTGCAAATATACAACATATCAGAATCAATTGATAATTATTTCATGCAAAATTGCATAAATAGAATATCATTTGATTTTCTATTCATGCGGAATCACATAAATAGGAAATCAAATGATATCGATAGGTTGCATATCTGCATGAAAAGAAAATCTATTGATTCTGATATGTTGCAAATTTGCAAGTAATCGGAATCAAAACAAACCCGTCCGCCCGGCTGTCCGATATCGGAAAAAGTGTTCGGAAACGGACACCCGGCGTTCCCGGATAACCCCTATCCTCCAGACACTTGCCATTTCGGCACAGTGTTTGCTTGGTGTTTGGCAAAAACAAGATGACGATGAAACATTGGATATTAATTTTGATTACAGCGTGCTCGGCGGCACTTCCCGTCCGGGCTGAAGAGGCGGAAGAGGATTTCCCGCTTCCGCTCGAGGAGGCCATCCGCATCGCGCAGGTGCAATCGGTCGATGCCGCAGTGGCTCTCAACGAATTACGCACAGCCTACTGGCAATACCGGACGCACAAGGCGGAGCAGCTTCCCGAGGTCATCTTCACCGGGACCCTCCCCTCGTACAACAAGCAATACGCACAGTACCAGCAAAGCGATGGCAGCTATACCTACGTGCGCAACAACAACTTAGGGCTGAATGGCGAAATCACGATTTCCCAAAACATCGCGCTGACGGGCGGCAAAATCGAGCTGAATACGTCGCTCGACTTCAACCGCCAGTTGGGGAGCGGAGCCTATAACGAGTTCATGAGCGTCCCCGTCGGCCTGACGCTGACGCAACCCATCTTCGGCGTGAACGACCAGAAGTGGAAACGACGCATCGAACCGGTGCGCTACGAAGAGGCGAAGGCAGCCTTCATGGAGAGTGTCGAGACCGTAACCCTCACCACCATCACGCACTATTTCAACCTCTTGCTGGCCGAGGACAAGTATGCCATCTGCCGGCAAAACCTGGAGAACGCCGAGAAGCTTTACGACATCGCCGTGGCCAAACGCAAAATCGGGCAAATCTCGGAGATGGAGCTTATCCAGCTCAAACAGAACGCGCTCCGGGCGAAAAGCGACCTGACCGATGCCGAGGCGAACCGCAACGCGATGATGTTCCAGCTCCGCTCGTTCCTGGGGCTGAGCGAGGAAGACCGCATCGTGCCGTCGATTCCGGAGGTGGTGCCGGGCATCCGACTCGACTATCACGACGTGCTCGAGAAGGCGCACCAGAACAATGCCTTCGCCAAGAGCATCTTGCGGCAGCAGCTCGAGGCGGATTATGCCGTGGCGACGGCGAAGGGCGAAAGGCGGAGCATCAACCTCTTTGCTTCGGTGGGCTACACGGGGAAGGGAGATCGATTCAAGGCGGCTTATAACCCGTTGCTGGACAATCAGGTGGTCGAGGTAGGCTTTTCTATCCCCATCCTCGACTGGGGGAAACGGAAGGGGCAGGTGCGCGTCGCCGAGTCGAACCGCGACGTGGTGCTCTCGCAAATCAAAAAGGACGAGATGGACTTCAACCAGAATATCTACCTGCTGGTCGAGAACTTCAACAACCAGGCGGCGCAGCTCGACATCGCGACGGAGGTCGATTCGCTGGCCGACACACGCTATCAGACATCCATCGAGACCTTTATGGTGGGAAAGATAGACATCCTCGACCTCAACGACGCGCAGACGCTGAAGGACGATGCGAAGCAGAAACACATCGAGGAGCTGTACTACTATTGGTATTATTTCTACAATATCCGCAGCCTGACGTTGTTTGATTTCATGAATAATTGTAATTTAGACGCCGAGTTTGAAAAGATAGTACGCAAATGACAGAAACGAATATCCTGATAGTCGATGACGACGCGCTGGTCCGCTCGTCGCTGGTCTTCCTCCTGAAACATGCCGGATACCAGCCCGCCGCCGTCGCCGGTCCCGAGGAGGCCATCGAGGCGATACGCCGCCATGCGCCCCGCCTCGTGCTGATGGACATGAACTTCTCGCTGACGACGACGGGCGAGGAAGGGCTGCTGCTTCTCAAGCAAGTGAAAGTGCTCGAGCCGGCATTGCCCGTTATCCTGATGACGGCTTGGGGCTCCATCACCCTGGCCGTGCAGGGAATGCAAGCCGGAGCCTTCGACTTCATCACGAAGCCGTGGAACAACCTGATGCTCCTGAAATCCGTCCGCAACGCCTTCGACTTGACCGAGAAGACCGACGAGGAACCGGCGTTGAACCGCTCGCGCTTCGGGAAAATCGTCGGGAAGAGTCCGCAGCTAACTGCCATCCTCCAGACCGTCTCGCGCATCGCCCCAACGACGGCCTCCGTCCTCATTACGGGAGAAAGCGGGACGGGCAAGGAACTGATTGCCGAAGCGATACACGAGAACAGCCAGCGGGCGGAGGAGCCGTTCGTCAAAGTAAACCTCGGCGGTCTGACGCAAAGCCTCTTCGAGAGCGAACTCTTCGGACACAAGAAGGGCGCCTTCACCGATGCCTACGCCGACCGGACGGGACGCTTCGAGCTGGCCAACCACGGAACCATTTTCCTCGACGAGATAGGCGACCTCGAGTTCTCCAGCCAAGTGAAACTCCTGCGCGTCTTGCAAGACCAGACCTTCGAACCGCTGGGCGAGAGCCGGCCGCACAAGGTCGATGTCCGCGTCGTGAGTGCGACGAACCGCGACCTGCCGACGATGGTGGCCGAGCGTACCTTCCGCGAAGACCTCTACTACCGCATCAACCTCATCACGATACACCTCCCCGCCCTACGCGAACGAAGGGAAGACATCCCGCTCCTGGTCCGCCACTTTGCCGACCGTCTGGCGGAGACGAACGCCCTGCCGCACGTGGATTTCTCACCTGAAGCTCTCGCCTACCTACAGCAACTCCCCTTCCCCGGGAATATCCGCGAGCTGAAGAATTTGGTCGAACGCACGCTGCTCGTTTCGGGAAAGACATACGTAGAGGCATCGGACTTCATCCAGTTCGGGAATCCGACACTCGCCGCCAATCAGCCCTCGTCCACCTCTTCAACCTCACCGCTCAACGGCCTGACGTTGGAAGAACTGGAGCGGCAAGGCATCCTGCAAGCCCTCGAACGCTACGGGAATAACCTGACGCAGGCAGCGTTGGCCTTGGGGATAAGTCGGGCGGCGCTATATCGGAGGATGGAGAAGCATCATATTAAGTTATGAATTATGAGTTACGAGTTATGAGTTAAAAAATGAAGCTAAATACCCTTTTCCTTATCCTCGTCCTTCTCATCCTCTCGGCAGCAGGTTTGTTCACCTACCTGTTCATCGGGGAGAAGAACAACGAATTGCTGTTCGTTGCCGAAGGACTGATTGTCGTTATCCTGTTCTACCTTATCTACTTCTACCACCGCATCATCAAGCCGGTTTACACGATAGCCAACGGGATGGACTTGCTGAAGGAACAGGACTTCAGTTCCCGGCTGGGCCGCGTGGGACAGGTGGAGACCGACCGCATCGTCGATGTTTTCAACCGCATCATGGAACAATTGAAGAACGAACGGCTCCGCCTCCGCGAGCAGAATCATTTCCTCGACTTGCTTATCGAAGCCTCGCCGATGGGGGTCGTCGTGCTCAATCTGAACGAACAACTCCAGAGCCTCAATCCGGCGGCACGACGTTTTTTGAACTTCCCGAAAGAAGGCGATATCAACGGGATAAGCTCGCCCCTGCTCGACGAGCTCCGGCAGATACCCGCCGGGACGTCGCAGATTATCCGCGTCGGCGACTCGAACGTCTATAAATGCACCCATTCGTTCTTCATGGACCGAGGATTCCGCCACCACTTCTACCTCATCGAGATGCTGACCGAGGAAGTCTTCAAGGCCGAGAAGAAAGCCTACGAGAAAGTCATCCGCATGATTTCCCACGAGGTAAACAATTCTACGGCAGGGATAACCTCGACCCTCGACACCTTGACGACAACCCTCGGAAGCGCAGACGGGATGCAAGACGTATGTGCCCTCCTGCAAACCGCCATCGAGCGGTGTTACAGCATGAGCCGCTTCATCACCAACTTCGCCGATGTCGTACGCATTCCCGAGCCGCAACGCGCCCCGACGTCCCTCAACGAGCTGGTCATCTCCTGCAAACGCTTCATGGAAACCATCTGCATGAACCGCCAAATCGAAATCCGCATGGAGCTGGAAGACGCGCTGCCCCCGGTAAACATCGACCGCACCCTCTTCGAGCAAGTCCTGGTGAATATCATCAAGAACTCGGCAGAATCCATCGGCGAGCGCGGCACCATCTGCATCCGCACCCAAGCCCGCCCGCTCTCCCTCGAAATCAGCGATAACGGCAAAGGCATCAGCCGCGAGACGGAAGCCAAACTCTTCACTCCCTTCTTCTCCACCAAACCCACGGGGCAAGGCATCGGCCTGGTCTTCATCCGCGAGGTGCTGGTCAAGCACGGATGCAGGTTCTCTCTGCGAACAGGGGAAGATGGGATGACGAGGTTTAGGGTGGAGTTTTCAAACAACCTATGACAAAATATTATTCCAACGACCTTGTAAGTTCTTCTTTTGTGAAGAGATAAGTCATATATTTAGCTGCAAAAATGTGCTCTTCCCCTTTTATCACGCAGTGCGTGATGATTGGAAATATAAAACTTGTACGCATATTCCATCGTTTTTTCGTACCTTAGCCCCGTCTAAACATTAGTATTATGCACACATCACCCATCCTCCTCTCCTCTATCTTTCTCTTCTGCGGAATCACAGCTTCCGCATCCGAAAAGGAAGCTATTCAAAAAGAAACCTTCATCTTCGCCATCGAGCAAGGCGACACCTTGCGTTTAGACAAATACGCCGTCGGGAAGGCTGACAAAGCGCGCCCGGTCGTCCTCTTCGCTTTCGGTGGTGGCTTCCGGGGCGGCGACCGCGCGCGAGATTCCTACGTCTCGTTCTTCCATGCGCTTGCCGAAGAAGGGTATGTCGTCGTCTCGACGGATTACCGGACGACGCTTTCCTCGCTCACGCAGTCGCCCGCCAATGCGCAAGCTTTCGTCCCACTCTTGCAGTCGGCGATTGCCACGGCGACGGCAGACTTCTATCGCGCAACGCGTTTCGTGGTCGAGCATAGCGACGCGTGGCAGATTGACCCGGCGCGTATCGTCGCCTGCGGTTCGAGCGCGGGAGCCATCACGGTGCTCCAGGCGGAATACGAACGGTGCCGCGAGAACGATGCGGCGCGCCTTCTTTTGCCGGAGGGCTTCCACTATGCCGGGGTCATCTCGTTTGCGGGTGCCATCGCTTCGGCCGGTCCGTTGGCGTGGGAGCAAACACCTTGCCCGCTGCTCCTTTTCCACGGAGATGCCGACCGCATCGTGCCATACGAGAAAGCCGTAGCTGACGGTATCGGCCTCTGGGGTTCCTACGCGATTTGCCAAACGCTCGACCAGACGGACACACCTCACACCTTTTATTCTGTCAATCAGGCAGGGCACGAAATAGCCGACCGCCCGATGGCCGACAATCGCCCGGAAATTCTCGCCTTCCTCGCCCGCCTTTGGAGCGAAAAGCCCCTTCGTCTCCGCCATATCCAAGAAACGACTGAGGGGGAAGCGGCTGAACCGGCGAATTATACGCTGGAAGACTATATCAAGGCGAATCTATAAATAAAAACCTTGTTTTCGAAACTTCCGAGTCGCTCAGAAACAAAGAAAATCCATTTCCGGCCTTTCCGAGCCACTCGGAATGTATAAAAATTCATTTTCAGTGCTTCCGAGCGACTCAAAATGAATAAAAATCCATTTTCGAGGCTTCCGAGTCGCTCGGAATGTATAAAAATCCATTTTCAGTGTTTCCGAGCCACTCGGAAAGAAGAAAAATCCATTTCCAATGCCTCCGAACACTTCGGAACCTTTGAAAATCCATTTTCGGTGTTTCCGAACACTTCGGAATGTATAAAAATTCATTTTCAACCCTTCCGAACACTTCGGAATGAATAAAAATTCATTTTCTGCCTTTCCGAAGTGTTCGGAATGAATAAAAATCCATTTTCAGTGTTTCCGAACACTTCGGAAGGAATTTTGCGACAAATTATGCAGAACACTATCTGCACTCTTCCTCTGTCATAGAAGTCTCCGAAGGGGGGAATGGGGTTAAGATAGGGTTAAAACCCGGAAAATGAGGGGACCTACCTAACCACGGCGATAAATCACCGTGCTAAACATAATTGTCAATTATCCATTGTCAATTCTCAATTAAAAAAAGCCCCGCCTCACACCGACGCGAGACAGGGCTTTCATCTTTTACCGACGTTCGTTCCTCCCGGAATTACTAATACGATTAGAACTTTATTTTTCAATTACACTATATTAATAACACTTTCCGCTTGTTCCGCCTCGCGGCGTACTTGGAGCGACCGAGGCTCCGCGCGGATGTTATATATTTAATTCACAATTTATTTCACGCTAACTTTGACAGCTTCTTCGCCATCAACGCTTACAATAGCGATACCAGCCGGAACAGCGATTGTAGCATTATCTGAAGTCAAGACTTCGTTAGCGACAATCTGACCGAGGATAGTAGTTACTACTACGTTCTTGCCGGCAGCGTTCTTGATATAAACTCCACCATCGGTAGCGATAACTGAAACTTCAGTAGCGTTGATGGATTCGTTCTCGGTTGCGATTTCGTCGTTTTCAACGAATTCAACATCGAAGATCAAAGCATCGTCGCCACCCGTCTTAGCATTGCTGAAGCTTGATTCCGAAGGCTTAGACAATACCAAGCAACCGTTCTGCATCTTCAGCCAAGCAGCATATTCAGGAGCGATATCCTGCTCTTTTGTACCATCAGGTCTATACTCACTCTTCATAGATTCCATCAAGAATGACTGATCTTCCGTACCCGGATTGATGTAACGCATAGACCAAGTTACATACTTGTGGTTATCACCTGTCAAATCAACAACATAAGGAGCTTTACCCTTAGCAACGATTGTCTTGTTGGCAGCTTCAATCTTCTCTAACAAAGCTTCATTGATGTCTGCCTTCTGGATACCCTTGAACTGATCTCTCAAGACATACAACTTATCGCCATAGTGGATAGCCTTAACGAAGCCGGCACGAGTATAACCAGCCCACTTGTAAGCATCCTTATCTACAGTCGTACTTGTATTTGTAGAATCCTGGAAGTTCACTAAGTACCAACCGAAGTTCATAGCCGGAGTTGCTGGAGTAGCGTGAACGCAATGTTCAGCATCCGTTACATTACCTTCGTGATCGAAGTGAGGACCTTCTTCCGTACAAGCCTGACCCTTAGTGCCAGCGATATCATCACGGTCGATAGAAATCAAGTACTGCGGTTTGATGTAGCCCAAGCCACGATTTACCCAAGCTGTATCTACGATGAATGACAAACCAACTTCAGACTTGCTAGCGTCATCGATACCCAGATACTTAACGTCCTTATCCACGATGAAGTTCTCGTTAGCTTCCATCTGCAGATATTCACCACGATACTTTTCGTAGAAGCGGAGTGTGTCAGGAGCATCACCTACATTACCTTCCAACTCAACATTGTTGAAGCGGCGATACAACGGAGCATCCATTACTTTAACAGCGAATGCAGAAGTACGAGTTTCGTTCAGCAACTGAACCTTCAAGTCAGCAGTCATACCGTCATCGGCAACACCGACCTTGTTGGTTACGTTAGTTGCACCAATTTCACGAGTCTTATCTTCTTTATTCCATGCAGAACGAACTAATGCATAGTAGTGTTCAGCTTCGTAGTGGTTATTCTCTTTCAAGAAGAAGGAGTCCACATAAGCCAATGTCTCGTCAGCCTTTCTTGCCTTCAAAACATACTTATCGTTAGAACCTTCAGTCATATAGCTATTACCGCTCTCAATAGAATAAGCGATACGCTTCAACTGAGCCAGACCTTCGATACGTTTCTTAACCTTATCAGTTACTTCAAAACCATAAGCTGTAGCTGTAGAGTTTTCAGAAACCTTCAAAGTAAAGCGTTCAGGAGATTCTGTTTCAGAAACTGTCAAGACACCGTTAGAACGAGTTTCAACCCAAGTAGATTGAGAGAACGGATGCAGATAGTTGAAACCATAAGCTGTTACTGTCAATTATCCAAACCCCAGCATTATCCTAAAAATATAGTTTTTTATTCTGTAAATCATTCTGTTATAGGATGAATAGG
>CALUZV010000035.1 GCA_944325345.1 uncultured Parabacteroides sp.
CGTGCTGCCCCTCGACTTGCATGTGTTAAGCCTGTCGCTAGCGTTCATCCTGAGCCAGGATCAAACTCTTCGTTGTTACAAATTGTTTCTTTAATCTCTTTAGCCCAAGATCCGTTTCATTGCACCTCGTTTCGACGGTCTCTTCCTCGTCTTGTACTACTGGTGTGATATATGTAAATTCCTCAAAGATCTTCGCATTCAAGTAACCTCGTTTCTCGTTTGCGGGTGCAAAAGTAGAGAGTATTTCTGAACTGACAAAATGTTTTGAGAAGAAATTTGAAAGTTTTTTCTCTCAAGTTTTGCTTCACTCTGACAAATAAGAGATTATCCGATCAAGTTTTTTTCTTCGACAGCGCCCCCATCCCCTTCCGAAAGCAGGATATCGCGCCGCCGAAGGAAATTTTTCTCTATTCCGCCTTCCCCGAAATATTCTCCAGGAACAAATCCATCATCCGCTTCGCCGCCACAAAGGAACTGATTTCATTCCGCAACACCTGCTGCTCCGTCATCGCGAGCTTCTCCTCGACCGCCGGATTGTGATAAAAGGTGTCCCGGAGCGTATCGTTGATGCTCTCGTACATCCAGTACTTCGCCTGCTCGTTCCGCTTATAATCGAAGTAACCGTTCTTCTTCGTAAAGGCCACGTACTCGTCCACCATATCCCAGATCTCCTTTATACCTATATTATAATAGCCGGAATAGGTCAGCACCTTCGGCGTCCACCCCGACTCTGCGGGCGGGAACAGATGCAGCGCGTTCCTAAACTGCGCCGCCGCCAGCTTCGCCTTGTCGATATTGTCGCCATCGGCCTTATTAATAATGATGCCATCAGCCATCTCCATGATGCCACGCTTGATGCCCTGCAACTCGTCGCCCGTCCCTGCCAACTGGATCAGCAGGAAGAAATCGACCATCGAATGCACCGCCGTCTCGCTCTGCCCCACGCCGACTGTCTCGACGAAGACCGTATCGAAGCCCGCCGCCTCGCACAACACGATTGTCTCCCTTGTCTTCCGGGCCACGCCGCCCAGCGAGCCTGCCGAGGGTGAGGGGCGAATGAACGCGTTCTTCTCCCGCGACAACTGCTCCATGCGCGTCTTGTCGCCGAGGATACTTCCTTTCGAGCGTTCGCTACTCGGGTCGATGGCGAGGACCGCCAACTTATGCCCTTGCTTCAACAGATGGATGCCGAAGACATCAATGGACGTACTTTTCCCCGCCCCCGGGACACCCGTGATGCCCACGCGCATCGACCGCCCGGCGTGCGGCAAGCACTTCTCGATTATCTCCTGCGCCACCTGCTGGTGCTCGTGCTTCGAGCTTTCCACCAGCGTAACCGCCTGGCTGAGTACGGTAATGTTACCTTTCAGGATGCCTTCCACATATTCCGCCGGGGTATATTGGCGGCGGCGCACCCGCTTTGTCATATAGGGATTGACGGTCGGCATTTCCGACACGCCTTGATTCACCTTGAGACCCTTATACTTGTCGTCGTTCTCGGGATGTTCCATGTCTCTCTCGTTTTTGTTAGCAATTTATACCTAATTCTCTATTCTTAACTCTCAATTCTCAACCCCTTTCTTCGCCGCCACCTTCAGCATCAGCACCGGCTCATCCGGGTCGTTCGTTACAAATGTTACCAGCGAGGCCACCGATGCCGGCATCTCCTTCGCCTTCAGCGTCAGCTTGTAGGTTACCGTCTGTCCGGGCTTCACCGTCTTCTTGCCCCCGGAGACGCGGACAAAAGCGTCGTCGCTCGTCGCGCTGTACACCTTCAGCTCCGTCTGTCCGGCGTTGGTCAGTTCAACCGTCCCGGTTACCTTCTTCTTTCCGGCCTCCAACGTACCGAAGTTCAGGAGCGTCCCCGAAAGCCTTGCCTTCGGCGCCTTCTTCACCTGCTCGGTCGTCAGGCGGCTGTAGTCATCGACACAGTTGGCTGCGAGATGCAATGCGCCGGAAACCTTTTCCTTGCCCACCGTCCGGATTTCGAGGGGGATATAGCGCGTCGTCCGCCCCTTCTTCTTCAGCTTCGAGGCATCCAAGAGGAAGAGCAGCTCGCCCGTCTTCCCCGGCAGCAGCGTATCGGGTGTCATCGATACCGTCAGCCAGTCCGGGTGCTTGCCCACGCGGATTGTCGCGCTGTTTTTCCCGAAGTTCTTGATGCTCACCTTCCGCCCCAGCGTCTCGTCCTCGCGGATTTCGCTATACAAGACATCGGGCGTATGGAACTTCACGTCGCCGATAGCATAGATATAGTTGTACACCGGCTCCTTCGGCTTCGGCTTGACGTTTCCCTTGATGGCCAAGTTATAGCGCCGCTTCTTGGCGTTGCTATAGATGGTTATCGTCTTGTAGAAGGGACCCGGCCGCCCTTTCGGGTTGTAGGTTACCTTCACGTCCACGCTCGCGCCCGGTGCCACGGGCTCTTTCGACCACTCGGGCCGGGTACAGCCGCACGACGCGGTGATGCGCGTGATAACCAGCGGCGCCGTCCCCGTATTTTCAATCTTGAACACATGGCTGGCCAACCCCTTCGCCTCTTCGATCGTCCCGAAGTTGAAGACCTGCTGGTCGGGCTTGACTTCCGCCACGCCCTGCGCCCCCGCCACCTGTGTGATGAAGGCGAGCACCGCCACGATTACACCCAATACCTTGGTTCGCATCCTTTTCCTCCGCTTTCGTTATTTACCGATTACCTTCCCCCGGATGGTCAGGATGTAGCTCCCCCGCTTGCCATTGCTATAGATGGCTATCGTCTTGGCAAACATGCCCGGGCGCCCTTCCGGGTCGAAGGTTACCTTCACGTCCGCCGTCTTTCCCGGGGCTATCGGCTCTTTCGGCCACTCCGGCGAGGTGCAGCCGCAGGAGGCGATGACGCGCGTCATCACCAGCGGGGCGTCGCCCGTATTCTTCACCGTAAACAGATGCGACACAGGCCCGTCGGCCTCCTTGATGGTACCAAAATCATACACATTCTGCTCGACGGTCAGCACCGCCTTCTTCGCTCCTTGCGCGGAGACCATCCCCACAGCCATCAGCACGGCGGCGAGGAGAAAAATTATCCGTTTCATCGTTCTTTTCGTTTTAAAATTTTCGTAGCGCAAATATACGGAAAGCCTGTTTGATACGTTCAACCTTTATTCTTTTTTTACAATCTATCGCAGGAAATGGGAGAAACGCTATTTCCCGCCGGATATATCACCCTTTGGGGTAAAATATGCCTATTTTACCCCGCCGTTATATTGCGCCGGGGTAAAAGTATCTTATTTTACCCCAATGTTGTTATGCATTAGGGTAAAAACTTACTATTCTATCCCGCCGTTATTCTGCGCCGGGGTAAAAATCAGCTCTTTTACCCTAATGCAATATAATATTGGGGTAAAAACTTAGTATTTTACTCCAATGCATCATAATATTGGGGCAAAATAGCCCTATTTTGTCCTCCTGCTATAGCCATCGGGGGAAAAATAGGGCTCGGGCGACATAAAAGAGACGCGGATGACACAGACGACGCGGATTTGGGAGTTCTCCATCCGTGTCATCCGCGTAATCCGCGTCTAATTACGACTGAATATCAGCGTCTATTCAACCCGCAGCACCTGCCCTTCGGTCCGCGTCGTGAATTCCGGTGCGTAGAGGCACTGCAGCGTCGCGATGCCCCCGGCATATTCCCCGGCGCGGCTCACGAATGCCTTGTATTCCAATACGTATGTACCCACCGGCAGGCGGTCGAAGTAGAAGTTCTCGGAGAGGTCTTTCGGGTTGCGGTAATACCGTATGCCCTCCATGCTGGCGGCGCCGGAGAGCTGCTCGGCTGGCTCGAAGCACCCGGCGCGGAGATCCTTCAAAGCGACGAACGTCATCTCGCGGTCGGTGCGGAGGGTGAGGCGGACTACCACGCGGTCGCCGACGCGGAGCGGTTCGCCGGGCTTCAGCTCGCGGAGCTGGACTTCCTCGCCATTGTTCGTCTCGACGAAGAATTTCTTTTCAACATCCAGGTTCCCATCGGTTTTCGACATCTCGCGCAGGGGAACGAGCCGCTGCGTATAGACCGCGCCCCAAGCCGGCGACGTGCCTTCCTTGCGGATGGAGACGGTGGAGGGGATGGAGGTTGTAACGCCCGGCTCCTGCACGATGCGGCGGTAGCCGACGGCCGTCGTGCCCTCGTCGGTCGTATATTCCTCGTCGCCCCACGTCAAGACGCAACGGTTATCCTCGCTGAGCCAGTCCGTTCCGCCGAGCAAGAGGGCGTGGATGGCGTTCATCGAGGCCGGGTTCGACTCCCACATCTGGGTGCGCTTCTGGCAGAGGAGCCATTGCTTCATGCCGTCCTCGGAGAGCTGGCCGGGGAGGACCGTGCGCATCATCGCCATCGCGAGGCAGTGCGTCTCGACGGGCGAGGGAGCGGAGACGAGCTGGCGGCGGTTGTTTTTCCAGTAAACGCCCATCTCGTCGTCCTCGCTGGCGGTCTTGGCAAACCACTTGGCGATTTCGGTGGCCTTGTCCTTCTGACCGTTTCTCCACAAAACCAAGGCGATGGCGGCGCGGTCGTAGAGCGGGAGCTGCTTCCACGAGGCGGCGGCACGGGTGGTGAAGAAGCGGACGGCCTCGCGAGCCTCGGCCTCCGGGATGTCGCGGTAGTGGCTGCGGACGTAGAGGTATTCGATCTGGTCGGGCGAAGGGATGTAGTCCGAAAGTGCGCTCGCGTTCTTGCGGAGCTGGTCGTAGTCCTTCTGGATAGACTTGTCGAGATAGCGGAGGGCGCTCATCTGCATCGTTTTCTCTTCCTCGTTATATTGGATGGCACCCAATTCCGTCAATTGCGCCATGCCCTTCAAGATCTGGAGGGTAATCGAGCGGCTCTCCCACATGCCCCGGAACCACGCCCAGGCGCCGGACGACATCTGCTGCTCGGCGAGGTGGCTCAGGGCCGTGCGACGCATCTCCGCAGCGCGGTTTGCCTGGAAGAGGAGGCCGAGGCGGTGCATTTGTTCCGTCTCGTTCGCGGCGTCGAGTACCCACGGGGTCTCGGCCAGGACGACCGCCTTGAGGTCTTCATTCTTTTCGAGGTTGGAAAGGAGACCCGCCTCGTCGCCGCCCTCGGCCATCCACTTTTGGATGACGGGCTTCAAGCGCGGGTGTGCCCCAACGAGATAATCCGCCAAGACGTTACTGTAATAGACGGCAAACCACGAGAGCGCGTCGCCGTCGGACGAGCTACTGAGCGTCGGCAAGGCCTGGACTGCGTACCATATCGGGTTGGCGGAGATTTCCAGGACGGCGCGGAGGGTCGTGCCCTTTCCGGTCTCAGGCAAATCGACCTGCTGCTCCTTCTCGTCCGAGAGGAAGAAGGGGCGACTCTCCGTAACTACGATCTTGTCCGGGATGACGGGCAGGAGGAGTTGCTCGCCGTCGCTCGCGGTCGGGCTGTCCGCCACGATGCGGCACGCCATCACACCGTCTTTCACGGCTGGGACTTGGAAAGACCACGAGAGGGTGGTGATGCTGTCGCTCTCCAAGGCGAACGGCTTCTGGGACTTGGTGAGGCAGACGATAGGCTGGTTATTTTCCGGGTTGAACAACTCTAAGCGCGCCCTGCCCTCGGCGAGCGAGCCGGACTGGTTGATGACCTGCGCGGCGATGGTAACTTCGTCGCCCTCGCGAAGGAAGCGGGGCCAGTTGGGCTGCACCATCAGGGGCTTCGAGGTGATGATGTTGCGGGTCAGGTAGCCGTGCTTCAGGCTGTCGGTTACGGCGAGGAGCTGGAGCTTCCAGGTCGTGTTGCTCTCCGGCATGGTGAAGTCGAAGGAGAAGGTGCCGTCGTCGTTCGTTACCAAGACCGGATAGAAGAAGGCTGTCTCCGCGAGGTTTTCACGGATGACGGGCTGGGTATTCTCAACAGCCTCAACCTCTTCCTCGGCGACTATCGTCTGGACGGTAGCTTCAGAGATCGCAGCCATATCCTCGACCATAGCAAAGACTTCCGGTGCGGCCGCTGCCGACTTCATCTGCACGCTGCCCGTGGCAAAAACGCGGTTGCTTGTCGCATAGCCCCGGATGACGAGACCGCTCGAAAGCATCTGATACCAGCCTTCATAGAGACGGTCGAAAGCGTACTCCGGAATCGTCTTCATCGTAATGCTCGCGTTCCCGTAGCGGGAGTTGTAACTGAAGCATTCCCCGTCGCGGAAGAAATAGGAGGACGTACTGATTCTCATGCTCGGGTTAAAGACCCAACGATTGGGGTAAAGCTGGTCGAGGGAGAAATCGTACATGCTGGCCAAGACCTCGGCACGGACGGGGAGCGAGTCGGCGTCGGTCAGGCGGAACTTCCAATGCTCCTCTTGACCGGGCACGAGCTTGTCGCGGAAAGTTTCGGTGTGGAAGGTCAAGCTGCGGTTCGGTTGGCGGCGATACATCGGGACGACTTCCTGGTAAAGCACACCCTCTTTGACAAAGGACAAGTAGATATCCGCCCCCAGCCCATATTCCTCGCGGAAAGGCACGGAGAACTTGCGGTTCTCGTTGCTGAGCGTGAAGCGTTGGAGGTCGCGCCGCTTGCCCGAGGCGTCGATCAACTCGTAGAGGACGTAGGCCATCGAGTCGCTCGTCCCGAAAATAAACTCGGAAGATTCGCCCGGACGGAATTCGATATCGTCATAGACCACCCACGTATGCGTTTCCACGGGCGGTCGCTTGTCGTCCTTTCCATATATAATAATGTTCTGCCAATTGGAGCATTTCTGCCCCTTCGCATCCTTGGCGTAGCAGGTAAGCCGGTATTTCCCCGACTCGAGCGAGGAAAAGACCGAGCCGCGCAACGTATCTTTAGCCGCCAAAAAGCCGGAATCCACGACGGCAAGCGGTTTGTCGTCCTTGTCCAACTTGCGGAGGCTGAACGTAGCGTCGCGCTTCAGCTCGACTTGGTTGCGGGTGAAGATGCGGAGCTTAGCCGAGGCTGTGTTTTTCTCCATCTGCGGATGAACGTTGAGAGAAAGGAGGAGACCACGGTTGCCGACGGTGAAGTCATAGTCGCACTCCTGCGTTTCGCCCCTCGAGTCCGTCAGGAGGACATTCAGGCGGTAGTTGAAAGCCGTAAAATACGCATTATTGACAAGAAGCGAGTCTGCTTGAGGTGTAAAAGGAATGGAGAAGGTACCGTCGGAACCGATTGCAGCCGTTCCGTCAGCCACTTGCTCGTTATCGAAGTTGTAGCCCAAGCCGCGCCACGTGTCGTTTGTCCAGGAAGGCATACGAGTTATCGTCCAGGTTAACTTCCCGTCCTGGAGATTGACACCGGAATAGGTACGCGCCAGCCCCTTCAATACTAATTCTTCGTTGAAAAAGACCTCGCTCCCGATGCGCTGCATCTCCAAGGAGAAGGACGGCCGCTTGTACTCCTCGACGCGGAAAGAAACCTGCCCCCCATCCGTTACGAGCCGGAACGAGCCGTTCAGCGTAACCTTCGGAAGGGTAAATTCCCCGCTGAAGGAGCCAAATTCGTTGGTGCGGAAAGTCTGCTTGGCGACATCCTGTCCTTGAGCGTCCACCAGACGTACCGTCATCTCGCGCTCTGGCACAACGTGCGGCTTTTTTACGTCGCGGAAATACACAATCCCCTTGAACGACACATGCTGACCCGGGCGGTACAAGGTGCGGTCGGTAAAGAAGGAAACGGATTCACGCTCTTCCTTTTCTTGCTTCGGACGATAGCCCGGAGCGTTGGCAATCAACGAGCCGGTATCTCCGGGAAGGAAGGCACGCACCGTCTCTATCGACTTGCGGTACTTCGAGGGGAAACGCGCCAGCCCGTTGGCATCACTCTTCACCGTATCCAAACCCTCCGGAATCCATTGCATCGACATATTATAGCCAGCAACCGAAGCGCCGGGGACAGGTTTCCCGCTCCAGTAGTCGGCCACCAAAACTTCCGTCTCGCCATTCGCCAGACGGCGAGTGGACGTAGCCAGACGACTCACACTGAACGGAGCAATCTCGTCAATCCGCTTCGCAGCATCTGTAATTTCACAGAGATACAAGCCAGGCTGGGACATCGGAATCTCAACCGTAGTATCCAAACGGGTATAAGTGTTCGGCAAGCGGAGACGATAGGTCAAGGTCTTCACCTCGCGCCCTTTTTTCCGCTGCTGGTCGGTACGCAACGCGGCCTCGGGAGGAGCCGGATTCTCATAAATCCGCACTGTTACCTCCGGGACATTCTGGTATTGCAGTTGCAAGCGCAAGGTTTTGCCCGGATAAACGTTCCGATTATGATACATCGAAAGCGAGGGCTGCTCCAAATAGGCCAACTGGTTCTCGAAGAAAGCCGATTGGGGTGAAGACTGGTATTCGTGAAGCATCGACTTCGCCATCCGGAACAATTCGCCCCGGACGGAATCGCGGAGGGCCTCCGACGGCTGCCGGTACTGCTCCTGCTCCTTCAGCTGGTACTGTCTCTTGGCTATCTCCACGGCCAACGGGTCGCCGGCATAGGCGGTCGCCATGCTATCAAGCCTTGCCGAATAAACCACCTCGGAAAGCGGGACAGCAGACTGGTTGCGCAAGAAATCCAAGTAATCCAACTCCGCCATCAACAAGGCCGAGCGGTTTCCGTCCGCCCGATGGAATGCGAGCAATGCCTCGAACCACGCGGCATCCGGCTGCAACTCAATGGCTCGATACGCCAGAAAATCGAACAACGTAGGCCGCAAGCTTTCGGAATCTTTTCCCTTCTTAAACAAGTCGGCAAACTCACGCGCCGGCGTCTGTTGCAAAACCTCAGCGGGACGGAGCGAAGCCGCCAACTCTTCTTTTATCTTCGCTGTGAACAGATTGCCGCTCCACTCGCGGATGTCATCCGGAACGTAGTCCTGCAACGATGTGCGCTGGTTGATTTTCCAGCGATTATTCTGATAGTAACGACTATACATCTCCGCCGTCAAGGAATGGAGCAAGGCTACCGAAGCGGAATCTGTGCATTGCCGCGTATAATCCTCCATCTCCCGAATCAAATCGGGGAACTTATCGATATCTTTCTCCAAATCGTCGCTCATCCGAGCCACCAACGATTTGATAAGCGCCGGCGTATCTCGTTCCGCCAAGGCTTCCACAATCGCCTTTTCCTCGACCGAGAGGCGACTCGCTTTTCCATAGCTTACCCCCAGCACGATGGCGCCGACAAGTAAGATAGAAATCATAACTGCTCTTTTCTTCATACCGTTTTTCTTTTGTTTTCCCTCTTAGATGAAATAAGCGGGTGAAAGATTATAAAGGGGATATTAAAGGATGTTATATTGGGGAACCCATTGGCTTGCCAGTCCTCCCTTGGAAGTACTCCAGTCTCCTACCGAAAGTACTTCAGTCCTCTCCGGGAAGTACTGCAATACTTTCAGGAGAGGACTGAACGCAACAGCAGGACTACGCCCTAATCATCATCGTCGTCATCCCATTCATCATCGCCTTCGTCAAAATGATCCTCTCCATCATCCCAACCCCGAAGGTGATAGGAACGGCGGGAATGACGGTCGTCCCACTCGTCGTCTCCTTCGTCAAAACGATCGTCATCGTCATCAAAACGGTCATCATCATCCCAATCGTCGAAAATATCCTCGTTTCGGTCCCAACGGCCATCGTCCCATTCATCATCAAAGAAGCGATGCAAAATTCGACCTACCGTAGAGACAACCAAGATGTAATCCTCATTTCCACGTTCTACCTGCACGGCATAGAACAAGCCTTTCGGGTTTTCCATCACCATGTTGTCATTGTCGTCCACACGCTCGTAGGGGAAACCCTTTGCGGCAAGACCATTCAAGACCCGTTTGGGGAGACGGCTCCGGCGCGTTTCCCAGACCGTGCGCAGCCATTGCTTTTGGCGGTTGAACAAGACCATCTTCTCGATGCCGTCGTGGCGGATTTTCACCTCCAGCAGGCCGTCGTCTGTGTCTCTGTCCAGGATACGGGCGCCCGGATAACGCCGTTCAATGAAAGAACGCACCTTGTCGGCATTCACCTCCTGCGTGTAAAACATCGTTTCCGACTTACGCATATCCACCGCTCCATGGACTGCCGGGCAGAGCTTCATGTCGCCGGTGAAGAGCATTCCAATAACTCCAATAAATACCAAAGCTTTCATATTTATCAATTTATTTACGATAAAACCGACCGTAAAGGTAAGCGTTTCTTCTCTAAAGGAATCTTAAATTCACTATTCCTCGCAAAAAAGTCCGAAAAAGCTTTGGAGGTTTCAGAATAATGCCTACCTTTGCAGCCGTAATCGAAAAACGAAAGGGTTACGACATACAAAACGGGATGTAGCACAGTTGGCTAGCGCGCCACGTTCGGGACGTGGAGGTCGGAAGTTCGAGTCTTCTCATCCCGACAAAAAGCGATAAATGACGCAAGTTGTTTATCGCTTTTGTCGTTTTAGGCGCACAGGCTGCACACGGAATGTGATATCCAGAGGGCAATGTTACCCTAAAGCAGAACCAATTGTAGCCCTTGAACCACTTCTTGAAGTACTTCGAGACATCAAAAATCCTTATGTAAGCTTACATTTCTCACTTTTAATAATAAAAAGAATAAATGTATGTTTACATAAGCCACTTCCAAACGTAAAAGAACGATTTGAAGACCTTCATTTCTCACTTTTAATATCAAAAGTGAGAAATGTAAACATACATAAGCCCTCCAACGTTTTGAAACAGGAAATGTAAGTCTTCATTTCTTCTTTTTATTATTAAAAGTAGGAAATGAAGAGATACATAAGAATATTAATGAGAGGAATTAGATAAAGAAAGGTGTTCAATAGAGCAAAAGCTCCCGCAATCTCGCCTGCTTCTCCTTCGTCATCCCTAATTCATTTTGCAGGTAATTCTGGATGGAGCCATAATCCTTCTCGATCTTCTGAAAGGCGAGGTCAAGGAACGACTCACGCGCCGATACGAGGACAGTAACCGCTTCTTGGGTCTCTTGACTCAAATGCTCCACGCGGTTAGAAAAATGGAGCGGGTCGATATATTGATTCGAGTCGGTATAATCTTGCAGTATCGTCTCCTTTGGTACATCGAGAGCGGAAAGAAGCATGGCCGCCAGGAATCCTGTCTGATCCTTCCCCAAAAGACAGCAAAAGAGTATCGGGTAATTCTCTTCGTGAGTAAAAACATCCAAGGCTTGCGAGAATTGAGCCTTATCCTCAGAGACAAATTGCAAATAGAGGTCTTGCATAAAGAGCAGCCCGTCGCCTTTACGAATATGATTGCGATTGATGCGCCGATCCAACTCCGACTGGTTTCCCAACGGCACAGGAAGGGATACGACGTGAATATTCTTAAAAGGAACGGGGTTCGCAAGCATCGCCTCTTGCGGGCGAAGGTCTATGAGCGTGCGGAGATGTATATTCTCGAGGCGTGAAGAATCCCACTCGGTAAAAGGGAATATCGTCCCCGAGCGATAAATCTTTCCCCAGCGGATAGTCCGATTATCGGCCGTTTGATACCCTCCCATATCTCGAAAGTTCTGCGCCTCGGCAATCGAAACAAAACGCGCGCTCACAATTTGCGGATATTTCCCGTTGAAGGTAAGGCAGAAGAACTTCCGGTTGAAATTGTCGTCGGTGATATACGTGGCGACGCCATCGGCTATCTTGTAGCTGCCGACGGGGGACGAGAAGTCAAAATCTTCGGGATTGTCGGATACATACATGTTTACTACGCCGTCCATCAGGGGAGAAACTTCCCACTTTACGATATAGTTGCCAATCTCATCCCGCGAGCAGGCGGTTTGAATCTCTGGCTTCTCCGACGAACAGGCTGTCCAAGCCAGGCAAAGGGTTATGAATAATAGGAAACGCGTCATCATCTCTATTCGAATCTCTTAGGCGCAAACATACGGAAAAAGCCGAAAGCTAGTGTCGTTTCTGCTATTAAAAAAACCTAACGGCGTTATTCTTCCAAAAGTTTGCAGATGTCAAGAAATCTTGCGAATATTGCAACACGCAAAATGATTAAACATTTAATTACATATAGCAGATGAAAACACTATGGATTGGGATTGCGGCCTTCGCAATCACGCTGACGAATGGGGCGGCGCAAGACATCGAGTTCGCCCAGCCGGTAAATAACCCGGAGAGCTGTACAAGTATTATGGTCGGAAAGAAAGCATCGGCTGATGGCTCGGTGATAACCAGCCACACCTGCGATGGCAATTACCGCACGTGGATTGACATTGTTCCTGCCGCGATTTATAAAAATGACACGGTAACTTCGGTTTACGAAGGGGGAATGCACACGGAATTCGTGGACGACGAGACTGGTCGCAAGCTGAAGGGCCAAATCCCCGAGGCACACGCGACTTATCAATTCGTGAATACAGCTTACCCCTGCCTCAACGAGAAACAACTCGGCATCGGCGAGACTACCATCACCGGACGAGAGGAACTTCAAAACAAGAATGGCATGTTCATGATCGAAGAATTGGCTCGCGTCGCCTTGCAGCGTTGTTCCACCGCCCGCGACGCCATTCATCTCATCGGAAAATTGGTTAAGGAGTACGGCTATGGCGATTCGGGCGAGTGCTTGACGATTGCCGACCCCAACGAAGTCTGGCATTTCGAGGTATTCGGCGAAGGGCCGGAAAACATCGGCGGTGTTTGGGCTGCCGTGCGCATTCCGGACGACCACATCGGCGTCTCGGCGAACATCCCGCGCATTTCTACCCTCAACTTGAAGGATACGCTGAATTACTTGGCCTCCGAGAATGTCTTCAGCGTCGCCAAGAAGATGGGATTCTGGGACGGAAAGTCGGAATTTCGCTTCTGGGAAGCCTACGCCGGGGGAAATTACATGGGCGAAAAGAAGTCGTTCAGCATCCGCGAGTTTTTTATCCTGAACGCTTTCGCCCCGTCGCTGCATCTTTCCTATGATGCCGAGGAGCTGCCTTTGAGCGTGAAGCCGGACAAGCAAGTTTCCGTACAAGATGTTATGGAGATGCTGCGCCAGACTTACGAGGGCACGGAATATGACATGACGAAGAACTTGAAGGTTACGCGCAAGCAAAAAGGTTCCGAAAAGGTCGATACCATCGTTTCGCCTTCCGCCAACCCTTGGATGACGACCGACATGGTGAATATGTTGAACGGCATCAAGCCCGGTACCGTTGCACGATACCGTCTGGTCTCGGTTCCACAGTGCGGCTACTCGACTGTAATCCAACTCCGCAGCTGGTTGCCTGATGACGTCGGCGGTGTACTTTGGCTCTCCTTCGACAACCCTGGACAGAGTCCGCGCATCCCTATCTTTGCCGGCACAACGGAACTTCCCGAACTGTTTTCTGTTTGCGGACAGCACCGGCACCGTGATGACGCTATCGTCTGGAAATTTCGCACCGCCAATAAGTTGGCGACTGTCCGCTGGGGCCTCACGCGGGACGACATGAACGCCGCCTTCGAGCATTTCGTCCAAAAGGGGCAGTCGGAAATGCCTTTCGTCGAAGCGCGATACAAGGAACTGGAGGCAAAAGAGGGAAAAGCGGCCGCACGAGCCTTCCTGACGGGTTATACGGCTGATTTCACCGGCGCTGCCGTTCTCCGCTGGCAAGAAATGGCTGATGACTTTTGGAAAAAGTTTGCCCGAGGCTTCTAAATTATTCGTTCGATTGCGCATTTTGTAAAAATTATATTGTATTTTTGCGGCGTTTTCTTACATATTAAAAGATTCATCAAACATGGGTAATAATAAAGTTATCGGAGCGAAAATTCGCAGCATCAGAGAGTCAAAGCAGCTCTCCATCGAAGAAGTGTCGGAGCGTTCCGGCTTAAGTATAGAACAAATCACGCGTATCGAGGGCGACGTGGACTTCCCCTCGCTCGCACCATTGATTAAGATTGCGCGTGTTCTCGGAGTCCGCCTGGGTACGTTCCTTGACGACCAAACAGAGCTTGGCCCCGTCGTATCGAGAAAAGGCGACCAGAAAGCGGCCGGCATCGACTTTACCAACAATGCTTCGGCGGGCAACAAGCACATGGAGTATCATTCCTTGGCGCAAGACAAGTCGGGCAGGCACATCGAGCCGTTCCTCATCGACGTCGCGCCGTCGGAATCGAAGGACTTGTTCGCCCTCTCGTCGCACGAGGGGGAAGAATTTATCTACGTGCTCGAAGGAATCATCGAAATCAACTACGGCAAGACGACCTATATCCTGGAAGAAGGCGACAGTATCTATTATGATTCTATCGTCGCTCATCATGTCCATGCTGCCGGAGACCAAAAGGCTAAAATCATCGGGGTTGTCTATACTCCTTATTAAATAATGTATAGCGCATGATGGAATTACAGAATCGTACGCTCGGGCAATGGCTGGAACATTGGGCCGAGACTACTCCCGACAAAGAATACCTTGTTTACTCTGACCGCGACCTTCGCTTCACGTGGCGAGAGTTCAATGAACGTGTGGATCGCATGGCAAAAGGGATGCTGGCGATTGGAATCAAGCACGGGACGCATGTGGGCGTCTGGGCAACGAATGTTCCGGACTGGTTGACCTTCTTGTTTGCCGGCGCGAAAATCGGAGCGGTCCTCGTTACGATTAACACGAACTACAAGCAGAACGAGCTGGAGTACTTGGTGGAAAATGCCGACATCCATACCATGTGTATCACCGACGGCGTCTTCGACGGCAGCTACATCGACATGGTCTATACGATGTTGCCCGAACTGAAGACTTCGCAACGCGGATACCTCAAGAGTTCGCGCTTCCCGCGCCTGAAGAATGTCGTGTACATCGGGCAGGAGAAATTCCGAGGGATGTATAACACTCCTGAGCTGCTGCTTTTAGGTGAAAACATCTCCGACGAGGTTCTCGACGAAGCGAAGAAGCTGGTGGATTGCCACGACGTCGTCAATATGCAATACACTTCGGGCACGACGGGCTTCCCGAAGGGTGTGATGCTGACACATTACAATATTGCGAACAACGGTTTCCTCACGGGCGAGCACATGAAGTTCACGCAGGACGACAAACTCTGTTGCTGCGTCCCCTTGTTCCATTGTTTCGGCGTCGTATTGGCCTCGATGAATGTTTTGACGCATGGGTGCACGCAAGTGATGGTCGAGAAGTTTGATCCGCTCGTCGTTCTGGCTTCAGTACATAAAGAACGGTGTACGGCACTCTACGGTGTCCCGACAATGTTCATAGCCGAGCTGAATCACCCGATGTTCTCGATGTTCGACCTTACCTCGCTCCGCACGGGCATCATGGCGGGCTCGCTTTGCCCCGTCGAGCTGATGAAACAGGTCGATAAGAAGTTAGGAATGCGTATTACGAGCGTTTACGGGCTTACGGAGGCCTCGCCGGGCATGACGCACTCGCGCATCGATGACCCGGACGACGTCCGTTACCTCACCGTCGGCCACGAATACGAATTTACTGAGGTCAAAGTCATCAATCCCGAGACCGGCGAGGAATGTGCCGTCGGCGAACAGGGCGAGATGTGCAACAAGGGCTATAATACGATGAAAGGTTACTATAATAACCCCGAAGCGACGGCCGAGGTTATCGACAAGAACGGTTTTCTCCACAGCGGCGACCTTGGTGTGAAGGACGAAAACGGGAATTTCCGTATTACAGGCCGTATTAAGGATATGATTATCCGAGGCGGCGAGAATATATATCCCCGCGAGCTCGAAGAGTTTCTCTACCATCTCCCGGGCGTCAAGGACGTGCAAGTAGCCGCCGTGCCGTCGAAAAAATATGGCGAGGAGGTCGGCGCTTTCATCATCCAGCATGAGGGAAGCCATCTGACCGAGGAGGAAGTGCGCGACTTCTGTCGTGGCAAGATTGCCCGGCACAAAATCCCTAAATACATCTTCTTCGTCGATACGTTCCCGATGACGGGCAGCGGGAAGATTCAAAAATTCAAATTGAAGGACTTGAGTCTCCAGTTGCTCGCTGAAAAAGGCATTACGCCGCCGTAATTTTTCTTCACGCGAATAATTTTTCTTCGGATTATATTCAAAATAGAGGTAAGTAGCCTGCAACGAAGTTGGTTTTCCACAAAAACCGGCTCTTGCAGGCTGTATTGTCATTTCTGCAGGGCGACAAAATTTTCCTGCAAGCTGCAGGGAGCCTCCGTACCTCTACAAAAACCCGCTGCAAACTGCGTAGGGCTTTTGTACCCCGACAAAGGCACCCTGCAAATTGCGTAGGCCTTTTGTACCCCGACAACCCCCCCCCGCAAACTGCAAAATGGCTTTTGTGCCCCTACAAAGGCACCTTACAAATTGCGTAGGGCTTTTGTATCCCTACAAAAGGCATTTTACGAGTTGCATGAGGTTTTTGTCGGGCGACAAAAATCCGCCGCAAGCTACGCGGGGTTTTTGCGGACCAACAATCTTATCTTTTATCTTTGCAACATGAAAACTGAATACGACAAATCGAATCTTATCATCCATGTGGGGCAAATCTTGTTCTACATCGCCTTCATGCTGATACCCTCATTGGTTTTTAGTTTTGAAAATCAAGACTTCGGATATTTTTGGCCGGTATTTGAGAAAACATTGCAAATATTCTGGATGCTTGGCGTCCTATATTTCCTCAATTTCTATCTTCTCGTCCCGCGTTTACTTTTTGCCGGAGAAAAAATATGGTTTGCGGGAATCAACATCCTGTTGATTCTGTTCGAGAAGTTCCGCATTTTGTGGATAGGCAATATTGCCGAGGGGCAAGACTGGGCGTCTTATTATTGGATTGGTGAACTCATCGGATTGCTTCTCGAAGTAATACTTATCTTTATTGCTATCAGCGCCCGCTATCTTATCCGCTGGAATGAGATGCAACGACGGCTGCAAGAGGAACGACGGAAGGCGACTGAGGCGGAATTGACGTGGCTGAAGAATCAACTCAACCCGCATTTCCTTTTCAACACGCTCAACAATATTTCCAGCCTCGTGCAGATAAATCCCGACGAGGCACAAGAGAATATCGCGCGGCTGAGCGACCTCCTGCGCTACGCGCTTTATGATTCGAACGGCAAAACGGTGCCGCTGAAGAGCGAGCTGGAGTTCCTGCGCAACTACATCGACCTGATGCGCCTGCGCAGCGGGAAGACGACGATTAACATCGACATCGACGAGCCGACAGAGAACTTCGAAATCATCCCCTTGCTCTTCATTTCGCCCGTCGAGAACGCCTTCAAGCATACGGCGGGGCATCGCGAGCCGTCCATCATCAATATTTTCTTCAAGATGGACAAGATGTTGTACTTCGCTGTCGAAAATACCTACTTCGCGACGACGGAGACGAACCACATAGGCTCGGGTATCGGCGTCGAGAACCTTCGGAGGCGGTTGGAACTCGCCTATCCGGGGCGATATAAATATACGCAGCGGACGGAAGACGGGATTTATCATGTTTCGATTAGTATTTGGAAAACATGACAGCAGAAATAACTTGTTTTTTAGACGCGGATGACGCAGATTGCGCGGATTTTTCCTTTAGAATCCGCGTTATCCGTGTCATCCGCGTCTAAAAATTATCAGGATGCAATCTTATTTAATCACATATACCTTATTATAATATGGTAAGAAAAACTTTAGCTACAAAAATAAAACAGGCGGCACGCGAGGTCGGCTTCTCGGCCTGCGGCCTTGTCGCCGCCGAGGAGATAACGGGCGAGGGGGAACGGTTGGACCGTTGGCTGGCGGATGATTGTTGCGCCGGGATGGAATACCTTCGGAACCATCGGGAGATGAGGCTCGACCCACGGCAACTGGTTCTCGGCGCTCGGACGATTATCTCTGTCGCCCTCAACTACTATCCTGCCGAACGGCGAGAGGAGGATGAACCCTACATTGCTTATTATGCCTACGGGAAAGATTATCATGTGGTGATGAAAAAGAAACTTCGCGAGCTGTGGGAGAAGATTTTGCCCCTGCATGAAGGCGAAGAGGAGCCGGCGATGCGTGCCTTCACCGACTCGGCCCCCGTGCTGGAGCGGTATTGGGCCTGGCGTGCCGGGATAGGCTGGATTGGGCGGAATACTTGCCTGATTATTCCGGGGAAAGGCTCGTACTTTTTTCTCGGGGAAATCATCACGACGTGGGAGATTCCGACGGACGACAAGCCGCAGCGGTCGCGGTGCGGGACGTGCACGCGGTGCGTAGAAGCCTGTCCGACGGGAGCATTATCGCCGCACCGGATAGATGCACGGCGTTGTCTCTCGTATTTGACGATAGAACACCGGGGCGAACTCCCTGAACGGGAAGGGAAACTTCTCGGCGGGCGGATATTCGGTTGCGACACGTGCCAGAAGGCTTGTCCGTGGAACCGCTTCGCCTCGCCGACGGCGGAAAGGGCATTCCAGGCGTCGCCAGCTTTGCTTTCTTTGAAAAAAGAACAGCTCGCGGGGCTTACGGTTGAAGAATATAATCGTATCTTTGCCCAGTCTGCCGTGAAGCGTGCGAAGTACGACGGACTGATGCGGAATATCCGCGCGAATGAAGATTTTTATAAACACTAAATAATTTCAGACCATGAAAAGAATATGTACTACACTGCTGCTGATATGCTGTTGCATACTGGCAGTTGCCGCCGCACCGAGCGACCTCCAGAAGAAATTGGAGCAGTTGAAGGGCATCAGCGGCATCGAGAAACTGGAGACGGAGTTATATCCTGAAAAGTATTTGTTGCGCATCGAGCAGCAGATTGACCCCAAGCACCCGGAGGTTGGAACCTTCAAGCAACGGGTTGTTGTATGCCACGTCGGGTTTGACCGGCCGACGGTAGTCGTTACCGAGGGCTACGGAGGCGACTACGCGCTGAATCCACGCTATCAGGACGAGCTGTCGAAGTTATTCAACACGAATGTAGTTTTTGTCGAGTACCGTTACTTTCTCGAATCCACCCCGGAGCCTAAGAACTGGGACTATCTGACGGCGGAAAACTCGGCATACGACCTGCACAATGTGGTAACTACATTCAAACAGATTTACGATAAAAAATGGATAAGCACGGGCATCAGCAAAGGCGGGCAGACAACGACCCTGTACCGCGCCTATTTCCCGGACGACGTGGACTTTTCGGTGCCCTACGTAGCCCCGCTGAACTACGGCGTGGAAGACGGGCGGCACGAATTGTTCCTCCTGCGCGTCGGGGAAGCCTGGGAACGGGAGAAGATTCATAACTTCCAGGTGGAGATATTGAAACGGCGTGCGACTATCCTGCCGATGCTGACGGAATATTGTAAAGGAAAGGGATTTGAGTTCCGCGTCCCGATGGATGAGATTCTCGACCTCGCCGTATTGGAATATCCGTTCGCCATGTGGCAATGGGGGACGGACGTGAACATCATTCCGGCAAGCGACAGCGACGACAAGACGCTCTTCGACCATCTGATGAAGATAAGCGAGCCGTCGTACTTCGCCGAAGGGCAGAGTTTCATCTCCTTCAACGTCCAGGCGGCACGCGAACTGGGTTATTACGGCTACGACATCGAACCGTTGCGCCCCTACCTCTCCATCCAGAGCGCGAAGGGCTATTTGAACCGCGTCATGTTGCCGAAAGAGCTTGTCGGGAAGGTCGAGTATCGCCCATTCTTGTATTATAAGGTCTTCGACTTCCTCAAGAACAACGACCCGAAGATGATTTTCATCTACGGTGAAGTCGATCCTTGGAGCGCGACCCGCGTGCCGGATTTTCCAGGGAAAAAGAACCTGCAGATTTATATCCAGCCGCGTGGAAGTCATAAAGCGCGCATTAGCAATATGCCGAGCGACATGAAACAAAAGATTATGGACCAGATTAACGCTTGGCTCGATGAGTAAGAAGCTGCTGTATTCCATCTTTTCCTTGCTGTTCGTCGTCATGCCCCTGAAGGCGGACGACTGGTGGTGGGATAAGATGGAATATTTGATTTATACGCCAAAATATTTCGGTCCGAACGCCTTCCCCATCCCCGAGTTGATGGCAGCAGACTTGCCGACGAGGTGGGAGGTGGAAGTGCGCGGCGAATTTCACAAAATGACGGGCGACAAGACGAAGGATGTCTTCGCCAGAGCCTATATTCCAATCGTCAAGGGGAAAGCGGGCATCGCCATAAGCGGTGTTTACCAGGAATGGTACGAAACGTCGCCCGAAGTACGCGACGAACGCTCGGCCGTGGAGGTCAAGTCGCCCATCCCTTGCCATGGCGACATCATCGTGAACTGTTATTATCAAATCTTGCGGAATAAAAAGTGGGCAGACATCGTCATCAGCGCCAACATTAAGACCGCGAGCGGTGGACGCGTCTGCGATGCGCGGTACACCGACGCCGCGTCGTATTGGTTTGACGCCAATATCGGTCGGACAGTCTGGAGCGTCCCGTCTGCCGGTTTTGCACTGCGGCTACAGGCTCTCGCCGGTTTCTACTGCTGGATGACGAACGACGACAGGAACAGGCAGAACGACGCGATATGTTATGGCGTCGGCGCAAGGGCGACGTGGAAGAGTTTTTTGCTCGACGCGGACTTCAGTGGCTTCAGTGGCTATCGCGGCGAGGGCGACAAGCCGATGGTAATCCGTACGAAGCTCGAATACGAACTCAAGAAGAACATCATATCCTTCAGGTACAAGCACGGGGTGCGGGATTACCTCTACGATTCGTATTCGATAGCTTATATACGGTGTTTTTGAAAGAAGAGAGTTATTTTCCCAAGGCTTTGATGATGCATTCCGCCGCCTTTTCCGCCGCGCCGGGCTTTCCAAGGCGGGCGATTACTTCATCGTAGCCATTCAGCATGGATTGGCGGTATTCGCGGTCGAGCAAGATGCGGCGCAGTTCGGCGTCAATCTCTTGCTCCGTGAAGCGGGCACCGAACAACTCCTGGACAATCTCCCGTCCCCCGATGAGATTGACAAGCGAAATGTACCGGATATGGAAAAAGTGGCGAAAGATATATGACGCCAGGCGCCCGGCTGCCACATAGTAACAAACCACTTGCGGGACACGGAACAAGGCCGTCTCCAGCGTCGCCGTCCCCGAAGTAACCAGCGCGGCGTAGCTGTTCCGCAGAATCTCGTATGTTTTCCCGAATAAAATATGTGCGTCGCTATTCCCAAGGTATTGCCGGTAGTATTCCGGCTCGATGCCGGGCGCGCCGGCGATGATGGGTTGGAAATCCGGGTATCGCGCGGCCAACTGAAGCATCATCGGCAGGTTATCGCGGATTTCTTGGCGGCGGCTTCCGGCCAAGATAGCGAGGATGGGACGATTGTCGAGCCCATGATGCTTCCGGAAATCCGTTTCCTCCGGTTTGGCAAGGTACGCAGAGACGGAATCGACCGAAGGATTGCCCACGTAGTCCACCGCATAGTTCAACTTCCGATAAAAATCGGTCTCGAAGGGCAAGATACAGAACATCCGATCGACATAACGCCGTATGTCCCGTATCCGATATTGCTTCCAAGCCCATATCTTCGGCGATATGTAATAATACACTGGAACGCCCAGCTTGGACTTCACGTACTTCGCAATCTTCAAGTTGAAGCCCGGGTAGTCCACCAGGATAACAACATCCGGCCGATACGCCCGAATCTCTTCCTCGCACCGGCGCATATTGCCCAAAATCGTCCGGAGGTTCATTAACACCGGGATAAAACCCATAAAAGCCATCTCGCGGTAATGTTTTATCAGCGTACCGCCCTGCCGTGCCATCAAATCGCCGCCGAAGTAGCGGAACTGGGCCTCCGTGTCGCGCCGCTTCAAGGCTGCCATCAGGTTGGAGGCGTGTAAATCACCGGAGGCTTCGCCGGCTATCAGGAAATATTTCATTCTTCCGTCCGTTTTCTTAATTCTTTCAAGAACTGATAGTCTGTTACATCGACTTTACAGGGCACCAACGTCGCAAAACCGTTGTCCAAGGCCAGCATATCGTTATCCGCGCGGGTATCATCGTTCCTGAACTCGCCCGTGAGCCAGAAGACCGGGTGCCCCGAGGCGTTTTCCGAGCGTTTGAACTCTTTGATCCAGCGCCCGTCGGCTTGGTGGCATACTTTGAGACCCTTGACGCGCTCCACGACGGGGACGTTCAGGTTCAGATAGGTCCCGTGCGGCAGTCCGTGGGCCAATACGTCGTCGATAACCTTTATTCCCAAGCGGCAACATTCGCGGAAATCGGCATCCGGCCGATGGTCCAAGACAGAAAGGCCGATGGAGGGGATTCCAAAGATACAGCCCTCGGCAGCTGCGCCCATCGTCCCGGAATAATTGACGCATATTGCCATGTTTCCGCCGTGATTGATGCCTGAGACGAGCAGATCCGGCTCGCGGTCCAACACCTCGTTGATGGCCAGTTTGACGCAGTCCACAGGCGTGCCGTTGCAGCTGAAAATGGTCAAGTCGTCCTCCTGAAGCACCGTGTCGTATTTCAAAGGGGTGAGCGAGGTGATCGCACTCGACATTCCGGAGCGCGGGCCGTCGGGAGCGAAGACAATTAGTTCGCCTCGCCCTCGGAGAGCCTTGATGAGTTCGTTGATACCTTTAGCGCGAAAGCCATCGTCGTTTGTTATCAATATCAAAGGTTTCTGTTTCATATTTTTTCTCTTTCGTTTTTATATCCGCGCAAAGATACGGGTTAGTTGTCGTTTGCCAAAGCGTAGCCTAAAGTTATTCCGAGGGCGGGAACATTCTTTTGAAGTCGTAATAGGTGTCCGACGCCTCAGAAACCATTTCCAAACCTTTGGACGAGGTGTCAAACGCGTTTGACATTGCTTTCCAGCCTTTGGACGAGGTGTCAAACGCATTTGACATTGCTTTCCAGCCTTCGGACGAGGTGTCAAACGCATTTGACATTGCTTTCCAGCCTTCGGACGGGGTGTCAAACGCATTTGACATTGCTTTCCAGCCTT
>CALUZV010000036.1 GCA_944325345.1 uncultured Parabacteroides sp.
ATATGTAATTCCCTCAAAGATCTTCGCAACCAAGTAACCTCGTTTCTCGTTTGCGGGTGCAAAAGTAGAGAGTATTTACGAACTGACAAAATGTTTTGGGAAGAAATTTTGAAGAAAAATTATTTCATTTCTATTAAGCATTGATTAAAAGAAGATTACAAAAGCAAGTTTTTTCCTCCTTTTTCTGAACTTTTTCCCCATCCCAGCCCACCGAGCCAATATTTATTGTACTTTTGCCTCCAATCAATCCATATTTCCATGAAACATTTTCTCATTTTATCCTGTCTCTTGCTTGCGATGGCCGCCTCCGGGCAGTCCATCCAGTTGCCGGCTATCCCCGATTCGCTCCGGACACCGGAAAGCCGCGCCGCTTTCTTAGTCGAACATTATTGGGATTTGTACCCCTTCGGACAAAGCACCAAGCGTGCCGAGCTCGCCGTCGAGCAGTCTCTGGTCAATTACATCGACCTCTTCCGCCTCGTCCCGCTCGAAAACGCCCAGGCTTCGCTCGCCGCCACCATGCGCCAAGCCTCCGAAGAGAAGCGAACGCTCTTCCTTTTCTATAATCTCTTCGAAAAATACCTCTACGACCTCGCCTCGCCGATGCGCGACGAGCGTCTCTTCCTCCCCGTCCTTACGGCGTTCCTCGATTCACCTATATTAAAGGAAGAGGACAAGGTCCGCCCCGAATATTTATTAAAGATAGTCCGGCAAAACCAAGTCGGCTCCATCACCAGCGATTTTTCCATCACGTTCCGCGACGGGACGCAGCAGAATCTCCTCGCTCTCCCCGCCCGCCCTACCTTATTATATTTTTATGACCCGGATTGCGACGACTGCCGCCTCCTCTCCGCCGAACTGGAGCGCAACGCCGACATCAACCGCCTCATCCGCGAGGACCACCTCCAAATCGTCGCGATTTACACCGGCGAGGACACGGATTACTGGAAAGAAACCTCCGCGCACATCCCCTCCACCTGGCTTTACGGCTACGACGACCGCTTCACGATCCTCAACGACGAGCTTTACGCCCTCCCCGGCTTCCCTACCTTATATATATTAGATGAAGACAAACGGGTCGTCCGGAAAGAGGCTTCCCTGGAGGCCGTGATGCAGGAAATCGCCCGTCTATGTGTTGCAAAAAGCGAATAAACCGTTAATCAACCTTTTAAATCCGGCTCATTTGCAAAATAAATCTAATAAATAGCATTTTCCTGCTCGAAAAATATGTTTTATAACATAAAACCCCTTACATTTGCACTGTGTTTTTCATGGTATTAGATTTAAGGTTAGCAATGAAGATTGGTTGTCGTGAGACAACCTTTTCTTTTTTATGCCGGGGCATAAAAAAATTGACAATTAAAAATGGACAATTGACAATTTTTGAGAGACACCCTCTCTAATTGTCAATTGTCCATTTTCAATTATCAATTGTCCCGTTTACTTCCAAGATTTTATTATCCCGCTCTTCGAGACTTTCAGCGAGAATCCCGTACTGCTTTCGCCAAACACATCGCCGGTGTCGGAGACTACGCTCGCGCCGAATCGCCACCCCTTCAGCTTCGGATGCGTATATTCCACATCAGCCAGGAGCAATACGCCGTCGCGCCGCTCGAGGAACGGTGCGTTTCCCGTCCCATACGACCGCATCACGGTGCAAAACACCTTATACGAGAGGTTTTCGGACAGCTCGCCGCGCACGCCGATGTGCCAGTCCTTCACGCGCGAGCTCTTGAAGCCCAACCGCCCGTCGGTATTATATTCCGGCGCAGGAATGAGGGGCGAACCGGTGCCGCGATTGAAATACGACATCCCGGCGACATATTCCCCATTATTATAATAGTTGTCCCCGCCGCCGCCGCGCCCCGGATGGGCGTCATGGTCGAAGGTGATGTAGTGGAAGGGCCCGCTCTGGTTCATCGTCGTAAAATATTCGAAGATAACGCTTTGTATCCAGCGGAACCGGGGCAGGTCGAGCTGCAAGCCCCACAATCCGTCCATCCCGTTGTAAAACTCCATGCCGGACTTATCCTCCGCCAGGTGCTGGTGGTATCCGCGTAGCATCCAGCTATCTGTCGTATAGGCCAGGCCAAAATCGTAGGCGATGGTATGATTTCCCAGCACGTTTATCTGGTCGGACTGCGTCGCATTGCTCCCGCCTTCCTTCCCGACGAATATCCGGACGAAATCTTTCAGCGAATGCGGCTGCTCGCCGATTTTCGGGTCCGTCGAAGTCCCGCCCCACTGCGCCACGTGCTGTACGCCGATGATGGCCGAGAGCGGGAAGCTGCCGCGCGTATCTTTCACCTGAAAATAAATCGCTTTCTTATGCCAAAGGACGTCTTTCACATAGGTTTGCCGCCCGCCCGTGAAGTGTTCCAGGTAGCCGTTGTCGAGCGTCCGCCCCACGCTCAGGTTTCCTTTCACCTGCAGCCAGCCCTTGGTCAGCGGGACGACGGTGAACTCCGGAATCGCGAGGTGCACCTCCGGCATCGGCCGCGCGTTGGCAGATTGGAGGACGTCGCCCGTCGTCATCGCCGCGTCGAGGATGGATTCGTATCGTTCCTTGCTGCCGACGGTGAGTTCCAGGCATTTATAGCCCAGACTGGCGTAAAGTTGCTGGATATACACGTTTTTATACCGGGGGGCAGAGACGACGGCATCGACGCCGGCCGACCAGCGGAACCCGCGCCCGAAATGCTGCTGATGGAAGACCCCGACGCGTCCGTAGCCGTTGTTGGCGTTCAGCGGCACCACGCCGTAGCGGTTGCTGGCCATCCAAAAGGGTGTGTTCAAGCCGGTTGCAGCCGAACCGAACGCCTCGGCGCGATAGCTGGTGGCATCCTCGGGCACTTCGGTTTGCGCCCAGCCTGCGGCGGTCGTCCCCGCCAAACAAAGTAGTGAAATGAAGGATTTTTGTAATGTTTTCATCTTAAATTCAGAATCGATGCGGCAAAGATACAACAAAAGAGCTATGAGTTATGAGTTATGAGTTATGAATTATGGGAGGAATGGGCGCGGAAAGGGATAAAATGGGAAAAATGGAGGGATTTTTTTCAAAAAAAGGAGTACGCCGGACGAAATGAGGGTGTCTATGGGGTGGAGTAATAAACTTCGCAGGTCGCTGAGTTCTTTATGCCAGGTGGAACAAATAGGTCTGCAAGCTGCAGAATTAATTATGCCACCTGGTATAAACAATTATACAGTATGAATTGTTATTTATACCGGATGGCATAAAAAGGTCTGCAAACTACATGGGCTTTATGACACGTGGCATAAAGAACTCTGCAATCTACTTTCAGCTTTATGCCACCCAAGGTAAGGCTTCATACCGATTGAATTGAATAAAAAAACGAAGAGATTATGCAGCAGAACAAAACGATTAAAGGTTTTAGACTGAGAAAATTGGATAATTCACTCTACATGGGCTTCATGCGGGAGGTGAAGAGCTTCCTCGCAGCCAAAACGCCTGCCGCGATGGGCATCGAAGGTTGCGCCACGAAGTTCGTGAAGGCGCTCGAGAAGGCCAATCGCTCGAAAAGGCCGCGCTCGAAGCACCCGCTGACTAAGGAACTGGCTACCTTGCACGAAAACCGCAAGGCCCGCCTCCGCTGCCTGAAGGGGCACGTCTGGGCAGACCTCGACAACGAGGATCCGGAGGTGCGCGAGCACGCACGGATTTTGCGCAATAAGATAGATAGTTACGGCAACCTCATGCGCGCCAGCCGCCGCGTCCTCGCCGCCAACCTCAACGATATGTACCGCGATATGTCCGTCGAACCGCTTCGGACGCACGTCGAGAAGCTGGGGCAGATGGCAAATCTCAACGCGATCCACGCGGCGAACACGGCCTTTCAGAATACGCTCGACGAGCGGGTGGATTCCAAGAAACAAATTATTCCCAACGCATTCCGCGACGCGCGCATCGCGCTGGACCAAGCATACCGCGAACTCGTCGCTGCGGTTAATTCCCAAATCATCCGGAATATGCTGGGCGATGACGTGAAGGTGGAGAATATCGCCGAGTTGGAAGACTTTGCAAAAATCGTGAACGTGTTGATAAAGAGCTATCGGACGACGATGAAGCAATCCGGCCCGGACAAGAAAAAAGACGCGGATGACACGGATGACGCGGATTCAAAATCCTGATCCGCGCAATCCGCGTCATCCGCGTCTAATATTTTACGCTCAAATCCGTGTCCTCAAAGCGCGTAACTCAGCGTCAGCCAGGCGACGCGGGCATCGCGGTTGCGGATTTGCGTCATTTGCATGGCGTCGGTATCGATGACGGTCGTCTCTTCGAGGCTGTCGAAGATGTTATTGACCGAGAGCGTGGCGCGCAGGTGCCTGTCGAGGAAATATTGCGAGAGGCCGGCGTTCACGGCATATCTTCCCTTGATTTCGCCCTGCGGCGTGAGCTGGTCGGAGACGTAGAAGCCGTCGATTTGCAGTTCGGTGGTCGGGGTGATATGGAAATTCACGTTCCCCTTTACGTCCCAACACGTCAGCGACTTCCGCTCGCCGTAGCCAATGTTGCGCGCATCGATTTCGTCGCGATAGACATCGCCCGAGGCACCGATGGAGAGGAAACGGACGGGACTCCAGCTGGCGGCAAGCTCGAAGCCGACGGTCTGGGTGTGGCCGATGTTTTCCTTGCGCCAAACCGTCTCGTCGGCCATTTGCGTGGCGAGTTCCATGATGCGGTTCGAGCGGTAACGATAATATAAAGCCGGGGTGAGGCGGTACGTCGGGCCGTTCCATTCATAAGCCAGCTCGAGGGAATGAATCAGCTCATCTTTCAAGTCCGGATTGCCCTGGACGAGGTGCGTCGCGTCCGCATAATCCACGTATGTATTCAGGAAAGAACCGGCGGGGCGGATGACACGCTCTTGATACTGAAGGGAAAGGCGATCCGTCTCGCGGAGAGCATATTCCAGGCGGGCGCGGGGGTAAAGGCGGAAGCGGTTGGTCGTTTCGCCCTGGACATCGAGGTGGCTGAACTCGCCTTGGAGGGAGACTTCGCCGGTGAAGGCGCCCCACTGTTTGTTCAGGGAGAGGTAGAGGAGATTCAGGTAGCGGTCCACGTCATACGCGTAGGTTTTCTGCGCGTTCGGGACCCACGAGCCCGATTTGAGGTCCGCCGCGTCCGTGCTATAGTCCTCCAGCTTGGCACGGCCTATGTAGCCCGCCTTCAAGGTATAACCCGAGGCGAAAGGGTGCATATAGCCGGCCGACCAGTAGAAATTCCGCTTTTCCTGACGGATGAAGAGGTTATCTTCGGCGGCAATCTGGCCGGTTGCCGTGTTCTCGTTCTTGTAGTCGTTATCCTCGTCGTAAACGAAGTTATTGTAGTTGAAGACAACATTTAAGCTATTCCCCTTGGAGAAAGCGTGGCGCCAGCGGGCCTCGGCAGCGTAGGCTTCCTGCCGTTGATCGTTGTAGCGGTGGCGGAGCACGTATTTCATCTGCTCGCCGGCGGGGTTGAAGACACGGTTGTTGATGCCACCGTAGCGGCTGTAGTCCATCAGGTGGTAGAGGCCATAGACTGAAAGGAAATCGTTCGGGGTAAGGTCGTAGCCGATGCTCAGGTCGGCGATGTGGACGTCGGGACGGGCGTCGGCGTTGTTGTTCATCACCGTCGTGTTCTGCTTCGTAGTCGTCGTCTTGTCAAACTTGCGCGAACGGTACTCGCGGCGGTAATTATACTTCCCGACGATATGGAAACGCCCCGGGTGGAGATTCACGACAGCCCCGGCATTATAGCGTTCGTGCCACCCCGCGCCCAACGTCAGCTGCAGCGGGGAGTCATCCGCCGTATATCGCGCCGAAGCGAGGTTGATGGAGCCCGCGTCGCCATCCGGCACATATTCGGCAGGCGTAAAGGACGAAACGACCAGGCGGTCGAAGAACAAAGCCGGCAGCTGGATGAGCACGTCGCCGCTGTATTCCTCCAAGAGGCCGTAGGGGATGCCGTTGATCAACATGCCGGGCTTCGAGGAGCCGCGATAGGTGATGCCGCCCTCGATGTCGGTAATCAGCGAAGGGACTTGCCGGAAAGCCTCGGCCGTCGTTACCGCAAGGCTGCTCAGGTTGTTCTCGACTTGCAGCCGCTTGACTTCGCCACTGCTCAGACCGGCAAAGCGCCGGCCGCGAATTTCGATGTCCTGGATAGACAGGGTCGTGTCGGCTACAGCTTGTGCCGACACGTCGCTCCCGAAGGCGCAGAAGGCCAGGGCCGGGAGGATAAGGATGCGTTGTATTGTGTTCTTGTTCATAAATCCATTATCAATGATAGAGGAAGCGCTTGATGCTCCGCTTCGGTGTCTTCTCGAACTCCATCGGATGCAGGCTTATCTCAGCGAGCTGTTCGTAATACGCCAGCTGCTTGTTCACCTCCTTCCGGTTCGTCTCCATCAGGGCGGGAAGGTCGTTCTCGGTGAGGCCGCCGGTGAGGGCGTCGTAGTCCGGATAGACGAGGGCAACGAGCCTTCCCTTCCGCTCTACCACGACACTTTCGGAGACGTAAGGCAGATTGTTCAGCTTCGATTCAATCTCCTCGGGATAGATATTCTGCCCGTTCGAGCTAAGTATCATCGACTTGCTCCGCCCGCGGATGTAGATGCGCTTCGCCGTGTCGATGGTGCCGAGGTCGCCCGTCCGCAGCCAGCCGTCGGGGGTGAAGACGGAGGCCGTCGCCTCGGGGTTCTTGTAATAGCCTTGCATCACGTTCTCGCCTCGGACCTGTATTTCGCCTACCTCGCGCAGCGGGTCGGGCGAGTCGATGCGCACCTCCATGATGTCTTTCAAGATCTGCCCGCAGGAGCCGGGGACGTACGCCCGCCAATTATCGTAGCTGATGAGGGGCGCGCATTCGGTCATCCCGTAGCCTATCGTGAAGCGGAAGCCAATCCGGTGCAGGAACTCCGTTACCTCTTCGTTCATCGCCGCCCCTCCGACGATGACTTCGCAGAAGCGCCCGCCCAAGGCAGCTGTCAGCTTGTCCCGTATCTTCTTATATATTAGGTTGCGTATGCCCGGCACCCGCAGTGCCATCCGCACCGCCGGCCGGGAGATTTCGGGCAGTATCATCTTCTTATATATCTTCTCAAGGATAAGGGGGACGGTGATGATGAGATTGGGCCGGATGTCGGCAAACGCCTTGAGCAGTATCTTCGGCGTCGGCATCTTCCCGAGGATGTTGATATGGGCCCCGACCGCCATCGGCGTCAGCAGGTTGAAGGCGCAACTGTACGCATGAGCCAAGGGGAGGAAGCAAAGCTCCTCGTCGCCCCGGTACATGAGGTCGAGCGTCATGGCGTACGTTACGTTCCCGGCCAGGTTATTGCCCGTCAGCATCACGCCTTTGCTGAAACCCGTCGTGCCGGAGGTATAGTTCAGGACGGCTACCTCCTCGTTGCCGCGCCGGGCATACCGGATGTCGTCCCGCGTGAATCCCTTCGGATATGCCTCCTTCATCTTCTCGTCCAGCCCCTCCGACGCCGCCCGCGCCCCCACGCCATCTCGCTCATAGAGGCAGCCGAAGTCGCTCAGCGAAAAGGCCGCGCGCAGCCGTGGGAGCCTCTCCTCGTCGATGCCCTCCCACGAGCGGTCGCTCACGAAGAGGAGCTCCGAGTCGGAGTGATTAAGAATATGTTGAATATCGTTCGCATTGAAATCCTGGAGGATAGGGACGAGCACCGCCCCGTATGTAATGACCGCCATGTAAGCGATGCACCAGCGCGCCGAGTCTTTCCCCACGAGCGCCACCTTCTCGCCCTCCCGGATGCCGCACGCCGCCATGAGCAGGTGCAGGCGGGCCACCTCCTCGGCCACTTGCCCGAAGGTGTAACGTGTCGGCGTCCCGTAGTCCGACACGGCCGGCAGCTCCCAGTTCTCGCGGAAGCTCTTTTCGTATAGCCGGATAAAATTCTCTTGTATCATAAGACATGTCTTTAATCTATGTTCATATCTTATAACAATGTCTTAGGGCAGATGGTTGAGCTCCCCGAGAGGAGATGTGTCATCCAGTAAGGTTTATGGATATATGCCATAAAGTTTTGTTGATATATGCCATAATAATTTATGGATATATTCCATAAACTTTAATGGTTGATGCATCCCCCCTCGGAGATGTGAAAACCCTGCGGGAAGTGCGGTGATACGCGTCTTATTTTGTATCTTTGCCCTCGCTTAGAAGAGACGAAGATGATTGACACGACGATATTCGAGAACAAGACGGCGGCCTATTATACCTTAGGCTGCAAGTTGAACTTTGCCGAGACTTCGACCATCGGGAAGATGCTCGCGGAGGCCGGTGTCCGCAAGGCGCGCGAGGGCGAAAGGGCTGACATCTGCGTGATTAACACCTGCTCAGTTACCGAATTGGCCGACAAGAAGTGCCGCCAGGCCATCCGCCGTATCCACAAGGAGCACCCCGGGGCCTTCGTGGTGGCAACCGGCTGCTATGCGCAGCTGAAGCCCGAGGAGGTAGCCGCGATAGAGGGTGTGGACCTCGTGCTGGGGGCCGAGCAGAAGCTGGATATCCTACAGTATATTAACAGTTTGCAGAAATGCGGCGAAGACGAGGCGGGGCGCGTGGCCGTTACGCCGTCGAAGGACATCCGCCGCTTCTCGCCCTCGTGCTCAGCCGACGACAGGACGCGCCACTTCCTGAAGGTGCAAGACGGGTGCGACTACTTCTGCTCCTACTGCACCATCCCCTTTGCCCGGGGACGGAGCCGCAATGGGTCAATCGCGAGCCTTGTGCGGCAGGCCGAAGAGGTGGCACGCGAGGGGGGACGCGAGATTGTGCTGACGGGAGTGAACATCGGCGACTTCGGGAAGACGACGGGCGAGTCGTTCCTCGACCTCATCCGGGCACTGGATAGGGTGGAAGGCATTGAGCGATACCGCATATCGTCCATCGAGCCGAACCTCATCACGGACGAGGCGATAGACTTCGTGGCCGGGAGCCGGAGCTTCATGCCTCATTTCCATATCCCGTTGCAGAGCGGGTCGGACAGCGTGCTGAAGCTCATGCGACGGAGGTACGACACCGCCCTCTTCCGGCATAAGATAGAGAAGATCAAGCAGGTACTGCCGGAGGCGTTCATCGGGGTGGATGTCATCGTCGGCACGCGGGGCGAGACGGCGGCATACTTCGAGGAGACAAGGCGTTTCTTGGAAGATTTGGACATCACGCAGCTGCATGTCTTCAGCTATTCCGAACGGCCGGGGACGATGGCGCTCCGGATAGACAACCCCGTCCCCCCCGAGGAGAAACACCGGCGGAGCCAGGTGCTGCTGGAGCTGTCGGAACGGAAACTGGCAGCGTTCTATGAAGCACATATCGGAGAGACGGCCCGGGTGCTGGTCGAGCATACGCAGCACGGGGAGTGGATGCATGGATTCACGGAGAACTATATCAAGGTGGAGCTGCCCTACGACGAGCGGCTCAGCAACGAAGTGCGGAGCGTGCGCCTCGGGGGATGGAACGAAGACAGGAGCGCGCTCAAGGGGGAGTTATGAATGATGAAGGATGAATTATGAATAATATACTATACTATATACTCTTGGGGTGGGCAAAGGCGAATGCGATGCTGCCGATGCGCGTCCTCTATTGGGTCTCGGACTTCCTATACCTTATTATATATAGGCTCGCGAAGTACAGGGTGAAGGTGGTGAGGCGGAACCTGCGGGCCTCCTTCCCCGAGAAGAGCGAGGCGGAACGGCTGGAGATAGAGCGGCAGTTCTACCACCACTTCGCGGACTATATCGTCGAGACAATCAAGCTGGCGCATATATCCGAGAAGGAGCTGCAGCGGCGGGCGTATGTGCAGAACCCGGAGCTGGTTGATAAGTTGATAGCTGAGGGGCATTCGACGTTCGTAGTCTTCATGGGACATTATGGAAACTGGGAGTGGTACAGCGGGTCCTCTTCTCGCTTCGAGGACTGCAAGATACACCAAATATACAGGCCGCTGAACAATCGGGCGGTGGACCGCTTGTTTCTCTATCTGCGCACCCGTTTCAACTCGTATTGCATCAAGAAGAACGATACGTTCCGCGACATCGTGAAGCTCAAGCGCGACAAGGTTCGCACCATCGTCATCTTCCTCGCCGACCAGACGCCGAGCCGGGGGAACCTTCACTATTGGACGACCTTCCTCAACCAAGACACGCCGATGCTGACCGGGGCGGAGCGCATTGCACGCAAGCTGAACCTGCCCGTCCTCTTCCTAGACGTACAGAAGCTGCGGCGCGGCTATTACACTTTAGAAATAAAACTGCTGAGCGAGTCCCCGAAGGATATGCCGGAGAACCAGCTCACCGAAGAATATACCCGCCTCCTGGAGCAGATGATCCGCCGCGCCCCGGCCTACTGGCTCTGGACGCACAAGCGGTGGAAATATACCCGGGCGGACAAGGACTAATGCTATAAAGGGATATGGAGAAAAGAGTAGCTATCGTTATCTTGAATTGGAATGGAGAAGCCCTGATGAGGCAATTCCTCCCCTCCGTCGTGCGCTACAGTCCGGCGGAGATAGCTGAGGTAGTCGTGGCGGATAACGGCTCGACCGACGGCTCGGTGGAGATGCTGCGGGAAGCGTTCCCTTCAGTCCGCCTCATCCTCTTAGATAAGAACTATGGATTCGCCGAGGGGTACAACCGCGCCCTGGAAGCAATTACGACGCCCTACGTGGTCTTGCTCAACAGCGATGTCGAGGTAACGGAAGGTTGGCTCAACGCTCCCCTCCGCGCCTTGGACGAGGACGAAGATACCGTCGCTGTGCAACCTAAGATTCGCTCGCAGCGCCAGCCCTCTTACTTCGAATATGCAGGAGCCGCCGGCGGTTTCATGGACCAATACGGCTATCCCTTCTGCCGTGGGCGTATCTTCGACATAGTGGAGGAAGACCGTGGGCAATATGACCAAGCGACGGATGTGCTCTGGGCTTCAGGCGCCTGCCTCTTCATCCGTACCGACATCTACAAGGAGGCGGGAGGTCTCGACGCAGGTTTCTTTGCCCACCAAGAGGAGATAGACCTTTGCTGGCGACTACGCAGCCGGGGATACCGCATCCGCTGCACGCCGGAGTCTGTGGTATATCACGTCGGCGGTGCCACACTCGAGATGGAGCATCCGCGCAAGACGTTCCTAAACTTCCGCAATAACCTCTTAATGCTTTACAAGAACCTGCCGGCGGACAAGCTGCGACATGTCATGCGCATCCGCCTCTTCCTCGACTATCTGGCTGCGCTGAAGTTCCTCCTCGCCGGACATCCGGCCAACGCACGGGCGGTCTATGAGGCACGCCGCGCTTTCCGAGCCTTGCTGCCCGAATACGCATCGAAACGCCGGGAGAATATGGAGAAGATGTTGCTCCGTTCCGTGCCGGAGCTGAGGGATAGCTCGCTCTTAGTCAGGTTTTATTTGAAGGGGGAGAAGACGTTTGCAGAATTGAAATAACTACAAGGAGAATGAGCTACCTCTCTCCTCTCCAATTCTCAATTACAATACCTTCAACTCTTTCCAAATGCTTCACATTTTCTGTTACTAACGTACAATGAGCGACCTTTGCCGTACAACCTATCAGTAAGTCAAAATCATCGATCAGTGTTCCTTCCTTCCGTAATCTCGCCTTTTGGCGTGCAAATTCTTCAATGGCAACAGACACAGGGATTACTTCTAAGTCCGCACAAAGCTGGCGCACTTCCTGCTTATTTGCTTCTACCGCTTTGCTACACTCCGCACCGTAAAATAACTCAATAACTGTAATTTCCGAAATACAGCAGTTCTCCCATTTCACTTTGCGCAAATAATCACTTATGCCTCTTTCATTACGCAACAAATAAACACAAATGTTACTGTCCAGCAAATATTTCTTACCCATAGCTAATCAAATCTTAAAGGTTCCCGCACAGCCGAACGATCTTTCCGCATATCTGCAATTATCTCTTCCGTACTCCGCTCATCAATCCATTTTCCTAAATGCTTGCTCAACATGGCTTCCGTATAGTCTGCCGCAACACTCTCTTCCCGGTGCTCCAATACAGAGGTAGTCAGCCGGGCAGCCAAACGAAGCTTGATGTCGTCGCTCAAGGACTTCAACAAGTCCCAATAATAGTTCGTTACATGAACATTTACACTTGTTTCCATAACCTTATCTTCTCTTTATTTCAGAATTATTATTTCTTTCCTTTTGCACTAACTCCTACCGACACTTGCATAACTATCCACTGCAAATGTCAGCAGGAGTTTGAGTACTTACTTAAATTTCGCCAGCGCCTTCATCAACTGCTTCTGCCCCGCTGATTTGTCGCCATAGACACAGGGACCAGTTACACAGCCACCCTCGCAGGCCATCACCTCGACGAATTGGGCCGGAGCCTTGCTCGTCTTGGCATAGGCACGGAGGAGGGCGACGTTCTTCTTCGTCAGGTTCGAGACCTGCACCGCGTTCACGTGCTCTTCCTTCAGATAGACCTTGACGGCATTCACCACGCCGCCTGCCTGGGCAAAGCCGTGTGCCTCGCGCGAGGAGTTGAAGACGACAGAGTAAGGCTGCGCCGTCTCGATATCAATGCCCATGCCGGTGAAGATGGAAGCTATTTCCTCGAAAGTCAAGGTATAATCGACTTCCGGGTCATCCTTCACTTCCTTCCGCTTCGCCACGCAGGGACCGACAAAGACAACCTTGGCGTCGGGGTACTGCTCCTTCACGATTCGGGCTGCGTAATACATCGGCGAACCCGTGCCCGAGACGTATTTTGCCATATCGGGAATATGCTTTTTCACCAGCTGGATGTACGACGGGCAGCAGCTGGTCGTCATGAAAGGCTGACCCTCGGCGAGTTTTTCCTTCAGCTCTTCGGCCTCGTGGCTGGTCGTGCGCATCGCACCCTGCGCCACCTCAATCACATCCTTGAAGCCCACCTGCTTCAAAGCGCCATATACGCGTTCGATGGAAGCCCCGAACTGAGCCAGAATCGAGGGGGCGACGATGGCGACAATCTCCTCGCCGCGACGGATAGCCTCCAGGATATCGAAGACCTGCGATACCTCGAAGATGGCACCGAAGGGACAAGCGTTCACGCATTTGCCACAGTAGATGCACTTGGATTCGTCGATATGCTCGACGCCATACTCATCCTTGCTGATGGCCTTGACGGGACATACTTCTTCGCAAGGGATGGGGATATAAACAATCGCGTGATAGGGGCAGCTCTGGTGGCATTTGCCGCAGCTGATACAGGTATCATGGTCGATTTCCGCCTGCCCGTTCTTCTTGAAGTGGATGGCATCCTTCGGGCAATTCATATAGCAACTCCGCGCAACACAACCGCGACAGAGGTTCGTAATCTCGTAGTTTACAGAGACACAAGAAGAGCACGCCTCATCGACGACACACATGATGTTGTCTTTCTCCGGAGCCTTCCGAGCTAAAGCACGACGGGCGTAATCCGAAAGTGGCGTCAGCTCGTCCGTCTCGTCGGACATATCAAAGCCTAAGAGCGGGAGCGTCTTATACTTCCAGACAGCACGCTCTTTGTGGATACAGCAACGGCCACGCGCTTTTTCGCGACGGGGACTTAGCTCGATAGGAAGGCGGTCGATGTCCTCGACCAAGCGATTCTCTTTCCAAAGTTTTACCAACTTCGCCAGCAAGCCGTGGCGGACAATCATAACATTATTAGTAAACGCCATATAATAGAATGGAATATGAATTATTAAACAGTGCAAAGTTAGTCCTTTTCCGCCAGATTTCCGTACGTTTCATCCAAAATAACGGATGCGCAACGAATATCTCCCCCAAACGGCGGATTTTGCTTCGACAGGCGAAGCTCTATCCGCCCTATCTGCGGGAAATGGCGATGCAAGGAAGCGAGGATGCGCCCGGCTACATGCTCGAGGAGCTTCGAGGGCTGCTCCATCTCCGCCTTGACCAGCGCATAGACAGAAGCGTAGTTGATGGTGTCGTCGAGATTATCACTGGCGAGAGCCGCTTCGAGCGGTGCCGTCAATCTTAAATCGACGATAAACGTATTGCCCACAAGCGTTTCTTGAGGGGCGACGCCATGATAGGCGTAAAACTTCATTTCGGAGAGTTCAATCTTTGATACCATATTGCTATATATTATATAATGTATATACGGCGCTTTTTCGAGCCTAAAAATAAGGAAAGCCGGTCATCTTTCAAAAAAATAACGAGATAAAAAGCAGAATCTCCCGATATATAATTCCATAGGTCGGGACATAAACTTCAGACGACAGTGTCGTTTCTACAAACGACTGTGTTGTCTGTAAAAACGACAGTGCTGTTTTTACAAACGACAGTGTAGTTTATAGAATATGTCTCGAGCTACGAAAGTTTATCTCAAGAACAAAGTGATTTTTCCTATCGCTTTTTTCCAAAAAACCTTATATCTTTGCCTGAAACAAAGAAGGATATGATTGGCAAGAAAGAAGAAACACATAGCAACGGGCTGCATAATGCCTTGACAACAGGTACGGTGGTCATCGGGAATATCCAGGCAGACACGGACTTCCGTCTCGACGGGCAGGTGGAAGGCGATATTACGTGCAACGGCAAAATCGTCGTCGGCCCCCAAGGGAAAGTCGTCGGGAACATCGTAGCCGACAACGCCGAGATTCATGGCGAAGTAGAGGGAACGCTGAAAATCACTGAGAAGCTCATCCTCAAAGCGACGGGAGCCATCACGGGAGACGTCGCCACGCAATCGCTCGAAATCGAGCCAAACGGCCGCTTCAATGGGCAATGCACCATGAACCATCCGGGAGCTTAAGAAATCCGCCTGCCTGCCGAGAAAAAACAAGGAAGCATTTGCGTATATGGAAAAACTTCCTACCTTTGCAGCGCAAACAAAAAGCGCAAAAGCAAACAATGAATGGCCCAGGTGGCGGAATTGGTAGACGCGCTCGTTTCAGGTGCGAGTGGCTTTGCGGTCGTGCAGGTTCGAGTCCTGTTCTGGGCACATGAAAAGAGAAAGCGGATAACAAGACAATGTTGTTCGCTTTTCCTTTTTCTATTTATCGCACAATAATATATGCAACAACCCTATATAGAAGCAGAATTCGTAGCCAAGCTGCACGACCCGGAACAACAGCGGGAGGCATTCGCCCAAGTCGTTTCGGCGTACAGCGAAAAACTCTATTGGCAAATCCGCAAGATGGTGCTGAACCACGACGATGCGAACGATTTGTTGCAAAACACCTTTATGAAAGCATGGATCAATTTGGCTTATTTCCGTGGCGACGCAAAGATATCCACCTGGCTCTTCAAAATCGCGATAAACGAATGCATCACCTTCTTGAACCGCCAGCGGACGATGAACAACATTTCCATCAATGATACCGATGTCTTCCTGCTGGAAAGACTGAAAGGCGATGACTATTTTGATGGAGATGAGATACAACTCAAGCTACAAGAAGCCATGCTGACGTTACCTCAGAAGCAACGCCTTGTCTTCCAAATGAAGTATTTCCAAGAGATGAAATACGACGAAATGTCGGAAATACTAGGGACTTCCGTCGGAGCGTTGAAAGCCTCCTACCATCATGCCGTCAAGAAAGTAGAGGAATTTTTAACAAAGGATGTTTAAACCATTTAACGAAGTATCCATCTAAACGAGAAAAACGTAGAGAGCTATGAAGATGAGTCAAAACAATTTAGATTCGCTGAAAGGGCAGAACCCCTTTAAAGTGCCAGAAGGATACTTTGAAGGGCTGACAGAGCGCATCATGGCACAACTGCCCGAGCAAGAGCCCATCGAAAAAGAGCCGGAAACGGTTTCGCTATGGGAGCGGGTACGTCCGATACTTTATCTTGCCGCCATGTTCGTGGGGTTGGGCCTTTTCTTCAAAGTCATCGCACCTGACGAAGAGGCTGCGGGTGATTCCCAATTCCTATTGGTAAAAGCCGATGCGGAAGCAAACGCTTTAGCTAATCAGGAATACAATGAAGATGAGGCTTATATGGAATTTTTGGAAGAGCAATACCTAGATGAGATGTTACTCGAAGACATTGAGAATAATTAATTATTTGCGGACACGATAAAAATAAAGATTTTTTATGATTAAAACTTGCATAGGTAATTTTATTTTCTCTATATTTGCGGTGTTTTTGACAGCAGCGATAAATCCTGCCAACGGGCAGGTCCCGCAAGGGAAAGCGCAGCACTCGAACCGTAAAGAAATCCAAGCGAAGAAGAACGCATTCATCACTGCAGAGCTAGGATTAACTCCTGAAGAAGCCGCAGCATTCATTCCACTCTCCGAGGAATTGGAGAAAAAGAAGTTTGAAACAAATCTACAATGCCGGAAACTCTCGCGAGGACTGAAACACAAAAGCAATCTATCCAACGATGATTACGAAAAAGTCATTCAAGTCTGCTTGGATGTCAAAATGAAAGAGGCGCAGTTGGAAAAAGATTACTACGAAAAGTTCAGCAAGATTCTCTCTCCCGAGAAATTGTACAAATACCGGGCAGCAGAGTTGAAGTTTGCACGAAGCCTTTTCGGTTCGAAGAAGAAGTAGATTTATTTTACGATATTGTTATAGAGCGATAAGATAAGAATTATCATTATTTGTGTTTTTTGTTTAGATTTAGTTTTGGCGTTTAAGTTAAGGGAGGGGTGGCGACGTGATGTCGGTTCCCCTTTATTTTTTCCCCAATCAGATATACACCTCACCGCACCATTTTGCAACTTGCAACCGCCCAATTCTTCATTAAAAAGGGTGCACCCCAGCGAATGCACCCTTTCTCGTCATCAATTTTCTATTTCCTTACAACCCTTTCGCCTTCGCCTCGTTCCACAGCGCATCCATCTCGGCAAGGGTCATCTCCTTCAATGAGCGGCCTTGTTTCAACGTATGCTCTTCCAAGTAATTAAAGCGGCGGATAAATTTCTGGTTCGTCCGCTCCAAGGCATTATCGGGATTGATTTTGTAAAGGCGGGCGGCATTGATGAGACTGAAGAAGAGGTCGCCAAACTCCACCTCCATCTTGTCGGCATCCTTATGGGCTATTTCCTCTTTCAACTCATTGAATTCCTCCTGCACTTTGTCCCATACTTGTTCGCGCTCTTCCCAGTCGAAGCCGACGTTGCGGACTTTGTCTTGAATCCGGTGCGCCTTCACCAGCGAGGGCAGCGAGTTGGGCACGCCTTCCAGGACAGTCTTATTTCCGCCTTTCTCCTTCAGCTTCAGTTCTTCCCAGTTCTGTTCTACCTTGCCTGCGGTCTCAGCTTTAGCCTCGCCAAAGACATGGGGATGGCGATAGATGAGCTTCTGGCAGAGGCTGTCGCAGACGTCTTTGATGTCAAACGCCCCCTTCTCCTCGCCTATCTTGGCATAGAAGACGATATGCAGCAGGAGGTCTCCCAACTCTTTCTTGATGTTCTGATTATCTTCCCGCATCAAGGCTTCGCACAATTCATACGTCTCCTCGATGGTATTCGTCCGCAGGCTTTCGTTCGTCTGCTTCCGGTCCCACGGGCATTTCACCCGTAGCTCGTCCATGATATCCAACAGATGCCCGAAGGCCTCCATCTTTTCTTCTCTGGTATTCATTTCTTCTATCAATATATTATATAAATGTATAGCGTTACACGTAGTCCGGAGGTTGCATCTACCTCGAATGGCGGTCGGCATTCGATGCGAGTGTCGAGGCTCACTCGATGCGAGTGTGCTTGCTCACTCGACGTGAGTGTGCAGGCACACTCGGTGTGAATGCCGAGGCTCACTCAAGGTAGATGCAAAAGTCTTTACTTCTTAAACTCGCTTAATCCCCGCTGGAGGAACTGCACGTAGCGTGGCACATCCTCGTCGTAGGCATACGAAGGTGCGAGCGGTTTCCCCTCACCGTCGAGCAAGACGTAGAAAGGTTGGGCATTGGCCCCGAACTTACTGCGTTGCAAGTAGCTCCACTTGTCGCCGATGGTGCGGAGCTTGCGGGTCTTGCCATTTTCCTCGATAGTGATAGGTTCTGGGAGACGTGTCTTGTCATCGACCATAAGGGTTATCAAGACGTAGTCGTTCTCCAAGATTTGCTTCACTTGCGGGTCAGTCCAGACCGAAGCCTCCATCTTGCGGCAGTTCACACAGCCGTAGCCGGAGAAGTCTATCATCACCGGTTTGTTATGCTTCTGGGCGTATGCCATACCTGCCTCATAGTCGTCGAAGGCGGCATGTACCTCATCATCGTAGAGGCTAAAGTCTTGCGTATATAAAGGCGGAGCAAAGGCACTGATGGCTTTCAACGGTGCTCCCCACAGGCCCGGTATCATATAGATGGAAAAGGCAAAGGAGATGATAGCCATGAAGAGGCGTGGCACCGAGACATACTTCAAGTCGCTGTCGTGGCTAAACTTCAGTTTGCCCAGCAGATAGCAGCCCAAGAGGAAGAAGATGACTATCCAAAGGACGATGAACACCTCGCGGTCCAAGAGCCGCCAACCGTAGGCTAAGTCTGCCACGGAGAGGAACTTCAACGCCAGCGCCAGTTCGAGAAAGCCCAGCACGACCTTCACCGAGTTCAACCAGCCACCCGACTTCGGCATATTTTGCAGCATATTGGGGAATATTGCAAAGAGACTGAAGGGAATAGACAATGCCAAAGCGAAGCCGAACATCCCGACAGCCGGACCGACTGCCGTCCCCATCGTGGCTGCCTGCACGAGCAGTGTCCCGATAATCGGACCGGTGCACGAGAAGGATACCAGCACTAAGGTAAACGACATGAAGAAGATGCTGATAACGCCCGTCGTCGAGTCGGCCTTGCTATCCAACTTGCTCGTCCACGAGGCAGGCAACACCAGCTCGAATGCTCCAAAGAAAGAGACGGCAAACAAGACCAAGAGGGCGAAGAAGATGATGTTGAAGACGGCGTTCGTCGAAAGGTCGTTCAGTGCGCTGGCCCCGAAGATGCCGGTAATCAAAAGCCCCATCACCAGATAGATAACGATGATAGAGAGTCCATAGGTCAGCGCATCGCGGATAGCCTTCGCCCGGTTCTTCGTTCGCTTTAGGAAGAAGCTGACGGTCATTGGTATCATCGGCCAGACGCAGGGCGTCAAGAGGGCGACTAACCCACCGAGGAATCCCGCGAAGAAGATAAAGACAAGGCTCATATCCGTAGCCGATACCGTCGTGTCGCCAAAAGCTTTCAGCTCGTCGATGACCGGCTTCCAAAGTTCCTCCGAGGAGGTCAGTGCCTTGGGAGTAGCCGGCGTCTCTTCTACATACTCTGGCGTCGCCTCCGAAGTCTCGTCAGACGGGGCCAGCGTCTCTATCGCACTGTCGGCAGCGGCTATCTCCTCGCCTATCGCAGACTGTTCATTCCCAGAGGCAGAGAGAGCGGCAAGCGTCTTCTCTACATTGATATGCTTGCGGTTAAAGGAGAAAGACTCCTGTTCGGGAGGAAGGCAGTTCTCGTCGTTGCATGCCATATACTCGACGTATCCCTCGGCCTTGAACTTCTTCGGATCGGTTACTTTCAGCTTCTGGGTGAACGTTACTTCCTTGGCAAACCAGCAGAGTTCCATGTTGAACTGCGGGTCGAAGACGGTAGTCGGCTCCTTGGAGGGCGTCGCATTGCCGACCACTTCCGCTCCCTCCAACTTATCGAAGGCGAAAGAGGTTGAGACAGGGCCGCCCTCGGGGAGGTTCATGTCGTAGAGGTGCCACCCGTTGTCGAGCTTGGCACTGAACACAAGCGTCTTCTCAGCCGTATCGCTGTCAGACAATGATATTTTCCATTTCACTGGCGTTAGTATCTGAGCCTGGATAGCCAGCGAGACGACCATGAAGGTCAATAGAGCAATAAACTTCTTCATGTTTAGAATGATAAATTATGAATTAATCTTTCCTGCGATTGCTTTGAACGCATCCGGTATCCGCGTATCAAACTTCATCTCCTCGCCTGTCTCCGGATGGATAAAATAAAGTTTCTGGGCATGGAGCATGACGCGACCCGCCGGACTGGTCTCCGCTCCGTACTTGAAGTCGCCGGCTATCGGATGGCCGATGTATTCCATCTGCGCACGGATTTGATTCTTGCGCCCGGTCTCGAGATTCAGTTCCAAGAGAGAGTAAGTACCGTTGCTACGCAGGACACGGTAGCGGGTGATGGCATCCTTCCCCCCTTCCGCGACGACATAGACACGAGCCTCGGCATTTTCTTTCAGCTGCGTGGTGATGATGTCGCTATCCCGCTCGGGGCGACCCTCGACCACAGCAACGTATGTCCGCTCCGTGATCATCTCATTCCAATTGCTTTGCATTTTCTCTTGCACGGCACGCGTCTTGGCAAACATCATCAGACCTGAGGTATCACGGTCGAGGCGATGCAAGACAAAAAGTTTGTTCCGGGGGTCTTTGCGCTTGAGGTAATCGGCGAGGATATGAAAGGCCGTCCGCTCGTGCACCTTCTGCGTCGAAACCGAGAGCAAGCCCTCGCGCTTATTGACCACGATAACGAAGTCGTCCTCCCAAATAATGTTCAGTAACGGATTGTTGAAGGTTACGCGCCGCGAGCGGTCGTGGCTGATGAAGACCTCGTCGCCTGGCTCGAGCGGTGTATCAAACTGCGTCGTATAGATTCCGTTCACGGCTATCTGGTTGTGCGCCAGCAGCGCCTTGACGGAAGTCTTGCTTTGTTCCTTGAGCAAATCAAACAAGAAAGGCAACAGCGTGTTGCTCTCTGAGACGGTAACTTTGCGCCCGTGCGGTGGCTGCCCCGGCGCTTGGAATCCTTTTCGATAGGGATGCTGTTTCATGTATCTTTTCTCTAACTATTTGGTGTGCAAAGATAGGCATTAATTGGTATTTTCCTCCGAAAACCAAAGGGAAATCCTTTAATGTAACAACCTAAGGCTTCGCCGTAGCTCGGTTCCTGTATTCAGACGGCGATACGCCCATTTGCTTTTGTACATACCGGCTGAAATGTGAGAGCGACGAGAAGTTCATCCGGTCGGCAATTTCCTTTAACGGGATATCCTTTTGGAGAAGCAGACGCGCTATTTCGTAAGTCGTAAAACGGTCTATCCAATAGGTAGCAGGCTTGCCGCTCACCTTCTTGCAAACTTCAGTCAAATAATGAGGAGTGATACAAAGCCGGGAGGCGTAATGCGCAAGACCACGATGCTGGATATATTCCTTATGATAGAGCAATTCGATAAACCGCCTTAACAGGTCGCCGTTGCGTTCCGAAATATTGCGTTTGCTCTGCCCCCTGGCATGAATATCATATAAGTCAAGAATATGCGCAAGCAACAAGTAGCCCATCATTTCCTCCCAGAACAAATGCTTATCCTCAGCAAGGCGTTCTTTCATACGCAACAAATCCTCCAAGCAAATGCGGTAATCATGGGGAGAAAGTTTCATGATTGGATTCAAAAGCAAAGACATGTGCCCGATAATACCGTAGTTGCTGCGTATAGACATGGAGGTAACAAATGGTTCGGACAAACTGAGAATAATAGCATCGAAATCGTCCGACTGAGAAAATACCGATGCCAACGAGGGATTAGGCAAAATGACATAATCCCCCGGCACGACATTGTAACGCACCTCTTGGAATGTGAAGCTCATGTTTCCCTTTGTGCAGAGAATATGCAGCACATGGTCGGCATATTGAGCGAGCTGGTAATCTGAGACAGAATTAAAGAAGCATATTTTATCCCACATATTATCTATTATATCGATCGGATGCAAAAATAGACAAGATCCACTAATCGTGAAAACTTACCGACGCATTATATAACACCTTTCTGTTTATGGCCGTGTAATTTTGCCTCGTCAATTAAAAGATACTTGATATGAAAGAAGCAAGATTAAACAATGGCGTAATGATGCCGGCTATCGGATTCGGTGTTTTCCAGATTCCAGTGGACGAAACAGAGAGAGTCGTGGGTGATGCATTGGAAGTTGGTTATCGCATGATAGATACTGCCGCTTCTTATTTCAATGAGGAGCAGGTGGGCAATGCCATTCGGCAGAGTGGATTGAAACGGAAGGATATCTTTGTTACCACCAAGCTTTGGGTGCAGGACTATGAATACGACGATGCCCTGCGTGCTTTCGACAAATCGTTAAAGTTGCTCGG
>CALUZV010000037.1 GCA_944325345.1 uncultured Parabacteroides sp.
AACCAATCATCTATTTCCGATTGTAAAAAAGCCAATGCTTTATTTATCTTATGTACAGGTATCTGTTTGGCTGACACCCATCCATAAACCGTTTGCTTGGCTGGATGTGACGGCAGATAGGCACAAAGCTCATCTATATCCATCCATTTAGGTGAATCACTTGCCTGCTTATGCTGCAATGCTTTTACGGTGGACTGCAATTCTTCAACAGTCTTAATCAGGTAGGACAATGCATTTGGCATTTCCTCCAATGAATTTACGGTATAACTCATATTCTCACGTTTTTAAGTTTATGCCGCAAAACTATATGGATGCTTACGGGTGCTAAATAGGTGCCGGACTATCACCACTCTGCCCCTTTGTTACCACATGCAGATTTAAGTTTCATTAAGACACCTGCTCTTATGAAAGGTAACTGATGGAATAAAAACATGAGCGGAATTAGAAAAACAATAGGACTTCGGGGATATAACAAAGAAAACCCCTCAAAAAGCATGGTGCTTCATGAGGGGTAAATGGGTGGTAAATAGAATAAATAATCACATAAGTTACTGATGCTCAATAGTGTAAATTAGCACCGCAACCTTTATACGGGAAGGTTGTCTATATGTAATGTATTGGCGGCCTTCTCCTTTGCCGCATCTACGATGTGGGTGTAAATTTGAGTTGTTTTGACATTTGTATGCCCCATTAAAGACTTTATCGTATAAATATCTACGCCGTTTTCAAGGAGCAGCGAGGCGAAGCTGTGACGTCCGCAATGAAAGGTTACGTGCTTCTTTATGCCTGATGCCTCTATCCATTCTTTCAATGGATGGGATATCCAAGATATAGCGGTCAGGCCCTCAAAAACCAGATGTTCATCATTGTCCGGCCTTTCACCGCACAGTTGTAAAGCCTGTGCAGTAACGGGCTTACAATCGAGCTTCTTTGTCTTTTGCTGTACAACCACGGCCTGCCACGTTCCTTTGCTTGTCTGCTGAATCTGTTTCCACTTCAACGGCTTTATGTCACTGTGGCGTAAGCCGGTCAGGATTGAGAACAGGAACGCACGTTTCAGCACATCATCCTTGCAGGGCGTATCTACCAGCATCTGTACCTCATTCATAGTAAGAGCAACACGAGGCTTTTCAATCGAACTGATACCTTTCACCTTTGCACTGATGTCAACGGTTAGGTATTCATCAATGAATGCTTGTTTCAGTCCGGCCTTGACGATAGAGAAATAAGTGGATGCCGTATTCTGTGAGATTGTGCCTTTCTTGTTACCTCCCATTGGGGCACGGAGCAGGAACATCTTGATGTCCTCAAGCAATTTTACGGAGATGGATTTGAACGGAATGGGATTCCCTTGCGAATAGATTTTCAGCAACTCGCCCACACGCATCCAATTGACGATAATCGAATTTGAACTGTTGGGATGGCGTTTGCTGATGATGCCGTTGAAGTATTTAATGAAGTCCTGTTCACTACGTTCATTCTGCGCTGCAAGTTCATTCTCCTTATCTGTATAGAGAATGGCACTATCGTACTCATGCTGACGCAACTTTCGGACATTATCGGCATAGATACAAGCCTCCTGGTCGATTGTAGAACGGCATTGAATAATTCCGTTCAAATCCCTCTTCGGCTTATAGTTGAAACTGCCGTCCGGTAGGATACGGGCGATGGATGATTTATCCCAAATCGGCGTGGATATAGTCCGGTTGATTGACTCAACCACACGGCTTGCTCTGTTTGAGCCACGTCTGTACACTGGGTATGATTCGATAATCAGATACCACTCTTCTTTGTATCTTGACTTTCTGAGCTTGACGGTCACTTTGGTGTTAGGCAATGCTTTCTTCATTCTATCTCTGATTTATAAAGGTTGTCTATTTCTTGTTTGGGTACATACACATAGTTCCCGATTTGCCGGGATGGAATAGAGTATTTTCTGACGTGCGCCCATACGGAACTGTCATTGATATGATATTTCTCACAAACCTGAGCAATGGTATAACAGTCCTCCGGCTCCATACTATAAAGTTTGGGAATAGGTTTCTCTTTTTCAGCAAGACTCTTTGGACGGGTAAGAAAAAGTTTCTCCATGTCTGAACGCTTAATGCGTATGAGCCGGGCGCCGATATTGACGGCTGGAATGCGTCCTGATTTTATCAGCCGATATAAGGTATTACGTTCCACACCGAACATGGCCACAGCTTCCTTTACTGAAAGATATTCCCGTATGTCAGGGATTTGCCGGGCTATGGTTTCTAACCGTGCGTTTCTATCCTTTGCGTCCTTTTTACGCTTCCACGCCACCTTACTGCATTTAGGCGAACAATAGTGGCTGTCAAGTGTCTTTGCGACAAAGACTTTGCCGCAGACCTTACACTTCCTTTTGATTTCAAATCCGATTGTTGGCATATTTTCTACTTTTAAGTATGTATTAGTCGAGATTAGTAGGATTTTGTCCCACATTATCTACTTTTTTGTCTTGTCGCAAATATGTCGCAAATAAGAGATAAAAAAGGGCGTAAAAAAGGCATAGAAACCAAGAACCCCATAAACGCAAAAAGCGTGCAACTCATTGAGCTGCACGCTTTTGCTTGCGGTTTAGTATGTATTTACTTATCGGAATCATTTGACTTCCTCAAAATCCACATCCGTCACATTATCTTTCCCGTTATTCCCAGCATTGCCTGCATTCGGATTTCCTTGTGCGCCACCGAAGTTTGCACCGCCTGCCTGTGCTCCGCCTTGAGCATTCTGAGCGTTGTACATTTCCTGGCTGGCTGCCTGGAATACGCTGTTCAGTTCGTTCATGGCTGCGTCGCAACCGGCAACATCCTGTGCTTTGTGAGCTTCTTTCAGTTTATTCAGTGCGGCTTCGATTGGAGCTTTCTTGTCGGCAGGAATCTTATCGCCAAGGTCTTTCAGCTGCTTTTCAGTCTGGAAGATCATACTGTCTGCCTGATTCAGCTTGTCGATACGTTCCTTTTCCTTCTTGTCGGCTTCGGCATTGGCCTGAGCTTCTTCCTTCATACGTTTTACTTCGTCTTCGCTCAAACCGCTGGAAGCTTCGATGCGGATGCTCTGGACTTTACCCGTACCTTTATCCTTAGCCGATACATTCAAGATACCGTTCGCATCGATATCGAATGTAACTTCAATCTGAGGCACACCACGCTGTGCGGCAGGTATTCCATCCAAGTGGAAGCGACCGATTGACTTGTTGTCCTTAGCCAACGGACGTTCGCCTTGCAATACGTGGATTTCAACAGACGGCTGGTTATCTACGGCTGTCGTGAAGACCTCTGACTTCTTCGTCGGAATAGTCGTGTTGGCTTCAATCAACTTCGTCATCACACCACCCATTGTTTCGATACCCAAAGACAGCGGTGTTACATCCAACAGCAGGACGTCTTTCACTTCTCCTGTCAAGACACCACCCTGGATAGCAGCACCTACGGCTACTACTTCATCCGGGTTCACACCTTTTGACGGAGCCTTGCCGAAGAACTTCTGTACAATATCCTGTACGGCCGGGATACGAGTAGAACCACCTACGAGGATGACTTCATCAATATCCGACGTGCTCAAGCCTGCGTCTTTCAACGCCTGCTGGCAAGGAGGAATACATGCCTGAATCAAGCTATCGGCCAACTGTTCGAATTTCGCACGAGTCAATGTCTTAACCAAGTGCTTGGGCACACCGTTCACCGGCATGATATACGGCAAGTTGATTTCTGTCGTCGTCGTGCTTGACAACTCAATCTTAGCTTTTTCAGCAGCTTCCTTCAGACGTTGTAACGCCATCGGGTCTTTGCGCAAGTCAACACCTTCATCTTTCATGAACTCGTCGGCCAGCCAGTCTATGATTACGTGATCGAAGTCATCACCACCGAGGTGGGTATCACCATTCGTTGATTTTACTTCGAATACGCCGTCGCCCAATTCCAAGATAGAGATATCGAACGTACCGCCACCGAGGTCGAATACGGCAATCTTCATATCCTTGTTCGCCTTGTCCAAGCCATAAGCCAAAGAAGCGGCAGTCGGTTCGTTTACAATACGGCGGACATTCAGCCCTGCGATTTCACCTGCTTCCTTCGTAGCCTGGCGCTGAGCGTCGCTAAAGTAAGCCGGCACGGTGATAACGGCTTCCGTTACTTCCTGTCCCAGATAATCTTCAGCCGTCTTCTTCATCTTCTGAAGAATCATAGCCGAGATTTCCTGCGGCGTGTACAGACGACCGTCGATATCCACACGCGGAGTATTGTTGTCGCCACGCACTACCTTGTACGGTACGCGAGCGATTTCCTTCTGTACCTGATCGTACGTTTCACCCATGAAACGCTTGATTGAGAAGACAGTCTTCTGCGGGTTTGTGATGGCCTGACGCTTTGCGGGGTCGCCCACCTTACGTTCGCCACCTTCTACAAATGCAACGATTGAAGGAGTTGTTCTTTTACCTTCGCTATTTGCAATGACAACCGGTTCGTTGCCTTCCAAAACGGCAACACAAGAGTTGGTTGTACCTAAGTCGATTCCTATAATCTTTCCCATGATGTTTATATTTTTTATTGTTATTATTCTTGTTAATTATTCGCTGAACCTCTCGTTCCTTCATTGCTGCTCTCTCGAGCGGTTCGTTTTCTATTCTACAAACGCTGTGCCAAAAAGGAATCGTTTGGGCATGACGGGGAGTTTGTCAGCCAATTCAGCCATTCTGACAGCAAGAAACTGCATTTCTCCACCCAATAAACCCCATATTGGCAGTTTTCCTCGAGGGAAAGCCACTGTTTCCTCTCTATACATTATATAATAGGTCGTGTCATAAACTTTGTTTCCTCGGGACATATACTTTGATAGCTCCCGACATATTCTTAAAACGACAGTGTCGTTTGTGCAAACAGCACTGTCGTTTTTACAGACAACACAGTCGTTTTTACAAACGACACTGTCGTTTATAGTTTATATGCCGACCTAAATAAGTTTACCTCCCGACATTTTGAACTATTCCTCGCGGCATTTCCAAGTTTTCTTCCTATGTTTGCAGAAAAATAATCCTTAATAAAATTTCGAGACAAAGAGACATGGAAGAAATCATCCGATTCTATAAGCAACAAAGCGAGGCATTACAAACGGAAATCAACGCCTTGAGCCGCCGAATCCATCTCGTCGGTACCATCCGCCTATTGCTGGTTATCGGCGCAGCCATAGCCATTTACCTTTTTCGCGAACAAAGCTGGACGGTCCTGATGGGCATTGCCCTCGTCTTCATTGTCCCCTTTGCCGCGCTGATGCACGTGCACAACCGCCTCTTCTGGAAACGGAGTTATGCCGAGACCAAGCAGCAGCTCTGCCAAAGTGAACTGAAGGGCATCGATTACGACTTCAGCGACTTCGACGGCGCGGCGGACGAGACCGATGCCGAACATTCCTTCTCCCTCGACCTCGACCTCTTCGGCGACCGCTCGCTCTTCCAGTCGATGAACCGCACCGTAACCCTCGGTGGGCGCAAGCGTCTGGCAGCATGGCTCAAGTCGCCCCTCGACCAGAAAGATGCCATCTTGCGCCGACAGACTGCCGTGCGCGAACTGGCAGCCCATCCCGAACGCTTCCAGCATTTCTATGCCTTGGGGAAAATGAAACAGGGCAAGACCGAGGACTATCGGAATCTGGCGCGGTTGAGCGAAGGCACGGCTTTCTTCCTGAACAGCAACGTGTGGAGAGCCTTGCTTTGGATAGTGCCCGCCGGGTGGGTTGTCCTGATTGGGGGAAACTTGATGGGCTGGATAGCCGAGTCGTGGATAGGGCTTTATCTGGTAGTGGCACTGGCCATAGCCTATGCCCGTGCCGGACAAGTCGCCAATCTCTATGCCCAAGTCGATAAAATAGATATCATACTCTCGACCTATTCCGACCTGCTCCGCACGCTGGAGGACGAACACTTCGAGGCAGCCGAGCTGCAAGCTATTCGCCAGAAACTCTGGAACGGCGAGCGGAAGGCTTCGGATTCCCTCAAGACCCTTTCGCGGCATATTGGCGCACTGAATCAACGCTTCAGCCTTGCCGGACTTATCCTGAACATTCTCTATCTCCGCGATACCCGCCAAGCCATTGCCTTGGAGCAGTGGAAGCAACGGCATCGCGAGGATACGACACGCTGGCTCGACGCGCTGGCAGATGCTGACGCTTACTACTCTTTGGGCAACTTCGCCTTTAACCATCCGGATTATACTTATCCCGTGATAGCCGAGCACTATTTCCAGATGCAGGGCAAGGCATTGGGGCATCCGCTCCTCCGCCGCGATGTTTGCGTGAAGAACGATGTCGAGATACCAACCTGCCCATGGTTCCTTATCATCACTGGGGCGAATATGGCGGGGAAGAGTACTTACCTTCGTACGGTGGGGGTAAACTATCTCTTGGCATGTATTGGCGTGCCGGTTTGTGCGGATAGCCTCACGGTCTATCCGGCGCATCTCGTAACAAGCCTCCGCACCTCCGACTCCCTCGCTGGCAACGAATCCTACTTCTTTGCCGAGTTGAAACGGCTGAAGATGATCATCGACCGCCTGCAAAGCGGTGAACGCCTCTTTATCATCCTCGACGAAATCCTGAAGGGAACCAACTCGGCGGACAAGCAACGCGGCTCGCTTGCCTTGATGAAGCAGCTGGTAGCCCTGCAAAGTTGTGGCATCATTGCAACGCACGACCTGGTACTCGGCACCCTCGAAGGCGAGTTCCCGAATAGGATTCGTAACTACCGCTTCGAGGCCGACATTCACGACAATGAACTGACCTTCTCTTACCGTCTCCGCGAAGGCGTGGCGCAGAACATGAACGCTTGCTTCTTGATGCGGAAGATGGGGATTACGGTTTGAAAGAAGAAGTAGGGGATGATATGGTCTTTATTCCTCGTTCCGCTCGTTTACCCTTTGCATCAATTGTTGGAAATCGCGGACAATCTGTCGTCCCATATTGATACGGGTGCTATCCACGGCACGGATAGCAACTGGGGTAACGGCATCCTTGTATTTCGCCTTGCCCAAACGGATTTTCATGTCGTCGAGATTCCCGGTGATGTTGATGCCCAGTTTGACTAACGGAATCGGGGATTTGAGAACGGAAATGTGGTAATCGAAGTTCATATCCAGTCCTTGTGTGCCCCCGACGGCTGCCTTGTAGCGGTCGATTTCCACCAAGAAGGGATAGATGGTTACGTTGCCATCCTGAACCGTGATGTTAGCCTCGATATGGTCGAACAAGTTGCGCTTTTTATTCTTAAACAAGAGCATCTTGGAGATTTCAGCAAAGGTTTCGCCATCCATCAGGACGAGGCTGTCGCCCTTGACGTGCATGGCAGAGCGGAGGGTTGGGATTCGGATGTTGAGGCACGAATCGAGTACCGTCTCAGCCGCCACGTCGAAATCGACCATACCCTCGAAGGAGCGAAGCATCGGGACAACAGTATCCAGCGAGGGGATAAAATCTATCAGCTTACCGATATTGACATTATGCAGGCGGAAGTCGAAGCCCACGTAGCCTTGGTCGTGTCGGGCTGTGTGGTAAACCATTACCGTCTTCATCTGCGCACCCAGCCCAATCATGCTTAGGTTCTTTAAGTGAACCGCTTGGTTGCGGACATCGACAGCACCCCGGACATTCTCGAAAAGCATTTTGCCGTAACGGACACGCTTCAAGTTCGTTTGCAATTCAAAGTCGATATTCTTCGGGATGATGAAGAGGCGCAAGTTGGTACCTGTTGTATCGGCCGCTGTTTCCGTTTCACTCTCTATTCCTACGGTATCTTCGGGGAAAGACATCGCACGGATAAGCTGATTGCAATTCAAGTTATTCGACGAGATTTCGAGGTTGGCGCGAAGCATTTTCCCACGCTTCATGGCACCATAGAGATCGTGCACCGCACCGCTGGCGGTCAGGTCGGAGCGGCCGATACGCATCGTGGCGTTGCGGAGGGCTATTTGGTGATTACCTACCGTAACAGAAGTCTTATTCATATAAATAGGTAACGCCATTTGCGGTACTTGGAGTTTCATGAAGCGGAAGCCGATGATACCTTTCGGAATCCAAAGCGAGTCGCGGAGTTTCTCGGCACTCACCCCAAAGCCCGCCTTGTCCATACCGACACGGATATCACCCATCTTGCAGAAGAAAGTGTCAGTTTCAAGTGAAAGACCTATTTTCGGTTTCGAGGGATTGCGGTCGCCTGGCTGTAACTTGACCGTTCCTTTCGTAGCCATACTGAAGACTTTCAAAGAATCACCCAAAGATGCTTGCAGACGGTTGAGGTTTACTTCGCAATCCATACGGACAATTTGAGTCGTGTCTTGCGGATTGGTTGATTTGATTTTGGCATTTCCCTTTTCTACGGAAGCATTCAATCGTGGGGAAGTCAGTTTGAGTTGGCGTACTTCTGCACGGGCAGCCAGCCAATCTTTTCCAACAAACGCAAAAGAAGCATCGCCAGTGAAATCAAATTTATGCGCCGTATCACGCAGTGCCATATCAGACATTTCTAACTTCCCGCCGATGCGGAGGCGGCCAAGGTCGCGTTTCTTAATCGTAGAGAGGCGGCAACGGAGGCGGATATCAGCATCGAGTTTCCCTTCGAGCGAAACGCCCGGCTGAAGGGGGAATGTCTGGGACAAAGCCGTCAAATCGACCGTCGATTTCGTGTTCAGCGTAATATCCGGGTCGCCCAGCAAGTCTTGAATCTTGGCATCGGCCAAAATGTCGGTATGTGCACCTTCGAAATGCAGAATCTTTAGGTCTGCATAAGAAGGCTCGCGCTTCATCAGGTCGAGCACACCGTGGAAGTCTGCCGTGAAGTTGTCGATTCCGTATGGCAAGCCGGCATATTGGGCAGAGGCACTGTCTATCTTTACCGTCAATGTAGCCACCGGCATCTGTTCCTTATTATATAATCCCTTCAGCGTACCTTCGACTTGGACAGAACCTTTTGCCTTGACATCTCCTCGTTTCACCACGCTCTCCGGAATCATACGCAGGATACGGGTCAGCGACGGAGCATGTAACCCATAACGCAAATCCATATCCAATGCCCGCTGGACGGAATCACCACGCAGCGTGCCTTGTACGTCCAGTTCCGTTCCATTTACCGTTATGCGAGCATCTTTTAAAGTCAGTGTGCGAGTTGGACGATCTAATTTCAACTGTGTACTGAGTTTCGTACGGATTCTTCTGGCTAAAAGATTCCCTTCCTGCCAGAAAATGAGGTTGCGATTGTCGAAATCGAGAGCCAACAAAGTACGGTCGCGCTGGAGCGAAGCTTTCAGATGGAGGTTCGCATCCTGCAAATCAGCATAGACTTGGGTAGCACGATCATCGAACGTCAAGTTGGCATGGCGGACGAAAACATTGCGGATGTTAATGGCGTCGAGTTGCATCTTGGCGGTGTCGGACTCTGCTTCCGTAGTGGTGGTATCTAGTTTCACGATATCCCAGTTCGCTTTCCCTTCCTTATTAATATGTGCATAAGCCGAAATGCTATCGAGGGAAAGGTAATAGAGGCTGATGCGCTGTTTCTCCAAGTAATCGATGGGATTCACCACAACGACACACTTCTTGAACGAAAGCAACGAGTCTGTCTTTTGCCATAATGTGTCGTTAATGGCTTTCGAGACCAAAGTGCCGTCTGTCAGCTTCAGTCCGAAACGGGGGAAGGTTGAAAAGAATGTTAGTTCGACGCTTTTCATATCGAGTTTGGCATCCAGCGTCTGGTTTGCCACGCGCACAACAATCGGGGTCAGCTTTTCTGGCGTAAATACGACATGGATGACGAACGTAATAGCCGCAGCGACGAACAGCACCAACGAAAGTAATGTAATAGCTATTATCTTAATCGTTTTCTTCACTTGTGTTTTCATACCTTTATGCTTTTGGTTGGAGCAAAAGTACGATAAATCGGGCAATAATAAAATAAAAAAGGCGACTACCTTTTCGATAATCGCCTAAAACATGAGCGGCAAACGGGACTCGAACCCGCGACCCTTAGCTTGGGAAGCTAATGCTCTACCAACTGAGCTACTGCCGCATTGCGAGTGCAAAGATATACATTAATTTCTTTTTTCGTAACTTTGACGCCGAAAAATTGCAAAAAGTTTTTGGTTATGGATAAATTGACTTTGATTAAAGTTGGGGGAAAGATTGTTGAAGAGCCTGATACTTTGGCTGTTTTACTCCAGGATTTCGCTTCAATAGATGGATATAAAGTTTTGGTGCATGGCGGTGGTCGCTCGGCTACGAAGGTGGCGGCGCAACTGGGAATCGAGAGCCGGATGGTGAACGGACGGCGGATTACGGATGCAGATATGCTTCGGGTCGTTACGATGGTCTATGGCGGCTTGGTGAACAAGAATATTGTGGCTGGTTTGCAAGCGTTGGGGATGAATGCCTTGGGACTGACCGGTGCGGATATGAACATCATGCGTTCGGATAAGCGGCCGGTGGGCGAGGTGGATTATGGTTTCGTGGGCGATGTGAAGGAAGTCTATGCCGACGTGCTGGCTATGCTCATCCGCCAAGGAATTGTCCCTGTCTTGGCTCCATTGACGCACGATAAACAGGGGAACTTGCTGAATACGAATGCCGACACGATTGCCGGAGAAGCGGCTAAAGCATTGGCAAAGTTCTTCGACGTAACCTTAGTCTTTTGTTTCGAGAAAAAGGGTGTTTTGCGGGATGAAAACGACGACGAGAGTGTTATCCCACAGCTCGACCGCGCCTCTTTCCGCCAACTGACGGAGGCGGGGATTATTCAGGGCGGTATGATTCCGAAGTTGGAGAATGCTTTCCAAGCTATTGATGCCGGCGTGAAAGAGGTGGTTATCACGAAGGCTTCGGAACTGGGCAAAGACGGAGGTACGCGGATTTTCTAACCGCACGGCAACACTTTCCTCCTTGCAAAGCAGCCCAATCGGGCGGCCTCGGCATCTCGTCTGAGTACTCTTGGGGAAGTACTATAGTCCTTTCGGGAAAGTACTGCAGTACTTCTTTGGGAGTACTGAGGCGATATACTGAGGTGGGTTCCGAAAGTCTCCGATGCGGGGGAAAGTATCCGCTTATACATTATATAATATAGCAACACATCAAATCATGAATTCTGAAAAGAAAGAAATCGTCCGGCTTGAGGGCATCGTCCCCCGGTTGCCGGAATTGCGTTTTGCCGAACCTGTTTCATGGACTATCCGCGAGGGTGAACAATGGGCGGTAATTGGTCCGAACGGAGCAGGGAAGACGGTGCTGACCGACATCCTCCAGCGGAAATATGCTTTTAAAGAAGGCAAAGTCGTTTTTGCTTCCGATGGAAGAATAAGCGACTTGGTGAAGAGTATTGCCTTTAAAGACATCTATTCCTTGGCGGATTGCCGCAACTCTTACTACCAGCAGCGTTGGCACGCGACCGAGGCCGACGACATCCCGACCGTCGAAGAAACATTGAAGGAATACCTTGGCTCCGCGAATCTGGCGGAAATCCTTGCGGTCTTTGGCATTGAAGACCTTTTGCCCAAGAAATTAATCTACCTTTCCAGCGGCGAATTGCGCAAGTTTTTGATTGTCCGCACACTCTTGAGCCGTCCGCAAATCTTGATTCTCGACAATCCGTTTATCGGGCTGGATGCACCGTCGCGCGACTTGCTGGTCGAGATGTTGCAGCAACTTACGTCGTTGCATGGTGTGCAGGTTGTCCTTTTGCTATCCAATCCGGCGGACATCCCGGCGATGATTACGCACGTTCAACCTGTGGCGAACCGCCATATTTATCCACCGATGACACGCGAAGCTTTCTTGTCGGACGAGTCGCTCAAGGAATGGCTTTTCCCGGTTCCGCAGACAGAGGACTTGTTTTTGCCAGTGGATGAACAGAAAGCTCCCTCGCAACATGAAGTTACCTTCCGTATGGAGCACGTTTCCATCCGATATGGCAGCCGTACGATATTGAAAGACCTCGACTGGGAAGTGCGCAACGGCGAGAAATGGGCGCTCTTCGGTCCCAACGGAGCAGGCAAATCGACCTTGCTTAGTCTGATTTATGCCGATAATCCCCAATCGTATGCCAATACGCTCTACCTCTTCGACCGCCGTCGAGGAACGGGCGAAAGCATCTGGGAAATCAAAAAACGCATTGGGTATGTTTCGCCCGAGATGCACCTTTATTATATGGAGAATGTCCCGACACTGCATATTGTCGGCTCAGGCTATTTCGATTCCGTCGGTTTATATCGCAAATGCAATGCCGAGCAAGAAGCGGGTGCATTGCGTTGGATGAAGGTCTTTGGCATTGAGCACTTGCGCGACCGTTCGTTCCTCACGCTCTCTTCGGGCGAACAACGGCTGGCGCTTTTGGCACGTGCCTTCGTGAAAGACCCGGATTTGATTATCCTCGACGAACCGTTGCATGGATTGGATGTCAGCAATAAGCAACTGGCGGCTGCCGTCATCGAGCAATTCTGTTCGCGGCCGGGCAAGACGTTGGTTTATGTAACACACTATCCGCACGAACTTCCTTCTTGTGTTGATAAGCGTTTTGAATTGCAGAAGATTCGTTGACGAACACTAAGTTCTATTATTACACTACCCGCATCTTTCCTCTTGTTTTGGGAAGGTGCGGGTAGTGTTTTTAATAGGGGAAAACTTTTTTTGGGGGGTTTTGACAGCATTCAATACATTCTCTTGTTTCTATTCCGATACATTTAATAAATAATAATTATGATAGAAATAACGTATCCTTTTGCGTGCAGTCAGACAGTACGCTATGCATCGGGCTCTTTTATTGAGTTTATGAAACGAGAGATGGGCATGTTGAATGTTCGGTTTTCAACGAAGAAGAATCATTTGTCCACGTGGAAACTGCTGGTAAGTTATCGGCAAGAGATTACCTTTGACGATCTCAACTACGCGTTTATTTGCGATTTCGAGCAATATCTGTTGCAACGGAATTACTGCGTCAATACCATCGGGAAACACATGCGGCAGTTGAAACGCTACATCAATTTGGCAATCAACCGAGGATTGATGGACTTCCGTTCATATCCCTTCCGTCGCTACAAGATAAAGACCACGCCAACGAAACGTATGTTCCTTACGCCCGAGGAACTAGGTTTGTTGGAACGGTTGATAGTCCGCGACAGGACTCAGCGTCGTATTCTCGACATGTTTCTCTTTAGTTGTTATACCGGATTGCGTTTTTCGGATATTGTCCGTCTTTCGTCGAAGAACTTCCAATGGATAAACGACCATCTGTGGCTGACCTATTCGACACAGAAGACGGATGTTCCCATCCAATTGCCACTTGAGTTGCTTTTCGGTGGGCGTGCGCTTCCTATCTATTTTAAATATATGGGAAGAGGCCGGGCGACGCTATTCGATATGCCAATTACAAGCAATTCTTATGTCAATCGGAAATTGAAATACATTTGCCGGAGGGTAGTCATTGGCAAACCGATTTCCTTCCATCTTGCCCGGCATACCTATGCTACCTTATTATTATATGATGGGGTAAATATCACGACCATCCAAAAACTATTGGGGCACAAAAATGTCCGGACTACCGAAATCTATAGTAAGGTGATGGACATAACGGTGCTGAAGGATTTGGAAAATGCCAATAAACTCAGAGGTAATAGATGAATGATGAAGATTGATATGGAACAAAAAAATCTAATTTTGGGGCGATTTTTCATATCATTTTCACACAAATGAGAACTTTGGAATAAAAAAATAGCATATAGAGGTACTTTCTATTGCTATTTTTTATAATTTTGCGCCGTTTTTCTTGGAGAAGGAAACATTTATAGGTTATCTGTGGAGTTTGAAATCCAATAGAGATTGAGGTTGAAATAACTAAGTATGTTTAATAAATAAGTGTGTTTATGAAGAAAAAGATGACTCTGGCTTCTCTCTGCCTGTTGATGGGCGTGGGAGCGGCAGTAGCTCAGAACACCAAGGTAACAGGGCACGTCGTGGATGAAACCGGCGAACCTGTCATCGGTGCTTCTATCGTTGTGAAAGGCACGACTATCGGTACGGTTACCGACTTTGACGGTAACTTCGAATTGGAAGTGCCGGCTGATGGCAAACATTTGGAGATTTCTTATATCGGTATGCAGAAGCAGACGGTGCAGGTGGCTCCGAATGTTAGTATTCTAATGAAGTCAGATACACAGAATCTGGATGAGGTAGTCGTAACGGCAATGGGTATCAAACGTTCTGAGAAGGCCATCGGTTTCTCGGCAACGGCTGTGAACGGCGAAGAGTTGCAGGAAAAACGGACGGGCGATATCGTTTCTGGTTTGGCAGGTAAGGTTGCCGGTGTGCAGATTTCTTCAGCTTCTTCTAACCCGGGTGCTTCTAACTCGGTGGTTATCCGTGGTATCAGTTCGTTGAGTGGTTCTAACCAGCCGTTGTATGTCATCGACGGTGTGCCTTTGAGCAACGATGCCAACTTCTCTGATGATGGTTTGAATTCAGGTTACGACTTCGGTAGCGGTGCAAACGCTGTGAACCCGAACGACGTGGCTTCAATGACAATCTTGAAAGGTGCTGCCGCAACGGCTCTGTATGGTAGCCGTGCAGCCAACGGTGTCATCTTGATTACGACAAAGAGTGGTGATAAGAACCAAGGTTTAGGTGTAACGTACAACGGCGGTATGCAGTTTGAGAGCGTTCTCCGCTTGCCGGAATTCCAAAACGAGTTCGGTATGGGTTCAGGCGGTTTGCATACGTTGATTGAAAACCAGAGCTACGGTCCTCGTTTCGATGGGTCGATGATGCCTTGGGGTACTATCTACAACAACTCTCAGAAAATTAAACCTTATTCGCCGATTGAAAACAATGTCCGCGACTTCTTCTCAACGGGTCTCCGTTATTCAAATGACGTGGCTATCAACGGCGGTAATGACAAAGGAAATTACTACGCATCTATCTCGCAGCAGAGCAACAACGGTATCATGCCGACCCGCGCAGATACTTACGACCGCTATACGTTCTCTATGCGCGGTAGCTATACCTTCGACAAATTGACGGTTTCTTCATCCGTAAACTATACGACGCAGAAGAACAACTTCGCAACGACTGGTCAAGGTCTGACGGCGCTGAACTCGTTGTATCAGATTCCGCGCGACATTAGCATCATCGGTCTTAAGGATTTGGATGACCCGTTCAACTCGAAGGATTATTACTTCACTCCTTATGGTGTAGCCAATCCTTATTACTTGCTGGAGATGGCGAAGAATACGTACCATTCAGACAAGACTTATGGTAAATTGGAAGCCGCTTACGAAATCCTCCCGGGCTTCAAGGCTACTTACCGTGCCGGTCTGGATGCAACAAACAGCGAACAGAAGATGGGTGTTCCGCAGATGATGGCTTCTGAAGGCACGCCGAACTACGGTCAGTTGAATCAAGAAGGTTCTGTTGTCAAGGAAATGATTCGCCAGCGTGAAATCAACCACGATATGTTGCTGACTTATGACAAGCAGTTGAAGGATTTCCACTTGAACGCTTTAGTAGGTTTGAACGTGAACGAACGTCAGTATTCTCGTCTCCGTTCTGAAATCCAGGGTTTGAGTATCGACGAATGGTACAACGTAAGCAACTCTTCTGCGGCTCCTCAGACGGAAGAACAGGAATGGAAACGTCGTTTGATTGGTGTCTTTGGTCAGTTGGAGTTGGGTTACAAGAGCTTGGCTTATTTGACAGTTACTGCTCGTAACGACTGGTCTTCTACACTGCCGAAGGGCAACAACAGCTTCTTCTATCCGGGTGTAACGGGTAGCTTTGTCTTCACGGAACTGCTGCCGGAAGAAACAAAGGATTGGCTGACTTTCGGAAAGGTTCGTATTGCTTGGGGGCAAACTGGTAACGATGCTGATGTCTATTTGATTGACCCATATTACATACAAACTAGTGTAAATCTTGGTTTTGGCGAAATCAATTTCCCGTTAAATGGTTACAACGCATTTACAGAATCTGATATTTTAGGTAATCCGACTTTGAGTCCGGAAATTACAACGGAATTTGAAGTTGGTGCTAATGTTAGCTTCTTCAACGGACGTTTAAGTTTCGATGCAGCTTACTACAGCCGTACATCAGATAAACAAATTTTTGCGTTGAACGTGGATCCAGCTTCCGGTTATAATACTCAGAATGTCAATATGGGTAAAATTGGAAACAAGGGTGTCGAATTGTTAGTATCTGCTACGCCTGTTCAGATTGGCGACTTCTCTTGGGATGTTTCTTGGAACTTCACGAAGAACAACAGTAAGGTAATCAGCTTGCCGGAAGAAATGGGTGGTGAGGCTTCTATCTTCGGTTTCAGCGGAGGTACAGGTATGTATGCCATCGAAGGAATGCCTCTGGGTGTTTACAAAGCACAGGTGGCTCAGCGCGACCCGAACGGCAACATCATCGTGAATGCTTCTACGGGTCTTCCTGAAAAGCAGTCAGACTTGAGCATCGTAGGCGATATGAACTACGACTACGAAATGGGTGTTTCAACGACCTTTACGTATAAAGGATTCAGCCTCGGTGCCGACTTCGATATCCGTCAGGGTGGTTTGATGTTCTCGAATACGAAGTCTATCTCTTACTTTACGGGTAATGCTATCCAGACAGCTTACAACGACCGTAACCCGTTCGTGATTCCGGGTTCTGTCAATGCTGTAACGGATGCGAATGGTAATGTATCCTATGTAGAGAATGCTACGCCGGTATCGATGGGTAACATTGGTAACTACTGGATTGATGGTGGTTCCGAGTTGGCTTCTGCTTTCTTGATGGATAAGTCATACGTGAAGTTGCGTTCATTGACCTTCGGTTGGGATATGCCGAAAGTATGGTTCGAAGATTCGTTCTTCAAGAGCGTGAAGTTGTCGCTCTTCGCAACGAACTTGTTCGTATGGACGCCGTCTGACAATACCTTCATCGACCCGGAAGTTTCTTCTTTCGGTAACGACTTGGAAGGCCGCTTCGGTGAATACCTTGCCAACCCGGCAACCCGTAAATATGGTTTTAACATTGCCGTTAAATTCTAATTTCTTATCAGCGTAACAGAATATGAAAAAAATAATATTATCAGCAGCCTTACTGGCTACTACCTTGATGGGGTGTAGTGATTATCTTGACATCAACCACAACCCCAACTACCCGGGGTCGGTATCTAACGACCTGCTGTTGCCGTCTGCCGAAACTTATATTGCCGGACGCGTCGGTGGTGATATGTTCAACTATGCCGGTTTCTTCTGCCAGTATTTCGAGCAAGCTCCGGATGCTTCGCAGTATCAGGACATCAGCGAATATCGTTTTACGATTGATATGTTCAGCTCAAACTATCGTTATTTATATGCAGGTGCTTTGAGAGATTTGGAAAATATCCTTATCCAGGCTGAGGCAGACGAAGCTTGGGGTGATTACTTCGTAGCTACAGTTATGAAGGCTTACACTTATCAGATTTTGGTGGACCAGTTGGATAAAGCTCCTTATAGTGAAGCTATGCAGGGTTCTTCCAATCCGATGCCGAAATGGGATAATGGCGAAGACATCTACGCTGACCTCTTGGTGAAGATGGACGAAGCCGAAGCCAAACTGAACGACGTTTCTTCCGTTCCGAACGACATGATTCTGGGCGGCGACCTCGAAGCTTGGAAGCAGTTTGCCAACGCAATGCGCCTCCGCATCTTGATGCGTGGTTCTTACGCTCAGGACAACAGCCAGGCCATCAAGGACCTTATCAACAAGGGCAACTTCTTCACAGGCGACGTTAAGTTCGACAACTTCTCGGACGAAGCCAACAAGCGTAACCCGTGGTACACGACCAACAAAGTGGAATTGGCTAACAACCACGTAGCAAGCTACCCGATTATTGCTTACATGAAGGCAACTTCAGACCCACGTTTGGATATTTGCTTCACTCCGGCTGCTAACACAGGCACGCAGGAAGGCGAAATCCCCGGTTCTCGTCAGGCAACAGCCAACGACAACAAGAAACGTGGCGACTTCAGTACGCCGATTATCGGTGCTACAATGCCGGTTTACCTCTATACGCAAGCTGAATTGCAGTTCTTCTTGGCAGAAGCCTACCTCCGTTTCTTCAACGACGATGCAAAAGCCAAGGCTGCTTACCAAGCTGCTATCGACGCTAACTTCGAAACGCGTGGTATCACGACGGGCGGTTCTGTCCTCTATGCCGATGGCAAGCCTTGCGCTTGGTCGGGCGATCAGAATGCCAAGCTCGAATTGATTGCCAAGCAGAAATGGGCTGCCCTCTGCTGCATCAACCACATCGAAAGTTGGGCTGAAATCCGTCGCTTGGGTTATCCGAAGATGTCTTCGATTTCAACTAACTCCCTCTACACGAACCCGACTCAATTGACAGCTGGCGAACTCATCAGCCCGTTGGTGAACCAACTCGGTACCGGCTTAATCAAGCGTCTGTATTATCCGCAGACTGCTGTGAATCTGAACGACAATACGCCGGAACAGGCACAGTTGAGCGACAAAGTTTGGTGGGATAAGAAATAATTGTTGTTTAATTACAGAGATTTCAAATTAGCATGAAAAAGATAATTTTGAGTTTAATGGTCTTCTGCAGCGCCTTGACATTCTGGAGCTGCAGCGAAGACTCGCAAGACCCGTCGAAGGTAACGTATTACATTACTTATACGATGAACGGCGACGAGGTAATGACTGTTCCCGTTGGCGGTACGTTTGACGACCCGGGCGTTGTAGCCATGGAAGGCGAAACAGACGTAACGGCAAATGTGAAAATCGACAGCAACGTCGATACCAACAAGGTAGGTGTTTATACGGTTACTTATTCGGCAACGAATGTGGATGGTTTCGACAGCTCTATCAGCCGCACGGTGGCTGTTTACGACCCGGCTATCACGGAAGATATGAGCGGTACTTATACAGTTGATCCGGCTCAGAGTAATCGTGATGCCAATGGTTCTGTATCAAACTTTGCGAACAGCTTCACGGTAACACTGACGGAATTGGCTCCCGGTGTTTACGAAGTATCTGACTTCTTGGCTGGATGGTATGACCAGGGTTCCGGTTACGGTTCTACATACGCAGCCATCGGTTATTGCACGCTGAATGGCGATAATACAATCACAATGCTTTCATCATCAGTAGCCGGCTGGGGCGACTCGCTGACTTCGCTGACAAACGCTTCCTATGACCCGGCTACGAGCACGGTAACTTGGGATGCAGATTATGCAGGCATGTTGTTTCACGTAGTAATGAACAAATAATAAATTAAGATTAAGTTATGAAGAAATATATTGCAATGTTCTTTGCCGCAGCTGCTTTCTGCTTCACGAGCTGCGACAACGAGACCGAGCCGGGAGGTACTTCGGTCGAGAAAATGGCCGGTGAATGGGTAGTTTCTTGGGAAACACAGAATGCTGCCGGTGAATGGGAAGATGCGCTGGGCGCAAAGACCGTGGTAAGTACGTACAATACGGCTTCCAACGTCGCTACTGAGATGTGGTTTGCCGACAACGCTACGGGTCAGGCTAACATCCTGATGTCTCCGGTAAAGGTTCAGGTAGATTACGCTGCCCGCACGTTTGAAACTTCGGGCGAAGTAACGCTGGAAGGTACCGGCTTCATGGACGGTCCTGCTACTCTCTCGATTACCGAGGGCAAGGTTTTGGAAAACGCTGCAACTACTCCGCGCGGCATGAAGGCTGATAGCATTGTCTGCTTCATCAACGTGCAGGGCGATACAACGTATAAAGTTGCCGGTTTCCGTCGTACAGGATTCACCGAAGACGAGCCCTAAGATGGAATATTGACTTGCGAATTATAAATTGTGAATTCCGGCGGCGGGTGCACCTTGTGGGGTTGCGCCCGTCGCTTTTTTAGTGCCGGATGTAAACGTACAATTATAGCTCCCACTCGTAAAACTACTCCATGTAATAATGCAAATACTACTTTTACTCGTAAAACTACTCCATGTAATAATACAAATACCACTTTTACTTGTAAAACTACTCCATGTAATAATGCAAATACCACTTTTATTTGTAAAACTACTCCATGTAATAATGCAAATACCACTTTTACTCGTAAAACTACTCCATGTAATAATGCAAATACCACTTTTATTTGTAAAACTACTCCATGTAATAATACAAATACCACT
>CALUZV010000038.1 GCA_944325345.1 uncultured Parabacteroides sp.
TTGTTTTGCTTTTTGTTTGAGTGATCCGCTTGGGGCTCGAACCCAAGACCCCAACATTAAAAGTGTTGTGCTCTACCAACTGAGCTAGCGAATCATCTTTGTGCAATCGTTTTTCGATTACGGGTGCAAAGGTAGGCATTATTTTTAATCCTGCAAGTGGTTTTCCTGTTTTTTTTCGTTTTCTGCTGAAGTTTTTTCCGCGACGGGGAGCACGGGAGGGGGTGGCGTCGGCGATATTTCGTTGTCTTCTTGCAGGATAAAGCGTTTATAGTAGGACAGGCAGAGGGTTGTCAGGGGAAGGGCGATTATCAGCCCGATAAATCCTAACAATGTCCCCCAGACTGAGAGCGACAGCAGGATTATCGCCGGGTTCAGCCCCATCGCTTTCCCCATTATCCGTGGCGTCAGGTACAAATCTTCGATGCATTGGACTATCCCCAGCACCAAGAGGGACAACCCGAAGATTATCCAGAAGTTCTCCCCCGTCTCGGCGGACTTCAGCAGGCTCAGCAGGACCATCGGCACCAATCCTATCGTCTGTAAGTAGGGTATCAGGTTCAATACCCCGATAAACAATCCCAATGTTACGGCCAGCGGAAAATCTATTATCTTAAATCCTATGGCCAACAGCACGCCAACACAAAATGCAATCAGCGACTGCCCCCTGAAGTACCTGTTCATGCTTTGCTCCACGTCATTCCCCAGCTCTGCGATGAACGGACGGTATCTCCTCGGTATCAACCGCAGCCATGAGCGCACAATCTTTTCGTAGTCCAGTAAAATAAAGATAAAGTAGAGAAATATGACGAAAATGATGGTGATGCTAAACAGTACCGAGAATGTATTGGATAAAACCGTCCACATCTTAGGCGCCATCTGCTTCAGCGCATTGACGATGTTATCGCGACTCAAGAGATCCATCAGCTGCTGGATGTCAATGTTCTCTTCAATATAAGTTATCCACGACTGGGGGATAAAGGGTATGTTCCCCTCGCCCGGCTCGTGCGACGTAAGGAGTATCAGCGTCTTGTCCGCCTCCTGCGCGATGGAGGGAACGACTATCAGCACCAGCAGCGTAATGACCAGCGCGCAGGAAACGAGCATCGCGACTATCGACAGTATCCTGTTTTTCAGCCCTACTTTGTATTGGAAGAACTTGACGACGGGCTGCACCATATAAGCCATCAGCCACCCTATCAAGAAGGGCAACAAGACGGTATGCAGAATACTTATCAAATAGATTATTCCACCTATCAGCGCCAGACTGAACAATATGCGGACTACCCGGTCGAATGTGAATGGTTTATCAAACATCGAATCCATTTTATTTATATTTTTGCTCCGTTTTCTTTTTAAATACGTTTACAAAGGTAGGAATTACCGTTTAATATCACAGCTATGCTTCGATGTAAATTATGCTTTTTCCTCGTCGCCTCTTTTTTGCTCTGCATCCAAGGGCTTGCGCAGGCGCCGACCGAAATTTCTCGCTTCCTCCGGCTACCGGGCATGGAGGGGAGTACTTTGACGTGCGCTATCCGCGACCTTTCCACCGGCGAGACGCTTTGCGCGTACCAGGAATCGCTGCAAATCACCCCGGCCTCGGTCTTGAAACTCGTTACGACGGCGACTGCCCTCGAACTCCTTGGCAGTGATTATCGGTTTCCGACGACTCTCGCCTATGACGGGCATATCGCGGACGGCACATTGCACGGTAATCTTTATATTATAGGTAGCGGCGACCCGACCCTCGGTTCTTCCCATTTTCCACAATCTACTGATTTTCTTGAGAAATGGGTGAATGCCATCCGCAGCGCGGGTATCCGCCGGGTCGAAGGGACTGTCATCGCCGACGAACGGATTTTCGACACCGGGGGCGTTTCTCCCAAGTGGGTTTACGAGGATTTGGGCAGCTACTACGGGGCGGGGAGCTACGGGATTTCGGTCTTCGACAACCTCTACCGCCTCTCGCTCCGGACAGTAGGGGGAAAAGTCCGCGTCATCGGGACATCGCCGGAGGGCGCAGTCGCCAAATTCCACAACTACTTACGCTCCGCGCCCGTCCGCACGGATAGCTGCTACATCATGGGAGCCCCTTTCGCCGACGAGCGATTCCTCTACGGCGTGATTCCCGCAGGGAGAGAACAATACACGATAAAGGGAGACATTCCAGACCCTCCGCTGTTTCTCGCCCGCTATTTCTCCGGAGAATTGGAGAAACAGGGCATCTCCGTCGCCCGCCCAGCCACGACTTACCGCCTTCTCAGTGAAAAAGGGGAAGCGAAAGCCAGTGCGCGGACGACTCTCATCACCACCTATTCCCCTACCCTCGCCCGCATCGTCTATCAGACTAACCATAAAAGCATCAACCTCTTTGCTGACGCCCTCTTGAAGACCATCGGACTGCGCTACGAGGCGCGCAACGGCGAATATCTCTCTTCCTTCGGGAAAGGCTTCCGCGTCCTCAAAGCCTTCTGGCAGGCGAAAGGGCTTGATGTCGAGGGATTACACCTCTACGACGGTAGCGGCCTCGCGCCGACGGACCGGACAACCGCCCGCTTCATCGTCTCCCTCCTCGCGTACATGGCGACGGAATCCCCCGAGCGCGAGAGTTTCCGCCAGTCCCTCCCCCGCGCGGGTATGGAAGGCTCCGTGCGCAATTTCCTGAAAAACACTCCCTTCGAGGGCAAGGCACGACTCAAAAGCGGGAGCATGAGCCGCACACGCGGCTACGCAGGCTTCGTCGAGCGCGACGGAAAGCATTACGCCCTCGCGATTTTCCTCAACAACTACGACGCCAACGTTTCCCTGACGACAAAAGGCCTTGGCGACCTCATCGACACGCTAATTCCCTGAAAAAAAGTATTTGTCTGACCCAACGACAAAGACTCCCGGCCGAAAAAAGGCTTTTGATAGAGAGGGAAAAATAAGAATACCTTAGGTAAAGGTAATATTCCCCGAGGGAATTTTATTAATACCTTAGGTAAAGGTAATATTCCCTTAGGGATTTTTAGGAATACCCTGCGTAAAGGTATTATTCCCCAGAGGAATTAGACCTCTACCTAAGGTAGAGCTAAAATTCCCCAAGGGAATGATAGCTTCACCTTAGGTATTGTTAATATTTCCCAAAAAATAAAATACTTTTATGCGGAGGGAATCATTGTCGTCCGATACGACAATTACTTTTTTCCTGGGAGAAAGTGAAAACGGTGTAGCTATTTGCTTTATCTTTGCAGGCATGAAAGAATTCATCATATCTGAGACAAAAACGGAAAAAGCAGTCCTCGTCGGCCTCGTAACACCCGAGCAGAACGAGCAGAAAGTAAAAGAATACCTCGACGAGCTGGCCTTCCTGGCCGATACAGCCGGCGCCGAGGCCGTCAAACAATTCTATCAGCGGCTGGAGTATCCGAATCCGGTAACATTTGTCGGGGCGGGCAAGCTACAGGAAATCAAGGAGTATGTGATAGAGAATGAAATCGGACTGGTCATCTTCGACGACGAGCTGTCGGCCAAGCAGCTGCGCAACATCGAACGCGAGTTGCAGGTGAAAATCCTCGACCGCACGAACCTCATCCTCGATATCTTCGCACGGCGCGCCCAGACGGCACACGCCAAGACGCAGGTCGAGTTGGCACAATATAAATACATGTTGCCCCGCTTGACGCGCCTGTGGACACACCTCGAAAGGCAGCGCGGCGGCGTCGGGATGCGCGGACCGGGCGAGACGCAGCTCGAGACGGACAAGCGTATCATCTTGGACAAGATTGCGCGGCTGAAAAAGGAACTGGTGGAGATTGATAAACAGAAAAGTGTGCAGCGGAAGAATCGTGGGAAGATGGTGCGGGTCGCGCTCGTGGGCTATACCAATGTCGGCAAGTCCACCCTGATGAATCTGCTGAGCAAAAGCGATGTCTTCGCCGAAAACAAGCTCTTCGCGACGCTGGATACGACCGTCCGCAAGGTCATCGTGGACAATCTGCCCTTCCTACTCTCCGACACTGTAGGCTTCATCCGCAAACTGCCGACGGAGCTGGTGGAGTCGTTCAAATCGACCCTCGACGAGGTGCGGGAGGCAGATTTACTGGTACACGTGGTGGATATTTCGCATCCAAGCTTTGAAGAACAGATCGACGTCGTGAATAAGACGCTGGCAGAGATTGACAAGACAGAAAAACCGATGATCATGGTCTTTAACAAGGTAGATGCCTTCACATTTGTCCCCAAAGACGAAGACGACTTGACGCCGCGCACGCGGGAAAACATTTCGCTCGACGAGTTGAAACAAACGTGGATGTCGCGGATGCAAGACAGCTGCATTTTCATTTCGGCGAAGCAGAAACTAAACATCGAGGAGCTGAAGGAGATGCTATATGAGAAGGTGAAGGAGATACACATCACGCGCTTCCCCTATAATGACTTTCTGTTTCAGAAATACGACGAGAATGAATAAGGAATTACGAGTTATGGGTTTCATAACCCATAACTCATAACTTCCATTGCCTCATAGACAAACTCCATCCACACCCAATACCTTATCGCTTTCCCCATAAACATCGAAAATGCGACAATCCAGACATTGCCGCGCAGAAATCCAAGAGCTACGGCGATGAAATCCCCAATGCCGGGCAGGAAGACAAAGAAAGCCATCCACGAGCCCTTCCCTTCTATCCAGTGCTGGACGCGGTGGAGCTTGGCGGAGTCGAGTTTCAGGTATTTCTCAATCCATTCGACCTTACCCAACATCCCGAGCCAGTAACAACTCATGCCCCCGAGGAAATTACCGAGCGTCGCCGCGATCATGCAAGGCCAATAAGAGGCGCCGGCGAGGAGAACACCCGTCAAGACAACCTCACTGCTGAAAGGCAGGACTGTCGCTGCCAAAAACGAGGCGATGAAGACGCCTACGTATCCATATTCGATTAAAAATTCCATATTCGTATTGCAAAAAAGAAGAAATAGAGCAGGATAGAAAGGTGATATGTCCAAAACATATACCGTTTCTTAATCACCGCGAAGAGATGCCCGATCAGAATAGATGCCGGCAGGCCCATCACCGCCAGAAACTCTTCGGAAGACTGTTCATAAAGGAAAAACAATAGGAGCGACCAGAGACAAGCCCATATCAGGAAAGACAAATATTGGCGCGAGCGCAAATTATCATCATGTTCATGGGAAAGGATATTGACAGAAGCCACCACTGCGAGCACCACGGTATAAACGATACTTGTCCAGTCGGTCCAAGCGGTATCCAACAGTTGCAGCGGATGGATATGCAAGAGCGTCCGCGCCGGAACCTCCAGCATCGCATAGTCCCCAGACCATACACACCATCCCAACACCAACCAATAAACCGCCCCAACGCCAATAAGCGTTGCCAGGAAGGTACGCCAACTCAATGACCGGAACTTATACATCCCCACCCAGAACAGCGGGACGAACCACAGAATATAAATCCATAACAGACTGCCCAACCCGATTATCCACCCGGCGTTAAAGGCTCGGCTGTGCGATTCCGGGTCGTGATATGCGATAAACAGTTGATACATCGCCAGCACTAAACAGAAAACGCCGATGCTTGAGGCTTTCAACGGGAAAAAATCAGGGTTCGTGCTTTCCAGCAGAAGATAAATCCAGAACGGCAACAGCGTCTTTTCGCGGATAAGCATCAACACGTAGTTCGCACGGTGGATGAAGAAGGCACCACCGACCGTCAGCAGGAAGCCCAAGCCGTAAGCCACGTCCTGCCTCGTCAGCCGATGGCAAAGCAGGTTCCACAGTGGCGTTGCCCCAGTTTCCTCATAGACCGGAAAACCGACCGAATCGTAGTATCCGAGCGCCCAGCACGCCACACAACCGGCCACCAGCCAGATGACCGCCAGCGGAGGCATCAATACGTTTCGAGAAGAAGTATATCGCATGAAAATCCAAAATTTCGTGCAAAAGTACGCTTTTTTCGAGATTTCATTTCCCCAAAGAAAATATCCCGCGCCCATTTTTTCCACCGCCGATACTTTTTTCTATCACTTTTCACTAATTTTACGGGCAAAATGACGAACGATATGCAGACTTACATTGAATCAAAGCCTCGATACGAGATACTCGACGGGCTACGCGGGGTCGCGGCCATTGTGGTCGTCCTCTTCCACATGTTCGAGTGCTACTCGAAAGATCAAGTGCAGCAAATTATAAACCATGGCTATCTCTCGGTCGATTTTTTCTTTGCCCTTTCAGGCTTCGTGGTGGCTTACGCCTACGACGACCGCTGGGGACGGATGACACTGTGGGATTTCTTCAAGCGGCGCTTCGTCCGGCTGCACCCCATGGCGATATTCGGGACGCTTCTCTGCGCTTGCTTTTTCTATTTGAATATCGGGCCGACTTATCCGCTGGTCGGAGAGACACCGTGGTATATTCTCTTGCTTGTTACACTCTGGTGTCTCACACTTATTCCTCTTCCCCCTCGCTTTGATATCCGAGGCTGGGGCTGCACGAACCCGGTGAACGACCCGACGTGGACACTTCAGTTCGAATATGCGGCAAATATACTCTATGCGCTGGTTTTACGCCGCTTGTCGAAAATAGGACTTGCCGTCTGCTGCCTCATCGCAGCCTTCTTCACCGTATCACTGACAATGAACTGGGATTTCTTCAGTTTGTTACACGACAGAGGATATGCTGCGTACACCGTGATTGGAGGCTGGACGCTGACAGGGCCGCAAGTTTATATCGGCTTCATCCGTCTCGCTTGTCCATTCTTAATCGGAATGCTATTAGCACGGATGGGGAAGTTCATTAGGCTTGACGGCGGCTTTTACTGGTGCTGCCTGCTCATTTTACTGATGACTTTCATGCCACGCATAGGGGGATACGACGCACTTTGGATGAATGGACTCTACGAAGCCTTCTGTATCATCGTCCTTTTCCCGATTATCCTCAGCATCGGAGCGGGAAGCCAGATACGCAGCCGACGGGGACAACGCATCTGCAAGTTCTTAGGCTTCATCTCTTATCCTTTATATATTACACACTTTGTTTACATCTACCTTCTGTGGACATTCAAGGGATATCATCCGAACGCGCCGACCGAAACCGTCGTTACCCTCTGCGCAGGGCTGTTCCTGGCGGCCATAGCTACGGCTTACGCAGCCATGAAGCTGTATGACATCCCCGTCCGGGAATATTTGAAGGAAAAGTGGCTACATAAAGTAAAGAAATAACGAATGTCGGCTATTTACAAGGCTGACTTATTAAGATAACTTCAGACTTATGAAAAAAACAACTCTTTTTACACTATCCACTGCGGCATGTGCCGTCAGTCTGGCGGCATGCCAGTCCGGGATAGACAAAGACAAGCCAATAAACGTCGTGTTCATTTTGGCAGACGATTTAGGTTACGGCGACCTCGGCTGTTACGGGCAAGAAATCATCCGCACGCCCAATCTCGACCGGATGGCTAACGAAGGACTTCTCTTTTCCCAAGCCTACGCCGGGTGCCCGGTCAGCGCACCATCGCGTTGCTCGCTCATGACTGGGCTAAACACAGCCCACTCGCAGATTCGCGGGAATCAAGAGATTTTGCCCGAGGGACAGGCTCCGATGGCAGAGGGGACGTTTACTATCGCCCGCCTGATGAAACAGACCGGGTATAGCACGGGATTATTCGGGAAATGGGGATTAGGTGCTCCGAACTCGGCATCCGTTCCTAACTCCATGGGATTCGATGAGTTCTTCGGGTACAATTGTCAACGTCAGGCACATTCTTATTACCCCGACCATCTTTGGCATAATCGCGACTCAGTGTATTTCCCCGAGAACGCGAACAACGCACAGCAGACGTATTCGCAAGATTTAATCCACCAACATGCCCTCGATTTCATCCGAGCGAACAAAGACAAGCCGTTTTTCGCCATGCTCACCTATACGCTTCCTCATGCAGAGCTGAATTTGCCTCACGACTCGATATATGCTCAATATGACGGTCTTTTTGAAGAGATTCCGTACATCGGTAAGTTTGACCACGAGCAAGGCGGCTACAATACCTCACGGAAACCTTACGCTTCCTTCGCGGCTATGGTTAGCCGTCTGGATTGGTACGTGGGTTCCGTATTGAACGAACTCCGGGCGCTGGGAATCGACAAAAACACGTTAGTTATCTTCACCAGCGACAATGGACCTCATGCCGAAGGCGGGGCAAACCCAAGTTTCTTTAAAAGTTCCGGTCCTTTACGTGGGATGAAGCGCGATGTCTATGAAGGAGGTATCCGCGTACCGTTCATCGCATGGATGCCGGGGACTATTAAAGATGGTGGACGGACAGAACAAATCTGTGCGTTTTGGGACATAATGCCTACGTTGGCGGAACTCACTGGTCAGGAATTTACCGAGCCTACCGATGGTATTTCCATTCTTCCAACGATTCTTGGCAAAGACTCGGAGGAACAACCGCAACCCGCCTATCTCTATTGGGCTTTCAACGAGGGAGTCAAGCGTCAAGCACTACGTATCGGCGATTGGAAGCTGATACGACAAGTTGCCGACGGAGTTGAAACCGCAGAACTCTATGATTTGAGCCAGGATATCGGAGAAACTCGAGATTTAGCACGAGAAAAGCCCAATCAGGTGAGTTTATTGACAATCAAATTAGATAGCATTGCGGGAAGTTAGGATGCAAGAGTATCTTCATTCCATAAAAAAGGGTCAATCTTCCTTGGAATTAAAGATCAATCTTCCTAACTTGCGCACAAAAAACAGAGAGGACATGAAAATAAAAATTAAACATATTGATTGGCAGCCATTCTACGTGCCTGTTGTCCGGAAAAAGGTGATAAAAGGGATGCGCGTCGTCGAACCTCCCACAGCGAAAGACCCGCTCGAGCAGTCGTGCGGATGTGTCATCATGGATGCCGTCCTAAAACTATTGGCGACTGGGAAATATTTCTCCGTCAATAAGATTTCCTACGCCATAGGCTGTACTCCCACCGAGATTTCCAGCGCGGTCGGCCTCGCAATAGGTATGCCGTTGACGGATTTAATCGATGCCTATCGCTTGAAAAGAACCTGCGAGTTGTTATGCTATACGGATATCACGGGGGCGGACATCGCTAAGCTGTGTGGCTTCGCAAACTACAATAGTTTTTCCAAATTCTTCGTGCGAGAAACGCGATACACGCCGTTTGCCTACCGCCGTCGCCATCAGCCAGCCGATTTCAAGTTTATCTACGAATGGTAACAGCGCATTGGACGGGAACACGAGTGTTTTCGCTACGAATGAAGTGTGCTTCAGCCGCTCCTATCTTGAGTTTGGCGCGGACTTTAATAGGCAAGTGATTTCCATCGTCGCCTATCCAAGCTTCACCGGCAGCACGACTTTGTGTAAAGGCTTCATCATAAACGTCAATGAAGAAGTGGCGTGTACGGTACTTGACGGAGTCGCGCTCTACGACTTCCTGTCCGGTATAACGGAAGGCTACCTGCACGACATCGCGCCCGATAGCTATCCGGAAAGGGACAGCCTCGCCCTGGCGGAGCCGTGTCCAATCCATCGTGCGCAGATACATCGTCGCACTGAGCATATCAAGCATTGGGGCGGAGGCAGTCAGGAGTGTGTCGATTTTGACGCGTTCCGTGGTGTAGCGGAGAGAGCGCACACGGACAGAATCATCCTGCGACGGGAGAAAGGTTAATTCATCGACGGAATAATAATTTCCTTCGTTGCTACGTTTCTCCGCATAAAGGAGTTCCGTTCCTGGACGTGAGAAATACGCCGTCAAAGTATCGCGCATTGAGAACACCCGTTCGAAAAAGCCCGTCGTTTGGAAATGCAGTTGGTACTGCCATGCATCGGAACCACGGAAGTCAGCACGATCCACGCCCAGCACGGCCTCGCCCGCCTTCGGATTGAGGAGGCCCCATTTGAAATGTATCTGGAGGTGAATCCGCTCGCCCGCCGTGAACATATCCCAGTTCGGCGTCTCGCCCGCCGCCCGAAGCGAGGTCAGGCAGAGGACGAGGCATACGACGAGACGACTAAAAAGCGGTATTATTGAGGAAATTCGTACTTCCGTTGGAATTCGATGTGTTCTTGCTCTCATCTTTATAGTTTCGCTTTTTCTTCGTCATTTCCTTAGGCTTATTCTTAGTTATATCCAACGGCTTCTGCCGTTCCAGCGGTGTAGCGAAGACATTCCACGTTTCTTCCACCTGGAAATTCTGCATAATGGTAAACATCTTCGGACAATAATACACGCTCTCAGGCTGTCTGCGCTCGGAATAGTCGCCAGTGTCCCAGACACCGTTGTGATTCGAGTCCACGACGAGGCGAGCATAGTATTTGTCCGGCTTCAAATCCATAAAGAGCGCACCGCCGCCCTTGACCGGAGACTGTCTGACGGGCTGGTCGTTCGCATTGAGCAGTTGTACGTATGCGGACGAGTCTATCCCTATTATATTAATGTATAGGTGTCCGTAGGAATCCTCATTCTTTATCCGGAATTCCGTCGAGAACTTGTTATTCCAATGTCCATACGCCGAGAAAAGAGTTGCCGAGTCAATTTCCAAGTGATATTCCTCACCGTACTTCCAAGGACGGTCCACATAATAACGTAAGATGTTCGCGGTGTCTTGGAAAAACTCGAAGTCCACCGGCTCCCATACGGAATCGACCATAATATCCAGCTTGACCTGCGACTTATCAAAGGAAAGGAGCGGTGCATCGAAGTCTATCGACACCGTATCAAAGAGGTCCATCTGGGATGGGGCATCCACATTCATGCTAACGAACTGAATCGGTTCAGGTTTGTCGTCATCTTTCTTCTTCCGCTTCAGTTTAGACTGCGGTACCCGACGTATTCCAAGGGTTACTGTATCTGTAGTCGGGCGCAGCACATTGAGCGAATCACTCTCCGGATAGGTCAGTTCAAACACCAAAGTATCCCTCTTGTAAACCGTCGAATCGAGTAGCCAATAGTTGAGTTGCAGACCTCCGTTCATCGGCTGAACCACGTACCACGCACTGTCCTGCGGCTCAAAGTTAAGCGGACGCGGAGCCGGGAAGGTGTCCAAAGGAGCATTGAAGGTAAGATAGAAAAACCGCTCATCTTCCCATCGTGGCCGCGTCATATACTGCCGAGCAAAGCGTTCCTTGAACAACAGCAGGCGAATATCATCGGGATAGAAGCGGGTATAACCCACCGTCTTGATCGTATCAATAGTCAGGCTGTCTTTCCACAACGTATCCTGGCGGGTAGTCAGTTCAAAGGAGGGAACGACCAAAGAATCAGAGAATGCGATGTCTTCCCCCGGTTGATCGAAACGATAATCGCGGTTCACGTCGTTAAGCGCATAGATTCTATACGTCCCCGGTGCGATATTACGCAAGACAAAACGTCCCCGGTCGTTCGTCCGCGTGGTACGCACAAAGCGTGTAGTAGTAAAGGCAGAATCCGCGAGGTTTTGATGCAATCCTACGGTAATACCGGGCATAGGCTCAAGGTTTTCGGCCTGAAGCAGGATGCCCGAAACTTCCAACGAATCGATAATATCACCGGTCGCGAATGCAAATGAATAATTCTCGAGGAAATTACCTTCGTTATTGTCCTTGAGCGAACTTCCGAAATCAATGGTGTAGGTCGTATTCGGCTGCAACGAGTCCAGCAACTCGATATGCACCCTGCGACCGTTTGCGCGGATAATCGGCAACTCGGTTTGCGGTGGAGTAATGACGACATTCTCGGACGGACTCTCGATTTGGATAAGTTCATCGAAGAGAATATCCACCGTCTTCCCGCGATAGTTCGTCTGGTCGGGAACCGGATTGCTGCTGACGAATTTGGGCGGGTCTTCATCGTAAGGGCCACCGTTCGGCGAGCCGATGTTGGCGCACGCCCAGAGTCCGAGGGATATCAGGACGGACCAGATGAAGAACAGGCTGTATCGGATAAACTGACTTTTCATGTACTTATGGATTACGTAAACGCGGGCAAAATTAAGAAAATCCGCCGAGGCGCACCCTATATCCCGCTATCTTTCCCCTTTTTTAACAGCTGGAAACCGATGCGGCAGAGCAGGCAACGCTTCTTGTCGCAATACTCGCGGCGGAGTTGTATCAAGGCTTGGGAATCGCCAGCATTCCTAACCTCGAATCCAGCGCGATGGAATGTTTCGACTACGTTATTGCGTTCGCCGGGTATTGTCTCGAGGAGGCGCATGGCGCGGGCTGCATACTGAGGCATAGCGCGTTGGCGAGCATAGGTAAAGAAGAGGGGAACGACGGTATTGATTAGGATTATCTGTATCGCATTCTCGCCCATGGGCTTCGCCTTCTCTATCGAACTTCGCCCGAAGCAATAATGCGTACGCCAATAATCGGACGGACTTATCCGGAAGAAAGCCTTGATTTCGCCGGGTGTCCGTGCCTCGAGCAGGGCGGAGAACAAGCCATCGTGCAAGGTCCAGAAAGCGGCAAGCTGGGCCAACTTCACATGGGGCGTCGCACCGGGACGCATCCGAAGGCGTTTGAAAAGCATTCCGTCGAGTGGCTTAAGTTCGAACTTGTGGCGAAGGAAACAATATTCGCGCTGTAGCAGGCAATAGTAAGGGTCGTCCGGTATTTCCTCTTCGAGTAATCCGGCTTGCCCGAAGAACATCGCTTCTACCTGCGAGGCACATCCGCGCTGCTTGAGAATATAGCGGAGCGGCAGACTTTTGGCCAGCCATTCAAAGGCATCGTTATTGATTCCGAAACCGAAGTTGCGGCAGAGGGCGATATAAAACACCTCGTTCCAATCGCCTTCGGACAGCTCGAGCCAGCGCAGGACATCTTGCGTCTTCCGTTCGAGCCTCTCGGTCAGCAAGGCATCAAGCCACATCGTCCGGAAAACAGGCTCGACTTCCGACAAGCGGTAGAGGCAGGGTACAGGCGCATCGCGTTCCAATAAATAAGCGATATTCTCGCGCACGGACAGCGGTATCTCCAAAACAAATTGTGGGATAGGCTCTCCGTTCGTCCGAAACGTCTCACAATCCGCCCGTTCCACGACGTGTAGGATGACAACATCATAGGCGCGATCCTGATCGTGATGATGTAGTTTCCAGTCGGATGCCAGCGTATGAATTTCCACGCTGCCCGCCCAAAACCTATCATCGAGCTTGATTTTTGCATTGAAAAAGTCGGGACCCGCATCGGTATTCTGGATACCGGGGTCGAGGACCTCAAGGGCTCTCCCATCGGTCGTTTTCAGGGAAAGAGGGGAATACAAACGGTATTTCCATGCGTAATGCAGTAAATTTTCCATAGATGGTCGATTAATTTTCGATTTATTTTTCGCCTCAAAGGTAGGAATATTTTAGAGGAATGTACTAATTTTGCAGCCGAAAAATCATAGTACAAAGGCAGAGTAATAACAAAATAATAGAAATAAAGTATGATCAACTCACAAGACATTAAGAAAGGAACATGCATCCGCTTGGATGGCAAATTGTATTTCTGCGTTGATTTCCTGCATGTAAAGCCGGGTAAAGGCAACACAATCATGCGTACGACGCTGAAAGATGTAGTAAAAGGCGGCGTAATCGAACGTCGTTTCAACATCGGTGAAAAGCTGGAAGACGTACGCGTTGAGCGTCGCCCCTACCAATTCACTTATCGCGAAGGTGAACACTATCACTTCATGAATCAGGAAACTTTCGATGACGTCATCATCGACAAGAGCTTGATTAACGGCGTTGATTTCATGAAAGAAGGCGAAATCGTGGACGTTGTATCCGACGCTTCTACGGAAACTGTCCTGTTCGCTGATATGCCTGTTAAGGTTCAGCTGCAAGTAACTTATACCGAACCGGGTATCAAGGGCGATACAGCAACAAACACCCTGAAACCGGCAACCGTTGAGACAGGTGCTGAAGTTCGCGTTCCGTTGTTCATCAACGAAGGCGAAATCATCGAAATCAACACGCAAGATGGTTCTTACGTTGGTCGCGTGCGTTGATCAATTCGAGAATATCGATTCAAAATAACATCTATCCATATTATAATTAAGAGGCGGTTTCTGCGAAGAAGCCGCCTTTTCTTTTAGCGCTCGCCCCGCCTTCTCCCCTTAAAAATTTCCTCAACATCTATAGATTCGCGGATGAAGAGGGATGAAAAATTTCATCAAGAGGTATGGGATCGTAGGTGAACATCTATTATCTTTGCACCCAGAACAAACAATAGTAACTATGAAAAAAGACATATTTCGACTAGTATTGATGAACGATGCGCTTAGCTTCCTGCGTTCTTTGCCTGAAGAGGTACGCGATAAGATTGTCTATAATATCCACCGAATAGCAAAGGGCGAAAAGAATAGCGAACTTTTTAAGAAATTGTCGAATACGGAAATATGGGAATTCCGTACTCTTTATAATAAAACAGCATACCGTTTATTTGCTTTTTGGGATAAAGAGGAGGAAGTCTTAATCGTGGCAACCCACGGTATCATCAAGAAAACACAAAAGACTCCGCCTAAAGAGATTACAAAAGCGGAAGATTTAAGAAATGAATACTTTAAAAACAAATAGTGGCTTATGGAAAAGATGACACTTACACCGTTTGAAGATGTTTTAGATGAATTTTACGGAAAGATTGGTTCTCCAGCGAGAGACAAGCACGAACGCAAAGTGGATGAGGCTGTGCATGCTTACCAAATAGGAGAAGCCGTAAAGAAAGTTCGGTTGAAACAGAAACTCACTCAAGAAGAATTGGGTGAGCGGATTGGCGTGAAAGCCGCGCAGATATCACGCATCGAACGAGGGGGAAACACCACAATTCCTACAATAAGTCGTGTATTTAAGGCGTTGGGGATTGCTACAGCTACGCTTGATTTGGGTGCAGCGGGCAAAGTCGCGTTGTGGTAAGGAGGAAAAGAAAATCCGTTTTCCCGAACAGAAAACCCCGATTTCGTCCCCCGAAACCTATGTTTTCGTCCAAAGAAAACGCAGTTCTGGAAAAAATTCTGAGATTTTTCTTGCAGATTCATAAATCGCCCTTACCTTTGCATCGAATCCCGAGAGGATAGCGTTCCTCAACATTCGGAATTCGATATAAGATGTTATAGCATTTACGGAGATTATTCCTATCCCTAAAAAATCGCCAATTTTTTTATCAAGTGGGAGTAATAAACAATAAATGCTTGCGCTCTGGTGTATTCTTCTTTTTTAGGATTTAGAAAGAAAAAGAACTATACGAGATAGAGCGCGGGCTGTTGTTTTGGTTCACTTGATGGGTGTTTGGCGATAATATACACTAATCGTTGTAATTTCCTGATATATAAAATAAAAAGCCCGCTTGTTAAGAAAGCGGGT
>CALUZV010000039.1 GCA_944325345.1 uncultured Parabacteroides sp.
CATGTAGTCTAACATCGTTTTTTTATCCTCTTGTGTTACAATGAGAAAATCGGCATTTTCGGTCTCTATATAAGAGATCGAACTTTTTTCTTTCCCCATTTTTATTGCGCATTCATATTATTGTCTTACCTTTGGGAATCAATTTTCAATTTTAGTTTTATGAAGAAGTATTTTCCTATACCGCTTATAATCCTATGGATTGGATTAAGCCTATGGAGTTGCAACCAACCTTTGAGTCAAAAGGAGAAAAGCAGTGCAACGTTCGACTCAATACACGTCGAGAAAACATACCATCTCTTAGAGAATCCGGAGTACCCGAACTGCAATCTGGTGCTCCAATTCACCTATCCTACGGCGTGCGAGAACGAAGCCATCCTTCCCCTCGTACAGAAACAATTCATCGCCACCTTCTTCGGCGACGAATACGAACAACTGACTCCCCAAGAAGCCATCAACCGCTACACTGAAGACTACCTGGCCAATTACAAGGAGCTGGAAGAGACTTTCCGCAAAGACTTGGAAACAAATGAACAACCAGGCGCCTGGTATTCCTACTACGAAATGGCATCAAATGCTATCGAATACAACAAGAACAACTTCGTCTCTTATACCGTCAGCTTTGAGAACTATACCGGAGGGGCACATGGTTCGCATAGCTTTACGAACTTCACGATAGACATGAACACCGGCAAGCGGATTACGGAAGAAGACCTCTTCACCGAGGAATACCAAGATACGCTGGCAGGATTATTAGTCGCTGAAATCGCCAAGAAGAACAACATCACTGACACCAAGGACTTGGAGAATATCGGCTATTTCAGCGTGGATGAAATCTACCCGAACAACAATTTCTACATCGACGATACCGGCATCACCTATACCTTTAATGAATATGAAATAGCCGCCTACGCTTTGGGTGCAACGGAAGTCCACCTGACGTTCGACCAAATCAAGATGCTGCTGAAAGAAGGGAATCCGATTGCCGGACGAATAACTTACTAAAAAACGGATATGGAATCAACAAATAGCATAGTAACAGAACAGTTGGAGATACTCAAAGGCTACTTCCCGCATCTTTCGCCTCAACAGGCCGAGCAATATGCCGCCTTGTATGACCTTTATGCCGACTGGAACGCGAAGATTAATGTCATCTCGCGGAAAGATATCGACAATCTGTACTTACACCATGTATTGCATTCGCTCGGAATCACCGAGATGCTGCATTTTAAAGAAGGTTCGGAGGTGATGGATTTCGGGACGGGCGGCGGTTTCCCCGGTATTCCGTTGGCTATCTTTTTCCCGGAGGTTCATTTCCACTTGATTGACAGCATCGGGAAAAAGATAAAGGTCGGACAAGCCGTAGCCGAAGCCATCGGACTGAAGAACGTAACCTTCAGCCACTGCCGGGGCGAAGAAGAGAAAGGGAGATTCGACTTTGTCGTCAGCCGCGCCGTAATGCCCCTCGCCGATTTAGTCAAGATTGTCCGGAAGAATATCCGGAGGGAGCAACGGAACGCACTGCCCAACGGTGTCATCTGTCTGAAAGGCGGAGAGCTAGAGCATGAGATACAGCCTTTCCACAAGCAGGCAATTACCCTCAACCTCTCCGACTCGTTCAAAGAAACTTATTTTGAAACCAAGAAAGTCGTTTACGTACCGCTATGATTACCGTTCAATCTTTTGAAGTCAATTATTTTGGTGAGAACACCTACCTCTTATATGATGAGACAAAAGAGGCGGTGCTGATAGACTGCGGCTGTATGCGCCCAATGGAAAAGCAACACCTCTCCGACTATATCCGCGAGGAAGGACTATCCCTGAAACGGAATCTCTGCACCCATCTGCACTTAGACCATATCTTCGGAAACGAATATATTGAGCAAACCTACGGCATCGGTCCGGAAGCAAGCCAGGCCGATGAAGCCCTGCCTTCTGCCGAAGAACAGAGCAAGGCTTTCGGATTGCCTGTTGCCGTGAAAGATGTTCCCTTGAAAGGATACCTGAAAGAAGGCGACCGCATCGCTTTCGGAAACTCGGAGCTGCAAGTCTTGGCTATTCCGGGACATACGCCGGGCGGATTGGCTTTTTATGCGCCGAACGACGGTTTCATCATGGTAGGAGACTCTCTTTTTATGGGGAGTATTGGACGCACGGACCTCTGGGGCGGAAGTCAGGATGCCTTGGTTTCGGCCATACGCCGGAAACTGCTGACCTTGCCGCCGGAGACACAAGTCTATCCGGGACACGGGCCGGCGACGAGCATCGCATACGAGAAAAATCATAATCCATACATTTAATAATATACCTTTTTATCATGGACACAAATAAATTTGTTTGCCGACACCTCGGTGTCAATCCTAACGACATCGCACCCATGTTGAGTGCGATTGGAGTCGGTTCGTTGGACCAACTCATCGACGAGACGATTCCGCAGAATATCCGCCTCAAGCAGCCGTTGAACCTGCCTGAGCCAATGACGGAGCGGGAATTTGCCGAACATATAGAAGAACTGGCCTCCAAGAACGAAGTCTATACTTCCTATATCGGAATGGGCTGGTACGATACGGTCTGCCCCGCCCCCATCATGCGGAACGTATTTGAAAATCCGGTTTGGTACACCTCCTATACGCCTTATCAGGCTGAAGTTTCCCAGGGCCGCTTGGAAGCTTTGCTGAATTTCCAAACGATGGTTTGCGACTTGACCGCCATGCCGCTCGCCAACTGTTCTTTGCTGGACGAGGCTACGGCTGCCGCCGAAGCTGCCACGATGTTGTTCAACGCCCGCAGCCGTGCTCAAGTCAAGGCAGGAGCGGATACGCTCTTCATCGACAACAACGTATTCGAATCGACGACGGCTGTTATCCATACGCGTGCTATCCCGCAGGGTATCAAGTTGCAGTTCGGAGATTACAAGACGGCTGAATTGGGAGAGAATGTCTATGCCGCCATCATCCAGTATCCGAACTCGGACGGCTCTATCGAGGACTATGCGGATTTCGTAAACCGTTGCCACGACAAGGGTGCCAAGGTAGCTGTCGCAGCCGACCTGATGAGCCTCGTCCTGCTGACTCCTCCGGGCGAATGGGGCGCGGATGTTGTCTTCGGCTCGAGCCAACGCTTCGGTATCCCGATGTTCTACGGCGGACCTTCTGCCGCTTATTTTGCAACACGCGACGATTACAAGCGCCTGATTCCGGGCCGCATCATCGGTATCTCCAAGGATGCTTACGGACACAAGGCGTACCGCTTGGCACTGCAGACTCGCGAACAGCATATCAAACGCGAGAAGGCTACCTCGAATATTTGTACTGCCCAGGCTCTGTTGGCAACTATGGCCGGATTCTATGCGGTTTACCACGGTGCCGAAGGACTGCGCGACATCGCCGGACGTATCCATGCATACACAGGTTTCTTCGCCCGCGAAATCGAGAAGTTGGGATACAGACAAATCAATGCGAATTTCTTTGATACGCTGAAAATCGAACTTCCCGAAACTGTTGCCATCGGCCACCTGCAGGAAATCGCCCTCGAATACCGCGTAAACTTGCGCTATTTCGAAAACGGCATGGTGGGCGTCAGCTTCGACGAGACCACACAAGATACCGACCTCGGCGTCTTGCTTTATATCTTCGCTTCGGCTGCCGGAAAGGGTTACATCCTTGAAAGCGAAGTGGCCCGCACAATTTACTTCGACGCGAAATTCGCCCGCAAGTCCGATTTCCTCCAGCAAGATACCTTCAAACAATATCACACGGAGACGGAACTGATGCGCTACATCACCCGCCTCGGACGCCGCGACGTCTCTCTGGCTCAGTCCATGATTCCGCTGGGTTCATGCACGATGAAGCTCAATCCGGCCTCGTCGATGCTCCCGCTCAGCCTCTCAAAGTTCCAGAATATCCACCCGTATGCCCCGAAAGACCAAGTGGAAGGTTATACGGAATTGATTGAGAACTTATCGTCTTACTTGTGCGAAATCACCGGCTTCGCGGGCTGCACGCTCCAGCCGAACTCCGGTGCCGCAGGCGAATACACCGGTCTGCGCATCATCCGCGCTTATCTGGAAAATATCGGACAGGGACACCGCAACATCGTCCTCCTCCCCGCCTCGGCACACGGGACAAATCCGGCGAGCGCCATCCAATGCGGCTTCACAACCGTTACCGTCAAATGCGACGACCACGGCAACATCGACCTCGAGGACTTCCGCGCCAAGGCTGAAGCCAACAAGGACAATCTGGCTGCCAGCATGATTACTTACCCCTCGACCCACGGCATCTTCGAGGAAGACATCAAGGAAATGTGCGAAATCGTCCACAACTGCGGTGGTCAGCTCTACATGGACGGCGCGAACATGAATGCGCAGGTAGGCCTGACAAATCCGGGCACCATCGGCGCCGACCTCTGCCATCTGAACCTGCACAAGACCTTCGCGTCGCCTCACGGCGGTGGCGGTCCCGGCGTAGGTCCGATCTGCGTCGCCCAACACCTCCTTCCGTTCTTGCCGCAACATCCTGAGATAATGGGCAGCAACCTGAATACCGTATCCGCTGCTCCGTTCGGCAGCGCAGGCATCTTGCCGATTACCTACGCTTATATCCGCCTCTGCGGAGCCGAAGGCCTGACGATGAATACGAAAGTGGCCATTCTGAATGCCAACTACCTGGCAGCCCGCCTCAAAGACACCTACGGAATTGTCTATACCGGCACGAAAGGGCACGTCGGCCACGAATTAATCTTGGAATGCCGCAAGGTGAAGGAGCAATCGGGCATCGATGAGAACGATATCGCCAAGCGCCTGATGGACTTCGGCTACCACGCCCCGACGCTCTCCTTCCCGGTTCACGGCACGCTGATGGTCGAGCCTACTGAGTCGGAAAGCAAAGCCGAACTCGACCGCTTCGTCGATGCGATGGAATGCATCTGGGATGAAATCAAGGAAGTCGAAACCGGACAGGCCGACGCGACCGACAACGTCCTGAAGAACGCGCCCCATCCGGAATACGAAGTTTGCGCCGACGAGTGGACGCACCCGTACAGCCGCACGAAGGCTGCCTTCCCGCGCGAATGGCTCCACGACGGCAAGTTCTGGGTGAACGTCGCCCGCGTGGACAATGCGTTCGGCGACCGGAACCTGGTAGCAACTATACAATAATTTCTGCCGCTCGGAAAGTTTCTTGCGACGGCGTCGCAAACGCCATTCCGGGCGGAAAGTTTCTTGCGACGGCGTCGCAAACGTTCTGCCACGTGGAAAGTTCCTTGCGACGGCGTCGCAAACATTCTGCCGCCCGGAAAGTTCTTTGCGACGGCGTCGCAAGCCTTCTGCCACGCGGATTGGGACTTGCGACGGCGTCGCAAATCTTCTGCCACGCGGCGCGGAAACGGCGCAGAAAAATTCTTTGAAAAAAGTCGGAGAAACCTATCCGCAATTCCAAACAAAGCCCTACATTTGCACGCGTAAGTGTTATCCTTATAATAAATTTATTCACATGAAAACAGAAGCTATTTTATCAGCATTAGAGGCCAAGCACCCCGGCGAAAAGGAGTACTTACAGGCCGTCAAAGAAGTTCTTCTTTCAATAGAAGAGGTGTATAACCAACATCCGGAATTTGAAAAAGCAAAAATAATCGAGCGCCTTGTCGAGCCGGAGCGTATCTTCACCTTCCGCGTTCCTTGGGTGGACGACAAGGGCGAAATCCAAGTCAATCTGGGCTACCGCGTACAATTCAACAACGCCATCGGGCCGTACAAAGGCGGTGTCCGTTTCCACCCGTCCGTAAATCTTTCCATCCTGAAGTTCTTAGGCTTCGAGCAAACCTTCAAGAATGCCTTGACAACCCTGCCGATGGGCGGTGCGAAAGGCGGTTCTGACTTTGCCCCGCGCGGCAAGAGCGACGCGGAAATCATGCGGTTCTGCCAAGCCTTCATGCTGGAATTGTGGCGCAACATCGGTCCGGATACCGACGTGCCGGCTGGCGACATCGGCGTAGGCGGACGCGAAGTCGGCTACATGTATGGAATGTATAAGAAATTGGCCCGCGAGAATACCGGCACCTTCACAGGCAAGGGGATGGAGTTCGGCGGCTCAATCCTCCGTCCGGAGGCAACGGGTTTCGGCGCGTTGTATTTCGTTCACCAGATGCTGGAAGAACACGGGATTGATATTAAAGGAAAGACGGTGGCTATCTCCGGCTTCGGCAACGTGGCTTGGGGTGCGGCACTGAAGGCTACGGAGTTGGGCGCAAAGGTAGTTACTATCTCCGGTCCCGACGGATACGTTTACGACCCGGACGGCATTTCCGGCGAGAAGATAGACTATATGTTGGAACTGCGTGCTTCGGGCAACGACATCGTCGAACCGTATGTCGAGGAATTCCCCGGCGCTACGTTCTATCCCGGCAAAAAACCTTGGGAGCAGAAAGTCGATATCGCCCTGCCATGCGCGACGCAGAACGAGCTGGATGCCAACGATGCCCGTCAGTTGATTGAGAACAAGACGGCTTGCGTGGCCGAAGTTTCCAACATGGGCTGCACGGCTGAAGCTGTCGATTTGTTCATCGAACACAAGATGCTTTTCGCACCGGGCAAGGCAGTCAATGCCGGCGGCGTAGCTACTTCCGGTCTGGAAATGACGCAGAACGCGATGCATATCTCTTGGACGGCAGCCGAAGTCGATGCGAAGTTGCACCAGATAATGAGCGCCATCCATGCACAATGCGTGGCACACGGCAAGGAAGGCGATTACGTCAATTATGTGAAAGGTGCGAACATTGCAGGCTTCATGAAGGTGGCCAAGGCGATGATGGCACAGGGAATCGTTTAAATTGAGAATTGAAAATGGACAATTGACAATTAAAAGGGGACACCCTATTGTCAATTGTCCATTTTAATTGTCAATTGTCAATTATTAATTGTCAATTATCCATGAAACACGCTACAATAAAAAAGACCGGGCGCAATTTTGCCTCCGCCCTCTTAGCTCTTTCCTTGGCAGCTTGTACCTCAACACCCCAAAAGCCGCATTACAATATTGATTCCGTTGCTTCGGAGAAAGGGACGGAAGTATTCCAGCCGAATTGGGAGAATATTGCGGAGAACTATCATTTTCCGGAATGGTTTCGGGATGGGAAGTTCGGTATCTTCATACATTGGGGAGTTTATTCCGTTCCGGCATTCGGCAGCGAATGGTATTCGCGCAATATGTATGTCAAAGATTCCCCGGAATACAAACATCATATCGAGACTTACGGCAAACATACGGAATTCGGCTACAAAGATTTCGTCCCGATGTTCAAAGCCGAGAAATTCGATGCGGACGAATGGGCAACTTTGTTCAAAGAAGCCGGAGCCAAATACGTTATCCCCGTGGCCGAGCACCACGACGGCTTTGCCATGTACGATAGCGACCTGAATGAATGGAATGCCGTGAAGATGGGACCCAAGAAAGATATTATCGGTCTGTTAAAGAAAGCGGTCGAGAAGCAAGGTCTGGTTTTCGGTGTCTCTTCGCACCGTGCCGAGAATGCGTGGTTCTACAACGGCGGTTTGGAGTTTCCTTCCGACGTGCAGGACACAACCATCACCCTTTATGGCCGCCGCTACAAAGGATGGGAATCTTATACCGAAGATGTAGCCCGCGAATGGCTGGAGCATACGTATGAACTGCTGCTGAAATACCAGCCCAGTATGCTTTACTTCGATTGGACGGTAAACAATCCGATACTCATGCCCTACTTCAACAAGTTCCTGGCTTTCTATTATAATAATGCACTCGACTGGGGCAAAGAAGTTACGGCCTGCACCAAGCAAGGCTATCCGACGGACATCCACGTGTGGGATATAGAGCGCGGCAAGTCCGACAAGATGATGGTTTTCCCCTGGCAAACGGATACCTCGGTCGGCAAGCATTCCTGGTGCTATGTGGACGGGGAAGAGAACAAAACGCCTGCCCAAATCGTGCAGGATTTGGTAGATATTGTCAGCAAAAACGGAAATATGCTGCTCAACATTGGTCCGAAAGCCGACGGAACCATCACCGACGAACAGAAACAAGTGCTCCTTTCCATCGGCCAATGGCTCAAGGTGAATGGAGAAGCTATCTACGGCACCCGCTGCTGGAAAAAATTCGGCGAAGGGGATGCGGTCATAAAGAAAGGCACATTCTCGGATGGCGAACCGACGGCATACACCTCGCGAGACCTGCGTTTTACCACCAAAGGGAACGATTTCTATGTCATCGCCTTGAATTGGGACGCAGACCATATCTTGGTGAAATCGCTGACGAAAGATGTCATTGCGGATGCCCAGATAAAAGACATCACGATGCTGGGTTCCAACGAAAAGATACAATGGGAGCAGACGAAGGACGGATTAAAAATCAGCTTCCCTTCGCAAAAGCCTTGCGAATATGCCTACGCGTTCAAGATTGCCTTCGACCGGGAAGTCGGCAAGGATTTGCCCTCCGAAGCATCTAATGAAGTCTTGAAGCATGGGGCTTAACATATAATTCAAGCCGCATTAGGCTTTCCCATGAATTTCTTTCTCTTTCCGTCTGTATTCAGAAGGAGACATTCCCATGATTTTGGAGAAAAGTCGGGAGAAATAGGCGGGCTCATCGAAGCCGAGGAGGGTTGCTATTTCATTCAGCTTTAAATTAGTCAATTCGATGTATTGGCAAGCCCGCTGAATCTTCAAGCGCAGGAAATAGCTAATCGGCGAAACGCCTGTCTCCTTCTGGAACAGCATGGAAAAATGCGAGGGGGAATATTTAAAATAGGTAGCAAACTGCTCCAGCGTCAGATTGTGCTGCGTATTCTCCTGCATATAATGGATGACGCGGTCGGAGAATGTCAAAAGCCGGTTGGCGGATGCATGGAACGAGCGGTATTGCTCCAAACAGGTAAAAGAGGCCAAAAAGGAATAGAGAGTCAGCGACGCATACAGCATATATTCCTTTATATATGCCATCGAGAAACTATGGTAGAGTTCCTCGAACAATCGCAGGCGATCCTGCAGTCGCGAATAGTCGTCGGGCAATATCGGTTTCGGATTCGGATAGGCCGGCTGAAACGAAGCGCTCAACCGTCCCCGGAAATGCAGCCAATAGATAGTCCAAGGTTCTTCGTCGTCCGCTCCGAAGGCATAAGGGACATCGGAAGGAATAATGACATATTCATCTTTCTTCACCGGATACGTTTTCCCTCCCATTTCATACCAACCCTTCCCTTCAGTACAATAAATCAGCATCAGATAATCGCAACCTTTTTCCTTACGAACATAATGATATTTAACGCGAGGGAAATATCCTATCTTGCGGATATAGAGATTCCCGATGACGGGGTCTTTGGCATATTCCGCCAACTGACTTTCCGGTAACGAGACGAATCGTTCGCCCTTGAATCCTTCTTTTAGCTTTGCCATGATGAAAATCGTAAGATTGTACAAGTAAATCGCAACAAAGATACGATTACTTTCCCTCCAGACCCACTACTTTTGCAAAAAACTAAGGAAATATGAAAGTCAGAACAATTTTAGCAGGTATGGCCTGTGCATTTTTGGCCTCTTGCGCGGCTCCGAATCCGAATTTGGAATTGGCGGAGGCTATCCGCAACGACCAATCGTTTCATCAAGTAGATAGTATGGCGCGTGCCGTCATCGGACAAGGTCTTAACGCCGGAAGTGGCTATTCCCAGATTTGGGCAAGGGATATGAATACGTTCATTGAGACGGCTTGCGAGATTACCGACCCCAAAGTACTCCGCGAAGCTATCCTCCTCTTCTTCGCGTTGCAACAACCGAACGACGAAATGATTGACGGCTATGTCCTAAAGCCTGATTTCACGTGGAATGATACTTGCCCGTATTATTCCGACGCTGCCCCGGAGCACGTTGGTTTCAAAAATACGGTGGAAACGGATCAGGAAACTTCGCTAATCCAGATTGTGGGAAAGTATATCCGGAAAACGGGAGACAAATCTATCCTCCAGCAGGATGTAGCGGGACGTACGGTGATGAACCGTATGGAAGGCATGGTGGATTACTTACTCCGCGAACGCTATAATGAGGAATACGGCCTGTTATTCGGTGCGATGACGGCGGATTGGGGCGATGTCCAACCGAATGATGATTTCGGATGCGACTTCAATGAGCTTTCCTCGCGTGCCATCGATGTTTATGACAATACGATGTTCATCATTGCCCTCGATTACCTGAAAGAGATGAGCGATGATGAGGCGGCAAAGACGAAATGGCAAAACCTGCGGGACAAGATTGCGCAAAATGTCCGCAAACATCTTTGGGACGATGCGAATAAGAAGTTTATCCCGCATATTTACATTGACCCCTCGCCCATTCCTGCGGGTTTCGACGAAAACAAGATTCATTACCACGGCGGAACGACTATCGCTATGGAAGCCGGTCTGCTTTCGAAAGAGGAAGTGGGTATCGTGAACGCGCAGATGCTGGAAAATGTCCGCCTTTCAGGTATGCCGAGCATTGGGCTGACGCTTTACCCGACGTATCCGGAGGGGTTTTTCCGTGGCGGGATGTCCAAACCCTATAATTATCAGAATGGAGGGGACTGGACGTGGTTCGGAGGACGGACTATCCAGCAACTCATCGCCCACGGTTATGTCCAGGAAGCGTATGATGAAATCCGCCCGATGATTGACCGTGTTATCCAGAACAAAGGGTTCTTCGAGTGGTATGGCATGGGGAATGTGCCGAGTGGAAGTGGCCATTTCAAAGGCTCGGCGGGTACGCTGGCCAAAGCAATTGAGATGTTCCGCGAATGGGCCGATAATCAACAATAGAAAACCTATCTTTAGACTCTCCAAACATATAATATAACAATGAGAAAAAACAATTATGATAAACAGCCGGCTACTCCTGTCGAAGGTTGTATCTGGCAAGGCTGGCAAGCTATCCGTTCCGAACTGCAACAGGCTTGCCAACAGGACGGCACGAAAGTCTTGGTCATTGAATGTTACCAAGGGGTCTATCACGACGAAATCCGCCAAGGTCTTTCCGGTCTTGGGGCACATTGGATTGAATCCCAATCGGCTTTTAAGTCGGTCGAGGAGATTGAGAAGATGACTTTCCCCTACGTTACGGACGACCGCCTCTTCGGTTTCCGTGCCCATTTCAGTTATGAGGATTTCTTCAATACGGAAAAGGTAAAACAAGTACGGGAGGAAATCGCCCAGGCAGAAGGACTTGTTATTGTCTATGGCCATGGGGCTGCTGCGCTCTATCCGGAGTTCGACAAAATCGCGTATGTGGATATGGCGCGTTGGGAAATCCAGCTCCGCTCGCGCAAACATGAGATTGACGGTCTTGGAGTGCACAATCGCGAGGAAGGTGCGTCTTACCAATACAAACGCGGGTATTTCGTGGACTGGATTGTTTGTGATAACCTGAAGAAAAAGGTTCTTGCTAAAGCGGATTATTGGTTGGATACGAACACGGGCGGCTCTCCGAAGATGATAACGGGCGACACGATGCGCCGGGGACTTACTTTGACGGCCCACAAACCGTTCCGCGTCGTTCCTTTCTTCGACCCTGCGCCTTGGGGTGGCCAATGGATGAAGTCGGTCTGTGGTTTGGACCCCGAAAAAGCCAATTACGGTTGGTGTTTTGATTGTGTGCCGGAGGAAAACAGCCTTTATCTCCGACTCGGAAGCGTTCTGTTCGAGATGCCTGCGAATAATCTGGTGTTCTATGAGACACGCGCATTGCTGGGAGGACCTGTCGAGTCGCGTTTCGGTCAGGATTTCCCCATCCGTTTTGATTTCCTGGATACGATGGGGGGTGGTAATCTGAGTTTACAGGTTCACCCGACGACGCAATACATTCGCGACACGTTCGGTATTTATTATACACAGGACGAAAGCTATTACCTGCTCGACGCAGAGCCGGGCGCAACGGTTTTCCTAGGACTTAAAACGGGTGTAAATCCCGACGAGATGATTCGCGAGCTAAACGAGTCGCAGGAAACAGGCAAACCCTTCGATGCCGAGCGTTTCGTAAATCGCTGGCCTGCCAAGAAGCACGACCATTTCCTCATCCCGAACGGCACAATCCATTGCTCAGGTGCCGGCGCGATGGTTTTGGAAATCAGTGCGACGCCCAGCATCTTCACCTTCAAACTCTACGACTGGGGACGCCTTGGCCTCGACGGTCTGCCCCGTCCTATCAACATCCGACACGGTTCGCACGTCATCCAATGGGAACGCCAAACGGATTTTGTCCGTCAAAACCTCGTCAATCAGGTACAATTGGTGGCCGAAGGCGAAGGCTGGCGCGAAGAGCGAACGGGTCTGCACGAAAATGAATTCATCGAGACCCGCCGCCACTGGTTCTCGGTGCCCGTTACGCATCATACGGACGGCGTGCAGGTATTCAACCTCGTCGAAGGGGACGAGGCCATCGTCGAAAGTCCATCCGGCTCCTTCGAACCCTTCGTTGTGCATTATGCCGAGACCTTTATCATCCCGGATGCGGTCGGCGAGTACACCATCCGCCCATACGGAGCTTCGGAAGGAAAACAATGCGGAACTATCCGTGCATCTATACGTTTCAGACAATAAGCAATATGAAAAAAGAAGACAGAATCGTTATGACATTGGACGCGGGAGGCACCAACCTGGTCTTTTCCGCCCTCCAAAATGGCCGGGAAATCGTCGAGCCGATTCGTTTCCCGTCCGTAACCGATGATTTGGAGGCTTGCCTCGCTACCTTGCGCCGCGGTTTCGAGGCAGTCAAGCAGCAGGTAGGCAATCCGGTGGCGATAAGTTTCGCCTTTCCCGGTCCGGCGGATTATCGGGCAGGGATTATCGGCGACTTGCCCAATTTCCCGGCATTCCGGGGTGGCGTTGCCCTCGGTCCTTTCCTGGAAGAGGCATTCGGAATTCCGGTTTTCATCAACAACGACGGCAATTTGTTTGCCTACGGCGAAGCTGTGGCGGGCATCTTGCCCGAAATCAATCAAAAACTGGAACAAATGGGCAACCCGCGCCGCTACCGCAATCTCCTGGGCGTTACTCTGGGGACGGGCTTCGGCGGCGGGATGGTCGCAAACGGCGAACTGGTGCTTGGGGATAATCAGATGGCTGGTTATCTCTGGTGCCAGCAGAATAAATTGAGACAAGGGACTATCGCGGAAGAAAGTGTGGGTGCCCGCGCGGTCAAAAAGGTATATGCCGAACTGACAAGTGATGATTCACGGACGCCGAAGGATATTTTCGACATCGCGGAAGGCTCGCTGGCGGGCGATCAGGAAGCTGCACGCCGGGCATTCGAGGATTTAGGCACCGTGGCGGGTCATGTCGTCGCCGGATGTATCACCTTGCTCGACGGTTTGGTCGTCATCGGCGGCGGATTGTCGGGTGCGGCGAAGTACATCCTACCTTCCTTCATGCGGGAGTTGCGGACAAAGCTGACGTTCTACGGCTCACCGGTTTCCCGGTTGCAAATGACTCCCTATTGTCTGGAGAATGCCGACGAAATGCAGGCTTTTCTGGGACACCGACCGCACTCCGTCCGCGTGCCGGGCACCGACAGGATGGTCGAATACACGACGGATTGCTGCATGGGCGTTGCCCTCTCCCACTTGGGAGCGAGCCGGGTGATAAACTTGGGGGCGTATTACTTTGCGCTGCAAAATTTGGATCGGAAGAAGGAATTCGGTGCACCAAAATCGTACTTTTAGTCGTAAAAGTGGTTTTTCGGTACACCAAATTTCATCTTTGACACGTAAAAGCAGGTTTTCGGTACACCAATTTTCCACTTTGACACGTAAAAGTAGGTTTTCGGTACACCAATTTTCCACTTTGACACGTAAAAGTAGGTTTTCGGTACACCAATTTTCTACTCTGACACGTAAAAGTAGGTTTTCGGTACACCAATTT
>CALUZV010000040.1 GCA_944325345.1 uncultured Parabacteroides sp.
CTACTTGTGGAGGCTCCCAAGCGGGCTTGGCTGGCTTCACAACTACTTGTGGAGGCTCCCAAGCGGGCTTGGCTGGCTTCACAACTACTTGTGAGGGTTCCCAAGCGGGCTTGGCTGCGATTTCGGCCTCTAAGTTAGCCCTAAATTCCGGATTGGCAAGTATTCGAGTGTGGATTTTGTGTTTTTTCAATAAAAAAGGAAGGACTATAAGGGCAGTCCTTCCAAAATCTTCTCGGTAGCCCCGATATTTTGGCGCACCAAAGCCCCGGACGCTTTGCCGGCGGCACGGAGATGGTCGGGCATCGAGAGCAATTCGTCCATCTTGGCCGTAAATTCAGACTGGCTATGGACGGCAAAGCCGCCGCCGCATTCCACCAAGTCGCAAGCCTCGCGGAACTTCCGGTATTCGGGGCCGAAAATGACGGGGATGTCATAGACCGCCGCCTCGAGCGTATTGTGTATGCCCACGCCGAAGCCGCCGCCGATGTAGGCGATTTCCCCGTAGCGATAGACGGACGAGAGCAGTCCGAAGCAGTCGATGATGAGGCACGAATAATCCCTCAGGTCCTTCCCCCGAGCGGCCGAGAGGCGCAGGGCGGGGCGCTTGAGCATGGCTTCGATGGAGCGCAAGTGCTCCTCGTGGATTTCGTGCGGGGCGATGATGAGTTTCAATTCGGGCCGGGCGTTGAAATAGGGGATAAGGATTTCTTCGTCCTGCGGCCATGAGCTGCCGGCGACGAGCGTCCGGACACGTTCCCCGTCGGCGGCTTGCAGCAAGCTCTCGATTTCGGGGATTTCCTTCGCTGCGCGGCGTATCTCCCAGACACGGTCGTAGCGGGTATCGCCCGTAACGGTTACATTGCCCTGTATGCCTGCCTTTTCCAGCAGTTGCCTGGAGGCATCGTCCTGGATGTAGAGGTGGGTGTAGCAGTGGAGCAAGGCGCGGAACGGGGCGCCGTACCAGCGGAAGAAGGGTTGCTCGGGCCGGAAGATGGCGGAGATGATGTACGTCGGTGTCCCGCGGCGTTTCAGCTCGAAGAGGTAGTTTGCCCAGAACTCATATTTGATGAAAATGGCGACGGAAGGCTGCGCCAGGTCGAGGAACTCGCGCACGCGGCGGCGGGTGTCGAACGGCAGGTAGCAGACTACGTCCGCCAGCGGGTAGTTTTTCCGCACCTCGTATCCCGAAGGGGAGAAGAAGGTGAGGAGAATCTTGCACTGCGGGTCTTGCGCCTTTATCTTCTCGATGAGGGGGCGTCCTTGTTCAAACTCGCCCAGCGATGCCGCGTGGAACCAGATGCAACGCTGGCCGGAGAGGTTCGCCCGGCGAAGGAGCTCGGCAGTCTGCCGCTGTCCCTGGCACATAAGCCGAGCTTTTGTGTGGAACAGTGAGGCAAACCGCACGAGCTTTACAAACAAAATTATGAAGAAGTTGTACATATTAATGCAGGATGTCGATGGCACGCTGGATACGGCGGAGAGATTCCTCGCGACCGAGGGCCTCCGTGATGTCGAAGATGTGCGGACCCTTGCCTTCGCCGACGAGGGCGAGGCGTGTGGCGTTCATGATGTTGCCGAGGTGGTAGCCCTTGCTTTCAATCCAGGCCTTCACGGTGTTCTCGGTCGATTCGATGTCGAACGGCTCGTGCGTGCGGAGGATTTCCATCATTTCCGTCAGTTGCTGGGCGCTGTCCGGCTTCCATCTCTTTTTCCGGGTCTTCTCGTCATACTCCGTCGGGGCGACGAAGAAGAACGAGGCAGCATCCCAGAGGTCGCGGACGAAGCTGACGCGGTCTTTCATCATGCCGACGACCTTCTCGACGTATTGCGGGTCGGCGTGGACGCCGTGCGCCTCGAGAATCGGGGTGAAGAGGCGGGCAATCTCGGCGTTGCTCTTCATCTGGATGTACTGATGGTTGAACCACTTGGCTTTTTCGTAGTCGAACTTGGCGCCGCTCTTGCTGCAGTGGGCCAGGTTGAAGTCGCGGATAAGCTCGTCCATCGACATGACCTCCTTGTCGTTCCCCGGATTCCAGCCGAGCAGGGCAAGGAAGTTCACGACAGCCTCGGGGAGATAGCCGCTCTCGCGGTAACCGGAGGATATTTCGCCGGACTTCGGGTCGTGCCACTCGAGGGGGAAGACCGGGAAGCCGAGGCGGTCGCCGTCGCGCTTGCTGAGTTTGCCATTCCCTTCGGGCTTCAGGAGCAGGGAGAGGTGGGCGAACTGCGGCATGGTGTCTTCCCAACCGAAGAAGCGGTAGAGGAGGACATGGAGCGGGGCGCTGGGGAGCCATTCCTCGCCACGGATGACGTGCGTAACCTCCATCAGATGGTCGTCCACGATGTTGGCCAGATGGTATGTCGGGAGCTGGTCGGCAGACTTGTAGAGGACTTTATCGTCCAGGATGGAGGAGTTGATAACCACTTCGCCCCGGATTAAGTCCATGACGTGAATGTCTTCGTTCGGTTCGATCTTGGCACGCACTACGTACTGTGTGCCGGCAGCAATGAGAGACTGGACTTCGTCGGCCGGGAGCGTCAGCGAGTTGCGCATACCGAGGCGAGTCGAAGCGTCGTATTGGAAGTTGGGTACGGTCTTGCGTTTTTCCTCGAGTTCCTGCGGCGTATCGAAGGCGATATAAGCATGGCCGCTGGCGAGGAGCTGGTCCACGTATTGTTTGTAGAGGCCTCGGCGTTCGCTCTGCCGGTACGGGCCATAGTTGCCCCCGAAACTTACCCCCTCGTCGAAGTGAATGCCCAGCCAGGTGAGGGCCTCGATGATATACTCTTCGGCACCGGGCACGAAGCGTTGAGAATCGGTATCTTCGATTCGGAGAATCAGTTCCCCGCCATGTTGCTTGGCGAACAAGTAATTATACAGGGCGGTACGGACTCCGCCGATGTGCAAGGCTCCCGTCGGACTGGGGGCAAAACGCACTCTAACCTTTCTTTCACTCGTCATAATCAATCTTTATTTAAAAAACGTGGCAAAAATACGAATTTTTTATGTACTTTGCGCCACTAAAAAGAACATCTCCTATGAACCTGAAGAATTACAACATTCATCCAGCCGTCTATTTTGTCCTGACGGCGTTGTTGATAGCCTACTTTTTCCCTCGCGAGGGCAAGTTCCGGTACTTGTTTTACGAAGGAAAACCCTGGCGGTATGGCCTGCTGACGGCCTCGTACGACTTCCCGATATACAAGACCGACGTGGAGTTGAAGGCCGAGCGCGACAGCATGATGAAGCACTTCCGTCCCTACTACCAAATCAAGGCGGAGGTGGCCGATGCGGAGGTGGAGAAGCTGCGCTCTACTTATAATAAGGTATTACAAAACAAAGTCTCGCCGAACTACATGCAGTACGTCGAGGGACAGTTGCGCGTCCTGTACCAGCACGGGATTATCTCGCTGGAAGAACTGGAGAAGCTGAAACAAGAGAATTACCAGCAGATAAATATCGTTAATAACAAGGTGGCCTCCTTGCAGAATGTCTCCGAACTCTTCACGGTCAAGACCGCCTACGAGTATATCATCAACAACTGCCCGCGCCATCTGGACAAACAGGTGCTCCAGTCGTGCGACATCAACAATTACCTGATGGAGAACGTAACCTACGACCGAGGCATGTCCGACAAAGTGCAGGAAGACCTGCTGGGGAGCATCCCGCTATCGACCGGCATGGTTCAGGCGGGCGAGCGGATTGTCGATCGGGGGGAAATCATCGATCATCATACCTATAATGTATTACGCTCGTTGAAAGTCATTCACGAGAATAAGTTGGGCGGGAGCGAGCGGCAGACGCTGATAATCATAGGACAGTTCCTGCTGACCTTCGGGCTGTTGTTCTGCTATTGGTTGTATTTGTGGTCGTTCCGGACACACGTGCTACGGAACAAGAAGAATGTATTCTTCCTGCTCAGTTGCATCTTTAGCAGCACGATATTGACAGAGTTCTGCGTAACGTACGACCTGTTCAACGTGTATATCTTGCCGTACGCCATTATTCCGATAGTCGTCCGCACGTTCTTCGATTCGCGGACGGCGTTGTTCACCCATCTCGTAACGGTGCTGATATGCTCGCTGATGGTGCCGTTCCCGCATGAGTTTCTGATGCTTCAGGTCGTGGCGGGGATGGTGGTAACCTTTAGTTTGCGCGAGTTGTCGCAACGCTCGCAGTTGTTCCGCTGCGTGTTCTTCATATTTCTCACCTACACGCTGACCTATCTCGGGATGGTATTCTATCAGGAGGGAGACTTGAAGAAGATACACTGGGTGATGATGCTCTATTTCGGCATCAACTTTATCTTGCTCATGTTTAGTTACGTTTTGGTCTATATGTTGGAAAAGGTATTCGGCTATGTTTCCTCGATAACCTTGGTAGAGCTCTCGAATATCAACACGAATATCCTGAAGAAGCTGAGTGAGACCTGCCCGGGGACCTTCCAGCATTCCTTGCAAGTCTCTATCTTGGCATCTGACGCGGCGGCGAAGATTGGGGCAGATGCTCAATTAGTCCGCACGGGCGCCATGTATCATGACATCGGGAAGATGAGCAATCCCGCCTTTTTCACGGAGAATCAAAACAATATCAATCCGCACGACAAGCTGACATACGACCAGAGCGCGCAGATTATCATCAGCCATGTGAGCGAAGGCGTCAAGATAGCCGAGAAAGCATCACTTCCGCAGGCGGTTATCGATTTCATCCGCACGCATCACGGACGTGGCAAGGCGAAATATTTCTATAACTCGTTTAAGAATCAATATCCCGATCGGCCCATTAATGAAGAACACTTCACCTATCCCGGTCCGAATCCTTTTTCCAAAGAAACGGCGATATTGATGATGGCGGATTCGGTCGAAGCTACCTCCCGCAGCCTGAAAGACTATTCGGAGGAAAGCATACGCTCGATGGTGAACCGGATTATCGATGGGCAAATCGCCGACGGCTTGCTCAAGAATGCGCCGCTGACATTCCGCGATGTGGAAACGATAAAAGAGGTATTTATCAATAAACTCAAGACGATGTATCATACGCGCATCAGTTATCCGGACCTGAAAGGAAAGAACGTCGGTGAGGAAATACCAAGCGAGGCAAAAGGCAAGTTGCCAGAGAACGTTTCATCAGAAGAAAAGAAGGAAGAAAGTATTAAATAATATATCGTTATGAAAAAGATTTTGTTGTTATTATTGGGCGTTTGTCTTGTTTCTGCAAGTGCTACGGCACAATCGTTGAAAGACATCTTGAAGTCGCAAACCGTGAAAGATATTGTAACCTCGGTAACCGGTGGACAGAAACTGACTGCTGAGAATTTACAAGGGACGTGGGTCTATCAAAATCCTGCCTTGCAATTGAAGGATGAGAACACGTTCAAGAATATCGCAGGTAGCGTGGCGACTTCTGAAGTAGAAAAGAAGTTGAAAGATTACTGCGAGAAAGTAGGTATCGTTGAAGGAGAGTTCAACTACGTTTTCAATGCGGATGGCACCTTCACAAGCAAACTGAAACGGATGAACTTGAAAGGGACGTACACCTTCGATAGCGAGGCGCGGACGGTTAGTTTGAAATATTCCATCTTGGGGAAGAGCTTGTTGATGCTTGATGCCGATGTGATACTGGCGGGCGACCAGCTAACTATCCTATTTAATGCCGATAAGCTATTGGACTTTCTATCGGCTGTCTCTTCCATATCGAACATTACGGCGCTACAGGCCGTCAATAAGCTGGCAAGCGAGTACGATGGCTTGAAAGCGGGCTTCGATATGAAGAAACAATAAATCGGTGCGTTGCTAATTCAAAAAGTTTTCATAGATTTGTGCGCATTTAACATAAAGAAGATATGAAGAACGTGATAATTCTATTCAGCTTGCTTCTTTCCATACCCTGTCTGGCGCAGACTAAGGTCGTCAAGAAGAACGCTGTAAAGGCAAACGATTTCGGAATAACTTATTCGTTGCCCAAGACGGCCTTGGTAGTTGGTGCTGAGGTAACGAAGGTTACGTGTAAGGCCGGCCCTTATTATCAGTATGCAGACAAATATCTGAGTATAAAAGATGTGGTAACGGAAGATAATGTCTATTACGAATTGAACGACGTTACGTTGGAGAACCGTGGCTTGCCGGATGAAGAGCAAACTTACATCGTTTCTTTCAAGGCCGGGACGGTCGCCCCGTATGCTTATCTGACGGAGGATGGTCTGCTTTGTACCATCAATGCTCCTTATGAACCGGAGCAAAAAGAAACAGAAGAAGAGCGTATTCGTAAAAAACGGAAAACGGCGACACCAAATGCTTCAGTCCTTTCCGAAGAACTTCTGATGGCTGGCTCCACGGCAAAACAAGCTGAAGTAGCAGCCAAACAAATCTACCGTATCCGGGAGAGCCGCTTGAATATCTTGACCGGCGATGCCGATAACCTTCCGCCCGATGGCGAGGCGATGAAGATCGTGATTCAGCAATTGGAGGAGCAGGAAGAAGCGCTTACGGCCTTGTTCGTGGGTACGAAAATTCGTGAGCCGCAATATTATGACGTAACGGTTATTCCATCCGACGACCTCGACCACGAAATCCTTTTCCGTTTCTCGCCTTATTTGGGCATACTTGATGCTGATGATTTGGGAGGCGAACCTATTTATATGAACTTGACGGCAACTGAACGTGCCCCGGAATTAGATCCGAAGGAGGCTGAAAAGAAAGAGAAATCGCTGAAAGGCATTGTCTATAATGTCCCGGGTAAGGCGGATGTAGAGGTCTATAGCCCAAAGAAAGATTATTTCAAAGGCAGTGTGCAAGTAACGCAATTCGGTACGCACGAAGGACTTGCCCCGGTTATGTTCGAGGATAAGAAGGCTCCGGTAAAGGTTTATTTCTATCCTGAGACAGGTGCGATAAAGCAGATAATACAATAAATAACTAACTTAAATTTACTAATATGTTTGAAGGACAACCTAAAGGATTATACGCGTTAGCCTTGGCTAACACAGGAGAACGCTTTGGTTATTACACGATGCTTGCGATATTCACGTTATTCTTGCAAGCTAAGTTTGGATTTACGGCAGCGACGACCTCTACTATCTTTGCGAGTTTCTTGGCCGCCGTTTACTTTATGCCGTTGATTGGCGGTATATTGGCCGACAAGTTTGGCTATGGGAAGATGGTAACGTCGGGCATCGTGATTATGTTTGTCGGTTATCTTTTACTTTCCATTCCGACATCGGCTGAGGCCGGTAAGATGATGATGTTCGGTGCTTTGGCTCTGATTGCTATTGGTACGGGTTTGTTTAAGGGGAACCTGCAAGTCTTGGTTGGCAATCTGTACGATGCGCCGGAATACAAGCCGAAACGCGATACGGCGTTTAGTATCTTCTATATGGCCATTAACATCGGTGCCATGTATGCGCCGACCGCAGCAACGAAGGTTACGAATTATATTTTGGGTCAGGCTGGTTTTTCCTATGTCCCCCAGCTGCCTTCTTTGGCTCACCAATTTTTGAACGGAAACATTACGGGAGAAAACGAAGCTGCCTTGAAAGCTTTGCAGTCTGCCCAGGGTTTCGCCGGTGATACCGCTACGTTCTGCTCTACTTATATAGATAAGCTTTCGGAGGCTTATAACTATGGTTTCGCCGTCGCATGTATCTCTTTGATATTCTCGATTGCTATTTATTACGCATTCCGTTCGACTTTTAAACATGCAGATTATAACTCGAAGCAGGCTAAACCGGCTAACGTCGTAGAGGAGGAACTGACCCCGGCTCAGACGAAAGAACGCATCACCGCGCTTATGCTGGTCTTCGCTGTCGTCATCTTCTTCTGGATGGCTTTCCATCAGAATGGTTTGACTTTGACGTTCTTTGCTCGCGACTATACGGCTCAATCCGTATCTGGTATCGACCGCTTGGGCTTCAATATCGCCAACCTCACCTTCCTTTTGGTCATCGTTTATGCTTTGTTCTCTTTGTTCCAGTCTCATACGGGGAAAGGGAAAGCAATCTCCGGAGCGGTTATCGCCGTGGCCTTGATTGCTTTGGGCATTAGCTATGGTTCGATGGAAGAAGATATGCCTATCCTTCCGCAGATATTCCAGCAGTTCAATCCGTTCTTCGTGATTGCCTTGACGCCGGTTTCTTTGGCTGTCTTCGGTTCGTTGGCGAAGAAAGGGAAAGAGCCTTCTGCCCCGCGCAAGATTGGTATTGGTATGTTGATTGCGGCTGTGGGTTATTTGGTAATGGCCGTAGGTTCGATGGGTTTGCCTACGCCGGACGAACTTTCGCAGAACGGTATTTCCCAAGATGCCCTAGTCTCGCCTAATTGGTTGATTTCAACTTATCTGATTCTTACTTTTGCTGAGTTGTTCCTTTCTCCGATGGGAATCTCGTTTGTTTCGAGAGTCGCTCCTCCGAAATATAAAGGTGCGATGATGGGTATGTGGTTTGTCGCCACAGCCGTAGGTAACTATTTGGTTGCCATCATTGGTTACCTCTGGGGTGGAATGCAGTTGTGGATGGTATGGAGTGTGCTCATCGTCTGCTGTTTGTTGGCAGCCTTGTTCATTTTCTCCATTATGAAACGGTTGGAAAAAGTAGCGAAGTAAACCATGAACGCCTGCTCCACATTCTCGACTCCTTCCCTCCGCTTCCGTCGCTGGACTCGTGCCCGCTACGCCGCCTTCGTCAGCCTTCACCGTGCGGTTACGATGGGGCAGTTGGCGTCGCATCTGGCCGACCGCTTTTACAAGAAGCAGTTGTCGCTTCACGCTGGGGTAGGGGAGGAGGCCTCTGCCGTCGAGCAGTATGCTGAGAGTAAGGAGGAAGACGGGGATGTCTGTGCGCAGGAAATATTTATTTGTCAACTTATCCCGCTTTGTGGCGTAGCTCCCGTAGGGGAAGTTGCGCCTGCATTATCGGTTTTGTTTTTAGTTAATAATTATTACCAAGGGAAAAACGGGGAGTGCCTCTATCGGGCGCTTTCCGTTTTCTTTTTTATCTATAAACGATATGAATGTTGAAACATTGAAACAGAAAGTCTTGGCCGGCGGCTTCGTCTCTCCTGATGAGGCGCATTGGTTAGCTTTTCATGCAGAAAAAGAGGCGTTATACGAGGCGGCGCACGAACTGACCCGTCATTTCCTGGGCGCGAAGTTCGACCTTTGCTCTATCATTAACGCCAAAAGTGGAAACTGCGGCGAGGACTGCAAATGGTGTGCCCAATCGCTTCATTATCATACGGCGGCCGAGATTTATCCTTTGCTCCCGGCTGAGCGTTGTGTCGAGGAGGCGGTCTATAATTCGCGGAAAGGTGTCCGCCGTTTTTCTTTAGTTACCAGCGGGAAACGTCTCTCGCCAGTGGATATCGAGAAGATTGCCGCGACCGTCCGTCGTATCCGCCAGTCGTGTCCTGTCCGCTGTTGTGCCTCGATGGGACTGCTGAAACGCGAGGATTTGCAGCGTCTTTTTGATGCCGGCGTCGAAACCTACCATTGCAACATCGAGACTGCGCCGTCGTTCTTCCCTTCGCTGTGCTCGACGCATACGACGGAGCAGAAGCTCGCAACGCTCCGCACGGCACGCGAAATCGGGTTTCGCCTCTGTTCCGGCGGCATCTTGGGCATGGGCGAAACGATGGAGCAGCGCATCGAAATGGCCATGCTGCTTCACGACGAAGGCATCCTCTCTATCCCGCTGAATCTTTTGCAGCCGATTGCCGGCACTCCGCTCGAGCATGTAGCCCCGCTTCCGACAGACGAACTCTTGACCTCCATCGCGCTGTTCCGTTGGATAAATCCACGTGCCTTCCTCCGTTTTGCAGGTGGAAGGCGGCAACTCTCGGAGGAAGTGCAGCAGAAAGCGTTGTTCATAGGCATCAATTCTGCCATCACGGGCGATATGCTGACGACGAGCGGTTGTGGCATCGATGCAGACAAAAACAGATTGGTACAGGCCGGCTATTCATTAGAGGTAAATACAGACTGGTAGTTTTTTCGGGAAAGTGCTACGAAAGTCTGCCCAGCAGCTGGGGAACGATTCGAACCCCTACGAAAGCTCGCCCAGCAGCTGGGGAACGATTCGTACCCCTGCGAAAGCTTGCCCAGCAACTGGGGAACGATTCGAACCCCTACGAAAGCTCGCCCAGCAGCTGGGGAACGATTCGCGCTCCGCGAAAGCTTGCCCAGTTGCTGGGGAACGATTCGCACTCCGCGAAAGCTTGCCCAGTTGCTGGGGAACGATTC
>CALUZV010000041.1 GCA_944325345.1 uncultured Parabacteroides sp.
GATGGATTCGAACCACCGAAGGCGTAAGCCAGCTGAGTTACAGTCAGCCCCATTTGGCCACTCTGGTAACTGCCCCTCTGTCTTTTTTCAATTGCGGTGCAAAGGTACGATTAATTTTTTAACTTGCAAGAAAAATCTACCATTTTTATTGCAGTTACCGCAGCCTCGTCGCCTTTATTTCCATAACGACCACCGGCACGGTCTTCGGCCTGTTGCATCGTATCGGTTGTCAGCATCCCGAAAATGAACGGAATATCGTACATCAAGTTCAATTCTGTAATGCCTTGCGTAACGCCGGAGCAGACGTAATCAAAATGCGGCGTATCGCCACGGACTACGCAACCCAAGACGATGACGGCATCCGGTTCTTTCGCATCCGCCATCTTTTTTGCCCCGAAAGTCAGCTCGAAGCTGCCTGGTACGCGGTTTACGTAGATGTTCTCTGGCTTCACGCCGTGGCGCTCCAAGGTATTGCAGGCACCCTCCAGCAACTTTTCAGTAATATTGCGGTTCCATTCCGCCACAACGATACCGATGCTCATCTCTGAAGCATCGGGTACGCTGTTGAAATCGTATTCGGATAAATTCTGGTAAGCTGTAGCCATAGTTTTGATGGATTATTTGTTGGCAGCCGAGGCGCGGGCGATGTATTTATCGATATCCGAAGCCTCTACCGAAGCAAAGTATTTCTCCTTAATCGTGGTATAAGCCTTAACTGCCTTATCGTATTGCTTCAGGCTTTCATAAGCGACACCGGCTTTCTTCAGGTAAACCGGACTGATGATGTCATTATCAGCTTGGCTGGCTGCTTTCTCGAAATAAGAGATACCTTCTTCTGTATTTCCCATATTTACGTAGCAATCACCAATCAAACCTACGATAGTCGGCGAAAGCATCTTGTCGCTTGCACTGAAAGACTTCAACATATCCAGCGCGCTTTCGTTATCACCCAGTTTGAAGTAGCAAATGCCAGCGTATGCCTTCGCCAGATTGCCTGCATCGGTGCTCCCGTATTGGTCGATGATGGCATTGAAGCCTTCGACATTGAGTCCGTCGCCATTCAGAGCCAACGCGAACGAATCGCGGTCGAAATATAATTCGGCACGGAACATGGCAGCCTCGGCTTTCTTCTGCTGCGGAGTTGCGTATCCGTATTTATACCCTAAAATGGCCGCCACGAGAACGGCTACTGCAATGATACCGAAAATAATCTTCTTGGAATTTTGTTCGATGAATAGTTCCGACCTCGTAACCAGTTCTTCTACTTCTACCGGTCCTTTGTCGTCTCCCTTACCTTTCGTAGTTGTCATAATTTATTTATCGTTATTACTTTATTAATTTCTGCTATTGAGTTTCAGAGCGCAAAAGTAGTTTTTTTCCTCGAATAAACGATAATTCGCCGCAGATTTTTTAATTTTGCGCGCATTAACATTGCCGAGCCATGATATTAAAGAAGCTGTCCGTACTCAATTACAAGAATATCACGCAGGCAGAAGCGGTTTTCTCGCCCAAGATGAATTGCTTCTTCGGAAACAACGGCATGGGGAAAACCAACCTGCTCGATGCCATCTATTACCTTTCGTTTTGCAAAAGCAGCAAGAATACGCCTGATTCGCAAATCCTGCGTAACGGCGAAGATTTGTGCGTCCTCCAGGGCTGGTATGACTACGAGGGCCGCGAGGAAGATATCTTCTGCGCCATCCGCCGCCGCCAGCGCAAGCAGTTCCGCCGCAACAAGAAGGAATACGACAAGCTCTCGGAACATATCGGGCTCCTTCCTATCGTAATGGTCTCGCCTTCCGACTCCGAACTTATCCAGGGCGGGAGCGACGAACGCCGCCGTTTCCTCGATTTGATTATCTCCCAGCAGGACGCGACGTATCTGCACGCCCTTATCCAATATAACAAGGCGTTGCTCCAGCGCAACACGATGCTCAAGGCGCAGAACCGCGATGCGTCGCTCTACGATGTCCTCGAAATGCAACTCGTGATGTACGGGCAGACGGTTTTCGAGACGCGCCGCCGCATAGTCGCCTCTTTCGTCCCGCTTTTCAATGATTATTACCGCGAGATTTGCCGCTCGGCGGAGACGGTGGATTTGCATTATGTCTCCCAGCTTGAAGAGGGGGATTTCGCCAGCCGCCTCGAGGCCAATCGCGAGCGCGACATCATCCTCGGTTATACTTCGTGTGGCATTCATAAAGATGAATTGGAGATGACGCTCGGCGACCACCTTATCCGCCGCATCGGTTCGCAGGGACAAAACAAGACGTACCTGATTGCCTTGAAGCTGGCGCAATTCTCCCTCTTGGCGCAAGATGGGAAAACCTGCCCCATCCTCCTGCTCGACGATATTTTCGACAAGCTCGACGCCGACCGTGTGGAACAAATCATCAAGCTCGTCAGTGGCGACGCCTTCGGACAGATTTTCATCACCGACACAAACCGTAAATACCTCGACGCTATCCTCGCCGCGACCAACGACGACTATCGCCTTTTCAAAATGGAACACGGAAATATTTACCCTTTAGCCGAATAACCCATGAAACGACGGAACACTCAAACCATCGGCGAAGTCCTCCGCGACTTCTTCGAAGACAACACCGAGCTGTACGAGAAAATCCTCGACGTCCGCATCCAACGCGCCTGGCGCGAGACCCTCGGTCCGACCATCAACTACTACACCCGCTCCCTCTTCGTGCGCGATCATATATTATATGTATCCCTCACCTCCTCCGTCCTCCGGAGCGAACTCCTGCTGAGCAAAGACCGGCTCATCAAAAGCCTGAATGATTTTGCAGGAAGGACGGTGATTCGGGACATCGTCATGCGCTGACCCTCCTTTGCCATTCGGAAAATATACGTTACATTTGCATGTTCCGAAACCGCCATTTCGGAAACCACGGTTTCGGAACACGAAAAAAGATTAAGGATATGAGATTTTTTGACAGGACTAAAGAAATAAATTCTCTGAAAGAGATTCGAGAGTCGGCCAAGAACAGTGCCCAGTTCACAGTCGTTACCGGACGCCGACGCATCGGCAAGACTTCGCTCGTTTGGAAAGCCTACGAAGACGAACCTTTCTTATACTTCTTCGTAGCGCGCAAGTCGGAAAGCGATTTGTGCGAGGATTTCAGGCTCGAAATCGAACAAAAATTAGGGATTCCCATCATGGGCAAAGCGGAACGCTTCACGGAAATCTTCGAATACTTGATGAAACTTTCCGCCACGCGCTCCCTCACCTTGTTCATCGACGAGTTCCAAGAGTTTTTCCGCGTAAACAAATCCATTTTCAGCGATATGCAACGGATTTGGGATATGTATCATACCCAAGCGCATATCAACCTGATCGTTTGCGGCTCCATCTATTCCATGATGACCAAGATTTTCAAGGATAGAAAAGAGCCGTTGTATAACCGGCAGACCAGTTTTATGACGGTACGTCCATTCACCCCAGTCGTGCTGAAAGAAATCTTATCGGAACACCATCCGGACTATACCCCCGAAGACCTTTTGGCCCTGTATGCCTTCACCGGCGGGGTGGCGAAATACGTCCAACTACTGATGGATGCCGGGGCTACGACAAAAGCGAAAATGCTCGACCACATCATCCAAGCGGATTCCATCTTCCTGGGGGAAGGCAAAGCCATTCTCATCGAAGAGTTTGGAAAGGACTATGGTATCTATTTCTCTATCTTATCGGCTATAGCACGGGGAAAAACCTCCCGGTCGGAAATCGAGAATGTAGTCGGTAAGGAAATTAGCGGCTACCTGACCAAACTGGAAAAGGATTACGAAATCATCACGAAAAAACAACCGCTGTTCGAGCGAAGCTCCACGAAAAACGTCCGCTACACGATAGAGGATAACTTCTTCACCTTCTGGTTTCGCTTTATCTATAAGTATAATTATATGCTTGAAATCGAAAACTTCGAGAGCGTGAAGACTATCATATCCCGGGATTACGAAACATTCAGCGGACTCATGCTTGAGCGCTATTTCAAACGTGTCTTGATTGAAAAGCATCAATTTACTCGCATCGGAAACTGGTGGGACCGCAAGGGAGAAAACGAAATAGACTTAATCGCCGAAAACGAGTTGGACAGCACGGCCGTGTTCTTCGAAATAAAGCGCAAAGCGGCAAATATCGACTTGACCGTATTGGAGGAAAAAGCGGCGACCTTCTTGCGAGCCACCGGGCAATTCAAAGGTTACACCTTGTCCTACCAAGGATTATCGCTGGCGGATATATAATCAAACCGAGCCCTCGGTTTGAAGCTCCCCACCGGCAAAGTACCAAACCGAGCCCTCGGTTTAGGGGTTCCGGGCGAGAAAGTGCCATACCGACCCCTCGGTTTGGTACTTTTCATTTCAAAAGGATGAAACCGAGCCCTCGGTTTGAGGGTTCCGGGCGGAAAAGTGCCATACCGAGCCCTCGGTTTGGTACTTTTCGTTTCAAAAGGGTGAAACCGAGGGCTCGGTTTGACATACCCCAAGTGGGTTTTGGCTTTCCGACACCGTTGGAGGCCCAATTCCCATCTGGGTTTTGGCTTTCCGACGCCGTTGGAACCCCAATTTCCACTTGGGTTTTGATAGCATTTTAAGCCTTTTCATCCGTCTGCGGCATCTCCAGCGGCGGCACTTCGTCGATATCCTCGAGCTGCGGAATGGGATAACGGTTGCTCTGCTTGGCTCCCAAGGTTTGCAATTTCTTACACGTTTGGAGGATGCTTTGACCCGAAGGCTGGAGCTTCTTCGTCCCGCCGTCGTAGGCTTTCTGCGCCTTGTCGAGGGCGTCGCCCAAGGCTTGGTACTGTTTCATGAAGGCGCCGACGCGCTCCAGCATCTCGTTCGCCAGGTCGTAAATCTGTTTATGGTTTTGAATTTGAGAAATCTGTGTCCACGTCAGGGAGATGATGCGGAGGGCAGCGAAGAGCGTCTGTTCGTCGGCAATGAAGACATTCCGCTCCATCGCCCGCCGCCATAAATCGGGCTGGACGTTGAGGGCGGTCCAGAGGGCACCGGTGTGGGGGACAAACATGATGACGTAGTCCATCTTCACCTTGGGCGGCTGGATATACGAGGAATAATCCTTGGCAGACAATTCCTTGACGTGCGCCTTGATACTCTCGACGTGGGCCTTCAATGCGCGGGCGCGCTCTTCCTCCGTCTCGGCATTGACGTAATCCATAAAGGCCGTGAGCGAAACCTTCGAGTCGATAATCACCTCGCGGCGCGTATCCAGATGGAGGATAACGTCGGGGCGCATGATGCTGCCCGTAACCGAGGACTTCACAACATTGCCCGCCGCGTCGCGGATAGAGGACTGGACATCATAGTGGATACCCTGCTTCAAACCCTGCGACGTGAGCAACTCATCTAGCACCGTCTCGCCCCAATCGCCCTGCACCTTGCTGCCGTGTTTGAAGACGCGGGCCAGTTCCTCGGCACTCTTGCGGGCGGCCTCGCTCTGGCGCATCATCTGTTCGATGGTAACCTTCATCTCGCCGCCCATAGCCGTTTGTTTCAAGGTGCTGTCGGCCATGGTCTGCTTCATCTTGTCGATAGTTTCGCGCAGCGGGTTCAGGATTTGACCGAGATTCGTATGGCTGGACTCGGCAAATTCCCGCTGGCGCTGCTTCAGCATATCGTCGGTAGCCGAACGGACTTGCGCGCTGACCTTCGCCATGATTTCGTCGAAACGAACCTGCTGCGCCTGGATAGCCTCCTGATGACGTTTTTCCTGAGCGGCAAGGGCTTCGCGGCAAGACTTGTCTTTTTCGGCCAAAAGCGTTTGGTAATGCCGTTCCAAATCCTGCTTGGCGGCTGCGGCCTGCCTGGCCTGCTCCTCTTTCGCCGCCTTGAGGACTTCTATTTGGGTAACAAGGGCCTGCTTCTTGCCGTTGGCCACTAAGAAACCGATGACGACACCGACAAGAAGAGCCACAATTCCTGCAATCAGAATTTCAATCATATTACCTATAACGCATTAGAGGGATTAGGGAATCACTTGGATTTCCCGGAACCAATCCGCAGCCCGCTCCGGCCACTCATTGACCGCACAGCCTGTGTCGCGCAAGCCATAGCCATGACCGCCCCGGCTATAAAGATGGAGCCAGGCGGGGATGCCGGCCTGTTTCAAGGCATAATAGTAGAAAATACTGCTGTTCACGTAGCTGCTGTCGTCTTCGGTCTGCACCATCATCGTGGGCGGAACGTCCTTGGAAACCTTTACCTCGGGAGCAAGTTGGAAATTCTCGCCATCGACATAAGCCGGATAAATGAGGAGGCAGAAGTCCGGACGGCAACTGACGCGGTCTATCTCATCCTTGACGGGATAAGCCCGCTCGGCAAAAGCCGTCGAAGCCATCGTCGAAAGATGTCCGCCGGCGGAGAAACCCATCACGCCGATGCGGTCGCTCTTTATTCCCCATTCCGAAGCGTGGGCGCGGACATAGCTCAGTGCCCGCTGGACATCTTGAAGCGGAGCCAGATGTTTCGGCTGACCCTCGCGGCGCGGGACACGGTATTTGAGGAGGACAGCCGTGATACCCAAATCGTTCAGCCATTCGCAGATTTCCGTCCCTTCCATATTATAAGACAAGAAATTGTAGGCACCGCCGGGGCAGACAACCATAGCCGCACCCGTAGCCTTATCCTTCGGAGCAGGATAAAGGGCGATAGTCGGAGTGCTGACATTCGTAACCGAGATGACTGGTTTGCCACCTGTTTCGCCACTGGTTTCAGATTTTTCCGTCAGCTGGACTTTCTCGCCCGGTGCGCCATCCGGAAACAGTGTAATCACTTTGTCTTGGGAAAAGATAGGAGAAAAGGACATGAAAGATAAGAGTAAGGAGTAGAAAAGATGCTTTTTCATGATGCTAAAAAATTCAGGCACGGATTTCACGGATTACACAGAGTTTTTCTCTTCCGTGAAATCCGCGCAATCCGTGCCTATTAATACGAATTAATTATTTAATGTAAGTCTCCATGAACTTAGCCGACGGTGTCGGGATGAGCGTAACGCTCGTCGTGTCTGCCGGGATAAGAACCGTCTGCCCCTGATGGATTTGGAGCTTGTTGCCCTTATTGTCCTGAAGCGTTGCACTTCCGCCCATGCAGATATACACCACGAAAGAATCCAGCTCGGAGAAGTCGCGCGTCATGGTAACGTCGATATCCAGCAAGTTGGTCGTGAAGTATTTGCAAGCGGCAAGCTCGATTGTTGCATTCGTATGTGCCTTATAATGCGTACGATAATCCGGATAGAGCGTATAGTCGATAGCATCCTTGGCCAGTTCGGTATGCAATTCGCGGGTATTGCCGTTGGCATCCTTGCGGTTGTAGTCATAGATACGATAAGTGATATTGCTTGTCTGCTGGATTTCAGCGATGAAGCAACCCGCGCCAATCGCATGGACACGGCCGGCCGGGAGGAAGAATACGTCGCCCTCGGCTACGTCGTAACGCTGGAGGACATCCATGAAGGTATTGTTCTTCACACGTTCCACATATTCGTCGGCATCAATCTGCTTCGAGAAACCGGAATACAAAGCAGCACCCGGAGCCGCCTTAATCACATACCACATTTCCGTTTTGCCGAAAGAGTTGTGGCGAGCCTTGGCCAATTCGTCATTCGGATGAACCTGGATAGACAAATTGTCGCGGGCATCGATAAACTTAATCAGCAGCGGGAAACGCGTGCCGAAACGTTCCATCACCTGGCCGCCGACCAACTGCTTCCCGTAAGTCTGAATCAACTCGTCGAGCGATTTGCCGGCCAGCTCACCCTCGACTACGACCGAGAAGTTGCCGTCCACGTGAGATAATTCCCAACTTTCGCCGATACCTTCCTGTACCGGAGTAATGCCTTTGAACGGGCAAATATCAGAACCGCCCCAAATAATCTTCTTCAGGATCGGTTGGAATGTAAATGGATATAACATAACGTATGTGTTTAATGATATTATTTCTGTTTTTGTTTAGTCGTTGCTTTCTTCGTCTTGCATCCCGTCGCAGCTTTCTCGGCTTTGGGCTTGGCAACCCGCTGCGGCTTCACTTTCCGCAGGACGACAGCGCTACGGGCCGGGATATAAATCTTCAGCCATTCTTTCTTTTCCTTTTTATATAAGGGGTCGAACTGGGTGAAATGGTGAACGGAATCGTCGTTCAGGCCGAAGCCACCGAAGCGGGTAGCGTCGGTATTCAAGACAACTTCGTATTCGCCCTTCGGCGTCAAGAAGCCATAGTCAGTAAAGGACTGGGTCGGATTGAAGTTGAAGACAAAGACTAAATCCTTACGCATATAAGCCAGTATCTGGTCGCCGTCGTTGTCCCATATCTTCTGGACCGGCGACTTCTGGATATCTTTCTCGCTCTTGAGCACCTCAAGCATCTCGCGGTCAAAATCACCCAGGAAGTGATACTTCAGGTTCATATCGTCCACCAAGTTCCACTGCCGGCGAGCATATTTGTATGACCAGCCGTTGCCTTCGCGCGGGAAGTCAATCCATTCCGGATGCCCGAACTCATTCCCCATGAAATTCAGATAACCGCCATTGATAGTCGAAGCCGTAACAAGGCGAATCATCTTGTGCAACGCCATACCACGATCTACCATGAAGTTATGATCTGTCGTCTGCATGTGCCAATACATATCGGCATCGATAAGGCGGAAGATAATCGTCTTATCGCCCACCAAAGCCTGGTCGTGGCTCTCGGCATAGCTGATGGTCTTCTCGTCGGCACGACGGTTTGTCGTCTCCCACCAGATAGCCGACGGATGCCAGTCTTCGTCTTTCTTTTCCTTGATAGTCTTAATCCAGAAGTCCGGGATATTCATTGCCATACGGTAGTCGAAGCCATAGCCGCCGTCTTCAATCTTGGCAGCCAAGCCGGGCATACCGCTGACTTCCTCGGCAATCGTGATAGCGTTCTTATTTACTTCATGGATTAACTTATTGGCCAAAGTCAGGTAAACAATAGCGTCTCCGTCCTGATGCCCATTATAATAATCGTCATAATTACAGAAGGCTTCGCCCAGACCATGGCTATAATACAGCATCGACGTTACGCCGTCGAAGCGGAAACCGTCAAACTTATACTCGTCCATCCAGAACTTGCAGTTCGAAAGGAGGAAATGGATGACTTCATTCTTCCCATAATCAAAACACAACGAGTCCCAAGCCGGATGTTCCCGCCGGTCGCCCGAGTGGAAATACAAATCGTAAGAGCCGTCGAAACGTCCCAACCCTTCTACTTCGTTCTTAACCGCATGGCTATGAACGATATCCATAATAACCGCCAAGCCCAAACGATGTGCCTCGTCGATCAGTTCCTTCAGTTCGTCTGGTGTGCCGAAACGGGATGATGCCGCAAAGAAGCTGCTGACATGATAACCGAACGAGCCATAGTACGGATGCTCCTGTATGGCCATGATTTGGATGGCGTTATACCCATCCTTCACGACACGCGGCAAGACGTTTTGCCGAAACTCGGTATAGGTTCCTACCTTCTCTTCGCTTGTCGCCATACCGATATGGCATTCATAGATCAACAGCGGAGAAGTATTGGGTTTGAACTTCTTAATCTTAAACTTATACGGATTCTTCGGATTCCAAACCTGAGCACTGAATATCTTCGATTGCTCGTCTTGTACAACACGCTGAATCCAAGCCGGGATGCGCTCGCCCGAGCCGCCTTCCCATTCCATCAAGAGCTTAAACAAATCCTCGTGGTGAAGCATATCTTCAGCCAACGTAATCTCCCACACCCCGTTGTCCAGGCGATTCAGTCTGTAGCGTTCGTCTTTTTGCCAACCGTTGAAAGTTCCGATTAGGTAAATAGCCGTAGCATGAGGGGCCCACTCCCGGAAGACCCACCCTTTCAATGTCTTGTGCAATCCGAAATACAAATATCCGGAAGCGAACTCCGACAAGGATTGTTTACCGTTATTCGTCAAATTGTTTTCCCTATCAATAACATATTGATATCTTCCTTGAATGGCGTTCTCGTATGGAGCAAGCCATGGGTCATTCTTTATTAGATTCAAAGACTCCATTTTATTTAACAAATTGGTTATGGCAGCAAAGATAGGAGAAAAAATCGAGGAAATGCGGGCGAAACCCATAAAATATGCCTTTCTATAGCCAAGGTTTCTTGC
>CALUZV010000042.1 GCA_944325345.1 uncultured Parabacteroides sp.
TTTTTGCCATTTTGCAGCCTTGCGAAAGCCTGAAACCGTCGTAAAAACCTCTTTGCAGCGATGCAAAAAGCTATCCGCACTGCTCCCCTGCGAAGGGGAGCTGGCAGCGAAGCTGACTGAGGGGTGCATTCTTCATTCTTAATTCTTCATTTTTAATTGATAACACCCCATCCCCCCTTCGGGGGACTTCCCCTTCGCAGGGGAAGAGTTCAGATAGTATTAGATAGGGACACGGCAACGAATTGCCGGGCTAAACATCCCTGCTCTCCCCCTGTCCTAGGGGGAGTCCGGCGAAGCCGGGAGGGGGTTGTCGGGTTATTCCCGAACAACCCGAAAGCCTCCCGTCGTATCCGGCACGCAATGATAGTTGGCGTTGAGTTCCAACCGCCAATCCGCCGTTTCTATCACATTCCCTTGTGGCGTGGTCGGGCACGGGATGCGGATAAAGCGCCAATCGGGAGTAATCAGGCTGCCGCCTTGGCGGACTTCCAAGATGCCCCAGTCATCGACCAGACGGATCCGGGTATAGAGCGTGCCCAAGTCGCCTAACGGCTTCACGCCGTTCGGGTCGAAACTCATCTGAATCGAAGATAGCGGCAAGGTCAGGGTTTCGGGGGAAAGGAAAATGGTTTTCTGCCGGGCAATCCAAGCGTTCCGTTCCTCCTCGCGAGCCGTTTCTTGCGCCAAAAGCGAGGCATAATCGTAAGCCGCACGAACGGAATCGACATACGCCTCCGTATCGTTCGGCAAAGAAAGCGCATAAGCCTTTTGCAACAAGACGCCCAAGTCGTCGCCATCCCGGAAACGCGCCAGCCAGTCCGGCTCTTTTTGCTCCAGAAAGAAACCGTAGAGCGCACCGGAGTGATAGGCAAACGTGCGTACGAGATTGTCTTTCTGCGCATATTCTTCCTTCGAGCGATGCAGTTCGGCCATCCATTCCTCCGGCGAACGGGCAGCCAACGTCATGCCGACATATTGGGGCAAACCCTCGTCTTGCTCGAAAGCGAGTTCGTCCTGCACCTTGTCCGGGAAAAGCGAATGGCGGTAGGCACGGAAGGAAAGGGCGGCGAGGAGATGTCGGTGCCGGCTGGCGTCGTCCGCGTCGAGGGCTTTGTCCAAAGCATTCCATTCCAGTTGCAAATAGAGACGCGCAGCCTTTTCTTCCAAATGATTATTCTGATAGGAATGAAGCGGAAGGTGCAGCGAGTCTTGCCAATAATGGAACACCTCGTGCATGCACAGAGATTGACGGGCAAAGCGCTCCTCCGGAACCGGGAGCATCACCATCGCCCAATGCTTTCCTCCAAAGTCGATGGTGGAGTTGGCAGGATTCAATTCCTCCGGGAAAGAGCCGACGAAAAGGGAGCCGCAGGGCTTCAGATATCCTTCTACGTCGGAGACATTGGCATAAACCTTGCGTTCCGGAGTAACGAAGAGGAAGGGGGCGCGCAGGTTTATCCCGCACAGCCGGCCGCCGTCGGCTTGGCAGAGGGAATCGAACTCAGAGAAATAGCCCTCGATTTGCGGAGAGGTAAATTGTTGCGGGAAAAGAGAGGGAGAAAAGAGAACGCTAAGGACAAAAGAGAGAAACAGCTTGTTCATTACTCGGAAAGTTTTAAAGTTTTATTAATGGTAAGATGAAAAGAAAGCCGGGCGACTCGCGATATCGCCCGGCTTTGCTATTCCGTATTCTATGCAGGATTATTCACCCAGCAAGATTTCCATGATCTGGCAAGCAGCCTTCGATACGTTTGTACCCGGACCGAAGATGGCTGCGACACCAGCCTTGTACAAGAAATCGTAGTCCTGAGCCGGGATGACACCGCCGGCGATGACGATGATATCCGGACGACCCAACTTCTTCAGTTCTTCGATAACCTGCGGAATCAATGTCTTATGACCGGCAGCCAACGAAGAAACACCCATTACATGCACGTCGTTCTCGACAGCCTGGCGAGCAGCCTCGGCCGGAGTCTGGAACAACGGACCCATATCCACGTCGAAACCACAGTCGGCATAACCCGTAGCAACGACTTTAGCACCACGGTCGTGTCCGTCCTGACCCATCTTGGCGATCATGATACGCGGCTGACGACCTTCCTTCTTAGCAAACTCAGCCGTAAGCTCGCAAGCCCGCTGGAAGTCTGCATCCTTCTTAGTTTCTGATGAGTACACGCCTGAAATAGTTCTAATGATTGCTTTATAACGACCTACCACCTTTTCGCAAGCATCGGAGATTTCACCCAGCGATGCGCGGACGGCAGCAGCTTTAACAGCCAGCTCGAGCAAGTTGCCCTTCTTCGTGCGGACGCATTCGGTGATGTCGTCCAAAGCCTTCTGAACGGCAGCTTCGTCGCGGTTGGCGCGGAGTTGTTTCAACAATTCGATTTGTTCGTTGCGGACAGCCGTGTTGTCGATTTCCAAGATATCGATCGGAGCCTCTTTCGGCAGACGATATTTGTTCACACCTACGATTGTCTGAACGCCGGAGTCAATGCGGGCCTGTGTACGGGCAGCAGCTTCTTCGATACGCATCTTTGGCAGACCCGTCTCGATAGCCTTGGCCATACCGCCCATGCTTTCGATTTCCTGAATCAAAGCCCAACCTTTGTGAACCAGTTCGTTCGTCAGAGATTCAACGTAGTAAGAACCGCCCCACGGGTCGATCTGCTTGCAGACTTTCGTTTCTTCCTGAATATAGATCTGCGTGTTACGAGCGATACGGGCAGAGAAGTCGGTCGGCAAGGCGATAGCTTCGTCCAAAGCGTTGGTATGCAGAGACTGAGTATGACCCAGAGCTGCTGCCATAGCTTCGATACAAGTACGACCTACGTTGTTGAACGGATCCTGCTCGGTCAATGACCAACCGGAAGTCTGGCAGTGTGTACGCAAAGCCAACGACTTCGGATTCTTCGCACCGAAGCTCTTCACAATCTTCGCCCACAACATACGGGCTGCACGCATCTTGGCAATTTCCATGAAGTGATTCATACCGATTGCCCAGAAGAATGACAGACGCGGAGCGAAGGCGTCGATATCGATACCTGCGTTCACACCGGCACGGAGATATTCCAAACCGTCGCACAGCGTGTAGGCCATTTCGATATCAGCCGTAGCACCAGCTTCCTGCATGTGATAACCGGAGATAGAGATCGAGTTGAACTTCGGCATCTTCTGAGAAGTATAGGCGAAGATGTCGGCGATGATACGCATAGAGAACTCAGGCGGATAAATATAGGTATTACGAACCATGAATTCCTTCAGGATATCGTTCTGAATCGTACCAGCCATCTCTTCCAACTTCGCACCTTGTTCCAGACCGGCGTTGATATAGAAGGCCATGACCGGAAGAACGGCGCCGTTCATCGTCATGGATACAGACATCTTATTCAAAGGAATACCTTCGAACAACACCTTCATGTTTTCCAACGAACAGATAGATACGCCGGCTTTACCGACATCACCTACCACACGTTCGTTATCGGCATCGTAACCACGGTGTGTCGGCAGGTCGAATGCAACAGACAAACCCTTCTGTCCGGATGCCAAGTTACGACGATAGAAAGCATTTGATTCTTCAGCAGTAGAGAATCCGGCATACTGGCGGATAGTCCACGGACGCATCGGGTACATGGCGCTGTACGGGCCACGCAGATAAGGAGGAATACCAGACACGTAGTTCAGATGCTCCATGCCTTCCAAGTCTTCTTTTGTATATACCGGTTTAACTTCGATATGTTCCGGTGTTTTCCAATTGGCTTCGATGCCATTGGCTTTTGCCCATTCAGCTGCATTCGAGGCAGCGAAACCGGCATTCTTTATATCTATGTCTTTAAAATTTGGTCTCATTGTTTTTCTTCGATTTTAGATTCCTAATTTCGCATTGAATGCTTGCAATGTTTCCAGCACGTTGCTCTTGACGTGGATGAACTGGTCGATGCCTTGTGCCTTCAGGTCTTCCATACATGCCGGAGCCCCTGCAACCACGAATTGAGCGCGACCGTTCAAAGCCTTGAACGCAGCCGGAGCATATTCAGCATATTCATCATCGCTCGAACACAATACAACGACATCAGCACCAGCCTCGACTGCGGCTTCTACGCCAGCCTCTACGGTATCGAAGCCCAGATTGTCGATTGTCTTGTATCCAGCGCAAGCAAAGAAGTTGCAAGAGAATTGTGCACGTGCCAGACGCATAGCCAAGTTGCCAATAGTCAGCATGAAGGCTTTTGGAGCCTTACCACTCTTCTCCGTAGCCAGACGCAATGATTCAAATTCAGAAGCACCACGGGCGAAGTTCAACTTCGTTACTCCTTCGTTCTCGCAATGGTTCTGAGCCTGTCCCTTGCAGCAGCAAGCGCCTTCTTCCTTCTTCACCTTGTCGCCAGCCACTTCTGTAAAGTTCGGGAACTGGTTCGTACCCAGCAGTGATTCCTTACGAGTAGCGATAGCTTTGTGGCGAGCTTCGTTGGAGGCATTTACAGAAGCCTGGATTTCTCCGGCGTTGGCCAATGCTCCGAATCCGCCTTTATCTTCAGTCTCGAGGAAGAGCTTCCAAGCGACGTCGGCGATAGAGTTGGTGAAGACTTCGATGGTATATGAGCCTGCTCCCGGATCCACAACCTTGTCGAAGTGTGATTCTTCCTTCAACAACAGCTGCTGGTTGCGTGCAATACGTTCTGAGAATTCGTCCGGTGTCTCGTAAGCCTCGTCGAACGGGCGAACCGTGATGGAATCCACGCCTGCGATAGCGGCAGACATCGCTTCCGTCTGTGAACGGAGCAAATTCACATGTGCATCGAAGATTGTCATGTTCCATTGCGAAGTCTGAGCGTGAACCGCCATCTTGCATGCGCATTCGCAAGCCGGATTGTAAGCCTTCACGATTTCAGCCCACAACCAACGAGCGGCGCGGAACTTCGCAATTTCCATAAAGTAGTTTGAACTGATTCCGAAGTTGAACTTGATGCTCTTTGCCACCTCGTCGGCCGTGAATCCGGCTTCGGTCAGCTTCGCCATCAATTCATTACCCCAAGCCAGTGCGTAGCCCAACTCCTGTGCGATGTATGCACCGGCGTTATTAAGCTCGAATGCATTGACTGCCAAGACGCGATACTTCGGCAGAGCCTTGCCAGCTTTCAATACGGCGGCTGCCATCGGTACCCAATCTTCGTTCTTGTGCCCTTTTATCAACGGCTTCTTGAACGGGTCGAAGTTTACAGAGCCTGCGCACTTCTCTACGTCCGCACCCTTCTTGGCATAGCATTCAGCCAAGATGCCGATCAGCTTTTCAGCCTTGCAGAGGCAGGTGTTGAAGTTCAGTTCCACGCACTCGGGGCAAATACCGTCGAGCAGCGTAGCCACGTTTTCCGGTGTAACGTCGTCGCCCTTGATGATGAAGCCCAAAGAAGTTACGCCTTTCATCAACACGTCGAGAGCTTTGGCATTAGCCTCTTTGCAATCGCCGACCTCGATGTTTTGGCGGACTAACCAGTCGTTGTCCTTCTTGGTACCACGTACAAATGGGAATTCACCGGGAAGAGAAGTGGTGGTTTTCAGGCCTTCCAGGTCTTCTAAACGATAAAATGGATTCGCATTGAACCCCTCGCCTGTTTTCCAGACGAGTTTTTTCTCAAACGGGACACCTTTCAGGTCTGCCGTAATCTTCGCCATCCACGCTTCGGTTGAAACGGGTTCGAATTCAGAGAAAAGTTTTTCTTTTTGTTCTGCCATAATAAATACTATTTATAATACTGGTATTAGTAATATGTCTTTAGCTTTATCGGGAATGATATTCAGGCCTTTCCGCTTCCGGCCGAGCCTTGCGGCGGCGCTCTATCGCTTCCACACGACAAAGGTATAAGAAATAATTTTTCCCGAAAAGTTTTTGAGGTATTAAAATAATATCTATCTTTGCAGCGTTTTCAAAGGAGAACAATTTAGACACAAAAAACGGCGCATTCGTCTAGTGGCCTAGGACGCGGCCCTCTCACGGCTGAAACCCGGGTTCGATTCCCGGATGCGCTACCTCTCAAGGACCTCCGTCGATAGCGACGGGGGTCTTTTCTTTTTCTCCCCCTTTTCCTTTAATGTCGATACGAATCGTCGATAGCTCTAAAAATTTTCAAGAAGTGCTGGCGACGGTATGTTTTTGTGCTTCCTGAAAAAAGTAAGCACTATTTCAGGGGTGAAATTGTACTTCCTGAAAAAAGTAAGCACTGTTGCAGGGGTGAAATTGTACTTCCGGAAAAAAGGAAGTGCCGATGCAGGGGTGAAATTGTACTTGCTGAAAATTTTTAGCCTTAGCTACAGATTGGGACGGTACTCCGGCGTGGAATCCATTACAATCTTCCCTCTTTCCCAGCCTTAGGGGAAGTCCCCGAAGGAGGATGGGGTACAATATCAACCAAAAAACTTCCTTCCCGACACCCACCTATTTAAAATTTATCCCTAATTTTGGGCGTGCAAACAAAAAATAATACTTTTTCACAGGATATGAAAAGAATTTATAGTGTACTGCTGACTTCGCTATTCCTTATATTAATACCGTATTCGCTGCGGAGCGCCTCGTTGCCCGACAGCCTGCTGACGGAAGACGCGGTCTATGAATATACGTTCACCGATTTCCCCCTCGCCCAGCAAATCATGGACGAACTGCGCCTCCGGGAGTCGCTGCCCGACTACCGGCTCGACATGACCGAAGGCGATCTTTATTTTAATAATGGATACTACTACCAGGCACTGAAAGATTACACCCGCGCCTTGGAAAACGACTCGGTGCGGGAGGTCGATGAGCGTTATATGTCGCAGCTACACCGCTTGATATCTTGCTACGACGGCCTGCACAACGAATCGAAGAAGATGGAGTATATCAAAAAGCTCCAGGAGAAGGCGGAAGCCGTCGGGGACAAGGCGATGGAGGCCGTCGCGATGTTCAACATGGGGAAATCGCTTTTCTACCAAGGACAGGAGAACGAGGGCCTGCGGCTGATGGAGATGGCTACGGAGCGGATGGCCGAAAGCGACTACAAGTATAAGTTCGATAACCTCCGCTACAACTATAACACACTCATTATCTTCTACGAACGGCAAGAGCGGAACGAAGACGCCCTCCGGTGCATCGATATGCTGGAGAAGGTGGTCGGTCAGGCTCTCGATGCAGGAAGCCGGATGGAGGGGTTGACCGAGAAAGAGCAGAAGGCGGTGTTCGCGCACCGTGCCGTCGTCCTCCAACGGCTCGGGCGGACAACGGAGGCGCGGGAGTACTACGAAAAGTTCCTTGCGTTGAGCCACGAAAACTCGCGCGATGATTATCTTATCATGCCTTACCTATTCGATTGCGGGAAGTACGACGAAATCATCCGGATGAACACCCTGCGGGAGAAATTCCTGAAGGAACAAGGCGATACGATAAACTATCACATGACGACTATCATCAAATCACTCGGCATGGCCTATCGCGATGTAGGCAATTACGCGGAATCGTCGCGCTATTTCGAACGCCTTTCCGTCCTGCGCGACAGCATCAAGAACAGGGAGCAGGAAAGCGCGGCTCTCGAGTTGGCGATGGTCTATGATATGAATGCCAAAGACTTGCGCATACAGGAGCAGGCGGTCAGGATGGAGCGGCATCTGGTTGTGATAGCTTTGTTGCTGTGCGTGGGGGCACTGCTGGGCGTCCTTCTCTTCCTTTTCATCCGCCATAATAGGGTGATAGAAAAAAAGAACGTCGCGATGGCAAATATGATAAAGGAGCTACAGAAAAAGAACGAGGAATTATTCCGCAAGCAAGAGGAAAATATCGAACTGAGGAAGCAATGCAACCTGGAGGACTGCCTCGAGGAAACGGAGAATATCCCGGAGAAGGACCTTCCGACCGAAGAAACCGACAGCGAGAAGAAAAACGAGGCCGACCGCAAGCTCTTCGAGCGGATAGAGCAGGAAATCATCAGCAGGCAGCTCTTCCTCAATCCGAGTTTCTCGCGCGAGGAGCTGTTGAAGATTATCTACATCCCGAAGAATAAGTTTGCGAACCTGTTCCGGACCTACGCTGGCGTTTCATTCCCGGATTACATCAATAATCTCCGCCTGATGTATGCCGTCAAGCTTATCCAAAAGCATACCAACTATACGATTAACGCCATAGCCGAGACCTGCGGGATGTCGTCCCGTACTTTCCACCGATTATTCCTGAAGAAGTTCGGGGTAACGCCTGCCGAATTCCGCGAAGAGTTGAAAAAGGAAGGAAACAAGGATTCGGAAGACAAGCCAAGCGAGACATAGGCATAAAAAAAGAGGAGAAACCTTTCGGCTCTCCTCTCCTTTGACCTAATGAGCGGAAGACGGGACTCAAACCCGCGACCCTCAGCTTGGAAGGCTAATGCTCTATCGACTGAGCTACTTCCGCAA
>CALUZV010000043.1 GCA_944325345.1 uncultured Parabacteroides sp.
ACCCGCTTTCTTAACAAGCGGGCTTTTTATTTTATATATCAGGAAATTACAACGATTAGTGTATATTATCGCCAAACGCCCATCATAACAATAATAAAACAACAGCCCGCGCTCTATGCGGTATAATTCTTTTTTTCTTTAAATCCTTAAAAGAAGAATACTCTCAGAGCGCAAGCATTTATTGTCTATCATCCCGTTATGATTAAAAATTGGCGATTTTCAACTTTGGAATAATATCCGTAAATGCTTACAATAAATTAAAATGATTCCCTTTCTGCGGGACACTTCCCGCCGCGGAATCGTTGCAAAGGTAAGGACGATTTATGAATCTGCAAGAAAAATCGTAGAATTTTTTCCAGAGCTATGCTTTCTTTGGACGAAAGTAGGGGTTTTCGGGGACGAAACCGGCGATTTCTTTCTGGACTCCGGCTTACCGATAGGCATGCCGTCGAAACTTTCAAAAGGACTTTACGACCTCGAAAAGCCTCGTCGTAACCTACGAAAGCAATAAAAAGGGTATAAAAAAACGGCCCATGCTGAAGCATGGAGCCGTCTTCTCTGCTAAGTCATTATTTTTATGGATTAATCATCTTTGTCCATAGCGTTGAAATCGACAACATTCTTACGGTTCGCCATAATCCGGTCGAACTCGTCCTTAGCGCCGACAATCAACTTGTCGAACTCCCGCTGGCCTGTACCGGCAGGAATTAAATGGCCACAGATGACATTTTCCTTTAAGCCTTCCAATCTGTCCACCTTGCCGTTGATGGCAGCCTCGTTCAGCACCTTCGTCGTTTCCTGGAAGGAAGCAGCCGACATGAAGCTGTTCGTCTGCAAAGCGGCACGGGTGATACCCTGGAGAATCTGGTTAGCCGTAGCCGGAACCGCATCGCGAGTTTCAACCAGACGCAAGTCGCGGCGCTTCAACATACTGTTTTCGTCGCGCAGTTTGCGAGCGGTTACGATCTGGCCGGCCTTCAACGTCTGAGAATCTCCCGGATCGGTAACCACCTTCTTGCCCCAGATACGGTCGTTCTCTTCCATCACTTCCAGCTTATCAACCACCTGTTGCTCCAAGAAACGAGAATCTCCCGGATCGATAATTTCGACCTTGCGCATCATCTGGCGGACAATCACCTCGAAATGCTTGTCGTTAATCTTCACACCCTGGAGGCGGTAAACGTCTTGGATTTCATTCACGATATATTCTTGAACGGCCGTCGGACCCATGATAGCCAAGATATCAGACGGCGTGATAGCACCATCCGAGAGAGGCATACCGGCGCGGATGTAGTCGTTCTCCTGAACCAAGAGCTGTTTCGAAAGCGGAACCATATATTTCTTCACTTCACCCAACTTGGAAGTTACCGTGATTTCACGATTACCACGCTTAATCTTGCCGAAGCCAACCTCACCATCGATTTCGGAAACAACAGCCGGATTGGACGGGTTACGAGCCTCGAACAACTCCGTAACACGCGGAAGACCACCGGTGATATCACCCGCCTTGCTGACGGCACGCGGAATCTTAACCAAGACCTCACCGGCCTTAATCGTATCCCCTTCGTCCTTCACAACGTGAGCACCCAACGGCAAAGAATAGTTCTTCAGATAATTTCCATTTTCATCGACGACGTGAGCAGCCGGAGCTTTAGTCTTGTCCTTCGATTCGATGATAATCTTTTCCTTCAAACCGGTAGTTTCGTCGCTTTCCACCTTGTACGTTACATTCTCGATAACACTTTCGAATTCCAACTTACCGGAAACTTCAGAAACAATAACGGCGTTGAACGGGTCCCATTCGATGATTGTATCACCCTTCTTCAGCATATCACCGCTGTTAAAGAACAACTTAGAACCATACGGGATATTGTGAACCATCAAGACAATCTTCGTGTTCGGGTCAATCAAGCGCAATTCGGCCAGACGGCTTACGACAACCTGGAACTTCTTGCCGTTTTCTTCAGCCTCGACCGCACGCAACTCTTCGATTTCCAAGATAGCCTGTTCATACTTACAAGAGATGCTATTTTCCGTAGCCACGTTAGAAGCGATACCACCGACATGGAACGTACGCAATGTCAACTGAGTACCCGGCTCACCGATAGACTGGGCAGCGATAACACCGACCACTTCGCCCTTCTGAACCATACGGTTTGTAGCCAAGTTGCGGCCGTAGCACTTCGCACAAACACCACGCTTCGATTCGCAGGTCAAAACCGAACGGATTTCAACGCTTTCGATAGGCGATTCCTGGATTTCCTTCGCCGCATCCTCACGAATTTCCTCGCCAGCCTTCACAATAACCTTGCCAGTCAGCGGATGAACAATATCGTGAACTGAAACGCGACCCAAGATACGTTCATACAAAGAAGCGATGACTTCCTCGTTGTTTTTCAATTCCGTACATACCAAACCACGCAAAGTGCCGCAATCTTCTTCGTTGATAATCACGTCGTGAGAAACATCGACCAGACGACGAGTCAGATAACCGGCATCGGCAGTCTTCAAGGCCGTATCGGCAAGACCCTTACGAGCACCGTGGGTAGAGATGAAGTACTCCAACACCGAAAGCCCCTCCTTAAAGTTAGAAAGAATCGGGTTTTCAATAATCTGAGCACCTTCAGAACCACTCTTCTGCGGCTTAGCCATCAAACCACGCATACCGGACAACTGACGAATCTGCTCCTTAGAACCACGGGCACCGGAATCCATCATCATGTAGATAGAATTGAAACCGTCGTTATCCGCAGCCAGCTGCTTAATCAAAATGTTAGACAAATTGCTATTGACATGCGTCCAAGTATCAATAATCTGGTTGTATCGTTCGTTGTTGGTGATGAAACCCATGTTATAGTTGGCCATGATTTGTTCCACTTCATCATAACCCTTCTTTACCAACTCATCCTTTTCAGGCGGAATCAAAACGTCGGCCAAGTTGAACGACAGACCACCCTTGAAGGCCATATAATAACCCAAGTTCTTGATATCGTCAAGGAACTGAGCTGTACGAGCAACACCGCAAGCCTTGATAACCTTACCGATAATATCACGCAGCGCCTTCTTACCCAAAACCTCGTTCAAATAGCCCACTTCTTTCGGAACAAACTCGTTTACCATCAAACGACCGACAGAAGTCTCGACCATTTTCTTTACCAACTGACCGTTTTCATCCAAATCCTCTACATACACCTTAACCGGAGCATGGATATCCAGCTTACCTTCGTTGTAAGCAATCGTAGCCTCTTCCGGTCCGTAGAAGACCAAACCTTCGCCCTTTGTACCCTTGCGAAGTTTCGTGATGTAGTACAGACCCAACACCATATCCTGCGAAGGCACAGTAATCGGGGCACCGTTAGCCGGATTCAATATATTATGAGAAGCCAGCATCAACATCTGCGCTTCCAATATAGCTTCATTTCCTAAAGGCAAGTGAACTGCCATCTGGTCGCCATCGAAGTCGGCATTGAACGCCGTACAAGCCAACGGGTGCAACTGGATAGCCTTACCTTCTATCAATTTAGGCTGGAAAGCCTGGATACCCAGACGGTGCAACGTCGGGGCACGGTTTAACAAGACCGGATGACCCTTCATCACATATTCCAAGATATCCCAAACCACCGGTTCCTTCCGATCGACAATCTTCTTGGCAGACTTCACCGTCTTTACGATACCACGTTCGATCAGCTTACGGATGATAAACGGCTTATACAATTCAGCCGCCATATCCTTCGGCAAACCGCATTCGTGCATCTTCAATTCCGGACCAACCACAATAACCGAACGAGCAGAATAATCGACACGCTTACCCAGCAAGTTCTGACGGAAACGGCCCTGCTTACCCTTCAAGCTATCAGACAAAGACTTCAGCGGACGATTAGCATCCGTCTTAACGGCGCTCGACTTACGGGAATTATCAAACAAAGAATCGACGGCCTCCTGAAGCATACGTTTTTCATTACGCAAGATAACTTCCGGAGCTTTGATATCAATTAATCGTTTCAGACGGTTATTACGAATAATAACACGACGATACAAATCATTCAAGTCTGATGTCGCGAAACGACCACCATCCAGCGGAACTAACGGACGCAATTCAGGCGGAATCACCGGGATAACCTTCATAATCATCCATTCCGGCTTGTTCTTTCCCTTTGAAGCACGGAAAGACTCAACCACCTGCAGACGCTTCAACGCCTCGTTCTTACGCTGCTGAGAGCTGTCCGTGCTGGCACGGTGGCGCAATTCGTAAGACAAATCATCCAGATTCAAACGTGCCAACAAATCATAAATAGCCTCTGCACCTATCTTCGCGATGAACTTATTGGGATCTGAATCATCCAACATCTGGTTTTCCTTAGGCAGAGAATCCAGAATTTCCAAATATTCCTCTTCAGACAACAAATCCAAATCTGCCGCACGGTCGGTGCAACCAGCCTGAATAACTACATAGCGTTCATAATAGATGATTGCATCCAATTTTTTGGTAGGTAAACCCAACAGATAACCAATCTTGTTAGGCAAAGAACGGAAGTACCAAATGTGGGCAATGGGCACAACCAAGTGGATATGTCCCATACGTTCACGACGAACTTTCTTCTCGGTAACTTCCACACCACAACGATCGCAGACAATACCTTTATAACGAATACGCTTGTATTTACCACAATGACATTCGTAGTCCTTTACCGGACCGAAGATACGCTCACAAAACAAACCATCACGCTCCGGCTTGTAAGTACGATAGTTGATAGTTTCCGGTTTCAACACTTCACCGCTGGAATTTTCCAGAATCTCCTCCGGCGAAGCCAAACCGATTGTTATTTTTGAAAAGTTACTCTTTATCTTGTTATCTTTTCTAAAGGCCATATTATTAATTTATAAAGAGTTATTCAATAGTTGAAGCAGACAGGAAAATCCTGCCTGCTTTATGATAATATTCGAATATTATTCCAAAGTGATGCTCAAACCAAGACCTCTCAGCTCATGCAACAATACATTCAAAGATTCGGGGATTCCCGGCTGAGGCATCGGATCACCTTTGACAATTGCCTCGTACGCCTTCGAGCGGCCAACCACGTCATCAGACTTAATTGTCAAGATTTCCTGCAAGACATGAGCTGCACCAAATGCTTCCAAAGCCCAAACCTCCATTTCTCCGAAACGCTGACCACCGAATTGAGCTTTACCCCCTAACGGCTGTTGCGTAATCAAAGAATACGGACCGATAGAACGTGCGTGCATCTTATCATCAACCATGTGTCCTAACTTCAAGAAGTAAGTAACACCGACTGTTGCCGGCTGGTCGAAACGCTCACCCGTACCACCATCATACAAATAAGTCTTACCGTAACGAGGAATACCAGCTTTATCCGTCCACGCATTCAAATCGTCCAAGGTTGCGCCATCAAAAATCGGAGTTGCAAACTTCACATCCAAACTCCGGCCAGCCCAACCCAGCACAGCTTCAAAAATCTGTCCCAAGTTCATACGAGAAGGCACACCCAACGGATTCAAACAAATATCAACCGGCGTACCATCTTCAAGGAACGGCATATCTTCTTGACGAACAATCTTAGACACGATACCCTTGTTACCGTGGCGACCGGCCATCTTATCACCTACTTGAATCTTACGTTTCTTCGCGATATAAACCTTGGCCATCTGCACGATTCCGGTCGGAAGTTCATCACCGATAGTTAAGTCAAACTTTCTACGGCGCAATTCAGCATCCAATTCTTTATACTTCTTCAAGTAGTTCAGAATAATCTGCTTGATTAACTCATTTTTATGAGCATTTGCAGTCCAATTGCTAACCTGAACTGAATTATAATCCAAACCTTCTAATGCAGCCCGAGTAAATTTCGAACCTTTGGCTATCACTTCAGAATTCAAATAATCTTTTACACCCTGAGAAAGCTCTTCTGACGTCAATTCCAAGAGTTTGCTGATTAAAAGATTCTTCAGGTCAGCCATCTTCACATCATACTCTTCGTCCAATTTAGGCAAGATAGCCTTATCGCTCAGTCTCGATTTACGCTTCTTGACAGCTTTGGAGAACAGCTTCGTATCAATTACCACACCACGCAAAGACGGTGTCGCCTTCAAGGAAGCATCCTTTACATCACCCGCCTTATCACCAAAGATAGCACGCAGCAATTTTTCTTCCGGTGATGGATCAGATTCACCCTTCGGTGTAATCTTACCAATCAAAATATCACCCGGCTGAATACGAGCACCGACACGGACAATTCCTCTTTCATCCAAATCCTTGGTTGCATCTTCACTCACATTCGGTATATCGGAAGTCAATTCCTCCATACCACGTTTCGTCTCGCGCACCTCCAAGATATATTCATCAACATGAACAGATGTAAAGAAATCCTCACGCACCATACGCTCATTCAAGACGATAGCATCCTCATAGTTGTAACCTTTCCATGGCATATAAGCCACTTTCACATTACGACCTAAGGCCAATTCGCCATTCTGAGTAGAATATCCCTCAGTCAAAATATCACCCGCTTTTACGCGCTGACCACGATGGCAAATCGGACGCAAATCGACAGTTGTCGATTGATTAGTCTTACGCCATTTCGGAATATTATAAGTAACAACGGAATCTTCAAAACTTACAAATTCTTCATCTTCCGTTCTATCATATTTTATCTTGATACAAGTTGCATCGACAAATATAATCACACCTTCACGCTCTGCAACAATCTGAGTACGAGAATCACGAGCAACTTGTGCCTCAATACCAGTTCCTACAATCGGAGCATCAGTGCGCAACAAAGGTACAGCCTGACGCATCATGTTTGAACCCATCAACGCACGGTTCGCATCATCATGCTCCAAGAAAGGAATCAAAGATGCCGCAATAGAAGCAATTTGAGTAGGAGAAACATCCATCAAATTTACTTCAGAAGGAGCTACTACAGGAAAATCAGCCTCTTGTCTAGCCTTTACTCTATCCCGAACGAAATGTCCGTGTTCATCCAACGGAGCATTTCCCTGAGCAATGATCTTATCCTCTTCCTCCTCTGCAGTATAATAACGCAATCCCTCCAGAGACATATCAACCACGCCATTTTCAACTCGACGATATGGGGTTGCAATGAAACCAAGATCATTTATTTTTGCATATACACACAAAGAAGAAATCAAACCGATATTCGGACCTTCCGGAGTCTCAATAGGACACAAACGACCATAATGCGTATAATGCACATCTCGAACTTCGAAACCAGCACGATCACGAGACAAACCTCCAGGACCTAATGCTGACAAACGACGCTTATGCGTAATTTCCGCCAACGGGTTTGTCTGATCCATAAACTGAGACAAAGCATTTGTCCCAAAGAATGAATTAACAACTGAAGATATTGTCTTTGCATTAATCAAATCAATTGGAGTAAATACCTCATTGTCTCGAACATTCATACGTTCACGCACCGTACGAGACATACGAGCCAATCCAATACCAAACTGATTATACAACTGTTCACCAACCGTGCGAACACGACGATTACTCAAATGGTCGATATCATCTACTATTGCTTTTGAGTTTATCAGTTCTATCAAATATTTGATAATCTCAATAATATCTTCCTTTGTTAAGACCTTAACATCTTCACTTGTCGTAAGATTCAATTTCTTATTAATACGGTAGCGTCCGACCTCGCCCAAATCGTAACGTTTCTCGGAGAAGAACAAGTTCGTAATAACTTCTCGAGCACTTGCTTCGTCAGCCGGCTCAGCATTTCTCAGTTGTCGATAGATATAAAGGACAGCTTCTTTCTCCGAATTACTGGGATCCTTCTGTAACGTATTATAAATAATGGCATAATCCGACAAATTTTGATCTTCTCTATGTAATAAGATAGTTTGCGCTCCTGATTCCAGAATAGCATCAACGCTATCATTATCCAAGACAGATTCACGATCAATAATTACGTCGTTACGCTCAATAGAAACAACTTCGCCCGTATCTTCATCAACGAAATCTTCAACCCAAGTCTTAAGGACACGTGCAGCCAATTTACGCCCTACATACTTTTTCAGATTAGCTTTAGTAACCTTAACCTCTTCTGCTAAATTGAAGATTTCAAGAATATCTTTATCACTTTCAAAGCCAATAGCACGCAATAGCGTCGTTACGGGCAATTTCTTTTTACGATCGATATATGCATACATTACATTATTTATGTCCGTAGCAAATTCGATCCAGGAACCTTTAAATGGAATTATTCGTGCTGAATACAGCTTAGTTCCATTTGCATGAGTACTTTGACCGAAGAATACACCAGGAGAACGATGTAACTGGGAAACGACTACGCGTTCAGCACCATTAATTACAAACGTACCTCGTTCCGTCATATAGGGGATAGGCCCTAAATACACATCCTGAATAACGGTATCGAAATCTTCATGATCCGGGTCAGTACAATATAGTTTTAATTTCGCCTTTAAAGGAACACTATATGTCAACCCCCGAGCAATACATTCATCAATACTGTAGCGAGGAGGATCAATATAATAATCTAAGAATTCTAACACAAAATTATTCCGGGTATCTGCTATTGGGAAATTTTCAGCAAATACCTTATACAGTCCCTCTTTTTTTCTCTTTTCAGGAGGTGTGTCAAGTTGTAAGAAGTCCTGGAAAGACTTCAATTGTACTTCGAGAAAATCCGGATAAGGAAGAGCTTTTATCGAAGCAAAATTTATTCTTTGTTTAACTGTTGATGAAGACATTCAGAAAGGATTTTATTGAACTCACTAAAATTTAGACACAAAAAGGTTAAGAATCTCCCTCTCAGAAGATTCTTAACCGACTAACCTGATGCCCAGGCTAATAGTTCTTATTTAAGCTCAACTTCCGCTCCTGCGTCTTCCAAAGCTTTCTTCAATGCTTCAGCATCTTCCTTAGAAAGACCTTCTTTCACTGTGCTAGGAGCACCATCTACTAAATCTTTTGCTTCTTTCAAGCCAAGACCACAATGTTCCTTAACGGCCTTAACAACCTGCAATTTAGCCGCACCAGCGGATTTCAATACTACATCAAAAGAAGTTTTTTCTTCTACAGCTGCAGCACCAGCAGCAGCAGGACCTGCAACAGCAACAGCTGCAGCAGCCGGTTCAATACCATATTCTTCTTTCAAGATTGTAGCCAATTCACTAACTTCTTTTACGGTCAGGTTTACTAATTGTTCTGCAAAAGCTTTCAAATCTGCCATTTTTGTATGATTTAAATGATTATTTTACTATTTGATTTATTAATTTATCTTTCTTCCAAAGTTTTCAACAAACCATGGATAGTTTGCCCTGATGACTGCAGAGCTGAAATAACATTCTTCGCCGGAGATTCCAACAAAGCAATAACGTCGGCAATGAGTTCTTTCTTGCTCTTGATATTTACTAATTGTTCTAAAGCATCAGCACCATAGAAACTTTCTTGTACATAGGCACCTTTTAACTGAGGCTTACCCTCACCTTTAGTATCTTTAGTAAAATCTTTGATCAAACGAGCTGGAGCATTAGCAACTTGCGAAAACATGACAGCAGTGTTGCCCTTTAACGCATCGTGCAACGGTGAAAAATCACCTTCAATATTCTCCAGAGCCTTTTTCAGCAAACTGTTCTTAACAACAACTAACTTAACTTCATTCTTAAAGCATTCCCGTCTCAATTTACTCGTTTTCTCGGCATCGATAGCCTCAATATCCGTCAAATAGAAATTAGGATACTCCTTCAACGTAGCCGTCAGTTGCTCTATAATTACACCTTTATCTTCCTTTCTCATTGTTCAATTGTTTTTAAAGTTCATCAACTGATTTGGGGTCTACTTTTATACCCGCACTCATAGTACTTGAAAGATAAATGCTCTTTATATACGTACCTTTAGCTGCAGATGGTTTTAATTTCAACAAGGTTGAAACAAATTCCTTGGCATTATCACGAATTTGATCCGCATTAAAAGATATCTTACCAATGGAAGTATGGACAATACCGGCTTTATCAACTTTAAAGTCAATCTTACCTTGTTTTACTTCCTTCACTGCATTGCCAATCTCATTGGTAACCGTACCACTCTTCGGATTCGGCATTAAGCCACGCGGACCTAATATACGACCGAGAGCACCGATTTTACCCATAACAGAAGGCATTGTAATGATGACATCAACATCTGTCCAACCACCTTTGATCTTCTCGATATATTCTTCTAACCCAACATAGTCAGCACCTGCTGCTGTAGCTTCTGCTTCCTTGTCTGGTGTACATAATGCAAGAACCCGCACCTGCTTTCCTGTTCCATGAGGTAATGAAACCACACCTCTTACCATTTGATTGGCCTTACGGGGATCAACACCTAAACGGACATCCATATCCACTGAAGCATCAAATTTCGTTGTTGTTATTTCTTTAACCAACGCTGAAGCTTCTTTCAATGAATAGGCTTTCCCAGCTTCAATCTTTCCTAAAGCCAACTTCTGATTTTTTGTAAGTTTACTCATTTCAATTGAAGTTTATTAGTTACTACCTGGGAATGTCCCTTTAACAGTGATACCCATACTTCTAGCCGTCCCCGCAACCATTCTCATGGCTGAATCAACAGTAAAGCAATTCAAATCAACCAACTTGTCTTCTGCAATAGCCTTTACTTGATCCCAAGTAATTTCCGCAATCTTCTTACGGTTAGGTTCTGCAGAACCGCTCTTTTGTTTTGTAGCTTCCAATAACTGAATAGCTACAGGCGGTGTTTTAACGACAAAGTCAAAAGATTTATCGGTATAGTAAGTAATTACCACAGGTAACACTTTACCGGCTTTGTCTTGGGTCTTGGCATTAAATTGCTTGCAAAACTCCATAATATTAATACCCTTAGAACCCAAAGCAGGTCCTACTGGGGGAGAAGGGTTTGCTGCTCCTCCTTTAATCTGCAATTTGATTTGTCCAGCAACTTCTTTAGCCATTTTTCTGAAATTTAAATATTATAACATCAATAACAGAAAGAGAAAAATACTTTTCGTAACCAGAGCATTTACTCTTTCTCAACTTGCGTATAAGCCAACTCCAAAGGGGTCTTACGTCCAAAGACTTTAACCATCACTTTAAGTTTCTTTTTCTCGGCATTGACTTCTTCGATGACACCACTAAATCCATTAAACGGACCGAATGTGATTTTCACCGTTTCTCCTACCAAATATTGAACTTCCAAGTCATCCGGCTGTTCTTGCAGTTCATCAACCGTACCTAAAATACGATTCACTTCTGAAGGACGTAACGGAACGGGATTATCTAATCCCCCTAAAAATCCAATAATGTTAGGAATGTTTCTCAGACGATGCGCAACTTCTCCAACCAACGCAGCTTCTACTAATACATAACCTGGCAAATAAGCCCGTTCTTTCACAACCTTTTTACCATTCCGTACTGTAAAAGTTTTCTCTGTCGGAATCAGAACTTGCGATACATATTCTCCTAAATCTGTATTCTTTATTTCTGCTTCCAAGTATTCTTTAGCCTTATTCTCCTTACCACTAATGGCACGTAGAACATAAAATTTTTTTTGAACGTCAGACATACCCATCACAGATTAAAAAATCTTTTCATAGAAGAATCGCATCACGCCTTCGAAACCCATGTCAACAACAAAGATAAATGCTGCGATTATAAGGGAAGCAATCATAACAACCACAGCACTATTAGATAACTCTGCTCTCGTAGGCCAAGAAACCTTATAAACAAGTTCGTTATAAGATTCTTTAATATATTCAATTATCTTCTTCATTGAATCATTCTTTTTAGCACGGAACGAGAGACTCGAACTCCCGACACCTGGTTTTGGAGACCAGTGCTCTACCAACTGAGCTAGTTCCGTAAAACAATTGACAATAAAAATTATTCTTGAAATAATCTTCTATTGCCAATTGCTATAATCAATCAATTAATTTTCCAGTTCAGTAATCTGACCAGCACCTACCGTACGACCACCTTCACGAATAGCGAAACGCAAACCTACGCTACATGCTACCGGATAGATCAATTCTACTTCGATTGTTACGTTATCGCCCGGCATTACCATTTCAGTTCCTTCCGGCAACTTGATTTCGCCAGTTACGTCCAATGTACGGATATAGAACTGAGGACGGTAGTGGTTGTGGAACGGAGTATGACGACCACCTTCTTCTTTCTTCAAGATATAAACCTCTGCTTTGAACTTAGAGTGAGGCTTAACCTGACCCGGGTGGCAGATTACCATACCACGCTTAACTTCGTTCTTGTCGATACCACGGAGCAACAAACCTACGTTATCACCAGCTTCGCCCTGATCCAACAGCTTACGGAACATTTCAACACCCGTAACAACTGACTTCTTGCCATCAGCGCCTAGACCAATGATCTGTACTTCGTCGCCTACCTTAACAACACCAGTTTCGATACGACCTGTTGCTACTGTACCACGACCTGTGATAGAGAAGACGTCTTCAACCGGCATCAAGAACGGCTTATCAACTTCACGCGGAGGCAGAGGAATCCAAGTATCGCAAGCATCCATCAGCTCCATGATCTTTTCTTCCCATTTCGGATCGCCATTCAAAGCACCCAGAGCAGAACCACGGATGATAGGAGTATTGTCGCCATCGTAGCCGTAGAATGAAAGCAATTCACGCATTTCCATTTCTACCAACTCCAACATTTCTTCATCGTCCACCATGTCGCATTTGTTCATGAAAACAACCAACTTCGGAACGTTTACCTGACGAGCCAACAGAATGTGCTCGCGAGTCTGAGGCATAGGACCATCAGTAGCAGCTACTACGATGATAGCACCGTCCATCTGAGCAGCACCTGTAACCATGTTCTTTACGTAGTCAGCGTGACCCGGACAGTCAACATGTGCATAGTGACGGTTTGCAGTCTGATACTCTACGTGAGCAGTGTTGATAGTAATACCTCTTTCTTTTTCTTCAGGAGCATTATCGATAGAATCGAAAGAACGCTGTTCTGAAAGACCTTTCTTTGCCAATACTGTTGTGATAGCAGCCGTCAAAGTTGTTTTACCGTGGTCAACGTGACCAATCGTACCAATGTTTACATGTGGTTTCGATCTGTCAAATTTCTCTTTTGCCATAACTTAAATGTTCTTTATTGATTAATGATCTTTATCCTTATTATTATAGAGCCTAAACCGAGACTTGAACTCGGGACCTCTTCCTTACCAAGGAAGTGCTCTACCGCTGAGCTATTTAGGCAAATGTAAGAGCGGAAGACGGGACTCAAACCCGCGACCCTCAGCTTGGAAGGCTAATGCTCTATCGACTGAGCTACTTCCGCATTTCTCGTGGGCAGTGATGGATTCGAACCACCGAAGGCGTAAGCCAGCTGAGTTACAGTCAGCCCCATTTGGCCACTCTGGTAACTGCCCTTTTTTTTCAATTGACAATTCACAATTGATAATTGAAAATTTAATTGTCCATTGTTCATTCTCAATTGTCAATTCTTTCGAGCCTCTTGTCGGATTCGAACCAACGACCCCGAGATTACAAATCACGTGCTCTGGCCAACTGAGCTAAAGA
>CALUZV010000044.1 GCA_944325345.1 uncultured Parabacteroides sp.
GGAACAGCTCTCTTCTTTCTAAAACGGCGGCTACCTACTCTCCCACTGTTACGCAGTACCATCGGCGTGATTGGGCTTAACTTCTCTGTTCGGGATGGATAGAGGTGGAACCCCAATGCCATAACCACCTTAATGTCTTTTCTTTCAACATGTGTCCGCAATAAAGAGCAGGATCCATAGAACTTTCTTCCTGCCTACATATCAATCCTTCTTCCGAAGCAAAGCTTTCGGGCTATTAGTACTGCTCGGCTTTGACATCGCTGTCTTTACACCTGCAGCCTATCTACGTCTTCGTCTCAAACGACCCTAATATGGATATCTCATCTCGGGGTTGGCTTCGCGCTTAGATGCTTTCAGCGCTTATCCAATCCGGACTTGGCTACCCGGCGGTGCACCTGGCGGCACAACCGATACACCAGCGGTCCGTCCAACACGGTCCTCTCGTACTAGTGTCAGGACCCCTCAAATATCCCGCGCCCACGATAGATAGAGACCGAACTGTCTCACGACGTTCTGAACCCAGCTCGCGTGCCACTTTAATGGGCGAACAGCCCAACCCTTGGGACCTTCTCCAGCCCCAGGATGTGACGAGCCGACATCGAGGTGCCAAACCACTCCGTCGATATGAGCTCTTGGGAGGGATCAGCCTGTTATCCCCGGAGTACCTTTTATCCTTTGAGCGATGGCCCTTCCATGCGGAACCACCGGATCACTATGCTCTAGTTTCCTACCTGATCGAGTTGTCTCTCTCCCAGTCAAGCGCCCTTTTGCCATTACACTCTGCGACCGGTTACCAATCGGTCTGAGGGCACCTTTAGAAGCCTCCGTTACGCTTTTGGAGGCGACCACCCCAGTCAAACTACCCACCATACACTGTCCTCACTTCCCGCGAGTTAGAACTCAAACAATCAAAGGGCCGTATTTCAACGGTGACTCCACACAAACTGGCGTCCATGCTTCACAGCCTCCGGCCTATCCTACACATCAATTGCCCAAATTCAATGTAAAGCTATAGTAAAGGTTCACGGGGTCTTTTCGTCCCATCGCGGGTAATCGGCATCTTCACCGATACTACAATTTCACCGAGCTCACGGTTGAGACAGTGCCCAGATCGTTACACCATTCGTGCAGGTCGGAACTTACCCGACAAGGAATTTCGCTACCTTAGGACCGTTATAGTTACGGCCGCCGTTTACCGGGGCTTCAATTCAAACCTTCGCTTGCGCTAAGCTCTCCTCTTAACCTTCCGGCACCGGGCAGGTGTCAGGCTGTATACTTCATGTTTGCTATTTCGCACAGCCATGTGTTTTTGTTAAACAGTCGCCTGGGCCTATTCTCTGCGACTCCATCTCTGGAGCGTCCTTTATCCCGAAGTTACAGGACCATTTTGCCTAGTTCCTTAACCGTGATTCACTCGAGCGCCTCAGTATTCTCAACCCGACCACGTGTGTCCGTTTTAGTACGGGTGCCTGTCTGATATGCTTAGCGGATTTTCTCGGGAGCCTGGTTACGCCCTTATTGCCTTGTGCTGCGCACGCGGCATACTTTCAGGTTCGGCTCTCCGGGCGGATTTGCCTACCCGGATCCACACCTACACCCTTCAACCGGCTTTTCCGTCAGCCGGCCGGACTTTCACTTCTCCGTCCCCGCTTCGCTCAGACAACCAGTAACGGAATATTAACCGTTTCTTCCATCGGCTTCGCCGTTCGGCTACGCCTTAGGGCCCGACTTACCCTGATCCGATTAACGTTGATCAGGAAACCTTTGTCTTTCGGCGAGGAGGTTTCTCACCTCCTTTATCGTTACTTATACCTACATTTGCTTTTCCAGAAGCTCCAACAAGGGTCGTCCCTCATCTTCTACGCCGCTGGAATGCTCCCCTACCATCTATTACTAGATCCGCTGCTTCGGTATACGGTTTATGCCCGATTATTATCCACGCCAAACTCCTCGACTAGTGAGCTGTTACGCACTCTTTAAATGAATGGCTGCTTCCAAGCCAACATCCTAGCTGTCTCTGCAGTCTGACTTCGTTAGTTCAACTTAACCGTCATTTCGGGACCTTAGCAGGCGGTCTGGATTCTTCTCCTCTCGGACACGGACCTTAGCACCCGCGCCCTCACTCCACGGATTCCTATAACACGCATTCGGAGTTTGTCTGGACTTGACAGGCGGTGAAGCCCTCGCATCCAATCAGTCGCTCTACCTCATGCTATATATTCCGCAGGCTGCACCTAAATGCATTTCGGGGAGTACGAGCTATCTCCAAGTTTGATTAGCCTTTCACCCCTACCCTCACCTCATTGGAACACTTTTCAACGTATATCCATCCGGACCTCCAGTTGGTGTTACCCAACCTTCATCCTGGACAAGGGTAGATCACTTGGTTTCGCGTCTACTCACGACGACTCTGGCGCCCTTTTCAGACTCGCTTTCGCTTCGGCTCCGCGCCTTAAACGCTTAACCTTGCCGACGTAAGTAACTCGTAGGTTCATTATGCAAAAGGCACGCCGTCACACTTTGCTGTGCTCCGACCGCTTGTAGGCAGACGGGTTCAGGGTCTTTTTCACTCCCCTGTTCGGGGTTCTTTTCACCTTTCCCTCACGGTACTGGTTCGCTATCGGTCTCTCGGGAGTATTTAGCCTTGCGGGATGGGCCCCGCTGATTCACGCAGAATTCCTCGTGCTCCGCGCTACTCAGGATTACACTGGGCTTCGCCTCCGGTTCGTGTACCGGGCTTTCACCTTCTCTGGCGCCGCTTTCCAGCGGCTTCCACTTCGGAGTCTTCTTGCCGTATCGTGCTCCTTCTACCCCGGAGGCGCCGAAACGCCTCCGGTTTGGGCTCTTCCGCGTTCGCTCGCCACTACTTGCGGAATCACTGTTGTTTTCTCTTCCTGCGGGTACTTAGATGTTTCAGTTCCCCGCGTTCGCCTCCCTAACGGGATGACAGGCCGACTGCCTGCCGGGTTGCCCCATTCGGACATCGCGGGATCTAGGGCCATTTGCGCCTCCCCCGCGCTTTTCGCAGCTTATCACGTCCTTCTTCGCCTCCGAGAGCCTAGGCATCCACCGTCTGCCCTTCTTTGCTTTTCTTCTTCCTGGCACTTCCGTGCCGGATTGATATGTCTTCAGCTTGCTCTACTTTTTCGCTTGCTCTTTATTGCCAACATGTCAAAGATCTTTCTCTGTGGAGAATAACGGATTCGAACCGTTGACCCTCTGCTTGCAAAGCAGATGCTCTAGCCAGCTGAGCTAATCCCCCGTTTCGCGTCTCCTTCTCGGCTTTCGCTTCCGACGCGCTCCGTAGTCCCAGGCAGAGTTGAACTGCCGACCTCTACATTATCAGTGTAGCGCTCTAACCAACTGAGCTATAGGACTGT